>JBBCJT010000219.1:0-2558 GCA_037190665.1 Rhodovastum atsumiense | reverse complement strand
CAACACCGGGACGGACCGGTCCCCAGACTCTCCCACGGCTTCGATCAGCCCAGGGCCAGGCGGGATCCGGACCGCCGCACGACGGCGAGCACGCCTACCTCGCCGTTTCGAGCCACTACACACAAGGGCCGGGGTGAGGGTTGTGCCCAGCAGCACAACGGTGCGGTTACGCCTCCGCGCAAACTCCCCTCACCCTGTCCCTCTCCCGCTGAGCGGGAGAGGGCACCTTGCGTGACGGCTCCTGCCTTCGGCCGGAAGACAAGCCATCATCGTGGATGGCGCGCGCCTCCCGCCTTCGTCACGCGAAAGGAAGACCGCCCCCCTACGACTTGCTCACATCCCAGAAGAACGGCACCGGCGCGCGGGCGATGCCCTGCACGTTGCGGCGGTAGGCGGTGGGCTGCTGGATCTGGCCGAGCGGCACGAACGGCACCGTCTCGAACGCACGCGCCTGCACCCGCGCGACCAGCGCCCTCTGCTCGGCGGGATCGCGTGCTTCCATGAACTGGTCGCGCAACGCCTCCAGTTCCGGATCGGTCGGCCAGCCCGCCCAGGCCTGCGCGCCATGGGTGCGCAGCGGCAGGTGGATCACCGGGGTCGCGACATCGGGGCCCACCCAGGTCGTGTGGAAGATGCTCCATCCGCCCTGCGCCGGCGGGTTGCGGTTGGAACGGCGCGCCAGCACCGAGCCCCAGTCGGTGGCGACGAACTCCACCTTCATCCCGAGCCGTCCCAGCAGATCGGCCGTCACCTGCCCGATGGTATGGACCGTCGGCAGGTCCGTTGGGCTGATGATCACCACCGTCTCGCCCGCGTATCCGGCCTCCGTCAGCGCGCGCTTTGCCGCGTCGAGATCGGCGGGCATGCGTGCCGCGCCCTGGTCCTCGCCGATATCGGTGCCGCAGGTCAGGAAGCCGCGGCACAGCTTCGCGTATTGCGGGTTGCCGGTGACGGCGGCGAGGTAGTCCTCCTGCTTCACGGCCGCGAGCACCGCGCGGCGTATGCCCGGATTGTCGAACGGTGGATGCAGGTGGTTGAGGCGCATCATCATCAGCGCGCCGAGCGGATCGGTCACCTCGATCGCCACGTCGCGGTTGCGCGCGAGCACCGGCAGCAGGTCGTAGGCGGGCTGCTCGTACCAGTCGATCTCGCCCCGCTGCAGGGCGGCCGCCGCCGTCGCCGCGTCGGGCATGATCTGCCACTCCACGCGATCCACCAGCACGCGCTTGCCGCCGGCCGCCCCGTCGGCGGGCTCGGGCCGCGGCTGATACCGCTCGAACCGTTCGAACACCGCGCGGCTGCCGGGCACCCAGTCGGACCGGACGAAGCGGAACGGGCCGGAGCCGACGGTCTCCGTGTTCGGCACCATCGGATCGGACTTGCCCACCCGCTCCGGCACCACGAACAGCGCCTGCGTGGACAGCTTGCCGAGCGCGTCCAGCATCAGCGGGAAGGGCTTGGTCAGCCGGATCTCGAAATCGCGGTCGGATGGCGCGGTGATGTCCTCGACGATGCGCATGATCGTCTGGCCCATCGTGTCGCGCGCGCCCCAGCGGCGGATGGAGGCGATGCAGTCCACGCCGCGCACGGGCTCGCCGTCGTGGAACCACAGCCCCTCGCGCAGCCGGAAGCGCCATGTCCGCCCGTCGGCCGACACCTCCTGCGCCTCGACCATCTGCGGCTGCGGCCGGAAGCGCGTGTCCACGCCGAACAGCGTGTCGTAGACCATGAAGCCGTAGTTGCGGACGATGTAGCCCGAGGTCGCGACCGGATCGACGGCGGCGAGGTTCGAATGGGGAACGAACCGCAGCGTGCGGGTCCCCGCCCCCTGCGCGAGCGCGGGGCGTGCGAGCGCCGCGCTCGCGGCGGCGGTTCCCATCAAGACGTGACGGCGGTGCAACATGCGTGAGGCCTCCATCCCCTGGGCCGGGAGTGCGGGTCGGCTCGTGCGTGTGGCGTCTGGTCCCGGCGCGGCTGTTATTGTCGCCGCCTGCGAGGGCGGCGTGGCGCGGAGGATAGCATCTCCGCCAGCCGCGTGTGCGGCCTATCGCAGCAGCGCCACCAGGATCGGCAGGGTGACGATGGCGGCGAGGTGCTGGCTGGTGGTGATCGCCGCCATCAGCGGCGCATCCCCGCCCATCTGCCGCGCCATCACGTAGCTGGTGGATGCGGTGGGCAGGCCCATGAACAGCACGGCGAGGGCTGCGACCGCTGGATCGATGCCGAGCAGCCAGGCGACCCCGGACACGCAGGCCGGCACCGCCGCCAGCTTGATCGCCCACGCCGCGGCCTGCACGTCCAGCCGCGCGCGCAGGCTGCCGAGCGTCAGCGCTGCGCCCACCGCCATCAGCCCCAGCGCGACCGATGCTCCGCCCAGCGCGCGCAGCAGCGGCGCGGCGCCCGGCGGCACGCCGCCGGCGACGTTCATCGCGAACCCCGCGACGCAGCCCAGCACCAGCGGGTTGGTGGCGAGCGCGCGCGCGACGCCGAGCGGCGTGGGACGCGCCGACCCGCCGGCGGCGAACAGCGCCACCAGCACGATGTTCACCATCGGCACG
>JBBCJT010000218.1:0-44372 GCA_037190665.1 Rhodovastum atsumiense | reverse complement strand
CCCCACCCCCACAACAATCGTTGTGGGGGTGGGGTGAGACGACCGACCTGCTGAGAGCCTTCCTGAGGATTCGCGGGTCCAGGGGGCCGTGCCCCCTGGTGGGGTGAAGGGGCAAAGCCCCTTCCGGGGTCCGGGGCAGCGCCCCGCTCTTACTGGCTCGCCCACACGATCCGGTGGATCCACGCGATCTCCGGCAGTTCGAAGCTGTAGTCCGGATAGGCCGGGTTGAGCGATTTCAGTTCGATCCGGCGTGCCGAGCGCCGCGCGAGCTGCTTGGCCATCACCTCGCCCCCGGTGGTGCGCACCACCACCCGGTCGCCGCGGCGGATCGGCGCGGCGGGCGAGACGATGACCATGTCGCCCTCGCGGAACACCGGCTCCATCGAATCGCCCGAGATCTCCAGCGCATAGGCATTGGCGTCGCCCACGTCCGGCAGGCCGATCTCGTCCCAGCCGCCGCCGACGGGAAAGCCGGAATCGTCGAAAAATCCGTCGCCCCCGGCCTGGGCGAGGCCGATCAGCGGGATGCGCCGGCTCGCCGCGCTGCGCTGGAAGGCGGGCAGCGGCGCGCTGCCGGTGATCAGGGAGGCAAAGGCTTCCAGGCTCGCGCCGGTGGCGGACAGCACCTTGGCGATGCTCTCGGTGGACGGCCAGCGCGGCCGCCCGTCCGGTCCCGTGCGCTTGGAGGGGTTGAAAGCCGTGGGGTCGAGGCCGGCCTTGCGCGCCAGTCCCGAGGCCGACAGCCCGTACTCGGCCGCAAGCGTGTCGATCGCCCGCCAGACTTGGTTGTGCTCCATGCCCCCGATCATGGCCCATTCCCAGGCCGTTGCCCAGCAGAATCTAGGAATGGAAGCGCATATTAGGCTTGAAGTCGGGTACTACTTATGGTTAATAATCCTACAGTTCAGCAACCATTGCGGGCAGGAGTATCAGAGTGGCCGCTTCCGCTATCCCCCTTCGCCGGACCGTCACAACCCCGGCGGAGCCCCACTCGGTGGCCGCGGCGCAGCCGTTCCGCTCCGCCGAGGAGGCGTGGTTGTGGACCATGGCGGGGCTGGTCGCGCGCCGCGACGGGGCGCGTTTCGTCGCCGGGCTGGGCGCGGTGCTGCGCCCCTGCGAGCCGGACGACGTGGTGAAGTGCCTCGACCGGTTGTGGCGGCAGCGGCGCGTGGACCTGGTGCATGCGCGCATCCTGCGCATCTGGGGCGAGCGCGGGGCGGCGCCGGATGCGCGTGTCGCCGCCGAACGCAGCGACCTGCGGTTGTGGAACGAGGCGCTGTCGCGCCTGGAATGGCCCTTGCGCGCCAAGGGGATCGTGGCCTGACGCGCCATGGCCTGCATGTCGGTCGCGCCCGGCGGCCAGCTCATCTGGATCGGCTTCGGCGGGCGCGCGGATCAGCCGTGGCTGCGGCTGCTGCGCCCGGGCTTCCGCCACTGCTTCGCGCTGATCCGCGATGCGGGCGGGTGGATGCTGCTCGATCCGCTCTCGGGCCGGCTGGTGGTCACCCGCCTGCCGGCGCCGATCACCGCTGACGTGCCCCGCCGCTACCGTGCGGCGGGGTTCTCGCTTCTCGGGCCGTTCCGTCCCGCGCAGCCGCGGGCGAGCCTGCTGCCGCCGCTGCTTCCCGCCTCCTGCGTCACCGTCTGCCTGCGCCTGCTCGGGCTGCGGGCATACGTCCTGACACCGCACGGCCTCCACCGGCTGCTCGCGAATCACAAGAAAAAAATCTTGACACCCGTTCATTATTAGGATAACAATCACCGCATCAACGGGCGAGCTGTGTCCGTTGTGTCATCCCCCTGTTTCCCCTGCCGAAGGCTCCGTGGCTCCCCCGCCACGGGGCCTTTTTCTTTCGGGCGGCATCGGTGCGGGGGCCCAGCGGCAGACAACACGGAGTGACGGATGGGCGGGCTGTTTCGAACCCCGAAGCTGGAGGCGCCGGCCGAGAGCGCGGCGGCGCGGATCCATGCGAACGCGCAGGCGGCCGACAGGGCCGAGGCGGAGGCGCGGCAGCGCAACCTCGATCGCAGCCGCCGTGGCGTGGGCGGGACGATCGCGACTTCCGGCCGCGGCGTGCTGGAGCCGCTGCCGGCCGCGCTCGCCGCCAGCCGCAAGTCGTTGCTGGGCGAATGAGCATGTCCCCCGCAGCGATCCTCGCCCGCTACCGCACCGCGCGCGAACGCCGCCGCCCGTGGGAGGGCGTGTGGCAGGAATGCTACGACCACGTACTGCCGCGCACCCCCGGCCTCGGCGGGCCGACGCTGTATGACGGCACCGCCGCCGATGCGGCCGAACAGCTCGCGGCCTCGCTGGTCTCCCAGCTCACGCCGCCCTGGAGCCGCTGGTTCGCGCTGGCTTCCGCGCGCGGCCTCGCCGGCTCGGCGGAGGAGGCGGAGGTCGCGCCGCTGCTGGAAGACGCGGCGGAGGCGCTGCAGGCGCATCTCGACCAGTCGAACTTCGCGGTCGAGATGCATCAGGCCTTCCTCGACCTCGTCGTCGCCGGCACGGCGGTCCTCGCGGTCGAGGAGCAGCCGCCGGGCGCGGATGCCGCCTTCCGCTTCACCGCCGTGCCGATGCAGGAGGCGGTGCTGGAGCAGGGTCCTTCAGGCCGGCTCGACACCGTGTTCCGCACCGCCGCGCTGACTGTTGCGGAGATCCGCGAACGTTTCCCCGGCGCCACCCTGCCGCGCAACGTGGGCAAGGATGACGCGGCGCGGCTGCCGGTGATCGAGGCGACGTGGCCCGAGCGCGACGGCCACCGCTTCGCCGCCATCCTCATCGCCGAGGAGAGCGCGCCGGTGACGCTGGCGCAGGGCCGCTTCGCGCAAAGCCCGTTCATCGCCTTCCGCTGGCTGAAGGCGCCCGGCGAGACCTACGGGCGCGGGCCGGTGATGAAGGCGCTGCCGGATATCCGCACCGCGCAGAAGGTCGTCGAGCTGGTGCTGAAGAACGCGTCCATCGCGGTCACTGGGATCTGGCAGGCGGATGACGATGGCGTGCTGAACCCGGCGAACGTGCGCCTCGTGCCCGGCGCGATCATTCCCAAGGCGGTCGGCTCGCAGGGCCTGACCCCGCTCGCCCCGCCGGGACGTTTCGACGTGTCGCAGCTCGTGCTGGACGATCTGCGCAAGCGCATCCGCAACGCGCTGCTCGCCGATCGCCTCGCGCCGCCCGCCGATGCGCGCATGACCGCGACCGAGGTGCTGGAACGCAGTGTCGAGACCGCGCGGCTGCTGGGCGCGACCTATGGCCGGTTGCAGACGGAACTGCTGACGCCGCTGGTCGGCCGCTGCCTCGCGATCCTGTGCCGCCGCGGCGAAATCCCCGACCTGATCCTCGACGGCAGCCGCATCGCGCTGCGCTACCGCTCCCCGCTTGCGCAGGTGGAGGCGCGCGCGGCCGCGCAGCCGGCGCTGCTGTGGCTGCAGGCGGTCGCCGCGCTGGGGCCCGACGCCGCCGCGCTGATCGATGCGCCGGCCACCGCCCGCTACCTCGCCCGCACGCTCGGCGCGCCGTCCGAGTTGCTTGGGCACGTTCAGCCTGACGCTGCCCGGCCGGGCTGAAGCCCGTACCGGTTTCGCAAGCCAGCCGGGGCGCGCTCACGCAGGTGAGCCCGCCCGGCCAACATCCCCCCGCAGGAGTGACCACTCATGGCCGAGAATCTTCTGGCCAGCGCCGCAGAGGGCGCGAGCAAGCCGGCGCGGCCGGCCGCCGTGCCCGAGAAGTTCTGGGACGATACCGCCGGACAGGTGCGCATCGACGCGCTGCTGAAATCCTATCGCGAGCTGGAGAAGCTGCTGTCCCAGCGGCCCGCCATCCCCGGCCCCGATGCGGCCGACGAGGACCGCATCCGCTTCCTGCGCGCGCTCGGCGTGCCGGAGCGGCCCGAGGATTACGTGATCGAGCCGCGCAACGAGCTGACCGGCCCCGATCCGGAGATCAACGCGCGGCTGCACCAGGCCGGCTTCACGCCGACCCAGGTGCAGCTCGTCTACGACCTCGCCGCCGAACGGCTGCTGCCCCTGATCGCCGAGGCCGCCGCGCAGTTCGAGGCGGACCGGCAGGCCGAGCGCCTCGTCGCGCATTTCGGTGGGCCGGAACGCTTCCGGAAGGCCGCGCAGCAGATCGCCGCCTGGGGCCGCGCCAACCTGCCGGAGGCGGTGTTCGCCGCGCTGACCACAACCTATGAGGGTGTGATCGCGCTGGAGCGGATGATGCGGAAGGGCGAGCCCGCGCTGCTCGACCGCGCCGGCCCCGCGCCCGAGGACAGCGAGGCTTCGCTGCGCGCGATGGTGCGCGATCCCCGTTACTGGAAGCAGCGCGACCCCGCCTTTGTGGGACGGGTCACGGACGGGTTCCGCCGTTTGTTCAAGGATAGCTGATCGCCGGGCCCTGCCGATGACGTTTCATCGGCAGGGCGAACGATCTCCGCGCGCAGGGGTTTGTGTAACGGCTGCGCGCGAAACGCGACTCATGCCGGGTGAGCCGTAAGGCCGGCATGACGACAGCCTTGCGATGCAGGGGCAGGCGGCCCTTCTCCCCCTCGGGCCGGCGCCTGCATCGCCGGCGGGCCGTGGCGCGGTTTCCCCCTTCGCTGCCACGGCCCGCCGCCCCATCTTGCGCCGCGGGAAACCCCATCGGGTCCGCGGCGGGCCGCCCGCGCGGCCCATCCGGGCAACCGCGCGGCCGGCCCTTTCCCCCGCCTTCTTCCAAGCATCTGACGTGAAGTGAGGATCATGGCCGTCACGATCGACCAGGCCTTCGTCAAGCAGTTCCAGACGGAGGTGCACGAGGCCTATCAGCGCCTCGGCTCCAAGCTGCGCCCTACCGTCCGCTCCAGGACGGGCGTGAAGGGCGCGTCCACCGCCTTCCCGCGTGTCGGCGCGGGCGTCGCGGGCACCAAGGCGCGGCACGGCTACGTGCCGGTGATGAACATTGACCACAGCCTGGTCGAGTGCTTCCTGCAGGACTACTACGCCGGCGAATGGATCGACCGGCTCGACGAGCTGAAGATCGCGCACGATGAGCGCGGCGTCGTCGCCAATGCCGGTGCCTATGCACTCGGCCGGAAGACCGACGAGCTGATCATCGCCGCGATGGACGCCGCGACGCGGGAGGCGCTGGGCACCGCCGCCGGCACCACCGATGGCGACGGGCTGACCAAGGCGAAGGTGCTGCTCGCGTTCGAGACGCTGGGCACGCTCGACGTGCCCGATGACGGCCAGCGCTATGCGGTGGTCGGCTGGAAGCAGTGGAGCGAGCTGCTGCAGATCCAGGAGTTCGCCAACGCCGATTACGTCGGCGCCGACGAGCTGCCGTGGAAGGGCGCGCAGGCGAAGACATGGCTGGGTGCAACGTGGATGCCGCATTCCGGCCTCACGAAGTCCGGCGCGCTGCGCTACTGCTACTTCTACCACCGCACCGCCATCGGCCATGCCTCCGGGTCCGATGTGCAGACGGACGTGACGTGGCACGGCGACCGGGCGGCGCATTTCGTCAACAACATGATGTCGCAGGGTGCCGTGCTGATCAGCGGCGACGGCATCGTGCGGATGCGGTGCAAGGAGTAGCCGCGATGGCATTCGCGATCCGCAATCTCTCCGTGCTCGCCTACGCGAACGGGTTCACGCTCTGGCACTACCGGGGCGGGGCCGACACGCTGGCGATGATCGGCGGGGCCGGCTTCCTGAACGAAGCGGGCAAGGCGATGGCCGTCGGCGATATGGTCATGGTCAATGCCGCCGATGGCGCGCGCATCCTGCGCGTGACCGCGGCAGGCGCATCGGTGACCATCGCCACGCTGAACTGACACGGGCCGCCTTCTTCCTCCCTCTCCCGCTTGGCGGGAGAGGGCCGGGGTGAGGGTGCGTCCGTCAGCACCACGACGAGGTTCTGCCTCCGCGCAATCCCCCTCACCCTGTCCCTCTCCCGCCAAGCGGGAGAGGGGACCTTGCGTGACGTGCCTTGCATCAGCCCTCCGCAAAGCTCTGTCTGCGGGACAACGCGAAGGGCGGCATGCGCCATTCCCCATCCATCCCCTCCATCCAGGAACCCCCGCCCAATGGCGCTTTCCGCGCTTGCCCTGTCTTCGCGCGCGCTGCTGAAGATCGGCGCGCAGACCATCGCCGGCTTCGACGAAGGCACGGCCGAAGCCGAGGTCGCCGCCAACCTCTACCCCTCCGCCCGCGACGCGCTGCTGTCCGCCCACCCCTGGACCTTCGCCACCGCCCAGCGCGCGCTGCCGCGCCTTGCCGGCGTGCCGCCAGCGGACTACGCGCACGCCTTCCAGCTTCCCGCCGACTACCTGCGCGCACTCTCGGCCGGTGCGTCCGGGCGCGGGCAGGGCGTCGCCTACCGCATCGCCGAGAACCGGCTGCACGCGAGCGTGGCTGCGGTGATGCTCACCTACATCTTCCGCCCGGACGAGGCGGAATTCCCGCCCTTCTTCGCCTCCGCGCTGATCGCGAAGCTCGCGGCGGAGTTCTGCATTCCGCTGACCGAGAACACCGCGCGCGCGGAGCTGCTCTACCGGCTCGCCGACAGCGAGCTGCGCGCCGCGCGGCTGACCGACAGCCAGCAGGACACGCCGCGCGCGATCGAGGATTTCTCGCTGGTCGCGGCGCGGGGCTGAGCCATGGGCGCATCCCGCAGCACCAAGACCAGCTTCGCCGCCGGCGAGCTGGCGCCCGAGATGTACGGCCGCTCCGACCTGCGCGCCTACGAAAACGGCGCGCGGCTCCTGCGCAACGTGTTCATCCAGCCCACCGGCGGCGTGACCCGCCGCCCCGGCCTGCGCCATGTCGCCATGCTCGTCGGTACAGCGCGGCTGGTCGCCTTCGAGTTCAACACCGAGCAGACCTACCTGATCGCGCTGACGCACGGCCTCGCCACCGTGTTCATGAACGACGTGGCGGTGGCGAGCTTCGCCACGCCGTGGACGGCAGCGCATCTGCCGCAACTCGGCATGACGCAATCGGCCGACACGCTGCTGGTGACGCATCCCGATGTGCCGCCGAAGCGCATCACGCGCACGTTGCACACAAGCTGGACGCTGGCGGACTGGGCGATCGTGCGGCGGCCGTTCCACCGCTTCGCCGCACCCGGCATCACGCTGCGGCCGAGCGGCACCACCGGCACCATCACGCTCACCGCATCCGCGCCCGTGTTCGCCGCCGCGCATGTCGGTGCAGCGTTCCGCATCGGCGGGCGCGCTGTCTCGATCGCCGCGGTCGCGAGCGCGGCCAGTGCCACCGCGGATGTGCTGGAGGAGCTGGCGGGAACCGACGCGACGGTGGACTGGGACGAGGCCGCGTTCAGCCCCGCGCGCGGCTGGCCGGTGTCGGTGTGCTTCCATCAGGACCGGCTCGTCATCGGCGGCACGCGCGACCTGCCGAACCGGCTGTGGCTGTCGCGGTCGGGCGACCTGTTCAACTTCGACCTCGGCACAGGCCTCGACGACGAGGCGATCGAGTTCGCGCTGGTTTCCGACCAGGTCAACGCGATCCGTGCGGTCTTCTCCGGCCGGCATCTGCAACTGTTCACCTCCGGCGCGGAGTGGATGGTCAGCGGCGATCCGCTGACGCCGGCGAACATCCAGATCAACCGGCAGACGCGCGTGGGCTCGCCGGTGGACCGGATGATCCCGCCGGTGGATGTGGACGGCAGCACGATCTACGTCGCCCGCTCCGGCGGCGCGGTGCACGAGTTCGCGTACACCGATGTCGCACAGGCGTATCAGTCGAACGACCTCGCGCTGGTCGCCCGGCATCTGGTGGACCGGCCCGTCGCGCTCGCCTACGACCAGCTCCGCCGGCTGCTGCACGTCGCGATGAGCGATGGAAGCTGCGCCACGCTCACGCTGTATCGCGCCGAGCAAGTCACGGCCTGGACGCGGCAGCAGACCGAGGGCGCCTTCCGCTCGCTCGCGGAGATCGAGGGCGTGGTCTACGCGGCGGTCGAGCGCGCCGGCACGATGCGGCTGGAACGCTTCGATCCGGAGATGGCCTTCGATGCCGGGATCGACGGCAGTGCGCCCGATCCGCGCGCGGCATGGACGGGACTCGTGCATCTGAACGGCAGCGAGGTCGGGCTGCTCGCCGATGGCGCGCCGCGCGGGCTTGCGACGGTCGCTGCCGGCCGCGTCACGCTCGATCCGCCGTGCCGCGCACTTCAGGCCGGTCTGAGGTTCACCCATGCGATCGAGCCGCTGCCGCCCGCTCTCGCCGGTCCGTTCGGTGCGCGGGCGGCGCCGTTGCGCCTCGTCAGCGTGTCGTTCCGCGTGCTGGAGACGGCCACGCTTGCCGCCGATATCGGCCGCGGCCTGCTGCCGGTACCGCTGCGGCGGCTGGATACCGGCCTGCTCGATGCCGCACCCGCGCGCGTCACCGGGGATGTCGTGCTCCGCGCGCTCGGCTGGCGGCGCGATGCCACGCGGCCGCTGTGGCGCATCGAGGGCGCGGACCCGCTGCCGATGACGCTGCTTTCCGTCACCACCCAGATCAGGATCACCGATTGATGTCGCAGCTTTCCTCCGTCGCCGGCATCGCATCCGCGGGGCTCGGCATGTACGGGCAGATCCGCCAGCACCAGCAGCAGCGGAAGCAGCTTGCCGCCGCCGATGCGCAGCGATCCGCGCAGCAGGCGGAGACGCAGCGCCAGCGCGCAGAGGCGCTGAACCGCACCATTGCCTCCGCCCGGGCACGCGCGGGCGCCTCGGGCATCGGGGCGGGCGGCGGATCGACCGATGCGCTGGTCGCCGGCCTGTCGCGCGACGCGGCGGAGGCGCAGGCGGCGGACGATGCCGCCTATCGCTCGCGGCTGTCGGCCGGCCGCCGTTCGCTGCTCGACGATGTCGGCAACCTCACGCCCTTCATCCGCTCCGCCACCAGTTTCGGCGGGGCGCTGCGCAACCTCCTCGACTGACCGATCTCTTCTTCGTCCCCGATCGCCGGGCGCGCGTCGAACGCGTGCCGTTCGCAAGAGGTATTTCCATGACCGAGCACATCGTGATCGGCGACCGCGCGCCGCGCGTGCAGTACGTGGCGGACGGCACGCAGGCGTCGTTCACCTATCCGTTCCCGATCTTCGAGCCCGCCGATCTGCAGGTGCTGCTCGATGGCGTGCCGCAATCGGGCGGCTATGCCGTTGCGGGCGCAGGCCACTCCGATGGCGGCGCCGCCACGCTGGATGCCGCGCCGCGCGCCGGTACACGCGTGACGCTGCGGCGCAACCTGAAGCTCGCGCGCACCACGGATTTCCAGCACAACGGCGTGCTGCGCGCCCGCACGCTGAACGACGAGCTGGACTACCAGGTCGCCGCCCTCCAGCAGGTCTCCGAGGCGACGCAGCGCGCTCTGCTTCTCGCGGCCGACGACTTCGCCGAGATCGGCACGGTGCCCGCCGGCCGCGCCTCCCGCCTGCTCGGCTTCGACGCGGCGGGCCGGCTCGCGGTCTATCCGACGCAGAGCGCGCCCGCGCCCGAAAGCGGAATGGTCAACGCGCGCCGCGATCATGGCGCGGCCGGCGACGGCATCGCGGACGACACGGCGGCGTTGAACACCGCCGCCGCGGTGGCGGCGTTCCAGGGCCGCGTGCTGGAGATCCCCGAGGGAACCTACCGCATCACCGGCCCGGTGATCGTGCCGGGTGCCGCCGCGGGCGTGCTGATGCGCGGGCTGATCGTCGCCGAGGGCGGCGGCTATGCGGGGCTGACGCTGGGGGATGGCGGCGCGGTGCGCAACGGCGAGAAGTCATACGCCGGCATCCGCGTGCAGCGCGCCACCGTCTCGCCCTGGACGGACGAGGCGGATATCGGCGTGGTGCTGCGCAACCTCGACGCCTCGGTGGTGGAGATCCGGCAGGCCGAGGGCTTCACCATCGGCGTGCGCACGCTGGGCGAACAGCGCGGCTTCGAGGACACGACGATCACGCTGGGCCGCATCGTCAACAACCGCATCGGCCTCGACATCCGCACCGGCACGGCCGCCGGCTGGAACAACTCCGTGCGCTACATCGGCGGGCATTTCGGCATCGCGAGCGGGGTGAACGCGGCCATCGACCGCTTCGGCATCCGCTTCTCCGCCGCGCCGGGCGCCTACCTGCTGCACAACCGCCATGTGTTCGAGGCGCCGAACTTCGAGCTTGCGGTGAACGGCACCACGGCGGCGATCCCGGTGCTGAGCGAGGTGAGCAGCCGCGGCGTGGTGATGCTCGCCGGCCGGATGGAGGCGTGCAGCCCCTTCGTCGCGCGGCACACCGGCGCGGCGCAGGATCATTGCTACGAGCTCGCCTATGTCGCGACGCACGCCTATCGCGTGGACGTGGACTATGCGGCCTCCGCCACCCGCGCCGGCGCCGTGGTGCGCACGCTGCATCAGGCCGCCGCGCACACGGCGGCGACGCGGCCCATCGGCAGCGTGGATTCGGTGCGCGCGGCGGCGTTTCGCTGGTCGGCGATGGAAACCGGCTTCATCGGTCTTGCCTGCGTGGCGACCAGTCCCTCGGGTGCGCCCACGACGATCGCCGCGCTGGCCGCGCGCGCGCTCGACGGGTTCGCGCTCAACGCGGCCGACGTGACCATCGCCGCCGCGCGCGGCCTCGGCTTCGTCGCCCGCACGGCGGAGTGCCGCGACTATGCGCTGGCCGTGGATGGAAGCGGGCTGCGGCTGTTCGTGCAGTGCTTCGACGCTGGCGGCACGCTGCTGACCGCGGGTGCGCTGGTGCGCTTCTCCGGCGGCAGCGTGGCGTGGAACGCCGCCTCGCGCTGGTTCGAGACGACGGCCGACCTGTCGGATGCCAATCTCAGCCGGTTGCAGGCGATCCGCCTCGATCCCGCCGTGGTCTTCGCCATCGTCGGCGTCTATGCGGCGGGTACGCCGGGCACGCTGCGCGCGCTGCGGCTGTTCACCCCGCCTGAGCACGCCCCCTCGCTCGTCACCGGCACGCCCTTCGTGCCGGCCGGGTCGAACGTGCTGCACGCGGAGGCCGCATGGGACCCGCCCGCCATCGCTGCCGGCGCGACGGCGCAGCTCACCGTCTCGCTCACCGGTGCGCGGCCGGGCGACTACGTGCAGGCGGCGTTCTCGCTCGCGACCAGCGGCGTGATCTTCGCCGCGCAGGTGGGCGCGACGGACAAGGTCACCGTCACCGCCTGGAACCGCACCGCGGATTCGGCGGATCTCGTCGCGGGCACGGTGCGCGTGCGGCTGGTGAAGTCATGACCGCGCCGCTCATGGGCCGCGCGGAAGTGCTGCGCGCCATCGAACGCATCCTGCTCGGCTACCGCGACATGCTGATGCTGCCGGCGGACCCGGAGCAGGCGAAGCTGTTCGCCGCCTATCAGGCCGCCTGCCGCGCGGCCCTCGCGCATATCGAGCATCTGCTGAAGGTCGCGAAGCTGCTGGGCGCCGGCGAGGAGATCGCCGACCTGCCCGCGCTGATCGCCGAGGCCCGCGCCAACCTGCCGCCGGAGGACGACACGGATGCCGAGGCGGCCACCGCCTGATTCGGGCTTCGCCGAGTTCGTCTGGATCTGGACGCGGCGCAACCGCCAGACCATGCCGGCGGTGCATCTGCGCATCGCCCGCTGGCTGCGCGACCGCATGCGGGCGGGCGACACGCGGCTGCTGCTGATGGCCTTCCGCGGCTGCGGCAAGAGCACGATCATCGGCCTGTTCTGCGCCTGGCTGCTGTCGCGCGATCCGTCGCTCCGCATCCTCGTGCTGGCGGCGGACCAGGCGCTCGCGATCAAGATGGTCAGCGCCGTGCGCCGCATCATCGAACGTCATCCGCTCTGCGCCCATCTGATCCCCGATGGCGGCGAACCGTGGGCGGCGGACCGCTTCGGCGTGACGCGGCCGGGCGCGCCGCGCGATCCGTCGATGATGGCCCAGGGCATCGTCGGCAACTTCACCGGCAGCCGCGCGGACGTGATCATCTGCGACGACGTGGAGGTGCCCAACACCGCCGACACGCAGGACAAGCGCGCCGCACTGCGCGAACGCCTCGCCGAGACGGAGTTCGTGCTGACGCCGGGCGGGACGATCCTGTTCATCGGCACGCCGCACGGCGCGGAGACGATCTACGCCGATGGCGAGGCCGGCTTCCTCGGCGGCTATGCGCGGCTGGTCGTGCCGCTGCTGGATGCGCGCGGCCGGTCCGCCTGGCCGGAGCGGTTCGATGCGGAGACCATCGCCAAACTCCGCCGCCGCGTCGGCCCGCGCAAATTCGCCCGGCAGATGCAGCTTGTCGCGGAGGCGGAGGAAGCGGCACGGCTCGATCCCGCGCTCATGGTCCGCTACCGCGAGGTGCCGGAACTGCGGGAAGCGAACGGCACCGCGCAGCTCTGGCTGGGGCGGCGGCGGATGGTCTCGGGGGCCGCGTGGTGGGACCCGGCGTTCGGCCGCCCGGGCAAGGGCGATCATTCGGTGCTGGCGGCGCTGTTCGCCGACGATGCCGGCGACCGCTTCCTCCAGCGCGTCGCCTACCTGACCGTCGATCCCGCCGCGGCACCCGATCCGGCCACGCAGCAATGCCGGCTGGTCGCGCGCATCGCGGACGAGCTCGCGATCCCGGTGGTGTTCGTGGAGACCAACGGCATCGGCCGCTTCCTGCCGGACCTGCTGCGGCAGGTGGCGGCGGAGCTCGGCGTGGCGTTCGCGGTGCGCGAGCAGGCATCGAGCCGGCGGAAGGAGGAGCGCATCCTCGCCGCCTTCGATCCGGTGCTCGCGGCGAAACGGTTGCACGCGCATGACAGCGTGTTCGCCACGTCCTTCGCCGCCGAGATGGCGGCATGGCGGCCGGGTGCGGCGGGGCTGAAGGACGATGCGCTGGATGCGGTGGCGGGCGTGCTGCTCGCCGAACCGGCGCGGCTGCCGCGGCGGAGCCTGCCCGCCCGGCCGCCGCCTTGGCGGGGTGCGGCTACGCTGCCGCCTCGGCCCGCTTCATGACCTCGCTTGCGTGCCGCGCACGGCCTTCGGCGGTGATCTCGTAGCGGCCGTCGGCGCGTTCGCAGACGAAGCCCATGCCGGTGAGGCGGACGAGGCAGGGCCCGTCCTTCAGCCCGCCCGGCCGGCCGACGCCGCCGGCCTGCACCAGCCGGTGCAGGGCGGAGCGGCAGCATGTCTCCAGATACGGCTCATTCCACATCGGTGCGACATGTCGCGCCCCCCATCCCCTGATGCAAGTGAAAGGAGAAGCCCGATGGGCTTCAGCTTCGACCCGGTCACCTGGGTGACGGCGATCGAGCTGCCCGTGGTGGGCGGCCTGTTCTGGATGCTGCACGGGCTGCGCCAGCAGGTCGCGGACCGGATCGAGGCCGGCGAACGCCGCGACGGCGCCGAGATGGGCCGGCTGCGGGAGGAGCTGGCCACGTTCAAGCTGGATGTCGCGCGCGGCTACGTCGCGCTGGAGGTGGCGCGCGACATGGAACGCCGCCTCGCGCTCAGCGTGGAGCGGATCGAGGAGAAGCTCGATGCCATCAGCACCAGCTTCCGGGCGGGGCGGGCGTGAGCATGCAGGTCGATCGCCTGGCCCGCGCGCTGCACGCGGCTGGCGCGGGGCGGCCGGTGCGTGGGCTGGAGGCGCTGGCGGTGCTGTTCGCGCGCACGGGCGTCGCGGGCGTGCCCGCCGCGACCGGGCCGGTGCCCGATGCCTGCCGCCGCATCGCCTCCCGCGCGCTCGCCGGCCTGCTGCCCGACCACGCCCGCGGCGCGACGCGCTGGCACCCGGCGGAGGTGCTGCCGCGCTGGGCGGTGGGCGAGCCGCCGGTGGCCGAGGTCGGCGGGCTGGTCTTCTACCGGATGTGATGCGGGCTCCCCCTCTCCCGCTGGCGGGAGAGGGTCGGGGTGAGGGTGCGTGCGCCGGCGGGACGGCGAGGTGTCGAGACCCCTCACCCTCCCGCGCAAGCGCGGGCCCCTCCCGCTCCCGCCGGGCGGGAGAGGGGATCTTGCATGACGGTCCTTGCCTTCGTTTTCCGGGGTGCGGGTTGCGCGTGGCTGCCTCGCTACAGCCCCAGCCTGCGGCGGACTTCGGCAGCGGCATCCGCCGTGTCGTTGATCGGCGTGACGGGCCACATCTCCAGCCGCCCCTCGAAACGGCGCGTGCGCCCGTCCGCGGCGAGGCCGGAAAGGAACTGGCCGATGCGGCGGGAGCGGCCGGGTAGTTCCGCGATCAGCACGGGTGCGGCGGTGGCGCAGGCCTCGCTGACCATCGACGTGCTGTCCATCGTCACCACGATCGCGTCCGCCGAGGCGATCAGGCCGAAATACGGGTTCTCGCCGGTGAAATCCCAGACCTCCGCGCCGAGCGGACGCAGCTTGCCGGCCAGCGTCGCGGTCACCACCGGATCGGTGCGCCGCGAGGGCGTGACGAACACGCCGCAGCCATCCGCCCGCATCATCGCGGCGAGCCGGTCCGCGAGGGCCGCCCCGACGCCGGCATCGAGGGTGAACCGCCCGTTCGATCCGCCGACCAGCACCGCGACCAGCGGCCGCGGCAGATGCGCGAGGCGGTCCGCCCATGCGGCGCGCGCCTCGGCCAGCCGGCCGGGGGTGACGCGGTGCAGGGTGGTGCGGGTGACGATGACGTTCGGCCCGGACATGCCGTCATGGCGGTTGGCGACCACCACATCGAACCGGCCGGGATCGAGCTTGGGGTTCTGCACGTGCACCGCGCGGACGCCCTTCCGCCGCAGCGCGGCCCCCACCGGGGCGGCGACGTTGCCGCATGAGATGGCGATGTCCGGCCAGGGCGGGACGAGGCGCGGCGTGACGCAGGCGAGCGGCGCCGGCCACAGCCGCCCGGGCAGCCAGTCCCACGGCAGGCGCGCGCGCAGGTCCTTTGCGGTCGCGGCCAGCCTCATCGCCTCGGCGAGGCCCTCGGCCTGCGCGCGCATGCCGGCATGGCCTTCGGTGAGGGTCCAGGTGGTGAGTGTGTCCGGCACGTCAGTGGCTCCTCGCACAGCAGCCGGGCCCGGCTTCGGTCGGGGCGAAGCGGCGCCGCGCACCTTCTACGGCGCCGCCGTCTCGTGGGAAGTGGGGCGGGTCGGTTTCACGGGGGCCTGCCCCGGTCGCTATCGGTCCAACGTGCGGATGAATCGGGCCGGCGCAGCGGCGCTGCAAGCGGGCTGGCAAGGTACGCGGGCCGTGGGGGAGAGGTGGGGCGACCATCTGTCCGCGGGGAGCGGCAGAGAACGATGCCGGATGATCGCTCGTCCTCTCCGTCCGACACCCGATCCGGCTGAGGCGGCTCCGGTGTGTCCTGCCGCCGGTCGGGCAGGTTCCGATGCCGGTGTGGGGGCAGCCGAAAGACTGGCCGGTGTGAGATCGACATGCGCGTCGCCTCACGGAGCGGCCGCACCAGCGTCATGCTGCGCTGACGCCCCGCCCACGTCGCAGGGCCGGAGCGTGATGGCAGGCGTGGCCTAGCCGATGATGTCGAGCACGATCCGGCGGATCTCCGCCGGCGACAGCGCCAGCGGCTCGGGATCACGGGGCGCGGGCTGCGTCGCGCGCGCGATGGGAAGCGGGTGCCGTTCGATGACACGGCGAGCGGGTAGTGTGTGCATATGCTTTGCCGGCGCGCGGTCCGCCTGGGCGGGCGCGCCTGATCTCCTTGCAGTCATGGATGGTGGGGAAGCCGTTCCGCGGGGTCCGGCATGGCATCGGGGGATGCCGCATGCGTCCGGCGGATCGGCGCCGCCGGAACCTCGGTGAGGAACCGGCGGGCAGGCGGGTCCGGGGGGCATGGGACGCCCCCCGTCCGTGGTCCGGTGAGCCGGGACGTCAGGCGGCGCGCAGGTTGCAGGCCGACAGCTTGCCCTTGGTGTCGCGCTGGACGTCGTAGGTGAGCTTGTCGCCCTCCTTCAGCGCCGCGATGCCGGCCCTCTCCACGTCGGAGATGTGGACGAACACGTCCTTGCTGCCGTCATCCGGCTGGATGAAGCCATAGCCCTTGGTGGCGTTGAACCATTTGATGGTGCCGTTGGACATTGATGTTCCGATCGAACACGGGTGTGCCACCATGCGAACGCCGCATGGCGGATCAAACTTCTGCAGGGGACGGACACCAGGCTCGGCGTTCGATCGCGAACTCGGAGAGCAGGCCGGACCAGACAAACTTGACCCGGCCCATGTGGGGGTCCTGGCGCGCGATTGCAAGGCGAGGTCGCCGTTGGGGGCGGCGCGGCAGATCGCCGGGTCCGGGATTCAGCCGGATTTCCCGTGGAAGATCAGGAAGGTGGTGGCGCGGGCGGTGGTGGAGCTGAGGGGAATCGAACCCCTGACCTCGTCATTGCGAACGACGCGCTCTCCCAACTGAGCTACAGCCCCGTCCCGCGCAAGGCGCGGTGTATGGGCGGCAAGCCGCGCTCCGTCAAGCGCCCCGCTTGCCCCACGCGGCCCCCGCCGGTATCAGGCCGCGCCGCCGACGGAGACGAGGATGGAAGCGCTGCTCTGGTTCATCGATCAGCTCATCGGCCTGTATATCTGGGCGCTGATCATCGCCGCCGTCTTCAGCCTGCTGACGGCCTTCGGCATCCTGGACACGCGCAACCGCGTGGTCTGGACGATCGGCGACTTCCTCTACCGCATCACCGAACCCGCGCTCAGGCCGGTGCGCCGGTTCCTGCCGGATCTCGGCGGCATCGACATCAGCCCGGTGATCGTCATCCTGCTGCTGCAGGCGCTGCGCATCTTCCTGTGGCGCACCATCGCCCCTGCGGTGCTGTGAGCCGATGAGCGCGCGGATCATCGACGGCAAGGCGGTCGCCGCCCGGCTTCGCGACCGGATCGCCGAGCGCACCGCGGCCCTGCCGTTCCGCCCCGGCCTGCGCGTGGTGCTGGTGGGGGCCGACCCGGCGAGCCAGATCTACGTCCGCAACAAGGACCGCGCCGCCGCGAAGGCCGGGTTCGATTCGGCGACCATCCGCCTGCCGGCCGACACGGCCGAGGCCGAGCTGCTCGCCTGCATCGCCCGGCTGAACGCCGATCCGGCGGTGGACGGCATCCTCGTCCAGTTGCCGCTCCCGGCGCATATCCGCACCTCCGCGGTGATCGAGGCGATCGACCCCGCCAAGGACGTGGACGGGTTCCACCCGCTGAATGTCGGGCGGATGGCGGGCGGCGAGCCCGCGCTCACGCCCTGCACGCCGCTCGGCGTGATGCGGCTGCTGGCGTCGGAGGGCGTGTCGCTGGCCGGGGCGCGCGCGCTCGTGATCGGGCGCAGCGCGATCGTCGGCCGGCCGATGGCGCGGCTGCTGGTCGGCGCGGACGCGACCGTGACGCTCGCGCACTCGCGCACCCGCGACATCGCCGCCGAGTGCCGCCGCGCGGAGGTACTGATCGCCGCCGTGGGCCGGCCGGAGATGGTGCGCGGCGACTGGGTCGCGGAAGGGGCCGTGGTGATCGACGTGGGCATCAACCGGTTGCCGGACGGGCGGCTGGCGGGCGATGTGGCCTTCGCCGAGGTCGCGGGCCATGCCGGCGCGATCACGCCGGTGCCGGGCGGTGTCGGGCCGATGACCATCGCCTGCCTGCTGGAGAACACGCTGACCGCGGCCCTGGCACGGCGCGGCCAGAAGGCGCCGGCGATCGCCTTCGCGTAGGGCTTTCTTCGACCCGTCGGCTCTGCGTGAGCGGAGAATGCTCTATGGGGCGCGCTTCCAGAAGGCGTGCAGCGCGGCCACGTCGCCGGCGCAGATCAGTTTCATCGCGGCGGCGATGCGCTCCATCGGCCAGTCCCACCACGCCATCTCCAGCAGCATCGCGACCTGCTCCTCCGGGAAGCGCATGCGGATGACGCGCGCGGGATTGCCGCCGACGATGGCGTAGGGCGGCACGTCGCGGGTCACCAGCGCGCGGCTGCCGACGATGGCGCCGTGGCCGATGCGGATGCCGGGCATCACCATCGCCTCGGACCCGATCCAGACATCGCTGCCGACCACCGTGTCGCCCGCCGGCAGATACCCGTCCGCGGCGTCGACGAAGGCCGGCTCCTCGCGCATGTAGTGGAACGGGAAGGTCGAGACCCAGTCGGCGCGGTGGCCCTGATTGCCGGCCATGATGAAGCTCGCGCCGCTGCCGATGGCACAGAAGCTGCCGATGATCAGCCGGTCCACGTCGTTGCGGTCGGGCAGCAGGTAGCGTGCGCAGTCGTCGAAGGAGTGCCCGTGGTACCAGCCGGAATAGTAGCTGTAGCGGCCGACGAGGATGTTCGGGTTCGTCACCTGCCCGGACAGCAGCTTCCCGCGGAACGGGCTTTCGAAGAAATTCGTCATGGGATTCCTGGGGTCGGCCTCGGCCTCATCTACCGGCCCGCGAGGCCGAGGTTCGCGAACACGGCACCCGTCAGATGCAAGTGCTATTGCCGGCTCGGGTCCGGTATCCGACGCGATGAATGATACGCCGCCGCTCGGTCGGCAAGCGCAATGCCCGGCCGCCTTCAGCGCTTCGCATTTCGCCGCGGCATCTTCGGCTTGCGGTCCGCCGCGACCCGCCGCGCCGCTGCCAGCGCCAGATGCGCCCAAGCGATGAGTTCGTCGGGCTGGTCGAACAGCCGCGCCGGCGCGCGCCAGAAGGAGAGGTCGATCATGCGACCCTGCTTCTCGTAGTTGAGCGGCGGGGACGATGCAGCCTCGCCGAAGGCCACCCGGTTGCCGTCATCGACGCGGAAGTAGAGCGTGTTGTCGCTGACGATCCCGAACATCACGCCATGGCAGAACACGCCGGTCTTGCCGAACATGCGCCGCATGGAGATGTGGCCGAGCGGCGCAAGCTGCTCACGCAGGAATTCCGAGAAACTGTCGCTGGCGACCATGGTCACGCCCCGATCGAAATGCGCCGTTGTCCGGGATCCGCATCGCCCATCCGGACCGGGCCGCGGCGGGATGACTCATGCCGGCCGGACTTCGGCTGGCCTGGTATGATACCGCCGAGCCTTGCCGATAGCTCTTCATCGGCAAGGCGAACGGTATCCGCGCGCAGGGTTGACGTGGCGGCTGCGCGCGAAATGAAGACTCATATCGGGTCAGCCGAAGGGCTGGCCGGTATGAGTCCCTGGTTTGCATCCGGCCGCCACGTCAACCCTGCGAACGGATACTGCTCGCGCCGCCGATGAGAAGATCAGCGGCAAAGCCCGTCGGTATCAGCCGACCCCCTGATCCGTCCGCACCCAGATCTGCTTCGCATCCCCCGGCGCGTAGAAATCCGGCACCTCCGCGACCAGCGTGAACCCCGCCCCCGCATAGAAGCGCCGCGTCGGCGCGTAGAGCGGCTTGCTCGCCGTCTCCGCGTAGAGCCGCGTACCGCCTTCCGCCTGCATCTCCGCCATCGCCGCATCGGCGAGACGCCGCCCGAGGCCGCTGCCCTGCGCCAGCGGATGCACCGCGATCCAGTACAGGTCCCACGCACTCTCCGTGCACGCCGTCGGCCCGAGGCAGGCATAGCCGAGCATCTGCCCGTGCGGCTGCTCCGCGATCAGGAAGCGGTAGGAGGACGCCGCGCCATGCCGCAGCCTGTCCTCGGCGAGTTCCACCGCCACCGCGCACTCCGCCTCGGTGAAGAAGCCGGTGGCGCGGACCAGCGCGCCGATGGCGGCATCGTCGCCCCGCACCAGATGCCGCCGCAACGCGACCGGCGGCGGATCGCGCCGCACCGGCCGCGTCACCGCAGCAACGGGCGCCGGCATCGCGGCGGCGACGATGCGCGCGATCAGGTCGGAGTAAGACCAGCCCGCCTGCTCCGCCGCCGCGGCGATGCCCATCTCCGGCGTCAGGCAGGGATTGGTGTTGACCTCCAGCACATATGGCGTGCCGTCGCGCGCCACGCGGAAATCCACCCGCGCATAGCCGCTGCACTGCGTCGCCGCCCAAGCCTGCCGCGCGATGCGGACGAGGCGGCGGGCGAGCGCGTCCGGCACCGTGTCGAACCGCCGCCATGCCTTGGCATAGAGCGGATGCTCCGGCTCCCACTTGCCGGCGTAGTCGAGGATGCGCGGGATGTGTGCGGGCCAGTCCGCGGCGAATTCCATCTCCGCCACCGGCAGGGCTTCCGGCGCGTCGACCGGGCCGACGAGGGCGACATTGAACTCGCGCCCGTCGATATAGGCCTCGGCGAACCAGCCCGGCGGCGGATCGGGGCGTTCCGCGACCACCGACTCCGCGCCGAGCCCGAAGCTCGCATGCTCGCGCGCGTGCTTGACGATGAAGCGCCCCGCCCAGGCATCGGCCTCCGGCGGCACCGCCACGCCGGCCGCGCGCAGCGCCGCCTTGGTCGCGCGCTTGTCGGCGGTGAGCGCGATGGCGGCGAGCCCGTTGCCGGTGAAGCGCAGGCCGAGTGCCGCGAGCAGGGCGGGGGCCGCCGCCGCGAGCGGGCCGCCTGCGCCGGCCCCGGGCAGGCTCTCGACCATGTTGAAGACGAGGTCGGGCGGATCGGCGGCGAGCGCCGCAGCCGCACCCGACAGGTCGAGGCCCAGGGCGCGGCGCGACGTCTCCCAGCCGAGCGCGCGCAGGGCGGCTTCGACCGCCGCGATCTCCTCCAGCACGTCCTGCTCGTCCGGCGGCGCATCGGCCGGGACGTGCTGGTGCAGGATCAGACAGCGCGCCATGGCAGCCCGTTCCGTGCGCAGGCATGGCCGACGATGGTCGCGAGCAGCCGGTCGTAGGACCAGCCCGCGAGCCCGGCGAGGATCACGAGGTCGCTGTCCACTGGATGCAGGCCGGGCAGCGGGTTGATCTCGATGAAGTGCGGACGGCCGTGCGCGTCGCTGCGCACGTCCACGCGGCCGCCGTCGCGGCAGCCCAGCGCGCGCCACGCCGCCACCGCCACGTCCCGCGCCGCCAGCGCCTCCGCATCGCCGGCGAGGCGGTAGCGCATGCGGCCCTCGTAGTCCTTCTTGTTCAGCCAGCCATAGGCGCCGCTCTCGGCGGCCTCGGTCATCATCACCTCCATCGCCGCGACGGGTTCGCCCGCGCCGACGATGCCCACGGTGAACTCGCGCCCCGGCAGCCAGCTTTCCACCAGCACCGGCTGATCGAAGCGGCCGATCAGCATGGCCGCCACGTCGCGCAGCGCCGCCGCGTCATGGCAGAGCGAGGCGCCGGAGATGCCCTTGCCCGTGCCCTCGGCGACCGGCTTGGCGAAGACCGGGAAGGCGAGGGTGATGGCCTCGTCCGGCTCCGTCAGCACGGCGAAATCGGCGGTCGGCACGCCCTGGTCACGGGCGATGCGTTTGGCGTGGTCCTTGCGGTGCGTGGCGGCGAGCGTGGCGGCGTCGGACATCGCGCAGGGGATGCCCCATTCCTCCAGCAGCGCGGGTACCAGCGCCTCCCGCGCCAAGCCGCGCCGGCCCTCGCAGATGTTGAAGACGAGGTCCCACCGCTCCTCCGCGAGCAGGCGCGGCAGCAGGGCGCGGGCGCGGCCGATCCGATCCACCGCGCAGCCGCGGGCGGCGAGGACGGCTGCGATGGCGTCGATCGTCTCGGGCGCGTCGAACTCGGCGAGGTCCTGCCCGGACAGCCCGTCCGCCGCCCAGTCGGATGCGAGATCGTAGGTCAGGCCGATGCGGAGTGGCCCCGGCACGGTCATCGCCGTCCTGCGTCGCGCAGGATCCCCTCTCCCGCCTGCGGGAGAGGGAGGGGCCCGCGCCTGCGCGGGAGGGTGAGGGAACGTGCGCGCATGCGCGACCTCAGCGTCACGCCTGCGGACACACCCTCACCCCGGCCCTCTCCCGCAGGCGGGAGAGGGAGAAACGGCGCAGCCGGTTCGCGGCGCTTCCATTGGCGGGAAAGGGGGAAGGTCACGACCATTTCGTAAGGCTCTCGCGTGTCGCTCTTCCAGGGCGAAAGGGTGCGGCAGTCGCGCGGATCACGGGCCGCCGATGCGTCCGCCGGGGTCGGGGTAGCGGTAGGTGTTGCCCTCGAAGTTGCGCAGCAGCAGGTCGTCGCCGTCGCGGCCCACCACGTAGTCCGGCAGCAGCGGGATCTTGCCGCCGCCGCCCGGCGCGTCGATCACGAACTGCGGCACCGCATAGCCGGTCGTGTGACCGCGCAGCCCCTCGATGATCCTCACCCCCGTCTCGACCGGCGTGCGGAAATGCGCCGAGCCGGTGATCGGGTCGCACTGGTACAGGTAGTACGGCTTCACCCGCAGCTTCAGCAGCCCGTGCATCAGCGTGCGCATGGTGGGCAGGTCGTCGTTGATGCCCTTCAGCAGCACCGTCTGCGACCCCAGCGGGATGCCCGCATCGGCGAGCCGCGCGGTGCTCTCCGCGACCTCCGGCGTCAGCTCGTCCGGATGCGTGAAATGG
This sequence comes from Rhodovastum atsumiense, assembly GCA_037190665.1. GTDB lineage: Bacteria > Pseudomonadota > Alphaproteobacteria > Acetobacterales > Acetobacteraceae > JBBCJT01. The sequence continues at coordinate 22,069 of JBBCJT010000218.1, read as the reverse complement.
ATCGACATCCACAGCGGGTGGTAGCGGCGCAGCATGCGCGTCAGGTCGCGGGTGATGCGCTGCGGCAGCACCACCGGCACCTTGGTGCCGATGCGCAGGAACTCGACATGCGGGATCGCGCGCAGCCGCGACAGCAGCCATTCCAGCTTGTCGGTCGCGATCGTCAGCGGATCGCCGCCGGACAGCAGCACGTCGCGGATCTGCGGGCGCGCGGCGATGTACGCGATCGCGCGCTCCCACTGCTTCACGCTGAACGTGTACTCGCCGCCGCCGCCGACCATGCGGCTGCGCGTGCAGTAGCGGCAGTAGGTGGAGCAGAAGCCGGTGGTCAGGAACAGCACGCGGTCGGGATAGCGGTGCACGAGGCCGGGCACGGCGGCATCGTGGTCCTCGCCCAGCGGATCGTCCGCCTCGCCCGGCGTGCGCAGGTATTCGCCGTTGACCGGCACATGCGTCCGCCGCAGCGGCTGGTCGGCATCGTGCTCGCTCAGCAGCGAGGCGTAGTAGGGCGTGATGCCCACTGGCAGCGGGCCGACATGCCGCGCGACCGCGTCGCGCTCCTCCCCGGACAGGCGGATGATGCGGGCGAGTTCGCGCAGGTCGCGGATGCGGTGCTGGAGCTGCCAGCGCCAGTCGTTCCAGTCGGTGGATGCGGCGTGCGGATAGAAGCGGCGGCGGAAGGCGCGGCTGCGCTCGGATTGCGGGAAGGGTGCGACCCGCTCGCGGTCCTTGACGGTGGCTGGAAACAGGGGCCGCGAGAGCGTCGCGGCGGTCGGCACGGCGGACGGAGGCTCGGCGGAAGCGAGCTCCGACTCGTTGTCCATGATGTTCCCTTCCGTGATGGCCGGGGGTGTGCTCCCCGGGCGGGCGCGACGGCGAATCGCTCCGCAGCGCGCAGCAAATACAGATCGGACACGGCGATCAATGATTTCTTCCCGTTCATCTTCCGCCCGTCCGCCCCGCAACGCGGCCCCCCGCCAAGGGTTGCGGGACCGCCCGCGCTGCGCGGCCGGACCCGCGCGCGGTCGAATACTGTCGGCCCCCGAGCCCGCGCAGTCGTCGCGCGCGGTTTTACTGTAGAGCCCGAGCCGCTCTCCCCGGCGGGGCGGCCATGCCGGGGGCGCTCTTGCCGGACTCGGCGGCTGCGCCAGACTGGGCGGATGCTGCATCTGGTGAAGCTCGCCGTCGGCATCCGCGATCTGGCGCATCTCGCCGAGCGCCAGGCGGCGCGCGCCGTGTCGGACCCGCCGCTGCGCCACCAGACGCGGATGTTCCCCCGCCGCGCCGAGGAGATCGTGGCCGGCGGGTCGATCTACTGGGTCGTCACCGGCGTGGTGCTGGTGCGCCAGCGCATCGTGGAGATTCGCCAGGAGGCGTGGGACGACGGCACCTCCTGCGCGGGGCTGATCCTCGACCCGAAGCTGGTGCAGGTCGAGGCGCGGCCGATGCGTGCCTTCCAGGGCTGGCGCTATCTTGCGGCCGACGACGCGCCGCCCGATCTCGGAATGAGCCGGCCGGGGCGGGGCGAGGCCGCGATGCCGCCCGCCCTGCGGCGCGAGCTGGCCACGCTCTGCCTGCTGTAGGCTTCAACGCGGCGCCGCTGGGCGCCACTCGCGGAAGGAGACACGAATGAAGGCCGTCGCCTACACGCACTCGCGCCCGGCCGACGATCCGGAGGCGCTGATCGATGTCGAGGTCCGCGACCCGGCGCCGCCCCGCGGCCACGAGCTGCTGGTGGAGATCCGCGCGGTGTCGGTGAACCCGGTGGACACCAAGGTCCGCCGCGGCGGCGATCCGCTGGGCGAGCCCAAGGTGCTGGGCTTCGACGCCGCCGGCGTGGTGCGCGCCACGGGGCCGGAAGCCTCGCTGCTGCGGCCGGGCGACGAGGTCTACTACGCCGGCAGCATCGACCGGCCGGGCACCAACGCGCCGCTGCACGTGGTCGACGAGCGCATCGTCGGGCGAAAGCCCAAGACCCTGTCCTTCGCCGAGGCGGCCGCCCTGCCGCTGACCGCGATCACGGCATGGGAGGCGCTGTTCGACCGGCTGCAGATCGCCCGCAACGCGCCCGCCGACGGGGCCGCGCTGCTGATCATCGGCGGTGCGGGCGGGGTGGGCTCGATCGCGATCCAGCTCGCGCGGCGGCTGACCGGCTTGCGCGTGATCGCCACCGCGTCCCGGCCGGAGACGCGGGAATGGTGCCTCTCGCTCGGCGCGCATGATGTGGTCGACCATTCGGGCGACCTCGTCGCGCAGCTCCGGGCGCTGAACGTCACCCCGCGCTACGTGTTCTCCACCAACACCACCGAGCGCAACTGGAAGGCGGCCGCCGAGCTGGTCGCGCCGCAGGGCCGCATCGCGCTGATCGAGGCGCAGGGGCCGGTGGACGTGCGCGACGTTATGCGCAAGTCGGTCTCCGTGCATTGCGAGTGGATGTTCACCCGCCCGGTCTTCGACACGCCGGACAAGGTCGCCCAGCACCGGCTGCTCGACGAGGTGGCCACGCTGGTGGATCGCGGCATCCTGCGCACGACGATGACGGAGAATTACGGCCGCATCACCGCCGCCAACCTGATGCGGGCCCATGCGGCGCTGGAGGGCGGCCAGGTGCGTGGCAAGATCGTGCTGGAAGGCTTCTGACGGCGCGCCCCACCATGCGTTGACGTTGTCCCCCTCCGCTCCGTGGAGGGGGAATCGTCTCTGCCGCGTGCGGGGCTTTGCGAAACGGCTGCGCTGTCTCTCCCTCTCCCGCTTGCGGGAGAGGGCCGGGGTGAGGGTAGCTCCGCGAGCACCACGCTGAGGTCTCGCCTTCACGCGCGTGCCCTCACCCTCCCGCGCAAGCGCGGGCCCCTCCCTCTCCCGCCGGGCGGGAGAGGGGATTTCGCGGATCGTGCTTTCCTTGCCGCAAAGCTCCCGCGTGCAGGGAGGGGCGGGGGTGGCGGGACACTCCGCCGCAACCCTGGCCTTGGCCGGCGCGTTTTCCCGGCAATCAGTCCGGGAGGAAGCCTATGCGTGCGCTTTCGCTCTGCCTGCTCGCCGGCATCGTCGCGCTGCCGGCGATGGCGCAGGATGTCGCGCTCAACGGCAATTCGCGCCGGGAGCGGGTCGATTGTGGCGGCCGCAACGTCGTCGTCACCGGCAATTCCAACGAATACGTGCTCGCCGGCGGCTGCCGGGCGGTGAGCGTGAACGGCAACGCCAACCGCATCGAGGCGGAGCTGGCGCCGGGTGCCGCCGTGGACATCCGCGGCGATGCCACGCAGTTCGGCTGGATGCTGCGCGGCACGGGTGCCGCGCCGCGCTTCACGACGACGGGCGCGGCCAGCACGATGCAGCCGATCGGCTCGCTGAGCGCGATCGCGGCGGCCCCGCCCGCCGCGCCGGATTACGCCCAGCGCCTCGGCCCCGACATGGCGGTGGTGCAGACCGATCGCGGGCTGATGGTGACGCTGCCCAACGACGTGTTCTTCGGCTTCGACCAGGACGCGCTGCGGCAGGAATCCATGGCGCGGCTGTCGCGGCTGGCGGAGTTCATCCGCGAGATCCGGCCCGCCCGGCTGCGTGTCGTCGGCTACACCGACGATATCGGTGCGGAGGCCTACAACCTCGACCTCTCGGCCCGGCGCGCGCGGTCCGTAGAGCGGTGGCTGGTCAGCCAGGGCCGGATCGACGTCCCGGTGACGATCGAGGGCCGCGGCGAGGCGAACCCCGCCACGCCGAACACCAATGACGCCTCGCGCGCGCGGAACCGCCGCGTGGAGATACTGCTGGAGCGGTAGGGCGGGCGTTGGATGGCCTGGGTGGGAGAGGGATTTCCCTCCCCACCGTAGGGCTCGGCGGCGTCATCTCGGCCAATCCGATAGGTCCTGCAGGCCACCGACCCTCATCCCGACCCACGCAGGCGGGAGTTCTGTGGAAAGGAAAGCACGGTTCGCAGGATCCCCTCTCCCGCCGGGCGGGAGAGGGAGGGGCCCGCGCTGGCGCGGGAGGGTGAGGGTTCCGCGAAGAGGCGAAATCCCGCCGTGGTGCTGGTGGGGCCACCCTCACCCCGGCCCTCTCCCGCAAGCGGGAGAGGGAGAAGTAGTCCGCCTTCCGCGATATCAGGCGAGAGGACGAAGAACCTCCCTACCGGCTTCGGGGGAGAGGGCCGGCGTGTGGGGGCGTGGCCTCATGAGTCGGTGAATGCCGGTCGTATAGCCCTGCCGCCTCGCCATCTCCGCACGCGGATACCGGTCACCTCGCCGACGAGAAGCCACCGGCAAGGCCCCGCCGCATCACACCACGATCGGCCTGACCGTCTCGCCCACCCAGCGCGCGATCGCTGCCGCCCGTTCGTCCTGATGCGGCTGGGCGGTGATCGCGAGCGCGACCGGCATGCCCTCCACTGCCATGACCGGCACCGTCACCACCGGGCAGCCGAGCGCGGAGCTGGCGGTGTTCATCGCCGGGTTGCCGGTGGTGTGGGTGATGCCGAGCATGGTGCCGCCGGTATCGCCCAGCAGCGGCGCCGGCCCGCAGGCGGCGAGCCCGATGAAGCCGTCCACCTCGCCCGCGAGCGCGGCCTGCGCCCGGCGCATCTCCTCCCGCTGCGCCAGCCGCGCGCGGTACGCCTCCAGCGTGATCTCGTTGCCGAGTTTGAGCCGCGCCTTGAGGCTGTTCGACAGGCCGGACGGGTCCTTGCGCATGAGGTTGTTCAGCGACCACGCGGTCTCGTAGGAGACGACGTCGCGCGACAGCGCCATCGCCTCGGCGACGCGCTGTTCCAGCATCTCCACCAGCGGATGATCGCCGCGGCGCAGCACCGCCACGCCCTCGGCCGTGAGCGCCGCGACCGCCTGCTCGAATGCCGCCAGCGCGCCCGGATGTGCGACCGCCCAGCCCTCCGTCTCCAGCACCGCGAGCCGGCGGGGCCGGAGCGGCGGGGGCGGCGCTTCGGCGGTGAAATAGAGGCCCGGCGCACCGGGATCGCCGCCCGCGCGGCGGGCGATGGCGACGGCGACCGACCACATGTCCTGCGGACTGCCGGCATGCACGCCGATCGTGGACTGGCTCATCCCCTGCCGCTCGCCGCGGTTCAGCGCGCCCTGGCTGACCTTCAGCGCCCAGTTGGCGTTGAAGGACGCGGGACGGACCACGCTGCCCACCACCTGCGAGCCGATCGCCGCCGGCAGCATGCGCGCGCTGATCACCGCGCCGGAGCCGGAGGAGGATCCGCCCGGCGTCCGCTTCGGGTCGAACGGATGGCGCGTCGGGCCGGGATGCGACATGCCGAGCTCGGTGGTCACCGTCTTGCCGACGATCACCGCACCCGCCGCGCGCAGCGCCTGCACCAGCGCGGAGTCGCGATCCGGATGGTTTCCCTTGAACAGCGCGCAGCCCATCTGCGTGGGCATGTCGTGCGTCTCGTACAGATCCTTCACGCCGATCGGCATGCCATCGATGGGCGAGAGCGGCTTGCCGGCCTTGTGGCGGGCGGTGGCGGCATCGGCGGCGGCGCGCGCGCCGGCCTCGTTCAGGGCGGCGAAGGCCAGCACCTCGGGCTCGCGCGCGGCGATGGTTTCCAGGCAGCGTTCCAGATAGGCGCGCGGCGTGTCCGATCCGTCGGCGAAGCGCGGCACCGCGTCATGGAAGGTGAGCGGGCGGAATGTCGCGGGCGAGTAGGCCTGGGGGGCGGTCTGGTCCATGCGCGTGCTCCTTCTCCGCGCATGCTCGCCCGCACCCCCCGATGCGGCAAGCGTGGCGGGCGCGCCGGTCGGCGGCGAGTGGTTGGCCTTACGCCGCCTTCAGCGCCGTCCCCCGCAGCGCATCGAGAATGGGCTTGCCCTCGGCGAGCGTCTTCGCCGCGAGCGGCGCGCGCACGCGCAGCCAGCTCTCCTCGCCGGTGGCGGCGGCCATGGCGGCCTTGAGGTTGGGCAGGAACGGATCGCCCAGCGCGGCGCAGGCCGCCCGCATCGCCGGCTCCGCCGCCGCACCCTGGGTGAACATGGCGCGCACGGTGTCCGGCACGATGTTCACCATGCCGCAGATCGTGCCGACCCCGCCCTCGGCGGCGGCGCGCGCGATGTCGACCTCGGCGCCGACCAGCACGGTCGCTTCCGGTGCTGCGGCGCGATAGGCGCGGAAGCTGTCGAACGCGCCCGATGAATCCTTCACCCCCGCCGCCACCGCGCCGAATTCGCGGCGCAGCCGGGCGAGCACGGCGGGCGGCACGCCGGGCCGGGCGCATTGCGGGATGTTGTAGGTGAACAGCCGCAGCCGGTCGTCGCCGGTCGCCTCGATGGTCTGCGCGAACGCGGCGTGGATGCCGCCTTCGTCCGCGTCGCGCCAGAAGAACGGGGCGAGCTGCAGCGTGCGCGTCACGCCCAGCGCCAGCGCGCCGCGGGTCATGACGATGGCGTCGGGCAGGGCTGCCGCACCGGTGGCGAGCGCCAGCGTCTCCGGCTGCATCCCCGCCTTCAGCAGCCCTTCCAGCGCGGCCAGCCGCTCGGCGGCGGTGAAGGACGGGCCCTCCCCGGTGGTGCCGAACACCACGAACCCCTCGCAGCCGCGTGCCGCGAGCCCGGCGCAATGCGCGGCGAGGGCTGCGACATCGGCATTGCCCGCCGCATCGAGCGGGGTGAGCGCGGCGGCCCAGAGGCCGGAGATGGCATGCGTCATGGCGTTCCTCCTGCCGCGCGCGGCAGCACGGGTGCGGCCGGTTGGTCGAGCATCAGCGCCCGCCGCCGCGTGGTTTCGAGATGGGCGGCCAGCGCCTGCGTGGCGGCCGCTTCGTCGCGCGCGGCGACCGCACGCAGCACCGCGTCATGCTCGGCGAGCATGACGGGAAGGGTGGGCGGGGTGAGCCCGCCGGGGCCGCTCATCACCAGCCGCATGCGGATGGCGTTCACGCGGTGGATCTCCGCGATCAGCCCGTTGTCGAGGAACTCGACCACGCGGTCGTGGAAGCCGAGATCGACGACATCCGCCTCCGCGATCAGCGCGGGGGTGATGCCGTGGCCGGTCTTCTCCGCGATATCCGCCAGTGCGGCGCGCTCGCGGGCGATCACCTCGTCCGGCACATGGCGCACGTAGTGGCCGATGGCGGTCAGCTCCACCATCCGCCGCAGCTCCAGCGTCTCGCGGATCAGCCGCATGTCGATGGTGGCGACCTGCAGCCCGCGCTGGGGAAAGGCGGTCAACAGCCCGTCCGCTTCCAGCCGCGGGATGGATTCGCGGATCGCGCCCAGCGGCAGGTCCAGCATCGCCGCGAGCTCGCGCTGGGAGACGAACTGGCCGGGCCGCAGCCGGCGCTCCAGCACCAGCCGGACGAAGGCGCGATAAGCCTGTTCCCGCAGCCGCATCGGTGCACCATAGCACTGACATGTCGGCTTGCACACACTGATCGCATAGCCGCGCGCGCCCGACCCCGCGCTATGCGATCGGCACCAGCCCCTCGCGGAACTGGACCGCGCAGGCCTCCCACGACCAGGCTTCGGCATGGGTGCGGCAGGCGGCGCGGTCGCCGTCCAGCGCGCGCAGGCAGGCAAGGCGCAGGTCCTCGTCCAGCGCGCCGATGCGCGGGTCGGTGATCAGGTCGCGCGGGCCGGTCACGGGGAAGGCGGCGACCGGGGTGCCGGCGGCGAGCGCCTCCAGCAGCACCAGCCCGAACGTGTCGGTGCGCGAGGGGAAGACGAACACGTCCGCACCGGCATAGGACCGCGCGAGCAGGCCGTTGTCCCGGTAGCCGGTGAAATGCGCCGCCGGAAAGCGCGCCTGCAGCCCCGCGCGCGCCGGACCTTCGCCCACCACCACCTTCGTGCCCGGCAGGTCGAGCGCGAGGAAAGCCTCGACGTTCTTCTCCACCGCCAGCCGCCCGGCATAGAGGAAGATCGGCCGTTGCAACCCTTCCCAGCTCTCGCGCGGTTCGGGCCGGAAGCGCACGAGGTCCACGCCCCGCGTCCAGGCCCGCACCCGGGTGAAGCCGCGCGCGGCGAGGTCGTCGCGCAGGCTCTGCGTCGCGGCGAAGGTGCCCTGGCCCGCCTCGTGGAAGCGCCGCAGCACGGCCCAGGACCACGACACGGGCACGCGCATGCGCGCATGCATGTATTCGGCGAAGCGCGTGTGGAAGGCGGTGGTGAAGGGCCAGCGGCGGCTGCGGCAGATGGCGCGCATGGCCCAGCCGAGCGGACCCTCTGTCGCGATGTGCACGACATCGGGGGCGAAGGCGGTGACGAGCCGTGCGAGCTTGCGGCGCGGGGCGAGCGCGAGGCGGATCTCCGCGTAGCCCGGCATGGGTACGCTTCTGAACTGGTCCGGCCCGATCACCTCCACCGTGTCGCCGCCGGCGCGCAGCAGGTCGGCGACGATCGACAGCGTGCGCACCACGCCGTTCACCTGCGGGAACCATGCGTCGGAGACGATCAGGATACGGAGCGGCCCGCTGCGCGCGCCGAGGCCGTATGCGGCCGCCGCCGTCGAGGCGTCATCCATCGCCGGTCAGCCGGCCAGGGCCGGCTGCGCGCCGCGCCGGGCGGGCTGGGCGAAGGAGAGGCGGTTGTCGCGCACCCAGTCGATCAGCTCGAACCGGCCGTCGTCGTGCTCCACCAGCGCGGTGCAGGATTCCACCCAGTCGCCGTCGTTCATGTAGAGCACGCCCTGCACGATGCGCATCTCGGCGTGGTGGATGTGGCCGCAGATCACGCCATCCATGCCGCGGCGCTTCGCCTCGCTGGCGAGCGCCGTCTCGAAGCGGTCGATCGCCTTCACCGCTTCCTTCACCTGGCGCTTCAGCCACTGGCTCAGCGACCAGTAGGGATAGCCGAGCCGCCGCCGCGCCGCGTTGAACCAGCGGTTCAGGGTGAGCGCCGCGTGATAGGCGCCGTCGCCGAGATGGGCGAGCACCTTGGCGTAGCGGATCACGCCATCGAACTGGTCGCCGTGGATGACGAGGAAGCGGCGCCCGTCCGCGGCGACGTGTTCGGCCTCCGCTGCCAGCCTCACGCCCGCGACCTCGAGTCCGAGCCAGTCGCGGAACATCTCGTCATGGTTGCCGGGGATGTAGATGATCTCGGTGCCGTGCCGCGCCATGCGCAGGATCAGGCGGATCGCCTCGTCGTGGTCTGCGTCCCAGTACCAGGATTTGCGCAGCCGCCATCCGTCGATGATGTCGCCGACCAGATAGAGCCGCTCGCACTCCACCCGGCTCAGGAAATCAACGAGGAAGTCGCTGCGGCATCCCTTGGTGCCGAGATGAAGGTCCGAGAGGAAGATGCTGCGATAGCGGTGGCGCAGGCTGGCCTCGTGCATCCGACGCGGTCTCCGGGGCGGCGCGTGGCGGGCCGATAGCGCGGCGTTGCGGCGCTGCGCGTGAATCTTGGATGAAGCATGGCGCGCAAGGGCTTGCGGCAGCGCCTTGTCATCCTTTCGTCGTCGTTCCGACGCGCGAATGTCATCGCCGCGCTGTCAGAAATCCTCTCCCGTGTCCACACGCATGCTCATCGTCTTCAACCCGGCGGCCGGAGCGCGCCGCCGGCGTATCCTGCATGTCGCGCTCGACCTGTTGCGCGGCATCGGCATGCGGCCGGATGTCGCGGATACGGTCTGTCGCGGCCATGCAGTCTCGCTCGCGCGCGATGCCGCGCGGTCGGGCATGCGTATCGTCGTCGCCGCGGGCGGCGACGGCACGATCGCGGAGGTGGCGGCGGGCATCGCCGGTTCGGATGCGGCGCTCGGCGTGCTGCCGCTCGGCACGGCGAACGTGCTCGCGCTGGAACTCGGCCTGCCGCGCGCGCCGGATCGCGCCGCCGCCGCACTGGCGATGGGCCGCACCGCGCTGCTGCATCCGGGCCTCGCGCGCTGGCCGGACGGGCGGGAACTGCTGTTCGTGCAGATGCTCGGTGCGGGCTTCGACGCCGCGGTGGTGCACAACCTCTGCATCCCGCTCAAGCGCGCGATCGGCAAGGGCGCCTATGTCTGGCAGACGCTGCGCGAGATGCCGCGCTACCGCTTCCCGCCGATCCGCGTGACGATGGATGGCGTGGCGTGCGAGGCGGCGAGCGTGATCGTCACCAAGGGCCGGCTCTATGCGGGGCGCTTCCTGCTCGCGCCCGGCGCCGATCCGCGCGCGGAAGGCTTCCATGTCGCGCTCTTCGGACGCGGCGGGATGTTCGCGGCCATGCGCTACGGCGCGGCGCTGCCGCTCGGGATGCTGCCCTACCTGCCCTCGGTCAGCCTGACGCGCGCGCGGGAGGTGACGCTTGCCGGCGGCGCGGTTCCGATCCAGGCCGATGGCGATGCCGCGGGGATGCTGCCCGCGTGGATCGGGCCGGCGCCGCAGCCGATGCGCATCGTGGTGCCGTGACGGGGAGATGAAAACTGGTACATAATGGCACTGACATGTCGGCTTGCACACACTGATCGCGCAGGACTAGGCTCGCCCGCAGGGAAACGACGGGAAGGCCATGCTGCGCGGCATCGATCCGTTGCTGACGCCTGATCTTCTGCATGCGCTCGCCGCCATGGGCCATGGCGATACGCTGGTGATCGCCGATGCCAACTTCCCCGCCGCAACCGTCGCCCGCCGCCTGATCCGCCTGCCCGGCGCGGATGCGCCGCGCGCGCTCGCCGCCGTGCTGAGCCTGCTGCCGCTGGACGACTTCATCCCCAACCCGGCCTCGGTGATGGAGGTGGTGGGCGATGCCGAAGCCATCCCACCGCCGGTCGCGGAGATGACCGCGCTGCTGCCCGCCCCGCCGCTGCGTCTGGAGCGCCACGCCTTCTACGCTGCCGCGCGCGACGCCTTCGCCATCGTCGCGACCGGGGAGCGGCGGTTCTATGGCAACATCATCCTGACCAAGGGCGTGATCCCGCCGTGAGCTGGCGCCCGCCCGGACCGCTCGCCCTCGGCGGCGCTCCGCTCGGCAACCTCTTCGATACGGTCGGGGAGGAGCAGGCGCGGGCGACGGTCGCGGCGGCGCTGGACGCGGGCGTGCGCACCTTCGACACCGCGCCGCATTACGGGCACGGCCTGTCGGAACGGCGGATGGGCGACGTGCTGCGCGGGCACGATGTCGTGGTCTGCACCAAGGTCGGGCGATTGCTGGAACCCGATCCGGACGCGCCGCGCGCCCAGTTCGGCTATGTCGGCGGCCTGCCCTTCCGCCAGCGCTTCGACTACTCGGCCGATGGCGCGCGGCGATCGCTGGAAGACAGCCTCCAGCGCATGGGCCTTGCCCGCATCGACATCGCCTGGATCCACGACGTGGACGAGACCGCGCACGGCCCGGACTGGCCGGAGGCGTTCGCGCAGGCGATGCGGGGGGCCGCGCGTGCGCTGTCGGACCTGCGTGCGCAGGGCGTGATCCGTGCGTGGGGGCTGGGCGTGAACCGCGTCGAGCCCTGCCTGCGCGCGCTGGAGGAGGCCGATCCCGACCTGTTCCTGCTCGCCGGTCGCTGGACGCTGCTCGACCGTTCCGCCGCCCCGCTGCTCGATGCCTGCGTGGCGCGCGGCGTCGGCGTGGTCGCGGCGGGCGCCTACAACTCCGGCATCCTCGCCACCGGCCCGGTGCCGGGCGCGACCTACGACTACGCGCCCGCGGGCGAGGCGGTGATGGATGAGGCGCGGCGCATCGGGGCCGTGTGCGAGCGGTTCGGCGTGAACCTGCGCGCCGCCGCGCTGCAGTTCGCCGCCGCGCATCCGGCGGTGTGCTGCGTGCTGGTCGGCGCGCGCCGGCCGGAGGAGATCGCCGACGCGCGCGCGATGATGGCCGAACCCGTGCCGCCCGCGCTGTGGCTGGCGCTGGCCGAGACGGCGACGTGATGCATATCGACGCGCATCACCATGTCTGGCGCGTCGCGCGCGGCGACTACGGCTGGCTGACGCCGGACCTGCCGATCTGCCGCGATTACGGGCTCGACGACCTGCGCCCGCATCTCGCCGCCACGGGCATCGGCGGCACCGTGCTGGTGCAGGCCGCGCCCACCGAGGCGGAGACCGACTTCATGCTGGCGGCGATGGACGCCTCCGGCGGGCTGGTGCGCGGCGTGGTCGGCTGGGTGCCGTTCGACGATATGGAGCGCGTGGCGGCGCGGCTGGCCGATCCGCGCATCGTCGGCATCCGCCCGATGCTGCACGACCTCGCGGACGAGACCTGGATCCTGTGGCCGGAGCAGGCCCCCGTGCTGCGGGCGATCGCCGCCGCCGGCAAGGCGTTCGATGCGCTGATCCGGCCGGTGCATCTGCACACGATCGGCCTGCTCGCCGACCGCCATCCCGGCCTGCGCATCGTGATCGACCACGGCGCCAAGCCCGCGATCCGCGACGGCATGTGGGAACCGTGGGCGAGCGGGCTGGCCGATCTCGCCGATCGGGCGAACATCTTCTGCAAGCTGTCCGGCCTGCTGACCGAGGCGGACGGGCGGGACGTCGCGCGCCATGCCCGCCACGTGCTGGACTGCTTCGGCGCGGAGAGGGTGATGTTCGGCTCGGACTGGCCGGTGCTGGAACTGGCCGGAAGCTACGGGGGCTGGTTCGCCGCCGTCGATGCGCTGCTCGATCCGGGCTCGCGCGCGGCGGTGCTGGGCGTCACGGCCAGCCGGTTCTATCGTCTGGGGCAATACGGGGAGGAAACAACATGAAACGTCGTACCCTGCTGCACGCCACCGCCGGCGGCCTGCTCGCCGCGCCGGCCTTCGTCCATCGCGCCAATGCCCAGTCGCAGTTCGACTGGAAGCAGCACAGGGGCGAGAAGCTCGAGGTCTCGCTGACCCTCGGCCCGCGCGCGACCGTGCTGATGGCCGCGCACAAGGAGTTCGAGGAACTCACCGGCATCAGCATCGGCGCCGAGGCGGTGCCGGAGCAGCAGCACCGGCAGAAGGTCGCGATCGAGTTCGCCTCCGGCCGCACATCGTTCGACGTGCTCACCGTCTCGCTGCACGTGCAGAAGCGGATGATGGAGCGCGCCGGCTGGCTGGAGGACCTCAAGCCCTGGCTCAACGATCCCAACCGCACGCCCGCCGAATACGACTGGTCCGACATGGGCAAGGGCGGCGTGGACTACGTGACCACCGCCAACGGCCGTATCGAGGGCCTGCCGCTGAACCTCGACTACTGGATGCTCTACTGGAACAAGGAGCTGTTCCAGCAGAAGGGGCTGGAGTACCCGAAGAGCATCGACGAGCTGGTCAGCCACGCGCGCGCGCTGACCGATGCGTCCAAGGGCATCTACGGCTTCGTCGGCCGCGGACTGAAGAACGCCAACATCCCCGTCTGGACCTCGTGGCTGCTCGGGCAGGGCAAGGAGACGGTGGAGAACGGCGCGCTGCAGACCGCGACGCCGGAGGCGATCTGGGCCGGCGAGGTCTACAAGACGCTGATGAAGGACACCGCGCCGCCGGGCTCGGTCGGCTTCAACTGGAACGAGAGCCAGACCACGTTCAGCCAGGGCCGTGCGGCGATGTGGCTGGACGGCATCGGCTTCTCGCTGCCGCTGGTCGATCCCACCAAGTCGCGCGTGGTGGGCAAGGTCGGCTTCGGCGTCACGCCGCCGGGCCCGAAGGCGCAGCATTCGGCGCTGTTCGGCGATTCCGTCGCGATCCCCGCATCGGGCCGCAAGAAGGGACCTGCCTATCTCTATGCGATGTGGGCGACCTCCAAGCCGCTGGCGCTGCGCATGCTGACCACCGGGGCGGGCACGCCCGCACGCATCAGCGCATACGAGAACCCGGCCGCCGTGCGCGACAGCAAGTTCGGCCAGGAATGGTTCGACTGCGTGGTGCGGAGCGTGAAGATCGCCCGACCGGGCCTGCCGTCGATCGTGCCGGTGACCGAGTTCCGCGATACGTTCGGCGTCGCGCTGACCAACACGATCGGCGGCGCCGATGTCGCGAGCGAGCTTCGCAAGGCGACCGAGGCGTTCAAGCCGGTGCTCGACAAGAGCGAGCAGACCTGACGCCTGCGACGGGGATGCGGGCACGCCCCGCATCCCCCACCATCGTTGTCCGCTGAATGCCGGGCGAGAGACCTGGCCGGGAGGGAAGTCATGGCCATCAAGCGTCGTACGTTGCTGACAGCCTCGCTCGCGACACCCGCGATCGTGGAAAGCGTCGGTGCGCAGCAGCCCTTCGACTGGCGCCGCTTCCGTGGCCAGAAGATCGAGGTCACGCTCACGGCCAATCCGCGCAGCCAGTTGCTGATCCAGCACCAGAAGGAATTCGAGGAGCTGACCGGCATCCGCGTCGGATCCGAGAGCGTGCCGGAACAGCAGCACCGGCAGAAGGTCGTGATCGAGTTCGCCTCCGGCCGGCCGTCCTTCGACGTGGTGGGCATCAGCCTGCATGTGTCGAAGCGCCTGATCGGCCGGGCGCGCTGGACCACCGACCTGCGCCCGCTGATCGCGGACCCGACCATGACCTCGCCCGATTTCGCCTTCGACGATTTCGGCCAGGGGGCGGTGGCGTACTCCACGCAGTCGGACGGGCGGCTCGATACGCTGCCGGAGTTCACCGACTACCACATCATCTACTGGAACAAGGAGCTGTTCGAGGCGAAGGGCGTCGCCTATCCGCGCACGCTGGAGGAGATCTACACGGCGGCGAAGGCGCTGACCGATCCGTCGAAGAACCAGTACGGCTGGGTCGGGCGCGGGCTGAAGAACGCCAATATCACGCTCTGGGCCGCGTTCCTGATCGGCACGAAGCAGCGCGATGCCGTCTCCTCCGACATGAAGCTGCTGACGGATACCGATGACGCGGTCTGGGCGTCGGAGCTGTACACGAAGCTGATGCGCGAATGCGCCCCGCCGGGCTCGATCGGCTTCAACTGGAACGAGTGCCAGACCACCTTCGGCCAGGGCCGTGCCGCGATGTGGCTGGACGGCGTGGGCTTCGCCGCACCGCTGGAGGACCCGACCAAGTCGCGCATCTCCGGCAAGGTCGGCTACGGCGTCGCACCCCCCGGCCCGGCGAGCCATCATTGCGGCATGTACGGCAGCGCGCTCGGCATCCCCGAAGCGAGCCGCAACCGCGGGCCGGCGTGGTTCTATGCGCAGTGGGCGACGAACAAGACCAACCAGCTCCGCTACCTGACCAACGGCGCGGGATCGCCCGCGCGGCAGTCGCCGTTCCGCAATGAGGAGGCGATCAGCTCCAGCCGCTTCCCGCGCGCGTTCTTCGACTGCCTGATCGAGAGCGGGCGCATCGCGCATCCGGGCCTGCCGGAGATCATCCCGGTCACCGAGTTCCGCGACACGCTGGGCGTGGCGCTGACCAACATGATCGGCGGGGCGGACATCCGCGCCGAGCTGCGCAAGGCGACGGACGCGTTCCGGCCCGTGCTCGAGAAGTCGGAGCAGGCATGACGTCGGCGCCGGCCGCCGCGGCGCAGGGCGGAACCGCGGCGGCCGGCACGCGGTCGCTGCGGCGCAACTACGCGCGGCACTACTACGGCTTCATCGTGCCGGCCGCCGTGGTGGTGCTCGCGGTGATCATCTTCCCGTGGATCTTCACGCTCTACATGTCGGTCCACGACTGGAAGATCGGCGGCGCGCGCACCTATGTCGGCCTGGCGAACTACATCCAGCTCTTCAGCGACGAACGCTTCGGCTGGTCGATCGTGCGCACGCTGTGGTTCACGCTGCTGGCCGTGGCCGCGCCGATGGTGCTCGGCGTGATCGCGGCCATCTGCTTCCACCGCCGCTTCCCGCTGCGCGGGATGGCGCGGACCATCTTCATCCTGCCGATGATGGCGACGCCGGTCGCGGTCGCGCTGGTCTGGACGATGATGTTCCACCCCCAGCTCGGCGTGCTGAACTACATCCTGACCTCGCTCGGCCTGCCGCCGTCGAGCTGGGTGTACGACGCCTCCACCGTGATCCCGACGCTGGTGCTGGTGGAGACGTGGCACTGGACGCCGCTGGTGATGCTGATCGTCCTCGGCGGGCTCGCCTCGCTGCCGACCGATCCCTACGAGGCGGCGAAGATCGACGGGGCGAACGCGTGGCAGGCCTTCCGCCACATCACCCTGCCGCTGCTGATGCCGTTCATCGTCGTCTCGCTGATCATCCGCACCATCGACGCGCTGAAGGTGTTCGACACGATCTTCGTCATCACCCAGGGCGGGCCGGGCACGGCCAGCGAGACGATCAACATCTTCCTCTACCTGCAGGCCTTCGCCTTCTATCAGATGGGGTATGCGAGCGCGGTGGTCGTCGTGTTCTTCGCCATCATCATCCTGCTGGCGATCGCGTTGCTGTGGACGAGGGCGAGGGCGCGCATCTCATGAGGAAGTTCAGGAAGATCGCGGGTCAGGCCGGGTTCGGCTTCGCGGTGCTGATGCTGATCAGCCCCGCGGTGCTGGTGTTCCTGTGGATGATCTCGCTGAGCCTCAAGAACGAGGTGGACAACATGGCGTATCCGCCGGTGTTCATCCCCGCCCCGCCGACGCTCGACAACTTCATCGCCGTGTTCGAGCGCAACGACTTCCTCACCTACACGATCAACTCGATCATCACCTCCTTCGGCGCGACCGGACTCGCGCTCGCGGTCGGCGTGCCGGCCGGCTACGGCATCGCCAAGATGCGGGCCACGCGCGCGGCGATGCTCATCCTGCTCGCGCGCATCACGCCCGGCCTGTCCTACCTCATCCCGCTGTTCCTGCTGTTCCAGTGGCTGGGGCTGACCGGCACGCTGGTGCCGATCGTGATCACACATCTGGTGATCACCGTGCCGATCGTCGTGTGGGTGATGATCGGCTTCTTCGAGGGCTTGCCGGGCGAGCTGGAGGAAGCGGCCCTCGTGGACGGCGCGACGATCTGGCAGGCCTTCCGTCATGTCGCGCTGCCGCTCGCGCGGCCGGGCATCACGGTGGCGACGATCCTGTCGTTCATCTTCTCCTGGAACAACTTCATCTTCGCCGTCGTTCTCGCGGGCCGCGAGACGCGCACGCTGCCGGTCGCGGTGTACAATGTGCTGACGTTCGAGCAGATCGCATGGGGCCCGCTCGCGGCCGCGGCATTGCTCGTCACGGCACCGGTCCTGCTGCTCACGCTCGTCGCGCAGAAGGAGATCGTCACGGGTCTTACTACCGGAGGTGTGAAGGGCGGCTGACCACATCGCCCCATTCTCGCCACATCTGGACGCCATTTCCGCCAGCATGACCGAGCGGACAGACCAGCGCCGGCGCTGCACGCGCCGACGCCTCCTCGCCGTTTCGGCCATGGCTGCCGCCCTGCCGGTGACGGGTCGCGCCGATGGCTGGAATGAAACCGGGAGCGCGTCCTGGGTGGGCGCGCGCTTCCATGGCCGACGCACGGCCACCGGGGAGCGGTTCGACCGGACCGCGCTGACGGCGGCGCATCGTACGCTGCCGCTCGGCGCCACCGTCCGCGTGACATACATGGCCACCGGCCGCACCGTCACCGTGCGCATCAACGATCGCGGGCCGTGGGTGCGCGGACGCATCCTCGACCTGAGCGAGGCGGCAGCCGAGCAGATCGGCATGAAGCATGCCGGCGTCGGCCGCGTGAGCATCACGCGGGCCTGAGCGGCGACGCAGGGTTGACGCGGCGCGCCCGCGCCCGTCTGTTTCGCTTATGACGCCGCTTGAAAGCGCGCTGGCCGATATCGAGGCCGGCGACGACCGCCTGTTCGCCGACCTGTCCCATCTCCTCGCTTTCGACACGGTCTACCCGCCCGCCCGCGACTATACCGGCCTCGTGGATTGGGCCGAGGCGCGGTTCGGCGCGCTCGGCTTCGCGTGCCGCCGCGTGGTGGTGCCGCAGCACCTGTGGGACGTGCCCGGCGCGGATGCCGCCGGCGAGCGCGTCAACCTCATCGCCGAACTGCCGGGCAAGGACCCGGTCGCCATCTACTCCCATATCGACGTCGTTCCGCCCGGCGAGGGCTGGACGGTGCCGCCGCTCGCCGCCACGCGCCGCGGCGAGGAGGTATGGGGCCGCGGCTCCGCCGACATGAAGGGCACCATCGCCGCCACGCTGCTGGCGATCGAGGCGGCGCAGGCGCACGGCGTGACGCTGCGCTACGCACCGCGCGTGCTGCTGACCACCGACGAGGAGGGCGGCGCCTATCCCGGCATCCGCTACCTGGCCGAGCAGGGCATGGTCGGCGACCATCTGATCTGCCTGGACGGCAGTGCGGACCCCCGCATCTGGCATGGCTCCTTCGGCTCGCTGGAGATGCAGGTCGTCATCGAGGGGCGTTCCGGCCATGCCGGCCAGCGCGGGTCCGGCGACAACGCGCTGGAGCGCGCGATCCCGATCCTGTCCGGGCTGATGGAGCTGAAGCAGGTGGTGGAGCAGCGCAGTTCCGCCGTGCGCGGCAAGGATGGCGGCCCGCTGCGGCCGATCCTCGCGGTCACGGTGATGCAGTCCGGCACCAAGGCCAACAACGTCCCCGCCCGCGCCGTGATCGGGCTGAACCGCCGCTACGCGCCCGAGGAGCGGGACGACGACGCCCTCGCCGAGATCCGCGAGGCCGTGGCGCGCGCCGCGCCGGAGGGCACGCGCTGGGAACTGCGCGTGACCGGCCACCTCGCCGCAGTGCTGGATGCCGACCAGGGGCCGCACTGGCCGCGCTGGCAGAAGGCGCTGGAGCAGGGCTTCGGCTGGCCGGCCGACAGCTTCCACCGCTCCGGCTCCACCGGCAGCTCCGACATGGGCTGGGTCCAGCGCGCCGGGCTGCGGGAGATCATGATCACCGGCGCGAGCCGGCCGGACAGCCGCGTGCACGGCGCGGACGAACGGGTGCGGCTTGCCGACCTGCGCGCGATGGCGCGGACCATCCTGTTCTACCTGGCCGCGGATTTCCCCGCGCATTGACGCCCGCGGCGCCCGGGGCGTAACAGCTTCCCCGCATTTCGTGCGGTGCAGCGAAGGAAGTATCGGGCACATGGATACGCGGGAAGCGACCTACGCGGGCCGCAGGACGGACGGAGCGCCGATCAGGCGCCCGATCTCGCCGCATCTGCAGGCTTACGACATGCTGCAGATGACCTCCGCCCTGTCGATCACGCACCGCATCACCGGCGTGATCCTGGGTGCGGGCTCCGTGCTGCTGGTCTGCTGGCTCGCCGCCGCCGCCACCGGGCCGGCGGCCTACGACCGCGTTTCCTGGTTCATCGGCTCGCCCGTCGGCTACCTGCTGATGTTCGGCTGGACGGCCGCGCTGTTCTACCACCTGCTCAACGGCATCAGGCACCTCGCCTGGGATCTCGGCTACGGCTTCGCGATCCCCACCGTGTACGCGAGCGGCTGGGCGACGCTGATCGGCACCGGGGTGCTGACCGTGCTCGCCTGGATCACCTGGTTCATCGTGGGCTGAGGCGGACATGAGCGGAACGGCCAAGACGACGCATCAGGTGCCGCTGCGCAGCGCGCTGGGGCGCGTGCGCGGGCTCGGGTCCGCCAAGTCCGGCGTGCACCACTGGTGGGTGCAGCGGATGACGGCGGTCGCGCTGGTGCCGCTGTGCCTGTGGTTCATCTTCGCGGTGTTCGCCCTGTCGGGGGAACCGCTGGTGACGGTGCAGGCGTGGATCGCCCGGCCGATCAACACCGTGCTGCTGCTGTGCCTGATCGGCGCCCTTTTCCATCACCTGCAGCTCGGCCTGCAGGTGGTGATCGAAGATTATTTTCACGAGGACGGCGTGCGTCTGGTCGCTCTGATCGCCATGCGCGCGGGCGTCGTGCTGCTGGCGCTGACGGCAGCAGTCTCGGTTCTCAAGGTCGCCCTCTAGCCGGCGGCATCCGGCACGAGGGGGATGGCTGAACGCCGCGGAGTGGGACGGATCGTACGATGAACGCCATCACCATGCCTTCATCCGGGGCCTACCGGATCGTCGACCACACCTATGACGTCGTGGTGGTCGGCGCCGGCGGCGCCGGGCTGCGCGCTACCTTCGGCATGGGGGCAGCCGGGCTGAAGACCGCCTGCATCACCAAGGTCTTCCCCACCCGCAGCCACACCGTGGCCGCGCAGGGCGGGGTCAGCGCGGCACTCGGCAACATGGGGCCGGACGACTGGCGCTGGCACATGTACGACACCGTGAAGGGGTCGGACTGGCTCGGCGACCAGGACGCGATCGAGTACATGTGCCGGGAGGCCGTGCCCTCGATCATCGAGCTCGAGCATTACGGCATGCCGTTCTCCCGCACCGAGGACGGCAAGATCTACCAGCGCCCCTTCGGCGGCCACATGCAGGATTTCGGCAAGACGCCGGCGATGCGCGCCTGCGCGGCCGCCGACCGCACGGGCCACGCGATGCTGCACACGCTGTACCAGCAGTCGCTGAAGCATAACTGCGAGTTCTTCGTCGAGTACATCGCGCTCGACCTGATCATGGACGAGAACGGCGCCTGCCGCGGCGTGATGGCCTGGAACCTGGAGGACGGGTCGATCCACCGCTTCCGCGCCCAGTCCACGGTGATGGCGACCGGCGGCTACGGCCGCGCCTACTTCTCGTGCACCTCGGCCCATACCTGCACCGGCGACGGCGGCGGGATGGTGCTGCGCGCGGGCCTGCCGCTGCAGGACAACGAGTTCGTGCAGTTCCACCCGACCGGCATCTACGGCTCCGGCTGTCTGGTCACCGAGGGCGCGCGCGGCGAGGGCGGCTACCTCACCAACTCCGAGGGCGAGCGCTTCATGGAGCGCTACGCCCCCACCGCGAAGGACCTCGCCAGCCGCGACGTGGTCTCGCGCGCGATGTCCATGGAGATCCGCGAGGGGCGCGGCGTGGGTCCGCACAAGGACCACATCTACCTGCACCTCGAGCATCTGGGCGCGGACCTGCTGCACGAGCGGCTGCCCGGCATTTCCGAGACGGTGAAGATCTTCGCCGGCGTGGACGTGACCAAGGCGCCGATCCCGATGATCCCGACCGTGCACTACAACATGGGCGGCATCCCCACGAACATCCACACCGAGGTGCTGAACCCCACGCCGACCGATCCCGATCGGGTGGTGCAGGGGCTGATGGCGGTCGGCGAGGCGGCCTGCGTGTCCGTGCACGGGGCCAACCGGCTCGGCACCAACTCGCTGCTCGATCTCGTCGTGTTCGGCCGCGCCGCGGCGTTGCGGGCGAAGGAGGTCCTCCAGCCCGGCGCGACCCAGCCGCCGCTGCCGCCCAAGGCGGGAGAGCGGGCGCTGGATCGGCTGGACCGCGTGCGCCACGCCAAGGGCGGCACCACCGTCTCCGACCTGCGGCTGGACATGCAGCGCACCATGCAGGCGCATGCCGCGGTCTTCCGCACTTCCGATCTGCTGAAGGAGGGGGTGGAGAAGATGGAGAAGGTGGCCGGCGGCTTCGGCGACATTCGCATCTCCGACCGCAGCCTGATCTGGAACAGCGACCTGGTCGAGGCGATGGAGCTCGACAACCTGCTCGGCAACGCGCTGACCACGATCGTCGGCGCCGAGGCGCGCAAGGAAAGCCGCGGCGCGCACGCGCAGGAGGACTTCCCCGAGCGCGACGACGCGAACTGGATGAAGCACACCGTGGCTTGGATGGATGACAGCTACCGCATCACGCTCGGCTACCGCGACGTGAAGATGCGGACGTTGACCAACGAGGTCAGCGTCTTCCCGCCCAAGCCGCGCGTGTACTGAGGAGCGGGCAGAAGATGGCCAAGTTCAGCCTGCCGCGGAACAGCCGCATCACCGCCGGCAAGACCTTCAAGGCCGAAGCGGGTGCGAAGAACGTGCGGCCGTTCAAGATCTACCGCTGGGATCCGGACAGCGGCGAGAACCCCCGCTACGACACCTACGAGCTCGATCTCGACAAGTGCGGCCCGATGGTCCTGGACGCGCTGATCAAGATCAAGAACGAGGTCGACTCGACGCTGACCTTCCGCCGCTCCTGCCGCGAGGGCATCTGCGGCTCCTGCTCGATGAACATCGACGGGCTCAACACGCTCGCCTGCCTCAAGCCGATCGACGAGGTGAAGGGCGAGGTGCGCATCAACCCGCTGCCGCACATGCCGGTGGTGAAGGATCTCGTGCCCGACCTGTCGCAGGTCTACGCGCAGTACCGCTCCATCGAGCCGTGGCTGAAGGCCGACACGCCGCCGCCGCCGGATGC
>JBBCJT010000217.1:0-33202 GCA_037190665.1 Rhodovastum atsumiense | reverse complement strand
GCCTCGTCCCGCTCGCCGAGCATGAGCGCGCCCGGGTGGAGCGCGACGTGCGCCGCCGCCGCCGCTTCGTGCCCGTGGTGGTGCGCGAGTTCCTGACCTGGGAGGAGATGATCCGCCTGGAGGTGAACGCGCCCGACCTGCCGGGCGTGCTCACCGATGTCGGCACCACCCGCGTCTATCCGTTCGGCGAGGACCTCGCCCACGTCGTAGGTTACGTCGCGCCGCCGTCCGAGGCCGATATCGGCGAGGACCCGCTGTTCGAGCTGCCCGGCATCCGCATCGGCCGCGCGGGGATGGAACGCGCGCACGATCCGGTGCTGCGTGGCCGCGCCGGATCGCTGCAGCTCGAGGTCAACGCGGTCGGCCGCGTCATCCGCGAGCTGGAACGTCGCGAGGGCCAGCAGGGCCAGGACGTGCACCTGACCATCGATACCGGCCTGCAGCAGGCGGTGCGCAGGCGACTGGGCGAGGAGAGCGCGTCGGCGGTGGTGATGGACGCGCGCAACGGGGAGGTGCTGGCCATGGGCACCAACCCGTCCTTCGACCCGTCGCTGTTCAACGAGGGCGTGAGCCATGCGCAGTGGCGCGAATGGACGCGCAACAAGCGCGCACCGCTGATCAACAAGGCCGCGACCGGCCTCTATGCCCCGGGCTCCACCTTCAAGATGGTCGTCGCCCTCGCGGCGCTGGAGGCGCGCACGGTCTCGGTCGGCGAGCGCCTGCCGTGCCCGGGCTACTACGATCTCGGCGACGCGCGCTTCCATTGCTGGAACCGCTACGGCCATGGCGGCGTGGACATGCGCGCCGCGATCAAGCTCTCCTGCGACTGCTATTTCTACGAGGCGGCGAAGCGCACCGGGCAGGACCGGGTGGCGGCGATGGCGCATCGCTTCGGCCTCGGCGTGCCCCTCGAGATCGAACTGCCGGGACTGCGCAGCGGGCTGGTGCCGACGCGCGGCTGGCGGATCTCCCAAGGCAAGCCCTGGGCGCAGGGCGACACGGTGGTGCACGGCATCGGCCAGGGCTTCACCCAGGTCACGCCGCTGCAGCTCGCCACCATGGCGGCGCGGCTGGCGACGGGGCGGGCGGTGCAGCCGCATCTGACCAAGGCGATCGGCGGCGTGCTGCGCAAGGGCGGCAAGCCGGACGACTGGCCGGGCCTCGGCGTCCCCGAGCGGGACCTGCGGCTGATGCGCGAGGCCATGTGGGCGGTGGTGAACGAGCAGGGCGGCACCGCGCGGGGCGCGCGCCTGCCCGACCGCGCCGCCGCCATGGCCGGCAAGACGGGCACGTCGCAGGTCCGCCGCGTCTCCCGCGCCGAACGCGAGCGCGGCTTCCGCGCCGAGACCCTGCCGTGGGAGTTCCGGCCGCACGCGCTGTTCGTCGCCTTCGCCCCCTATGAGACGCCGCGCTACGCGGTGTCCGTGGTGGTGGAGCACGGGCTGGGCGGCGCGGCGGCGGCGGCCCCCATCGCGCGCGACATCATGGCCGAGACGCTGACGCGCGAGCCCGCCTCGCGCCAGCCGCCGCCGCCGGCGGCGCGGGTGGCGGAGGCGCCGCGGCGATGATGGAACGCCGGCTGCTCCGCAACGCGGATTTCGGCATCACCGGCAAGCTGCTGCGGGTGAGCTGGGGGCTGGTGATCCTGCTCTGCGCGCTCGCCGGCGTGGGCTATGTCGCGCTCTATTCGGCGGGCGGCGGCGCGCCGGAACCCTATGCGGCCCGCCATGCGCTGCGCTTCGGCTTCGGGCTGATCGTGATGCTCGCCATCGCGATGGTGGACATCCGGTTCATCCAGCGTTTCGCCTGGGTGTTCTACGGGCTCGCGCTGGGGCTGCTCGTGATGGTCGCGGTGACCGGGCAGGTGGGGAAGGGGGCGCAGAGGTGGATCGACCTCGGCGTGATCCAGCTTCAGCCGTCGGAGCTGATGAAGATCGCGCTGGTGGTGATGCTCGCCTCCTGGTTCCACCGCGCGAGCTGGGAGCGGATGGGCAATCCGCTGTTCCTGATCGTGCCGGCGGCGCTGGTGCTGGTGCCGGTGGCGCTGATCCTCAAGCAGCCCAATCTCGGCACGGCGGTGATCACGGCGGTCGTCGGCGCGCTGGTCTTCTTCGCGGCAGGCGTGCGGATCTGGAAGTTCGCCCTGCTCGCCGGCATCGCCGCCTTCGCCGCGCCGATCGCCTACGCCCAGCTTCACGACTACCAGCGCGCCCGCATCACCACCTTCCTGAACCCGGAGAGCGACCCGCTCGGCGCCGGCTACAACATCATCCAGTCACGCATCGCGCTGGGGTCGGGCGGGATCTGGGGCAAGGGCTGGCTGCAGGGCACTCAGGGCCAGCTCAGCTTCCTGCCGGAGAAGCAGACCGACTTCATCTTCACCATGTGGGCCGAGGAATGGGGCTTCGTCGGCGCGGCGGCGGTGCTCGCGCTGCTGCTGGTGATCGTGCTGTGGTCGATGTCCATGGCGCTGGCCTGCCGGCACCAGTTCGGCCGGCTGCTGGGCCTCGGCATCGCCTGCAACTTCTTCCTGTACGTCGCCGTGAACGTGGCCATGGTGATGGGGGCGATCCCGGTCGGCGGCGTGCCGCTGCCGCTGATGTCCCATGGCGGGTCGGCGATGATCACGGTGATGCTGGGGTTCGGGCTGCTGATGAGCGCCCACGTGCACCGCGATGCGGAATTCCGCGGCCCTGCGGAGGACGGATGAGCCCAGCGCATAACGAGGGGCTTTTCCTTCCCGGGTGAGGTTGGTATAGCCCCCGCCTCGGCGCGCCCGGGGGTTTCGTGACCCGGTGAGCCTGGATGGGCTGTTAGCTCAGTTGGTAGAGCAGCTGACTCTTAATCAGCGGGTCGTAGGTTCGAGCCCTACACAGCCCACCATCCTGAATTCATTATAGAATGGGGTGATGCCCCGATCGCCGTGCTGCTCGCACCCGGATGATCACCAGCGTGGCGGGGCACGATCACGGGCTCGCCGTTGGGCGAACTTACCCCGCGCGCAGGCGCGCGTGCGTACCGGTCGGAAAACACCTCTCGCCTCCCCAAGCGCGAGGCATTGCGGGTTCCGGCCGGGCTACGCTCGGTATGAGGTCGCGTTGCTTTGGGGCCTGGGATGCCTGATCGCGGTCCTGCTGCTCTTTGCCTACGACCGGCTCAGCCGCGCGGTTGAACTGTTGCGCGAGATCGACGGCAGCCTGAAGTGGCTGTGTCAGCGCTACGGGGAGCGGACTCCACGGCCCCCGCCGTTCTAATCGCCTCTGACAGTCGGCAGGGCGGATCACGGAAACTCCGCGATCATGCAGGCATTACTTTGTTCGTTGCGCGCGCGGGTTAGGACTGGGTGGCCCGACTGGCAACGGCGGCAAGTCATACGACCTGCGCGCGCCCCCCTGACCCATTGATTCCCGCGCCTCGACAGTATCGAGCACTGTTTTTCGATAGCGAATCACCGCCTGGCATCCCGGCTCGGGTCGACCAGGTCCGGGCCTTGGGTACTCTCTTGTAGCCGACCACCGCAGGGTCGCGCGCAAGGGCCGCCAGTGGCGCATTGTCTCCGGTCAGCGTTGCGAGCTCGTCATCCAGGATTGCGAGCACGACGCCACGCCGTAGCGGCAGCGGATAACATGCTGAAGCCCGCGACACGCGGGAGGATGTCGATCAAGCGCCTGACCTTGGCTCCCCCGCAGATGCGTGGTTTCGTTGCAGTATCTACAGAAAACCGGCCCGAAGGACTGAGATCGCGATGAATCCGACGCAGGTTGTCGTGAGACAGGCGCCTCGGGATCCGCGGCCCTGGCTGGGTGCCCCAACCCTACAGTACCGCGGAGCAGATTTCTTGCGACGTAACCGCTTGGTCGCATGCGCGCTTGCGTTGCTCGGCGGCGCCTGCAGCGCGCCGGATTACTCCGCAGTGCGCGACTGGGCACGCACCGCGAGCATCGTCGCCGACTACCCCTCTGTCTCGGCCCCCTTGGCCGGCGCGCCGGCGTCCCTGGCAGCCACGACCAGCGCGGATGTTCTGAACGCGGCGGCGGCATCCCGCCCTGCCCTCGACGGTATCCTCGCCATGCAGGAAGCGCTCGCGGTCTACCTCTCCGCGCTCGCCACCCTGGCCTCCGACGGGGTCCTGCCGTACCGCGACGACCCGTTCATACCGCTCGTGCCACGGGCCGCGGCGGCGGACGCCGGCGGCGGACGGGCCGTGGCGGAACTCGGGGCGTTCCGGCGCAACGCCCGCCGCACCACCATGCAGGCGCCGGAGATGCGCGATGCCATCGTCGCTGCCGATCCGACGGCACAGGCGCTGGTGGCGGCGCTGTCCTCCGCCGTCGCCAGGGTCGCGTCCGGCGAGGCCGAGGACCGCGCCGCGACCGCGGCCTCTTACGCGCGGCTGGAGCGCGAGACGCGGGATAGCGCGGCCCGGCAGGCCACCCGGGACCTGGCCGCGCTACGCGACCGCGAATTCGTCCACCGCGCCGCCGCCCGCGCCCAGTACGGGGCGGTGCTGACACGGATCGCCGAAGGCCATGCGCTGCTGAAGACGCGCGCCCGTCGCATCACCCAGGAGGAGACGGTCCGCCAGGTACGGGCGGCGGAGGACAGTCTGCGGCGTGCGGCTGCGTTGTTGCCCCGGGAGACAATCGTTGAACCGACGCCCGCGCCGCGCCGGGCCGACCCCATCGCCCCGCGGGCGGACACGGTTCGGGGATCTGTCCCACATGTGTAGCCAGAGTGGCGCGGCCGTCCCGGCCTCGATATGAGCCACACTCCGCCCCGGCGCGCGGTCGAAGTTGCGCTGGCCTGGGTCGTCGCCATCGCCTGCTGCGTCCCACTCTCCGACGCGCTGGCGCAATCGGGTGGCGTTGCGGTCCGCCTTGCCGACTCGCGATCCGATATCCGGTCGCGGCCGGGCGGCGTGCTCGGCCTGATGGGCTACAACGTCACGCCGGACGGGTCGGCGAACGCCATGCAGATCGATCGCGGGACGGCGAGCGGCGGCGACGAGGGCAGTCCGACGCTCACGCTCGGTCAGTTCGGCTTCGGCTTCACCGTCAGCGACTCCTTCCCGCTCTTCCTCGAGGGCTACATCGGCTACGCCCGCTATGACCCGCGCGCCGTATTCACCGGCGGCGAGGACGCGCGCCGGGCACCACTTCGTTGGAACAACGTCGCCGCCACCGTCGGCATCGGCTACGATATCCGGCTGACCGAGTACCTCTACCTGCGCCCCATACTCAACGCCTCGCTCGGCTATGCCGCCTCCGACGCGTCACTGTTCGCCTCCTTCGTCAGCTACCGCACCGACGTCGACATTTCGGCCTTCAAGGATGGCCAGATGAACGTCTGGGGTCTCGGCGGATCGATGATGCTCGCCTATTACGACTACCGCCCGCAGCGGGACATCGACCTCGAGCTCCGCTACACGCAGATCCACCTCCAGACCTTCGGCAACACGCTGCCTGCTGCGCAGGGCGACGCTGTTGCCAAGACAATCAGCACGTGGGGAAGGTTGCGATGGCCGACCGGCTGGGAGGCTTTCGGCCGGCCGCTCCGCTGGGTGATCGACGGATCCGCCTCCTACTACCTCGGCGACCAGCGCGACGCGCTGGGGTTCTCATGGTCGGCGAAGATCGGCGGGGGCATCGAGTTCGATGTCGGTCGCTACGAGATCGGTGCAGTGGGACTCAACCTGAGCCGGGTGCGCCTTATCGGCCGCTACTTCTTCGGCGACAGGAACGTGACCGGCTATTCCGTCGGCCTCGGCATGAGCTTCTAGGCGCGGCAGGCACAAGACTGTCCCCGGTCCGCGCCGAGAAGCGCGCCTCACCAACGCGCCATGGCCCATCAGCCGCGGTGAGTTTGATCGTTCGATCGACTTCCGGGTCGGATCTGCCGCCAAAAGAAACTCGCGCTGCCGGGAAGATAGGCGCCTGACCTTCGCACCGACGAACCGGGGCTTCTCCACGGGTTCGGCAGATGCCGGCGGCGGAGGGGAACCAGCTTCCCGCCGCCGAAGCTCGGCACCCACGGCCGCGCGGATAAAGTCGACCATCCTACCAGGGCCGACAATCCGCTCGATCCGCGCGCGCACGTCTTCGCCCAGCCGCATTAGGGCGTTGGGTGGATTCTTCTCCCTGTACCCGCCGTCTGGGTACGCCTGCTAAGGTTCGGATCCCGGGAGGCCGTAGCGATGCGCTTCGCCATATGCTGCTTGCCTGCCTTCCTGTTGGCGTTGGTCGCAGAGGACGGTTTCGCGCAATCCGCGTTGGACCGGTCGATGGCCGCTTGCGAGCGGCGCGGCGGCGAACAGCCCGGTGCTGCCATATTGGCCTGCGGAAGGGTGATCCGCACCGGGGACGCGACCCCAGCGCAGCGCGCCCGCGCCCACGGGCTGCGAGCCGTGGCGCGGCTGGACGCGGGCGACGGATCATCCCTCGTGGATGAGGACCTTGATACAGCGATCCGCCTCGGAGAGCGTTCAGTGCCCATCTTTCTCGAGCGTGCGGCGCGGCGCCTGAACTCGAGCCTGGCGAGCGATGTTGATGTGGCCCTTGCCGACTACGAGGCGGCACTCGCGCTGCAACCAGGCCATCCCCAGGCGCTCTCCGGCCGGGCCACCATCCGTATGCGCCGCGGCGACAATGCCGGCGCCAGGGCTGACTATGATGCCGCACTCGCCGCGGACCCCCAGGATATCGCGACGCTCTTCGCGCGCAGCGTGCTGCTCAGCACACTCGGGGAGGACGAACAGGCGCGGCGAGACCTGACGGATGTCATTCGCCGCAACCCCCGCTTCTGGCAGGCCTACAGCGAGCGCGGTGGCATCTTGCTTCGTTCGGGAGAACTGCGACCGGCGCTTGCCGATTTCGACGCGGCGGTACGCCATCATCCGGGTGGTGGCAACGCGCCCGTTCTCACACTCCGCTGCGCGACGCGCCATCGCCTTGGCAATTCGGAAGGAGCCGCCAGCGATTGCCGTCTGGCGCTCGAGCGTTCAGCCGGCCAATGGGCGCCGGCCCTGCTCATGCTCAGTGGTTTCGCGCTCCTGCGCGGCGATCTCGAAGAAGCGCGCCGCCAGGCCGAAGCCTCGCTGACGCGATCGCCGGGCTACCCGGCAGCGCTCGCGCTCCGCGGGCGCATCAAGGCCCGTAGCTCGGACGCCGCGGGCGCCGATGCAGACCTCGCAGCTGCAGGCGAGCCCGGGCGGCGGAGGCTCATCATGTTCTTCGGCACCGATTTCGGTGAGATCACGCGCTGACGCCCGGGAGGGACCTTGCGACCTCGATGCCGGACGCGCCCCTTACCAGCGACAGCATGTCGATAGCGCCATCAAGCACGTCGCTTCAGGCGCGCAGGCCGTCGCGGGTGTCCGGTGGCGCCGTGCGATCCTTCGTCTCAGCCTCGTTCATCATGACGCACCTTCACGTTGCCCGAGGCAGGCGCGGCCGGTGATTGCCGCATCGGCCTGCGCCGTCCGTATTGCCAAGGGTGTGCCCCGGCGCGGGTCTCGAAGCGCGACCCGATTAGCAGATTAGCGTGTTTAGCAGAGTAGCCTCCGCCAGATCGCATTTCGCGATCACGTCCCGAGGGCGGGTTTTTGGCACTATTGGCGGTTTTGACAGGGGGGTATTCTGCCTGGATCAGGCGCGCGCTTGCCGGATGACTTGGCCAGCACCGGCCGGTCAGGGACGCGCTCGCTCGCCTCATCAGCATCGTGTTCCATTCCGCCGTGGTGAACCGACGGCTGATCGCCCCATGCGGCATGACCTGACGGCTTGCCGTCGCCATAAGGAATGATCCACTATCGTGACAATGCTGGCGGCTTTCATACGGCCGGCGAAAGGCACCGGGGGAGCGTTCCGATGAAGCGACGTACGCTGCTTGCCGCCGCCGCGGCGAGTTCCATGCTGCCTGTACCTGCGCTGGCGCAACCCGCCGGCAGTCGCGTGCTGCGCGTGGTGCCGCAGGCGAACCTCACGGTGCTCGACCCGATCTGGACCACAGCGGTGATCACCCGCCACCACGGCTACATGGTCTATGATCAGATCTGCGGCCTCGACAGCAGCTTCAACGTCCGGCCCCAGATGGCGGAGGGTTGGCAGGTCGAGGATGACGGCAAGTCCTGGACCTTCACCTTACGCGAGGGGCTGCGCTTCCACGACGGCGAGCCAGTGCGCGCGGTGGATTGCGTCGCCTCGATCAAGCGATGGGGTGCGCGCGACCAGTTTGGACAGGCCGCGATGGCGTCGACCGACGAGCTTGCCGCACTCGACGACCGGCGCTTCCGCTTCCGCCTGAAGCGGCCCTTCCCCTTGCTCGCTACCGCAATCGGCAAGCAGACATCGAGCCCGTGCTTCATCATGCCGGAGCGGGTGGCCGCGACCGAGCCGAACAAGCAGATCACCGAGACGGTGGGAAGCGGTCCCTACCGCTTCATCCCCGAGGAATTCGTCCCCGGCGCGCGCGTCGCCTACCGGAGGTTCGACGGCTATCAGCCGCGCCAGGAGCCGCCCGACTGGACCGCTGGCGGGCGTGTTGCGCATATCGAACGCGTCGAGTGGGCAATCCTCCCCGATCCGGCGACCGCAGGGGCGGCCATCCAGGCCGGCGAGGTCGATTTTCTCGAGTTCCCGCTGCACGACCTGCTGCCGGTCTTCGCGCGCAACCGCGATCTGGTAGTGCGGATGCGCGACGAGATCGGCACCTACGCGATGCTGCGCTTCAACCACCTGGTGCCGCCGTTCAACAACCCGGCGCTACGGCGCGCGCTCGCCATGGCGGTGAACCAGGGGGACTACATGCGCGCCGTGGCCGGGAACGATCCGGACATGTGGCGCACCTGTTACAGCTTCTGGACCTGTGACACTCCGCTCGCCACCGAGGCCGGCAGCGAACTGCTGCGAAGCCCCGATCTCGACCGTGCCCGCGCGGCGATGCGCGCGGCGGGCTATGCGGGCGAGCGCGTCGTGCTGCTCGCCCCCGGCGACCTGCCGACGGTCTTCGCGCTCAGCCAGGTGACGGCCGATCTGATGCGACGCCTCGGCTTCAACCTCGACGAAGTGGTGACCGACTGGGGTACGATGGTGCAGCGGCGCGCCAAGATGGACCCCATCGATCAGGGTGGCTGGAACGTTATCCACACCACCTGGTCGGGGGCCGAGCACCTGAACCCTGCCGTGCATCAACAGATCCGCGGCAACGGGCGGGGTGGCTGGGTCGGATGGCCCGAGGATGCCGAAACCGAGCGGCTGCGCAGCGCCTGGTTCGACGCATCCGACCTCGCGGCCCAGCAGCGCATCGCCGCGGAGATCCAGCTCCGAGCGGTCGAGACGCTGCCCTATGTGCCGCTCGGCCGCTATCTCCACCCGAATGTGTGGCGCAGCAACGTCACCGACGTGATCCACGCCCCGGTCCTGCTGCTCTACAACATCCGCAAGACCTGAGTGGGCCGCCGGGCTGCGGTCCGCACCAGGTTCCGCCATACGCGTCAGCATCAGGGGGCTGTCAGGTTCGGTCATGCGGATGGGCGTGCCTGGCCGCGAGCCGGTAGCTAGGCGATAGGGGTTTTCGGAGAAGGGAGAATACATTGCCGTTGCTCGTGGGCCTCGCGGAAAATGGCGGCGGGCCGGGGGCGAGGCTGAAGGCGGCAGAGGGCACGAAGTAGAGTCGCCGTTTAAGCGCCCCCGGGTACGCAGTCGTTCGGATCGTCGCCTTCGCAGCCGTTCCGCCCCTGACACGCCTCGCCAGGCAGGCCGCTGCTCCTAAGCTGCGCGTCGTGATATGCGGTTCACCCTCGCGGGTAGCCCTGACGGTAGTCCGCGCGTGCCACACACAGCAGCCAGTCTCGGAACGCGTTCGCCGCATCCCCGAGCTTCCGGTCACCTGGGTAAACGAACCAGTAACCCCAACCGCTGCTGACTCGCTCCGCAAATGGAGCGATGAGCCGTCCCGACACGAGCTCGTCTTGCACCATGAACCGCGGCAGCAAAGCGAGACCAAGGCCGGAAAGCGCGGCCTCGAGCATGAGGTGCAACTGCTCGAAAGCAGGGCCGCTGTCGGTCTCCACGTTCCGGATGCTCAGGCGCGAAAGCCAGTCGGTCCAGGCCGCCGGACGGTGGACGTGCTGAAGCAGCCGATAGCGGGCCAGCGCCCTCGTGAGATCCAACCCCTCAGGATGCCGTAACGAGGGAGCGCAGACCGGCGTGGGCTGCTCGTCCATTATCCAGTCGCCGCGCGTTCCCGGTGGCGGGGCGACGCCGTAATGGATCGCCCCATCGAAATGCTGGCCCTCGAAGGCGACGGGCTCGGTGCGCGTGAAGAAGGTTACCGTGATGTCCGGATGCGAGTTGGCGAAGTCCGGATACTGCGGCATCAGCCACCGCGCGCCGAAGGCCGGCAGCGTCGCGATGCTCAGCCGCTTCGCCCCCCGCGCGCGTCGGGCAACACGCCCCATCGCGCGCTCCACGAGATCAAGCGCGGATCGTACCTCGTGCAGCAGATCTTCACCGGCGACGGTCAGCGTCAGTCCCGCCGCATGGCGATGGAACAGCACGACGCCGAGATCTGCTTCCAGCAACCGGATCTGGCGCCCGATCGCACCCGGCGTGAGGCAGCATTCCCGACCGGCCTCGGCGAAGCTCAGCCGGCGGGCGGATGCCTCGAACGCCCGAAGCGCCATCATCGAGGGCAGGTTGCGTCCTATGGTCACACCGCGATGAAAACTGCCTGCCTCCGCAGTTAATATCGCTTGTCGCCCCGCCGGCAAGCTGCGGCAATTCCCGCCAGGCAACGAGCAGGAGACGCCCCGCAAGAGGCGTCTTCCTAGCGAATGGGGGCATACGATATGTTGACGAGGATCAGACGATTCCTGCCGTGCCCGGGGCGCACGCTTCTGGCGGCGCTGGCGCTGAGCGTGGCGACGCCGGCCTCGGCGCAGGACCGTGTCCTTCGCGTTGCCCCCAGCGCCGACCTGACCGTGCTCGACCCGATGTACACGGCGATCATCATCACCCGCCTGTATGGGCTGATGGTCTACGAAACCCTGTTTGCGTGGGACACGGACGTGCAGCCGCACCCGCAGATGGTGGAGCGGTGGTCCACGTCCGACGACAAACTCACCTGGCGCTTCACCCTGCGCGACGGCCTCGCCTTCCACGACGGCGCGCCGGTGACCACCGCAGATGTCGTCGCCTCCCTGCGGCGGTGGATGGTGCGCGACGTGACCGGCCAGAAGGTTGCCGCCGTCGTCACCGCGATGGAGGCGGTGGACGCGAAGACCTTCGATATCCGCCTGTCGCAGCCGCTGCCCTACCTGACCTGGGCGCTGGGGTCCGGCGTCGGGCTGATTCCGGCGATCATGCGCGCCAGCGACCTCGCGGGCGATCCGTCGCGTGCGATCACCGCGGCGATCGGCTCCGGCCCCTTCCGTTTCAACCACGACGCCCGCGTCTCCGGCTCGCGCGCTGTCTTCGACCGCAACGCCGACTATCGCCCGCGCGCCGAACCGCCGAATGGGCTGGCGGGCGGCCGGGTGGTGAAGGTGGACCGGGTCGAGTGGCATGTCATGCCGGACGCCAACACCGCCGCTTCCGCCCTGCAGACGGGCGAGGTGGATCTGGTGGAAGCGCCGCTGCTCGATCTGGTGCCGACGCTGGAGCGCAATCGCGCCGTGACGGTCCGCAAGATCAACCAGCTCAACAATCAAGGCATCGTCCGCCCAAATTCGCTGCACCCGCCGTTCAACGACCCGCGCGCGCGGCAGGCGCTGGCGTTGCTGGCCGACCAGAGCGACTACATGTCCGCCGTCGCCGGCGATGCGAGACGCTGGCAGCGCTGCGCCGCGTACTACATCTGCGGCGGCCCCTATGGCGGCGTGCAGGCGAGCATGCCGCAGCCGAACATCGAACGCGCCCGCGCGCTGCTGGCGGAGGCCGGCTATCGCGGCGAGACGCTGACCATGATCGCGACCAAGGAACTCGCGCCGATCGGCCAGATCAGCGAGGTGCTGATCGACGGTCTGCGCCGTGCGGGGGTGAGCCTGGACGTGATCTGGACGGACTGGGGCACCATGGCCACCCGCCAGACGCAGAAGGCCCCGCCCTCGGCCGGCGGCTGGAACATCGTCACCACCTATTCCTCCGGCATCACCGCGCACCATCCGCTCACCAATGTCGGCACCAACATGGCCTGCGACGGCCGCAACTGGATCGGCTGGCCCTGCGACGAGGAGACGGAGAAGTTGCGCCAGGCCTTCGCCGACGCACCCGATCAGGCGGCGCGCCTCGCCGTCGCCACACGCCTTCAGGCGCGGCTGGAGGAGATGCGCCCCTACGTCCCGGTTGGCGAGTTCGACGCGCCGATCGCCTATCGCAGCACCCTGCGCGGCGTCCTCGATTCACCCGTGCTGGTGTATTGGAACATCGAGAAGCCCTGACGTGCTGCCCGTTACCGGCTACGTGGACCGCTGGAGCGTGCGCCCCGGCGAAACCATCCGCTTCATGATCAGCAGTCGGGAGGGGCGCGACTACACCACGCGGCTGGCGCGCATCTTCTGCGGTGATCCCAATCCGGCGGGACCCGGCTACAGGGAGACCCCAATCTCCTGCCCGCTAGATGGAAGGCACGGGGGGCGGGAGCAGCCGGTCCATCCCGGATCGCGGGCGGTGGTGCCGCACGTCGATCTCGACACCACCGACGGCCTGTCCCTGGCGCTGACGTTCCGGGCCACCCGCCCGAAGCTGCGGCGGACGCAGACCCTGCTGCATGCGCAGGGTGAGGACGGCGCGCTGCGGCTGGAATTGCGGGCAAACGGGCTGGCGGCGGTGCTCGAAGGGGAAGGCGGTGCGGTCGAAGCCGTCCTGCCCCGGCATGTCGCGACCGGAGGCTGGGTCGATGTCGCCGTGACGCTCGATCCTCAGGCGGGGCTGCTGACCCTCGCGGGCCGGACGCGGCCACGCGCCTACGCGCCGCCCCCCGCCATGCTGCGGACGGGCATCCGGGTCGCGCCGCCCCGGCTCGGCAGCGGCAGCCTGATCCTCGCCGCTGCTGCTGAGTCGCACAGCCACTTCAACGGCCGCCTCGAACGGCCCACGCTCTACGGCGCCGCGTTGCCCCCCGACGCCTTGCTGAACGCGCAGGCGGCGCCTCCCGACCTCGGCACGCCCTCGCTGAGGGCGCTGTGGGATTTCGCCGAGGGGATCGGCACCGAGCGCATCGTCGACCGGGGGCCGCAGGGCTCGCACGGCCGCGTCGAGAACATGCCCACCCGCGCCGTGCCGGGCGCGCGCTGGACCGGCCGGCATCATCGCTGGACGGACGCGCCGGACGAGTACGCGGCGATCCACTTCCATGACGACGACATCGGCGACATGGGATGGTCGCCGTCGCTGTCGCTGACCATCCCGGCGGACTGGCCGAGCGGGCTCTACGCGCTGCACCTCGAGACCGCGGAGGGGCGCGACAACATCCCCTTCGTCGTGCGCGCCCCCGAGGCGGGAAGCCAGGCCCCGATCGCGTTGCTGCTGCCGACGCTGACCTACCAGATCTACGGCCAGTACCCGCGCACCGAGGTGACGGAGTCCATGCGCCCGCGCGCCGCCGCCTGGGGCGCGCTGACGGAAACGGCGGACCGGCATCCGGAATACGGGCTGTCCGCGTACAACACCCACAGCGACGGCAGCGGCGTGACCATCACCTCGATGCGTCGGCCGATGATCGACAAGCGCGTCAACCAGATCCACCGCGCCGACGAAGCGCCCGGCGGGTCCGGAACGTACTGGCTCGCGGCCGACACCTACCTGATCGACTGGCTCGACCGGCGCGGCATTCCCTGCGAGATCATCACCGACCACGATCTGCACGCCGAAGGCGTCGCCCTGCTGCGACGCTACGCGACTGTGATGACCGGGCAACACCCGGAGTACCACACCGAGGAAACGCACGGGGCGATCGCCGCCTACATCGAAGGCGGCGGCCGCTTCCTCTATCTCGGCGGCAACGGCTTCTACTGGAAGATCGTGCCGTTCCAGGGCGAGCTCTGGGCAGTCGAGCTTCGCCGCGCCGAAGGTGGCATCCGCACCTGGGCCGCCGATCCCGGCGAGGGTTACCACGCTTTCGATGGCAGCTATGGCGGGCTGTGGCGACGCCTCGGCAAGCCGCCGCAGGCGCTGGTCGGCGTCGGCTTCTCATCACAGGGCGCCTACGTGTCGGAACCCTACCGCTTCACGGCGGCGGTCGAGGACCAGCGCCTCGCTTTCCTGCGCCGCGACCTGCCGGAAGCAAGGCCGGGCGTCGCCTTCGGCGAACGCGGGCTGATGGGCGGAGGCGCAGCGGGGCACGAGGTGGACCGCGCGGATACGGCCCTCGGCACGCCGCCGCACGCGCTGGTGCTGGCGGTCGGCCTGCCGCAGCATCCGAGCTTCGAGCCGGCCAACGAGGAGCGGCTGACCCAGGAATGGCCCGGTGCACGCGATCAGGTCGTGCGCTCCGACATCACCTTCTTCGAGACGGCTGCGGGCGGCGCAGTGCTTTCTGTCGGCTCCATGAGCTTCATCGGCGCGCTGCCGATCGACGGCTACCGCAACCTCACCGCCCGCCTGCTGGAGAGCGTGCTGCGCCGCTTCGTCAGTCCCGAGCCTTTCGCCTGGCCGGAACATACGGAAACCGTACTCTCATCGCAGAAGGAACTGGCGGCATGACATCACGGCGCAACCTGCTGGCGGGCGGCGCGGCAGTCGCCGCCGCCACCCTCGCGACCCCGGCGGCGCGCACGCAGCCGGCCCGCGTGCTGCGCTTCATCCCGCAGGTCGACCTGGCGATTCTCGACCCAGTCTTCGTCAGCTTCTACGTGACGCGCAATCATGGCTACATGGTGTTCGACACGCTCTACGGTGTGGACGGCACCTTCGCGCCACGGCCCCAGATGGCGGCCGGCCACATGATCTCCGCCGAAGGGCGGCAATGGGACATCATGCTGCGCGACGGGCTCCGCTTTCACGACGGCACGCCCGTCCTCGCGCGGGACTGCGTCGCGAGCATCCGCCGCTGGGGCGCGAAGGACACGCTGGGCGGGGCGCTGATGGCGGTGACGGACGAGCTGTCCGCACCCGACGACAAGACCGTCCGCTTCCGGCTCCGCAAGCCTTTCCCGCTGCTGGACTATGCGCTCGGCAAGCCGGCCGCGCCGATGTGCGCGATCATGCCGGAGCGGCTGGCCGCGACCGATCCGAACACGGCGATCACCGAGATGATCGGCAGCGGCCCCTTCCGCTTCCGCGCGGACGAGCGTCTTGCAGGCGCGCGCAACGTCTATGAGCGCTTCGCCGATTATGCCCCGCGCCCGAACGGCGCGCTCGGATGGACAGCGGGCCCGAAGGTCGCGCAGTTCGACCGCGTGGAGTGGACGACCATTCCCGATGCCTCGACCGCTGCCGCCACGCTGATGACGGGCGAGCAGGACTGGTGGGAGAATGCCTCGGTCGACCTGCTGCCGGCGCTGCGGCGCAACCGCAATGTCCGCGTCGCGGTCACCGACCGCACGGGCTGGATCGGCGTGATGCGGGCCAACCATACGCAAGCGCCATTCAACAATCCGGCGATCCGGCGCGCGATCTGGAAGGCGCTGGACCAGTCCTCGGTGATGCAGGGCATCGTCGGCTCCGACCCCGGCGCCTATCGCGCCGATGTGGGCTTCTTCTGCCCTGACACGCCGCTTGCCAGCGATGCCGGGCTCGACGTGCTGAAAGGCCCCCGCGACGCCGAGAAGGCGAAGGCGGAGATCCTTGCCGCCGGTTACAAGGGCGAGCGGGTCGTGGTGCTCGCCCCGGCGGATTTCCCCGCCATCAACACCATGGCCCTCGTTTGCGCCGACATGTTCAAGCGGGTCGGGCTGAACGTGGACCTGCACAGCATCGACTGGGCCAGCATGACGCCGCGCCGCTCCAATCGCGGGCCGGTGGATCAGGGCGGCTGGAGCGTCTTCTTCACCGCGCTGGTCGGCAGCGACATCCTCAATCCCGGCGGACACTTCATCATGCGCGGGCAAGGCGCGCAGGGCTGGTTCGGCTGGCCCGACAGCCCGCGCATCGAGCAGCTGCGCCAGGACTGGTTCGACGCGCCGGACCTGCCCGCGCAACAGGCGATCTGCCGGGACCTCCAGGTGCAGGCCATCCAGGACGTGCCTTACTGGCCACTGGGCCAGTACACGCAGCCGACGGCCCATCGCACCGAGCTGAGCGGCGTGCTGGACGGTTTCGCCACGTTCTGGAACGTCCGGCGTGGTTGATCACGGGCAGCCCTCCGCACTCGATATGCTTCAGGGCTTCGCGGCTGGCACGCTCTCGCCGGTCGAGGTTCTGGAGCAGGCGTTGGCGCGACAGGCGGAGGTGGAACCGGCGCTGAACGCCACCGTCCTGCTGGACGCGGCGACCGGCCGCGCCATGGCCGAGGCGTCGGCGCGGCGCTGGCGTGAGAGGCGGCCGATGGGGCCGCTGGACGGCGTACCGGTGGCGGTCAAGGACACCAACGACGTGATCGGCTGGCCCACGCGCCTGGGCTCTCCCGTTACGCCCGACAGCCCGGCCACTACGGACACGCCGGGCGTCGCCCGGCTGCGCGAGGCGGGGGCGGTGTTCTTCTGCAAGACCACGACACCGGAGTTCGGTTGGAAAGGCATCACCCACGGGCCGCTGAGCGGCATCACCCGCAACCCGCACGACCCGTCCCGCACGCCTGGCGGTTCCAGCGGCGGATCCGCGGCGCTGGTGGCCGCCGGGGTGGTTCCGCTCGCCACGGGCGGCGATGGCGGCGGTTCGATCCGTATTCCGGCGAGCTTCACCGGAACCTTCGGGCTGAAGCCTACCTACGGGCTGGTGCCCAACAAGCCGCACTCGATGGGCTGGCTGGGCGTCTTCGGCGGCCTCTCGCGCACCGTCGCGGACAGCGCGGCGATGCTGCGTGAAATGGCGCGGCCGGACTGGCGCGATGCCTTCGCCGTGCCGCATCGCGACATCGACTATCTGGCGGAACTGGACGAAGGCGTCGCAGGCCTGCGCATCGGCTGGTCCCGCGACCTGGGCTTTCCGATTGTGCATCCCGAGGTCGCGCGCGCGGTGGAGGGCGGCGTTGCGAGGCTGGAACGCGCGGGCGCGCGGATCAGCGAAGTCTCGCTCGATCTGTCGCCGCTGCGCGACGCGATGGACGTAATCTGGCGTGCTGGCTTCAGCGGTGCGCTGCGTGGCCTGACGGGGCCGGATTTGCAGTGCATCGAACCGGACCTGCTGGAACTGCTGGTATCGGCACGGGACCTGCCCGCGGCGCGACTGCAATGGGCCCAGGACGCCGCCCGGGAACACTGCCAGGCCATGCAGCGCTTCCATCAGGATCACGATCTGCTGGTCACGCCCACCATGCCCATTCCGCCCTTCGCGGCCGGATCGAACACGCCCGATCCCGCACGCTTTCCGCGCTGGTACGATTGGACGCCGTTCACATGGCTGTTCAATCTCAGCCGCCAGCCGGCGGCCTCCGTGCCATGCGGCATTGCAGATGGTCTGCCAGCCGGGTTCCAGATCGTGGGGGCGCCCTTTCAGGAGAGCCTCGTGCTACGGGCGGCGCGTTGTGTCGAGGCTGCCGGCTGACATCGCCCTCTTCACGACGGCGGCGGGTGGCGGACCGCAACTTGGCGATGAACACCTTGCAATCGGCGATGAAGCTCGCCTCGCCTCGTGTGGTTATCCTTTGATAGCCAACCAGGGCGCGCCTGGACGCCAAACCCCGCCCG
This sequence comes from Rhodovastum atsumiense, assembly GCA_037190665.1. Classification (GTDB taxonomy): domain Bacteria; phylum Pseudomonadota; class Alphaproteobacteria; order Acetobacterales; family Acetobacteraceae; genus JBBCJT01. Next base: position 15,420 of record JBBCJT010000217.1, on the reverse strand, counting down.
GCTCGGTTCATCCCCCTAGGTCCCGCCTCATCCAGCGGGGCGCCTTTCTTGCGCCCACCGCCGCCCGCGGGACCGCTCCTCCCCAACCTTGAGCGTGGGGGAACCACCCACTCACTCCAAGATGTCCCCCATCGAGACCTGTTGGCTGGGGCTGTTGCCATCGGGGATTGCCGAGACACATAGGCCGCAAGCGGACAGGACCAGCGAAGGGGGGCGGGCTAGGTGAGGACTCGCCACCGTGAGAACCGGCCGATGGGAGAGACCGCGCCGGGATCGCGCCGAGGACACCCGCCTGATCGCAGGTTGCTAGACTAGCGAATCGAGCCTGAAAGAGGGACGCAGTGACTGACTCTAGACGCTTCTATTGGCCCTCGCGGTGCATGCGCCCACCAGCGGCAGCCCACTATTTGAGCAATGAGCGAGTCCAGCTTCCGTGCCCGCGTCGCAACTGCAGTTCAGGCAATCCGGATCGGCGGCATCGTCGCTTGGCTTCGCGAGGATCTGGACACATGGCTTGACGCCCAAGGCCGCCGCGAGCCCTACACAGCCCACCATACTGAATTCATTGACTAGTTCTGCACGCGAACGCGGTTCGCCGCCGCGTCCGGAACACGTCCGACCCGATAGGGCCGGACGCCGCAGCGCGGCGTGGTAGCGTCGCGTCATGGACATGCGCCCCACTCCCGACATCGAGGAGCGACTTGCCAGACTGGAGGAGCGGCAAGCCCTTCTGCGCGACGGCCTGATGCGATCCTTCTGGGCGCAGGCGGACCGGCTGGACGCCCTCACGCTCCCGGGCCGTCGGGCCCGATGCCCGATCTGCGATCGGGAGGAATCCCGCGAACGCCTGGAAATGCGCATCGATCACTGCCAGTTCGGGGGCGGCAGGCTGGAGCGCTATGTGTGCCAGGGGTGCGGCGCGGTGTTCGGGCCGATGAAGTTCCTCGACCTCCCGCCGGAGATGGTGAGCATAGATTACCGCCTGCTCTATGACGGCTACGCAGAATCTGATTCGACCGCATCGGAGATCCGTGCGTTCCGCTCTCTCCGCCCGGATGGAAGCGGCCCATACCTGAATTGGGGCTGCGGCCGATGGAGCCGCAGCATCACCGCCCTCCGTGCCGAAGGTTACGATGTGTGGGGATATGAGCCCGCCGCGCCGCCCATGGAGGGCAGCTTTGTGGTCGGGGACAAAGGGTACATCTCGGCGACATTCGCCGGCATCTTCTCGAACAACGTGATCGAGCACATGCTCAAGCCGGTGGAGGAGTTTCGTTACTTCCACTCGATCCTGAAGCCGGGCGCGCTGATGGCGCACGCGTCCCCCTGTTACGAGTACGCATATTCCTTCACGCGCTTTCACGTCATCTTCCTGACCGGAGATGCGCCGGAAGTGCTGGCAGAGCGCTCGGGATTCCGCGTTGTCGGCCGGGATCAGGAGGGGGAATTCATCAACTGCGTGTTCGAGAGAATCTAGCCGCTTGCGGAGAGCGACTGTCCCTCCGGCCTGACCCGCGCCACGACGCCTTCGCGCGAATTTCCGCGTCAGACGGTTCTCAGCCCGCCGGCCAGACCTGCACCTGCGTGGTCCGCCGCCCGATGTAATCCCAGTCGTACGTGACCCCGAGGCCCGGCCCCTGCGGCACCGGAAAGCACCCGTCCGGTCCCACCGCCTCCAGCTCATCCGAATAGTCGCAGGCGTAGACCGGCGGGATGGGATTGCGGACGTTGGGGCCGACCAGCGACAGCTCGTAGAAATTGCTGTTGCGCAGCGCCGACATCACCTGTCGCTGCGCAGGGCCGGCGGCGTGCAGTTCCACGTCCAGACCGAAGGCCTCCGCGAGGTGCGCCGTCTTCATCGCGCCCGTGATGCCCAGGTCGTATTCCGGATCCGCGCGCAGGAAGTCGGTGGCGCCCTGCTCGATCCAGGCCACCTTCGCTTCCAGCGTTCGCACATGCTCGGTCAGCAGCAGCGGCGTGCGGATCAGCTCGCGCAGGCGGCGATGCGCGGCGGGCGCGACGCCGGTGTCGGAGAAGGGGTCCTCGTACCAGTAGCAGCCGGCCTCGTCGCAGGCGCGGCCGAGATAGAGCGCATCCGCGAAGGTGCGCAGCGAACTCGCGGGGTCGATCATCAGCGCCATGTCCCGGCCGATGGCGCCCGCCACGTGCAGCAGGTTCTCCGCCTCCTCGCGCGGGTCCGCCTCGGCCCAGCCATGGATCTTGAAGCCGCGATAGCCGAGATCGCGGCACCGCAGCGCGAACTCCGCGAAGGCGTGCTTGTCGTGCAGCGCGCCGTTGCGATCCGCGTGCACGGTGCTGGCATAGGTCGGCAGCGCGGTGCGGTAGCCGCCGAGCATGCGGCCGATCGACTGGCCCGTGGCCTTGCCGGCGAGGTCCCACAGGCACACGTCGATCGCGGACAGGCCCACCGCGGCGAGATGGCGCTGGGCGCGCTTCATGTCGCCCCAGATCTCCTCGCGCGCGAAGGCGTCACGGCCGACCAGCCGCGGCGCGAGGGCCGCGACCTGGCCGAGGATGGCGGGGTTCTTGGCGCTGTGGCTGGGCACGTACTCGCCGCGCGCGCCGTCCGCCGTACGGATGACGAGGCAGAAGGACCCTACGGTGGCGCTTCCGCCCGGGTGGCAGACCAGCAGGCCATGAGGATCGCGGCCGAACCCCGCGGCGTCATAGGTGAGGGCGTGCAGCTCGACCCGGTCGATGATGGTGGGGCCGGTTTCGCGTGTGCTCATTCGGCGCGGATTCCGGCCGCGCGGATCACTTCGCCCCAGCGCGTGTTCTCGGCCCGGACGAAGGCGGCAAACTCGGTGGGCGTCAGGCCGGACGGCACGCCGCCGAGCGCGCGTATCCTTGCCGCGACCTCGGGCCGCTTCACGGCGGCGCTCGCCGTCTCCCCCAGTTTCGCGACGATCGCCGGATCGGTCCCCGCGGCCACGAACAGCCCGTACCACGTATCCATGGACGCATCGGGCAGCCCGGCTTCGACCATGGTCGGCACGTCCGGCAGCATCTCCGTCCGCGTACGGGCGGTGACCGCGAGCGCCTTCAGCTTGCCGTCGCGCACCATCGGCAGCAGCGACAGCGGATCGCCGAAGGTCACGTTGACGCGGTTCTCCATCAGGTCGGGCAGGAGCTGCGCGAAGCCGCGGGCGTAGTGGACGATGTCGAGTTGCACGCCGGCCGCGCGCTCGAACAGCACCGCGCCGAGATGCTGCGAGGAGCCAAGTCCGCCCGAGGCGGCCACGATCTTTCCCGGACTCCCCCGCGCAAGCCGGGCGAGGTCACCCGCGTTTGCAGCGCCGAGCGCGGGGTGGGCGACCAGCAGCAGCGGCACGGTGGCGATCAGCGTGATCGGTGCGAAGTCGGCGATCGGATCGTACGGGAAGCGCGGATAGATGTGCGGGTTGGTGCCGTGGGTGCTGAACGTGCCGGTCAGCAGGGTGTAGCCGTCCTTCGGTCCGCGGACGACGAACTCGGCCGCGATCACCCCGTTCGCGCCGGTCCGGTTCTCCGCCACGAAGGGCTGGCCCAGCGCGTCCGTCAGCTCCTGCGCCATCAGCCGCGACAGGATGTCCGTCGCCGCGCCGGGGGCGAAGGGGATGACCACCCGGCCCGGGCGGGACGGAAAGGCGGCCTGCTGCGCACCGGCGGCCGTGGCCAGGCCGGCCCCGGCGACGAGCGCGCCGAACCCTCTGCGGCTGAACATTTCTCTCCCTCCTGGGTCGCGTGTTCGCGTTCGGCGGCATCTGACGGCCGCGAACCGATCATGCTGTCAGACAGCTTGACAGGCAAGTGGCCCGATCACCCGGTCTGTGATCTAAGCGTGGCATGAGCACGTCCTTCACCGCCGCGCGTCCCGTCCGTCGCCCGCGGCTTTACGAGGAGATCGCCGCCCGGGTGGTGGAGTTCATCCTCGACCACGACATCCCGGTCGGTGGCCGGTTGCCGCCGGAAGGGGAGATCGCCCGCAGCCTGTCGGTCAGCCGGCCCGCGGTGCGGGAGGCGATGGTGGCGCTGGAAACAGCCGGCATCGTGCTCGCTCGCAGCGGCGGCGGCGTGTACGTGTTGCGCCGGCCGCGGCGCGGGGCCGCCTTGCCCTGGGCACGGCGCGGCGATCCGGGGCCGGGCCCGCGCGAACAGCTCCGCGCCCGGCGGCTGCTGGAACCTGAGCTCGCAGCCGAGGCCGCGCGCGTGGCGACGGCGCCGCAGGTCGACGAACTCGACCGGCTGGCGCGTGCCGTGAGTGCGGCTGCGGCGGCGAGCCTGCCCTTCGCGGATGAGGCGGTGGAGTTCCACATCATGCTGGCACAGGCGGCCGGCATCGCCCCTCTCGCCGATGTCCTGCCGGGCCTGCTGAACAGTCCTCGACACGAGATGTGGCGGCTGTTGCGCACCCGGTCGGAGACGGATGAGCAGTGCTCCGCGCGCACGGGCTTCCGGCAGGCGCTGGTGGCCGCGCTGCGCGCGCGCGACGCCGATACCGCGCGGCGGTTGATGGCCGCACATCTCGATGCGGTCGCTGCGTTCTGCTTCGGTGGAACCGAGACGGACGAGGCATCGTCTCCACCGTCCCGGACGGTCCCGGCAGCTTCGTGAGGGGAGGGGCGTCAGCCCCTGTTCGGCGACCGGCGGCGGCCGAGGCCGCGGTGACGGACGGACTCCGCTCGCGGGCCGGGTGGGCAGACGACGTCGGCGAGGAAGTTCATGCCGGGACGTCGCATCGGCGCGGAAGGACTTACGTGCGGTCAGTCGGCGCCCGCCGGTGGTGTTGGGCGGCGATCCGGTCGCGGATCGCGGCCCGCTGGTCGCACTGGCTGCGGCTGATCGTGAAAGGCGGCGCGGTGTTTAGGGATCGACCAACCGGCTGACCCGGCCTTCGGCTCACCCGCGCGGCAGGAGGCGCGGGTCGGACAGGTCGTCCCAGGCATAGATGATGTTGTCGGAGCGCCAGAGCGGGCCGGGGTCGGTGGCGCGGCCAACGGCGCGGCCGCCCATCGCGTCATAGAAGGCGATGGCTGGCGCGTTGCCGTCCACCACCGCGAGCGCCATGCCCGCATGCCCGGTCGCGGCGACGTGGCGCGCCATGTCGGCGAGCAGCATCCGCCCCACACCCCGCCGGGAGCAGGTGCGGTCGACATAGAGGAACTTCACCTCCGCGCGACCGCCGAACTCCGCCCCGGTGCTCGGCCCGGCAAGGCCGAAGCCGACGATGCGCCCGTCCTCCTCCGCGACCACGATGCGCTGACGCGGGTCGGGCGCGGCGAGCAGCGCGGCCCAGCGCGCACGCCGCACCCCGACCCCCAGCGCGGCGATGGCATCGGCGGGTGCGAGATCGCGATACGTGTCGCGCCACACCGTCGCGTGCAGCGTGGCGATGGCGTCGAGGTCGTCCGGGGTTGCGGCGCGCAGGCGGAGCATTCGGTGAATCACGCCGGCCGTAGCGTCGGGATCATCTCCACGACTTCGGCCATGGCGCGCTCCGCATCCCACAGGTCCCGCGCAGTCTGCATCCGGAGCCACAGATCCGGCCCGTTGCCGCACAGCTTGCCGAACCGGATCGCCATCTCGGGGGAGACGGCCCTGCGCTCCGCCAGAATGGCGTGCAGGGACCGCCGGCTGACACCTAGCGCGCTTGCCGCCTCGCTGACGCCGATCCCCAGGGCGGGCAGCACGTCCTCCCGCAGCAGGGCGCCAGGATGGGTGGGCCGAAACGCAGGCGATCGGCTGGCGGTGGTCCGCGGCATGGCGCGCCCTCAGCCCGGCGTGGCCGGCCGCAAGGTCAGGCGCAGGCCGAGCGCATGCGCCACCTTGGCGATCGTGGCGAAGCTGGGATTGCCGTCCGGTGAAAGCGCCTTGTCCAGCCCCTGGCGGCTCATCCCCACATCGCGGGCAAGCTGGCTCAGGTTCCGGGCGCGGGCCACGACGCCCAGCGCGTGCGCGACAAGGGTCGGATCGTCGGCGCCTTCCTCCATCACAGCCTCGATGTATGCGGCGATGTCTTCCTCGGTCTTGAGGTAGTCCGCGCTATCGTAGCGACTGAACTTCTCGTTCATCGTCCTGCCTCCTTCCATTCCTTGGCCAAGACCTGCGCCCGCTTGATGTCCTGATCCTGCGAGGACTTGTCGCCTTCGCACAGCAGCACGATCACCACCGAACCATGCTGCAGGAAGTAGACGCGGTAGCCGGGACCGTAGTCGATCTTGAGTTCCGACACCCCGGCGCCGACCGGCCTGACCGTACCGGGATTGCCAACAGCGAGCCGATCGAGCCGAGCCGCGATCCGCGCAACTGCCCGGCGGTCCCGCAGGCCGCGCAGCCACGCGTCGAAGGTCCGCCTCTTGATAAGCTCAAGCACATGACAACTGTGGTTGTCATGTGCCAATGTGTCAACTCTAGTTGCTATTCCGGTTACTCGACGGCCGAACCTGAGCCGTAAAGCGCCCCGGACGCGGCTCCCGCGGGCTCAGCCACCGCCGACCATGCGCGAGATCACCGCCATCGCCCGGCCCGGCAGCCCCAGCCGGTCCACATCCGCGCCTGCGAACAGCGGCACGCGCATCGGCGGCACGCCCTGGCCGGTCAGCACGAGCTCACCCACCTTCTCGCCGCGTCGCACCGGGGCGGAGACCGGGGACTGGTACTCCACCTTCACCGTCGCCGTCCGCCGCCAGGCGCGGGGCATCGTCACTGTCAGCGCGTGTCCGCCCACGGCCGGCACGGTGCGCCGGTCGCCCAGCCACACGGGGATCTCCTCCACCACGTCGCCGGCGGTGAACAGGGTGACGTTCTCGAACTCGCGGAACGCCCATTCCATCAGCCGCCCGCTTTCCTCGGCGCGCTGGCGCATCGAGGTCCAGCCGTTGCAGACCGTGATCACGCGGCGCCCGTTGCGCAGCGACGATCCGGTCAGGCCGTAGCCGGCCTCCTCCGTATGGCCGGTCTTGAGCCCGTCGCCATAGCCGCGCTGCACCAGCGGGTTGCGGTTCTCCTGCGTGATGTTGGCGAAGCGGAAGCTCTTCTCGTTGTAGATCGGGTAGTAGTCGGGGAAGTCGACGATCAGCCGCCGCGCCAGCGCCGCGAGGTCGCGGCAGGTCATCCGGTGTTCCGGATGCGGCCAGCCGGTGGAGTTGCGGAAGGTGCTGTCGCGCAGGCCGATCTTCTTCGCGGTCTCGTTCAGGATCTCCGCGAAGCCGGATTCGCTGCCGCCGATCGCTTCCTCGAACACGATGCAGGCGTCGTTGCCCGACTGCACGATCACCCCGCGCAGCAGGTCGGCCACGCTGACCATGTCGCCGACATGGACGAACATCTTGGAGCCTTCCATCCGCCACGCGCGCTCGCTGACGGGCAGCTTCTGCTCCATCGTCAGCCGCCCCTGCTGGAGCAGGCCGAACACCACGTAGATGGTCATCAGCTTCGACATGGATGACGGCGGCATGCGCACGTCCGCGTCCTTTTCCAGCAGCACCGCGCCGGTATCCGAATCCACGACGAGCGCCTGCCGCGCGAACACATCGAGCGGGCCGAGCGGTGTGCTCGCCGGCGTGGCGGGCGGGACGGCCGGCGCCTCCCCGCGCGGGCGAGGGGAGGGCTGCGGCGCGCGCCGCTGCGCGAGGGCGGGCGTGGTGAGCAGGGCAGGGGCGGCGAGCAGGATGCGGCGAGGGAACATGGGCTTAATCCACCACGATGCGGCCTTCGGCGAGGCCGGATTTCAGCATGCGGTCGAGCGTGGCATCGGCGGTGCGCACATCGGCGATGGGCCCCACGCGCACCTTCCAGATCGGCTTGCCGTCAAGCGTGCCGGGCATTACCCGCGCGCCGTAGGCGGACAGGCGCGCCCGCAGCCGTTCGGCATTGTCGGCGCGGGTGAAGGCGCCGGCCTGAATGTACAGCGCGCCCGGGCGCGGCGCGACCTGGGTCACCGTCTCCGGCAATGGAGCCCCCGCCGCCGTCGCGGATGCCGTGCGCACCGGGGCAGTGGGCCGCGGCGCGGCGGGCGCGCTGCGCACGTTGGCCGCCTGCCGGGCGCCGGTCGGCGGGGCGAGCGTGTCGGCCTGCACCGCCCCGCGCGGTGCGGCGGCGACCACAGGCTGCGGGCCGGTCGTCGCGCCCAGCTCGCCCGCGATCATGCGGCTTTCCTGCTCCAGCACCTGCACGCGCACCCGGGCGGTGCCGGCCCTGTCGAAGCCCAGGAGCTGCGCCGTCCGGGGCGTGACGTCGAGGATGCGCCCGTTGGCCCGCGGCCCGCGCTCGTTGATGCGCAGCACGACCTGCCGCCCGTTCTCCAGGTTGGTGACACGCGCGACCGCCGGCAGTTGCAGCGTGTTGTGCGCGGCCGTCAGCCGGTCCGGGTCGAAGCGTTCGCCGGTGACGGTCGTGCGCCGCCCGCCCCGGTCGATGCTGGCGATGCCCGTCTCGTCGTAGTCGAACTGCTCGCGCGGGTAGTGCCAGGTGGCGCCCACCTTGTACGGCGTGCCGATCACGTAAGGTCCGCTCGCCGTGCTGCGGTCCGTGCTGCCCGAGCCGCGCTTGAACAACTGCGCAAGGAACCCGGTCTCCGCACAGCCCGGCAGGGTCAGCGCCGCGAGCAGCAGGAACAGCTTTCCCCGGCCGGTCGCGAGGGATGCGGATCGGGCCCCCGCGGCTTGCCCTCTCATGCCGTGACCAGGTCGCCGATCATCCCCACGGCCAGCGCATAGAAATAGGGCGTGTTGTAGCGCCGGATGACGTGGAAGTTCGGCAGCACGAGGAAGGTCTGGCCGTTGCCGCCCTCCGGGATCACCAGTTCCGCCGCCGGCCCGCCCGAGGGCAGCGGCCCGCCGCCCTTGGCCCGCACGCCGAGCCGCGCCCAGTCCGCCAGCGGCCGGGCGCGCTCGCGGCCGGTGAGCCCGGCATCGAGATAGGCGGTGGGCGAGACCTCGAACCCCCAGCTCTCGTTCCACTGCCAGCCGCTGCGCTGCAGGTAGTTGGCGATGGAGGCCAGCGCGTCCGCGCGGCTGTCCCAGATGTCGCGGCGGCCGTCGCCGTCGAAATCCACGGCGAGGCGGAAGAAGTTGGTCGGCATGAACTGCGGCTGGCCGAGCGCGCCCGCCCAGGACCCCTTCATCCGCTCCGGCGTGATGTGGCCCTGGTCGAGGATCTTCAGCGCTGCCATCAGCTCGGTGCGGAAATAGGCGCCGCGGCGGCCGTCCCAGGCGAGGGTGGCCAGCGCCTCGATGACGTTCATCCCGCCGGTGTAGCTGCCGAAATTCGTCTCCGCGCCCCAGATGCCCATGATGACGCGGCGGTTGACGCGGAACTGCTGCTCGATCCGGGTGAGCAGCCCGCCGACCTCGCGATAGGCGTTCCGCCCCCCCTGCAGCCGCTCCTGCGTCAGGTAGCGGTCGCGGTAGATGCTCCAGTCCGCCCGGCCGGTCGCCTGCCGGCGGTCGAGCTCCAGCACCCGCTGGTTCGGCTGGATGCCGGCGAGGGCCCGGTCGAGCGTCGCCTGCCCGATTCCCTGCGCGCGCGCGTCGCGCCGGACGCCGGCGAGGAATTGCTGGAAAGTCCCGCTCGCCGCCCGCGCGGCGGCAGGCGCGAAGGCGGCGAGAATGGCGGCGCGGCGGTGCATGGACTTGATCTGCCACCGGCGGCGAGTCGAAATCCATCCGCTGGCGGCGTATGGCCGCTCAACGATCTGCGAGAGGGAACGAGTCCGATGGGTGTAACCGCCGAATTGTCGCGCTTTGCCGCGGGCCTGCAGTGGAGCGCCCTGCCGGACGACGTGCGGGAACGGACGCGTTTCCTGCTGCTCGACCTCGTTGGCAACATGGTCCGCGGCCGCCACGACGCGGACAGCACGCCCGCGCTGTTCGCCGCCGCCCGGGCGCTCGGGTTCGGTGCCGGCTCCTGTGGGGTGTTCGGCGATGCCTCCCGCTGGACGCCGGCGGGGGCGGCCTTCCTGAACGGGGCGCTCGCCCACAGCCTGGATTTCGACGACACGCACGCCCCGTCCACCCTGCATCCGGGCGCGCCAGTGATCCCGGCCGCGCTGGCGGCGGGCGAGATGACGGGGGCGAGCGGGGCGGAGGTGCTGGCGGCGGTGGTCGCCGGCTATGAGGTGACGATCCGCGTCGCGCTCGCCCTGCCGGCGAAGGCGCATTACGACCGCGGCTTTCACCCGACCGCCACGGCTGGCGCCTTCGGCGCGGCGGCCGCTGCCGCGCGGGTGTTCCGCCTCGACGCCGATGGCGTGGCGAACGCGCTCGGCATCGCCCTGTCGCAGGCGGCCGGCTCGCTGCAGTTCCTCGCCAACGGCGCCTGGACCAAGCGTTTCCAGGTGGGCTGGGCGGCGATGAACGGGCTCGCCGCCGCCACGCTGGCGCGCGAGGGCTTCAAGGGCGCGGCGGACGCGATCGAGGGGCGGCACGGCTTCCTGCGCGCCTACGCGCCGTCGCCGGTTCCCGAACGCGCGGTGCAGGATCTCGGGCAGGTGTTCGAGCTGATGAACACGGCGGTGAAGCCGTACCCGTCCTGCCGCTACGGCCACGCGGCGATCGACGCGGCGCTGGCGCTGCGGGCCGAGCACGGCTGGGCGGCGAACGACATCGAGTCGGTCACCGTGGGCCTGCCGGACGCGGGCATGCTGCTGGTCGGCGCGCCGGCGGAGAAGAAGGCTAACCCGCAGAACGTGGTGGACGGGCAGTTCAGCGGCCCGTTCGTGATCGCCTCCGCGCTAGCCACCGGCGCGATGGGTTGGGACAGCTACCGGCTGCTGCAGGACCAGGCGATCCGCAGCCTGCTGCCGCGCATCGCCTGCGAGCAGGACATGGAGATCGAGGCCGAATACCCGGCGAACATGTCCGGCAAGCTGACGGTGAAGGCCGGCGGCCAGACCTACGTGCGCAAGGTCGTGGTGCCGAAGGGCGAGCCGGCGAACTTCCTGACGGAGGCGGAGCTGCGCGCCAAGTTCCACGGTCTCGTCGATGCGGTGCTGGGGCAGGAGCGGGCGGCGCGACTGGCCGATGCGGTGCTGACGCTCGAGTCGGCGGGCGGCGTCTCCGCCCTGCCGCAGCTCGCCGCGCCGCTGACAGCGGCGCGGCTGGCGGGGGATTAGTAGCGCCGGGCGAACATCATCCCGAGCGCGAAGCCGATCGCGCCGACGCCGAGCAGGACCGCGAGCGGTTCGGCGCGCACGGTATCGCCGACATAGGCGGCGGCCTGGCCGGTCTTGCGATAGGCATCCTGCCCGCCGCGGGCGACGGTCTCGCCGAGATCGTCGACCAGCCGGGCGGCTGAGGCGCCGACCTGCTCGGCCGTGGCTTTGGCCTTGCCGATGATGCCTTCGCCGTCGGTGGCGTCGTTGCCGTTGGCGGCCTTGTCGGCGTTGCCGTTCCCGGCCGCCGCCGGCTTGCCGCCGGTCGCGCTTCTGGTCTGGTCCGGCTGCGCGTCCTTGCTGTGCGCGCCAAGCGCCGTCGCCGCGGCGCCCTCGGTCTTCTCGCTCATGGGGTGGGTGGCTCCCGTCGTGGATTGTGCGGGCGTAACGCGTGGGGCGCGTTCCGGTGCCCGGTCGAGCGCGTTATTCCAAGGACGGAAGAACTGATGGCCGGTACGGCGGCGTGATCCCCGTTCCGGCGACGGTCGCCGCTGCTCTCCCAGTGGCATTCCGGGTGCCGGTTGCCGTAGCCTGAGGCGCCATAGCCCATCCCGGAGGAACGGCATGCCGTCACGCAGAAGCTGCTGGCTCGGCGCCTTGGCGGGGGTCGTCGTGGTCCGGTCCGACCATGCGACCGCGGCGGACCCTCCGAAGCCACGCCCCGATCTCGCCGACATCGCCGCTGGGATTTACGATGGAGATGTCATTTCCGACGCGCGCGGTTCATCGCGCTCCGGTGTCCGCCTGACCGTCGTCAAGACCGGGCCCAACACCGTCCAGGTGACATCCAGCTACAGGCGTCTGCCACCTTTCTCCACCAGGCTGACGCGCGCGATGAACACAATCCAGCAAGCCGGCGGCCCGGGCGTGTTTCTGCTGGATCTCTCCAAGCGGCCGTTCGGGCTGGATGTGACGATCGACGACGCGTCATGGTCCGGGACACGCAGCGCCTAGGGACGGTCCCCGGCGCTGTTGGCAGACCCCTGTGCTGACCCGTTGAAGCGATGGTGGGCGCGGTAGGGATTGAACCTACGACCCCCGCCGTGTGAAGGCGATGCTCTCCCGCTGAGCTACGCGCCCATCGCTGTGGGGTGGCGGTAGCGCCCTCCTCCGGGCAGTGTCAAGGCGATGACCGCGCCAATGCCGACATACCTCCGCCTCGTGGCACTTCTCGTGCTCGCGGCCTGTGCCCAGCAGCAGCCGCAGGACGGGCAGCCCGCCGCGGCGCCTTCCGTCGCCCCCACCCCGGCCGCCACCGCGCCAGTCGCCTCGCCGCCGCCCGCCGCATCCGGCGACGATCTGTGCCTGGGTCGGTACGCGCTCCGCCTGCCGGCCGGCGCGCGGGTGATCGGCCGCGACCAGAGCATGCGGGATATCGGCCTGCGCACGCGGGAACTGACACCCGGCACCAGGCTCGCGGATGCGGCCAACCACGCGCCGTGGATCACGCGGACGGACCTCAACACGCGCATCGGCCCCACCGTCAGCCCCGTTTCCGCCGATACGGTGCTGCTGACCTGGCGCGCCACCGACCGCGACGCGGCCATCGTCGACACCGAGGCAGTGCGCTTCGTCGGCAACCTGCTTGTCGCGGCGCACGGGCGCGGAGAGGGCACGGACAAGGTCACCGTGCAGCGGGAGACCGCGCTGGACCTCGTGGCGGCGGCGACACCGCGGGCCGCGGGCGTGGTGCCCGCGCGGGGCTTCTGCATCGACCGGTTCGTCGTCGATCGCGACTTCGCGGCGGAGGACTTCGCCGGCGCGGCCGTCGAGACCGGGCGCGAGCGGCGGCTCTACGTCACCACCCGCACCAACGGCGCCCAGCCCGCCGCGCGCCTGTCCCGCGGCGGGCCCGGCAGCGCGCCCGCCGGCGTCAGCGTCGTCCGTACCGGCCAGCGTCAGGCCGGCGGCCATACCGGCGACGAGCTGGTGCTGAGCCGCGCGCGCGGCAACAACCGGGACATGCTGCTGGTGTGGCGCTTCGTCGGCGCGCCGCGGTCCGGCGCGGAGCCGGCGGTGGAGCTGCGCCTCGAAGCGGGCGACGTCGCCGCGCCCGATACGGTGCTGGCGGAATGGGACGCGCTGCTGGCCGGCCTTCGCCGGCGGGACTGATGCCGGCGGCGGTGCCGCAGCCGCAACCTCCGCACGCGCCGGCGGTTCATGCCGGATGACCCCGCTCGCGCGATTGTTCGGTGCGCCGCGCCCGCCGCCGGGCCACGCTTCGCCCATGCGCCGCGCCGCCATCCTCCCGCTGCTGCTGCTCGCGCTGCCCGCCACGGCGGAGACGCGGATCCGCGCCTCCTACGCCGCCTACGCGACCGGGCTGAACATCATGAACGTCGACGCCGGCATCCGCCTCGAGCCCGGTGCCTATGACGTGCGCGTCGCGTTGCGGACGGCGGGCATGCTGTCCGTCTTCCTGCGCGGCGAACAGCTTTCCACCGTGCAGGGCCGCATCCTCGACGGCGGACGGCTTCAGCCCACGCGGTTCCTGATGGACGGCACGTGGCGCGGCAATCCGCGGCGGCTCGCGCTCGACTACGACGGCACCACCCCCGTGGTCCGCGCTGTCATCCCGCCGAACGGAGCGGAGCGGGAGGAGGTGCCCGAATCGATGCGCCCCGGCACCGTGGACACGCTGACCGCGCTCGCGATCCTCGCCGAACAGGTCGACCGCACGGGGCGCTGCGACGGCACGCTCGCCACCTTCGACGGCCGCCGCCGGGTCGATTTCACCGCCCGCACCGTGGGGCAGGAGGTGCTGGTCGCCACCCGCACCGCCCCCTTCGCCGGCCCGGCGCTGCGCTGCACCTTCGAAGGCGTGCAGACGGCCGGCTTCTGGCGCGACCAGGACCGGACGGAGGCCGCCAGGCCGCAGCGCGGCACCGCCTGGTTCGCCCGCGCGGTGCCCGGCGCGGGGCCGATCCCGGTGCGGGTCGAGGCGGAGACGCGCTGGCTCGGCACCACCTTCCTGTACCTTCAGGAAGCCTCGGTGGGCGATCTGCCGGCCTCGCAGCGCACCGCCGGTAACTGAGCGAAAACCGTTGTGACCGCACACTCGGTTGCCGGGATGGGCAACCGAGGGTTAGTCAGATCGGCGTGAACGCCACCGCCGTTATCCTGGCTGCCGGTCTGGGCACGCGTATGCGCTCGACCCGGCCCAAGGCCCTGTTCCCGCTCGCGGGCAGGCCGATGCTCGGGCATCTCATTGCCGCGTGCTCCTCCGCCTTCGACCGGATCGTCGTGGTGGTCGGGCCGGGCATGGAGGCCGTTGCCCAGGCTGCCGCCCCGCACCCGACCGTGGTGCAGGAGGAGCGGCTGGGCACCGCCCATGCCGCCCTGCAGGCCGCGCCGCTGTTCGGCGACGGGCTGGTGGCGGTGCTGTACGCCGACAATCCGCTGATCGCGCCGGCCACCATGTCCCGGCTGCTGGCGCGCGCCGCTGCAGGCGACGCGGCGATCTCGCTGCTCGCGATGCGCCCGGCCGATCCGACCGGCTACGGAAGGCTGGTCGAGGCGGATGGCTATGTCACCCGCGTCGTCGAGCATGCCGAGGCGAGCGAGCCGGAGCGCGCGATCGGCCTGTGCAATGCCGGCGTGGTCTGCGGCAGGGGGCCGGAGATGGCGCGCTGGCTCGCCGCCGTGCGCGCCGACAATGCCAAGCGCGAGTACTACCTCGGCGACGTGGTCGGCATCGCCGCCGCCGAAGGCGGCCGCACCGCCGCGGTGGAAGCGGACGAGGCCGAATGCCGCGGCGTGAACAGCCGCGCCGAACTCGCCGCCGCCGAGGCCGCCGTGCAGCAGGCGATGCGCGCCCGCGCGATGGCCGATGGCGTGGGGCTGATCGCGCCCGAGACGGTGCATCTGTGCTGGGACACCCAGCTCGCGCCCGACTGCACGATCGGCCCGAATGTCGTCTTCGGCCCGGGCGTGAGCGTCGAATCGGGTGTGGAGATCCGCCCGTTCAGCCACCTGGAAGGCTGCATCGTGCGTGCCGGCGCCATCATCGGCCCGTTCGCACGTCTGCGCCCGGGCACGGTGGTGGAGGCGGATGCGCATGTCGGCAATTTCGTCGAGCTGAAGGCCGCGCGGCTGGGTCCGGGCGCGAAGGCCAATCACCTGACCTATCTGGGCGATGCCGAGATCGGCGCGGCGGCGAATATCGGCGCCGGCACGATCACCTGCAATTACGACGGCGTCGCCAAGCATCGCACCGTGATCGGGGAGGGGGCCTTCATCGGCTCCGACACCGCGCTCGTCGCCCCCGT
>JBBCJT010000216.1:0-18712 GCA_037190665.1 Rhodovastum atsumiense | reverse complement strand
CGGGATGGAGCTGCTGCAGCGGCTGCGCCAGCGCACGGCGATGCCGGTGATCTTCCTGACCAGCAAGGACGAGGAGGTGGACGAGCTGCTCGGCCTGCGCATGGGCGCGGACGACTACATCACCAAGCCGTTCAGCCAGCGGCTGCTGCTGGAACGCATCCGCGCCCTGCTCCGCCGCAACGAGGCCTCCCGCGCCGACGGCGCCGGGTCCGCCCCCGGCGGGGTGATGACGCGCGGCAATCTGGTACTGGATGAAACCAAGCACATGTGCACCTGGCGGGCGAAGCCGGTGAACCTGACCGTCACGGAGTTCCTGCTGGTCAAGGCGCTGGCCGCGCGGCCGGGCATGGTGAAGTCGCGCGACCAGCTCATCGACGCGGCCTATGGCGACAACGTCTATGTGGACGACCGCACGATCGACAGCCATGTGAAGCGGGTGCGCAAGAAGTTCCGCGCCGTGGACACGGAGTTCGACCAGATCGAGACGCTGTACGGCATCGGCTACCGCTACAAGGAAGCCTGAGGCGGCGATGCCCGATGCCGGCGCAGCCGAACGCGCCGCCGTAACCGACGGGGCCGCCCCGCCCCGCCGCGAGCGCTGGGTGTCGCCGATGCTGCGGCGCATCCTGCTCGTCAACGTGCTGCCGCTGCTGCTGCTGGTCGCCGCCCTGCTGTACCTCGACCAGTTCCAGAACGGGCTGATCGAGGCGGAGGTCAGCGCGCTGCGCACGCAGGCTCAGATCTACGCCGCCGCCGTGGCGGAGGCCGCCGGGCGGGAGGAAAGCTCCGACCGGCCGATGCTGGTGCCAGAGCGTGTGCGCCCGCTGCTCGCCCAGCTCACGCAGCCGACGCCGAACGTGCAGGCGCGGCTGTACGATCCGCTCGGCGCGCTGGTGGCCGACAGCCGCGTGCGCGAAGGACCCGGCGGATCGGTCGTCACCGAACCGCTGCCGCCGGTGGTGGAGCGCAGCCCGCTGCTGGCCGGCATCGGCTGGCTGTACGACCGCGCGCTCGCCGCCCTGCCCAACCAGCCGGCGACGCCGCGCATCGAAAGCGTGCCGGGCTCCGGCCTCGACTGGCAGCCCGACCTGCGGGAGGGGATCCGCATCGCTCCGGGCGGGCCGGGGCGCGACATCGCCCCCTTCGTGCGGCGCAACGAGGAAGGAAGGCTGCTCGTCTCCGTCGCCGTGCCGGTGGTGCGCGCCCGCACGCAGGTCGGCACGATCCTGCTGACGCGCGAGGCACGGGAGGCGGAGGACACGCTGTTCCAGGTGCGGCTGTCGATCCTCGCGCTGTTCGTGCTCGCGCTCGCGCTCACGCTGGTGCTGTCCTTCTACCTCGCGCGCACGCTCGCCCGGCCGGTGCTGCGGCTCGCCGCCGCCGCCGATGCGATGCGCGAGGGACGCGGACGCGCGGGCAACGTGCCGGAGGATCTGCGCGGGCGCACCGACGAGGTGGGGGAGCTGGCGCATGCGCTCGATGCCTCCTCGCGCGCGCTGTGGACGCGCATGGATGCGATCGAGCGGTTCGCGGCCGACGTGGCGCACGAGATCAAGAACCCGCTCACCTCGATCCGCAGCGCCATCGAGACGATCCGCCGCATCGAGGATCCGGACCAGCGGCGGCGGCTGCTCGCCATCATGGCCGATGACGTGGTGCGGCTCGACCGGCTGATCAGCGACATCTCGGACGCCTCGCGCGTCGATGCCGAACTGTCGCGCGCCACGACGGAGAAGGTGGATGTCGTGCCGATGCTGCGCATTCTCGCCGAGATCAACGAGGCGACGCGCGGGCCGGAGGATGCGCGCGTGGAGGTCGACGCGCCCGCGGGCGCGCTGGCGGTCGCGGCGGTGGAGGACCGGCTGGTGCAGGTGCTGCGCAACCTGATCGGCAATGCGGAATCCTTCAGCCCGCCCGGCGGCACGATCTGGCTGCGCGCGCGCGAGACCGGCAACCTGATCGAGATCGCGGTCGAGGACGAAGGCCCCGGCATTCCGGACCACCGGCTGGAGGCGGTGTTCGACCGCTTCTATTCAGAGCGTCCGCAGGGCGAGCATTTCGGCAAGCACTCCGGTCTTGGCCTGTCGATCAGCCGGCAGATCGTGGAGGCGCTGAAGGGGCGCATCAGCGCGGAGAACCGGCGCGACGAGACGGGCAAGGTGCTCGGCGCGCGGTTCGTGGTGCGGTTGCCGAAGGCGGTCTGAAGCGGCCTTCGGCAGCCGCCACACCAACCCTGCGCGCCGATACCGTTCGCCTTGCCGATGAGAAGTTGTCGGCAAGGCCCGGCGGTATCAGCCGAACACGAGATCCCGCTCCTGCACGGCCGACACGCCGGTCAGGAACACGCTGCCATCCTGCCAGGAAAGAAGCAGGCCGGGCGCGTCATCGTAGAAGCCCGGTGCGATCCCGATCTCCGCCCGCGTGGTGCCGCGCAGCAGCAGCGTATCGGTCCCGGACACGAAGTCCTGGATCACGTCCGATCCCGTACCGCGGTTGAACACGAACATGTCCGCCCCCGCTCCGCCGATGAGGATATCGTCGCCCGTGCCGCCGGTGATGCGGTCATCGCCGGCGCCGCCGCGGATCATGTCGCTGCCGGCGCCGCCATCGGCGATCAGCCGCGTGAACCCTTCCACGGTGATCGTGTCGTCACCTTCCCCGAGCTTCACGTCCAGCACCGACAGCTTGCCGTCATAGTCCGGCTGCCAGAGGCCGCCATTCCAGCCCGTGATGAAGGCCTCGTCGATCGACGACCGCGCCACCGTGGTGATATGCACGTCGTCCGACCCCGCGCCGGTGTCGAGCACCATGCGTCCGGTGCTGGTCCAGTCGTTGTGGGCGACCCATGTGATCTCGTCATCACCGTCGCCGGTCCGCACATCGCCGCGCTTGGCGCCGACGAGCTGCAGATCGAGATCCGGCGCGGCCCGGAAATCGAGCCGGAGATCGACGAAGTTCGCATAGACCAGCGCATCCGCGAGCCCGGTCCAGTTCGCGGGCGCCGAGACGGCCGCCTTCAGCGTTCCCCACACGCCATCGACACCGGCGACCAGGTAGTCCGTGTCGCCCAGGGTCGCGATATCGACGAGGAGGCTGGGGCCGGGCGCCTGCGGCTTGTCGGGCTCGCCGCAGCGGATCGCGGGCATCACGCCGAGGCTCTCCCCGGTCGCTTCCGGATAGAGCTGGTCCGCCTTGATCCAGACGAAGGGCTGATCGGCCAGGGACCAGGCGAAGTCGAAGGTGCTCTGCCCGCCGGAATCATAATACTCGATGGTGATCGCGTGCTGCTCGCCGGCTTCCCAGTTGAACACCTTGGACAGGTCGGTCGCGCGCCAGTGCGGTTCCCAGTTGTCGATGACGCGCACGCCATCGATGTAGACCCGCACCCCGTCGTCGCTGATGGTGCGGAACTGCACGTCGCCCGTGATCGGGCTTTCGATAATACCTGACCAGCGTGCCGAGAAATGGGTCCTCGGCACCTCGGGCGGCGGCGTTGTCGCCTCGTTCCACCACGCGGCGATCGGCCCCGAGTCCGTGGCGACCGGCGTGCCGGACAGGGTGCGGTTGTCGAACCATTCCACCTTGAGGCCAGTGCCGCTGCCGGCGAAGCCGCGGGCGGAGATGTTGACCCAGTCGATCTGCATGTCGACGCGGTCGGGCGTGGTCTCATTCGGACCGCCCTCGTACCAGACGTCGTTCTGGCGTGCGACATGGCCCTGGAAGCCGAGGCTCATCTCCTGCGAGGGCACGGGATCGGTGATCTCCGCCACCTTCACGCCGTCGATGTAGTAGTCGAGCCGGCCGGGCAGGTAGTCCAGCGTGTAGACGTGCCATTGCGTGGCATCGACGTGGATGACCTTGGTCGTGTCCGGCGGACCGTGGCTGGTGAAGAACACGCGCTGCCGGTCGGCCTTCGGCACTTCGAGGATGTCGATCTCCGGCGGCCAGCCGCCCGTCTCGGGCCACAGCAGCGCGATCAGCCCCGTGCCCTGTCCGGGATCGACCTTGGCGCGGAATTCGAACCGGCCATAGGTCGTGCCGTGCACGCCCTGGCTGATGCCGCCGGCGTACCACTGGCCGTTCTCGTACTCATTGCGGATGGTCAGCAGCCCGTCGCTGACGATGCTGTCGGTGGTCCGGTAGCTGAACGCCCCGTTCGCGTGCGGGCCGTTGTAGATGATCGGCCAGTTGCTGCGGTTCAGCGCGGTGCCGTTGAAGTCGTCCCGAAGGACCGTGTACCAGCCGTCCGACATGGCCATGCTCGTGTCCCGTGCAACGTGTTGCCACGGGACAACCTAAAGAGGTGGTCGCGGGTTTCCATGCGCGTTTTCGCGACCGGGGGAAATTCTACCCCGGCGCAATCACGGCCCCGCCCACTTCGCCCAGCCGATCCACATGCTGAAGTCGACGTCCACCGAATTGATGTCGGCGATGTCGATATTCGCGAAGCCCTCCATCGAGCCGGGGCGCGCGCCGGAGCGGAGCGGATCGAACACGCTGTAATGCCCCTCCGGATAGCCCACCCCGTAGATGACCTTCGCATGCCACAGGCTGTCCTTGGCATCGAGCGAGAGCATCTGGATCAGATGGCCCTTCGCCTTCAGCGTCGTGCGCAGCCATTCTTCCGTGAAGTCGCCGCGATCCATCTTGAAGACGTAGATGGCGAGCTGTTCGTAGACGGACTTCATCCCGCCCGCGAGGCCGCCACGCCGGTCCGGCGTGCCGTCCGGCATGGGCAGGGATTCGTCCATGTTCTCCCAGCGGCGGAAGCGGGCGATCAGTTGTTCGGTGTTGGCGACACCTATCTGCGTGGCGTGCAGCCAGGACGCGGCCGCCGCGGCCCAGCAGGTGAGCGATGTCGGCTGATAGAACTCCGTCGGGAGCTTGAGCATGTACTGGGCCATGGCGTCCTCCGCCGTTTGCCGGCGGTGAAAGTGACGCGATGCAGGAAGCGGGGATGTGAAGTGACGCTCGGCCGAGCCTACGGCGAAGGTGCTGCTCGGGATCCGGGAAGGACCGACCACGTCCGTCAGGATGTGGCGCGTAGACCCTCGACGCGGTGAACGCCTTCAGATGTTCATCGCGTCGCTCACCGGGACGCGGAGACAGGACTCGACGCGACGAACACCCTCAGATGTTCATGGCGTCGTCCGTCAGGGTGCGGAAACAGGCTCGACGCGACGAACACCCTCACGTGTTCATCGCGTCGTCCGTCAGGACGTGGAGACAGGACCCGATGCGGTGAACACCCTCAGGTGTTCATCGCGTCAAAGAAGTCCTGGTTGGTCTTGCTGTACTTCAGCTTGTCCAGCAGGAAGTCCATCGCATCGTTCGCGCCCATCGGGTTCAGGATGCGGCGCAGCACCCACATCTTCGACAGCGTGGCACGCTCGACCAGCAGCTCCTCCTTGCGCGTGCCCGACTTGGTGATGTCGATCGCCGGGAAGGTGCGCTTGTCGCTGATCTTGCGGTCGAGGATGATCTCGGAGTTGCCGGTGCCCTTGAACTCCTCGAAGATCACCTCGTCCATGCGGCTGCCGGTATCGATCAGCGCGGTCGCGATGATGGTCAGGGACCCGCCTTCCTCGATGTTGCGCGCGGCGCCGAAGAACCGCTTCGGGCGCTGCAGCGCGTTCGCGTCCACGCCGCCCGTCAGCACCTTGCCGGAGGACGGGACCGTCGTGTTGTAGGCGCGGGCGAGGCGGGTGATGGAATCCAGCAGGATCACCACGTCGCGCTTGTGCTCGACCAGGCGCTTGGCCTTCTCGATCACCATCTCGGCGACCTGCACGTGGCGCGTGGCCGGCTCGTCGAAGGTGGAGCTGATAACTTCCCCCTTCACCGTGCGCGCCATGTCGGTGACTTCCTCGGGGCGTTCGTCGATCAGCAGCACGATCAGGAACACTTCGGGGTGGTTCGCACTGATGCTGGTCGCGATGTTCTGCAGCATCACGGTCTTGCCGGTGCGCGGCGGGGCGACGATCAGCGCGCGCTGGCCCTTGCCGATCGGCGAGATCAGGTCGATCACCCGCGGCGTGTTGTCCTTGGCCGGGCCCTTGGCGACGGATTCGAACTTCTCCGTCTCCATCTTCAGCCGCTCGTCCGGATAGAGCGGCGTCAGGTTGTCGAAGTTGATCCGGTGGCGGACCGCCTCCGGCGCCTCGAAGTTGACGGTGTTGACCTTCAGCAGCGCGAAGTAGCGTTCGCCATCCTTCGGCGCGCGGATCTGGCCTTCGACCGTGTCGCCGGTGCGCAGGCCGAAGCGGCGGACCTGGGTGGGGCTGATGTAGATGTCGTCCGGCCCGGGCAGGTAGTTCGACTGCGGGCTGCGCAGGAAGCCAAACCCGTCGGGCAGGATTTCCAGCGTGCCCTCGCCGTGGATGGCCTGGTCATTTTCCGCGAGCTGCTTGAGGATCGCGAACATCATGTCCTGCTTGCGCAGCGACGACGCGTTCTCGATCTGCAGCGATTCCGCGAACGCCAGCAGGTCCGCGGGAGATTTTGCCTTGAGTTCGGCGAGGTGCATTGACGCCTCGGGGTGTCAGTCAGTCGGGAATGGGATACGGCCGGTCGGCCGGCACTGCGCCTGACGGCGCCGCGCGGTACCCCTGGGACAAGGAAGGAGGAGCGCCAGCCTGGGCCGGCGACGGTGGCGGGCCGCAGGCTAGGCAGCCGGTCCACCCCCGTCAACGCGCCAAGTGAGGGTGTCGGGGCGCCGAGTCAAGGGGAAGCGTAGGCGTTGGCGCGATGAAGCGTCATGAATCGCTCCGGGCTGGGCAGCTCGGTGAAGCCGAAACCGGCATACAATGCGTGTGCGTCCCGGGTCACCAGCAGCCAGCGGCGCAGCCCCTGCAGGTCAGGATGAGCCCGCATCGCCGCCATCAGCGCCTTGGACAGGCCGAGGCCGCGGAAATCCGGCAGCACGAACACGTCGCCGACATAGGCGAAGGTGGCGCGGTCGGTGATGGCGCGGGCGAAGCCGGCCTGTCGCCCGTCCGGCGCGTAGACGCCGAAGCACAGGCTGCCCGCGATCGCCCTGTCCACCACATCGCGCGGGATGCCCCGCGCCCAGTAGCTGTCCTCGGACAGGAAGCGGTGGATCATCACCCGGTCCAGCCGGGCGGGGTCGGTGTCGATGACGAAGCCGGAGGGAAGGTCCATCAGAACGGCCGCACGATCACCATGATGACGATCACGATCATCACCACGGTCGGCGCCTCGTTGGCGATGCGGTAGTGCTTCTGCGGCCGGCGCGCGCGGTCGTGGCGGAAATCCTTCGTCCAGCGACCGAAGATCACGTGCAGCACGGTCATCAGCAGGGCCATGGTGAACTTCACGTGCCACCACCCGGCCGTCCAGTCGATCACGCCGGGGGTGAGGATCATCAGGATGCCGAACGTCCATGCCCCGTGCATGGCGGATCCCATGATGAAGCGGAACAGGCGGTACTCCATCACCTTGAACCGCTCGCTCATCTCCGAACCGGGCGGCGCGTCGCAGTGATAGACGAACAGGCGCGGCAGGTAGAGCAGCCCGGCCATCCACGCGATCACGGAGATCACGTGCAGCGCCTTGATCCACAGGAACGCCGGGGCGAGGAAATCAAACATGGCGCGGCGCGGTGCGGATCATGCCGGCGTCAGCCCCAGCAGTCCGGGAAGCTCGGCCATGTCGCGGAAGATGTGCGCGCCGGCCTCGGCAAGTCCCGGCATGCCGTGCGGCGCGTAGCCGAACACGCGGCAGCCCGCGGCGATGCCGGCGATCGCGCCGGTCGGCGTGTCCTCCACCACCACGCAGCGCGAGGGATCGGCCCCGCAGGCAGCGGCGGCGGCGAGGTAGAGGTTCGGCGCGGGCTTCGGCGCGCCGACATCCTGATGCGAGAAGATGCGGCCGGCGAAGAAGTCGGTCAGCCCCAGCCGCCGCATCTTCAGCTCCAGCTCGTCGCGCGAGCTGTTGCTGCCCACCGCCATCTTCAGGCCGGCGGCCTCGAAGTGGTGAAGCAGGTCGATGATGCCCGGGATGGGTTCGAGCTCGACCTCCAGCGCCGCCAGGATGCGATCGCGGACGCGCGCGTACCAGCCTTCGGGCAGGGGGCCGACGCGGGGGATCAGAACCTCGTACATCGACGAGATCGCCTTGCCGACGAAAAGGCGATGCTCCTCCTCCGCCGTCATCGGCCAGCCGAGGGCGGTGATCTCCTCGGCGATGATGCGTGACGTCAGGCCCTCGCTGTCCGCGATCACGCCATCGCAGTCGAACAGGATCGCGTCCGGTCGCACCCAGATCCTCCTATGCGGCCGCCGGCGCGTAGCCGATCAGCGCCGGCAATTCGGCCATGTCGCGGAACAGCTCCGCACCCGTCTCTGCGATGCCGGGCGCCTCGTGCCGCGCATAGCCGAGCACGCGGCAGCCCGCCGCCACGCCGGCACGGGCACCCATCGCGGTATCCTCGACGACGACGCAGCGCGACGGCGCCGCACCGCAGGCTGCCGCGGCAGCGAGGTACAGGTCCGGCGCGGGCTTCGGCGCTGCCACGTCCTGATGCGAGAAGAGCCGCCCGCCGAAGAACTCCCCGAGCCCGAGCCGGCCGATCTTGTAGGCGAGCCCCTTGCGGCCGCTGTTGCTCGCCACCGCCATCGTCAGGCCGGCGTCGTGCAGGTGACGCAGCACGTCGATGATGCCGGGCACGGGCCGCAGCTCCGCCTCCATCGCCGCCGAGATGCGCGCATCCACCCGCGCGCGCCAGCCTTCGGGCAGTGGGCCGAGGCGGGAGACGAGAAGCTCGTTCAGCATCGCGCCCGTCATGCCCTGGAAGGCGCGCTGCTCTTCCTCCACGGTCATCGGCCAGCCGAGCGCCGTGATCTCCTCTGCCAGCACGTTGGCGATGATGCCTTCGCTGTCGGCGATGACGCCGTCGCAGTCGAACAGGATGGCGTCCGGCCTGACGATGACCTTCCTCATGCGGCCGCCGTCGCGTGCGGGCAATCGCCGTGCGGCTTCGGGCATTGCCGGCGTCCGGCCCAGGAACACAGCGCCTGCTCCGAAGCGAGGCTCCGCCGCACCAGACCCGACAGGGCGGCGATGAAGCCGGGATCGCTGTTCTGCGCCGGGGCGCGGAAATAGCCGGGAATGCCGAGCTTCTTCGCCAGATGCCCGTACTCGATGTCGAGTTCGACCAGCGTCTCGCTGTGCTCGGACACGAAGGCGACCGGCACGACCAGCACGCCCACGCCGTCGCGGGCGGCCTTCTCCAGCGCGTCTTCGGTGGACGGGCCGATCCAGACCTGCGGCGTCACGCGGGACTGGTAGCAGATCTCGTGATCCAGCCCCTCGATCCCCAGTGCGGCGGAAATCCGCGCGACGCTGCGTTCCACCTGCCACTGGTAGGGATCGCCGGCCTTGACGATGTTCTCCGGCAGGCCGTGCGCCGAGAACAGAACGCGTAGCTTCACGGCCGGATCCAGCTCGGCGCGGGCCTTCGCATAGGACGCGGCAACGATCGAGGCGGTCGCGTCGACGAAACCATCGTCCGAATGCCAGCAGCACAGCGCCGTGGTGCGAACAACGAGGTTCCGCCGCACCGCCGCCTCGCGCCATGCGGCGATGCTCGACCCGGTCGTGGTGGTCGAGAACTGCGGATAGAGCGGCAGCAGCAGGACGCGGTCCGGCGCATAGGCCTTCACCGCATCGACCGCCGCCTCGGTGAACGGATGCCAGTAGCGCATGGCGATGAAGCAGCGCGCGTCCATCTCATCCGCGAGGGCTTCCTCCAGCGCGCGCCCCTGCGCCTCGGTCAGTTCCAGCAGCGGCGACTTGCCGCCGAGCAGCGCGTAGTTCTCCTGCGCCGGCTGCAGGCGGCGCCTCGTGATCAGCGAGGCGAGGAATGGCCGGATCGGCCATGGCGCGCGGATGATCGCGGGGTCGGAGAACAGGTTGTACAGGAAGGGCCGCACGCTCTCCGGCCTGTCGGGGCCGCCGAGATTGAACAGCACGATGGCGATGCGCGGCCGTGCCTGCGTCACGATGCGGCCCTGACGCGCGCGACGAGGGCGACGACGTGTTCCGGCGGCGTCTCCGGCACGATGCCGTGGCCGAGGTTGAAGACGAAAGACCGTCCGCGCATCGCGGCGAGGATGCTGTCCACGCCCTCATCCAGCGCGGTTCCGCCGGCCACCAGCGCCATCGGATCGAGATTGCCCTGCATCGCCATCCGCTCCGGCACCACCAGCCGCGCGGCGCGCAGATCGGCGGAGGTATCGAGCCCGACCGCGTCCACCCCGGCGCCGGCCACGTAGCTGCCGATCGACATGCCGGCGAGGCGCGGGAAACCGATGATCGGGATCTCCGGATGCTGCGCCTTCACGCCCGCCACCACGCGCGCCGTCGCCGCGACGACATGGCGTTTGAACAGGACAGGGGACAGCACGCCGGCCCAGGAATCGAACAGCATCAGCGCCTGCGCACCGGCCGCCACCTGCGCGTTCAGATACGCGACGGTGGCATCGGTGATCGTGGCGATCAGCCGGTCGAGAAGCGCGGGCGAGCGATACGCCATGGTGCGGATCGCCGCGTAGTCGCGCGATCCGCCGCCTTCGACCATGTAGCAGGCCACCGTGAACGGCGCGCCGGCGAAGCCGATCAGCGCCACCTCCGCCGGCAATGCCGCGCGCACGCGCCGCACTGTCTCGGTCACGGGGGCAAGACGCGAGGCGTCGTAGCGCAGCGCCGCGATACCGGCTTCGTCGCGGATCGGCGGCAGCACGGGCCCTTCGCCCTCGACGAAGGACAGGCCCTGCCCCAGCGCCATCGGCACCAGCAGGATATCGGCGAACAGGATCGCCGCATCCATGCCGAAGCGGCGGATCGGCTGCAGCGTCACCTCTGCCGCGAGGTCGGGTGTCAGGCACAGATCGACGAACCCGCCCGCCCGTGCACGCACGGCGCGGTATTCCGGCAGGTAGCGGCCGGCTTGGCGCATCAGCCAGATCGGGGGCGGCCAGACTGGCTCACCGGCCAGGGCACGCAGGAAAGACGGCTTCACACGCGTCTCTCTAAACAGAGAATCAGGATTAGAGAATGCGGTGGATTCTGTTGGGGGTGTGGATGTCGGGGATGCACGCAGGGAACCCTGTCGCTCGCGATATATTCACACCAACATCCAACTGCAACACATTGAGAAATCTCATCTAAATGCCGATGTCCCCAAATCCCCTTTGGAGCTGTCGCCGATCGTCCAGAGCTTGGCGGGTGGTGCCGGCCATGCACGGGTTTGGGGTGCGGGCGGGGAACGGCGCGGATGATCCACGCTTTCCACAGTGATCCACACTATTCTTCCGCCCCATGCAGTCCCGCACCCTGAACCTTCACCTGGTTTCCGACGCGACCGGCGACACGCTGAATGCGGTTGCGCGCGCCTCGCTGGCGCAGTTCGAGGGCGCGACGGTGATCCACCATCGCTGGAGCCTGATCCGCACGCGCTTCCAGCTTCACCGCGTCGTCGAAGGTATCGAGGCGGAGCCGGGGCCGGTGCTGTCCACCCTGCTCGACCAGGGACTGCGGATGGAGTTGGAGAACGCCTGCACGCGGTACGGGGTGCAGGTCGTGCACGTGCTCGATCCGACCATGCACATGCTGCAGGAGGCGCTGGGCGCCAAGGCGCAGGCGAAACCCGGGCGACAATACGTGCTGGACGCGGATTACTTCCGCCGCATCGATGCGATGCATTTCGTGCTGGCGCATGACGACGGGCAGGCGCTCGCCGGTATCGGCGAGGCGGATGTGGTCCTCGTCGGCGTCTCGCGTTCCTCCAAGACGCCGTCCTCCTTCTATCTCGCCAACCGCGGCGTGAAGGCGGCGAACGTGCCGCTGGTGCCGAACCTGCCGGTGCCGGAGGGGCTGGACCAGGTGGGCGTGCCGGTGATCGGGCTGACCATCGAGGTGGACGCGCTGATCGAGATCCGCCGCCACCGGCTGCGCCTGATCGGCGGAGCGCCGGTGCGTCAGGATGCCGTCGAGTATGTCGACCGCGAGGCGGTGAAGGCGGAACTGCTCTGGGCGCGCCGCATCTGCAACCAGAAGGGCTGGCCGGTGGTGGACGTGACGCGCCGGTCGATCGAGGAAACCGCGGCGACCGTGCTGCAGCTCATGCAGGCATGGCATCAGCGCAAGGCGCGTCAGCGCGTGTCGGAATCGCAGGGCTGACCACGGCGTGCTGACCCGGCCGGACGCGTCGCACCTGATCCTGGCGAGCCAGTCCGCCGCGCGCATCCGGTTGCTGCGCGATGCAGGGCTTGCCGTGGAAGCGCGGCCGGCGCGGCTGGACGAGGATGCGATCAAGCAGGCCGCCCGGGCCGAGGGGATCGCGACAGCCGAAGCCGCTCTGATCCTCGCCGACGCGAAGGCGGACCGTATCGCCCGCACCGAGCCGGGTGCGCTGGTGATCGGCGCCGATCAGATACTGGTCTGCGACGGCGAGTGGTTCGACAAGCCGGCGGACCGCGAGGCGGCGGCGGCGCAGTTGCGGTCCCTGCGCGGGCGG
This sequence comes from Rhodovastum atsumiense, assembly GCA_037190665.1. Lineage (GTDB taxonomy): Bacteria > Pseudomonadota > Alphaproteobacteria > Acetobacterales > Acetobacteraceae > JBBCJT01. Next base: position 6,174 of record JBBCJT010000216.1, on the reverse strand, counting down.
GCGCACGAACTCGTCACCGCCGTGGTCTGCCATCGCCATGGCGGCCGCATCTGGCACCACGTCGCGCGCCCGCGCCTGACGATGCGCGCGTTCAGCGATGCGTTCCTCGACGCCTACCTGTCAGCGGAAGGCGATGCGGTGCTCGGGTCGGTGGGCGCGTACCGGCTGGAAGGTCCGGGCATCCACCTGTTCGCCCGCGTGGAAGGCGAGTTCGGGGCGATCCTCGGCCTGCCGATGATCCCCCTGCTCGACTTCCTGCGCGGTCACGGCGTGGTGGTGGATTAGCCCTCGACAGGATCCGCCGGCGCGCCCGCGCGGGCGGAGACGACGACCATGGCGGGCTTGATCAGGCGGCCATTGAGCATCCAGGCGGCGCTCCAGGCCTGCAGCACGGTGCCGGGCGGATGGTCGGCCGACGGCTGCTGCACCATGGCCTGGTCGCGCTCGGCATCGAATTTCTGGCCGGTGGGGTCCACCCGCTCGACGCCGTTGCGCGACAGGATGGCCCAGAACTGGCGCTCCACCCCTTCGAACCCGTCGCGCAGCTTGGTGAGCAGCTCCGGCTCGCCCGGCCGGGGCTCGGGCAGGCTCGCGAGGCCGCGGCGGAGGTTCTCGGCCGCCTCGATCACGTCGGTGGCGAATTTCTGCACGGCGAACTGGCGCGCATCCTGCACCTCGCGACGCGTACGGGCGCGCAGGTTCTCCATCTCCGCCTCGGCGCGGAGCCACTTGTCGCGCAGCTCGCGTACTTCCTCCTCCAGCGCGGCGATCCGGCTCACCGGATCGGGCACGGGGGTCTGCGCTGCTGTGGCGGCGGGATCGGGGTCGGGCTGGGTATCGGGAGAGGTTGGGTCGGTGCTCATGGTATTCGGCTCTGCGGCCCATCAGGTAAGGCAGCCGGCCGCGTGGAACAACCCGGGAGCGTATGCGTCCGGTTCAGGCGGCCATGAGCGGTTGCGCCCCGGAGGTCCCATCCCGGGGTGCGCCGGATGATCATGGACCGGGGAGGCCGCGCCCCCTCGCCCCGATCCTGTCCCCCGCGAACGGGGGACAGGGGGTCGGCCTGCCTCTCCCGCCTGCGGGAGAAGGCCGGGATGAGGGCCGGTACCGCAGGCGGGACATGCCGGCGGGTCCTAAACGGCCGCGGCGGCCAGCGCGTAGGTGCGCCCGGCATAGGCGCGCAGCGCTGGCAGGGCGGCCCGCCAGGTCGCGCTGTTCATGACGGTGCGATACTCGGCGGCCATCCGGTCGGTCAGCACCTCGACCATGAAGCTGCCCTCGATCCAGACCTCGATGAGGCTGAAACCGCGGTTCGGCTCCGGGTCGCCGCGGCGGCAGAGACGGCTCTCCCACCCGTTGCGGCCGGCGAGCAGGTGGATATCCGCCTCCGCCATCACCGAGCCGATGGCGATATGGGTCGCGGTGTGCGCGCCCCGGCTGCCATCCCTCACGAACTCGGCGTGACGCGGCCCCGCCTCGATCACCGTGCCGGCGGGATAGACCTCGATCGCGGTGCCCGCGCCGTCATCGGCGAAGGCGATCCAGGAGCCCGGGCAGGGCGGGAACTCCATGGCCTGGGTTCCCCACAGGCCGGCGAGGAAGTCCGCCACCCGGGCGGGGTCACGGGCGGGGATGGAGGCGTGAAACAGCATCGGACTTTCCTTTTCTTTCGCTTTTTGGCGTGCGCGGGCTCATAGCTATGCAAAAATGAAACTAATGTGAAATGGATCACCCCGGGCGGCATGGTGGCCATCCGGACATCGGGATGTGGTAGGATGCGCCCTGGCCCAGGCCGGGCAGGCGTGTTGCCGCACTTGTTCGCTTTTCGGGACAATGCCCGTGATTTTAGCGAGACGTGCCTTGCTGTTGCCGCGTTGTCGGAGGAAACAGCAGCGCCTTCACCGCGTTTGCCGCTGATCGAGGAGAGACCGCCCTGTGAATGCTTCCGCCCTTGCCGGTACCGGCATCCTGGCCGTTGGCGTCCACGCCAATGACACCGCCCCGGTTCTGGTGGCGCATGCCCTGCGGCGCGGCGAGGGCGTGCTGACCGAACACGGCGCGCTGTCCTGCCGCACCGGGATCCACACCGGCCGCTCCGTGGCCGACAAGTTCGTGGTGCGGGAGCCTGCGTCCGAGGCGGGCGTGGAATGGGGCAAGGTCAACCAGCCGATGGCGCCCGCGCAGTACGCGCTGCTGAAGGGGCGCGTGCAGGCCTACCTGCAGGGGCGCGAGCTGTTCGTGCAGGACCTCTACGCCGGCGCCGACCCCGCGCACCGCATCCGCGTGCGGCTGGTCACCACCCACGCCTGGCACGCGCTGTTCGCGCGGAACATGTTCATCCGCCCCGAGCCGGCCGAACTCGCGGGCTTCGAGCCGGACTGGACGATCCTGCACGCGCCGGAATTCCACGCGAGCCCGGAGATCGACGGCGTCCGTTCCTCCACCGCGATCGCGCTGTCCTTCGGCGAGCATTGCGTGGTGATCGCCGGCACCTCCTACGCCGGCGAGATCAAGAAGAGCATCTTCACCGTCATGAACTGGCGCCTGACGGAGCGCGGCGTGCTGCCGATGCATTGCAGCGCCAATGTCGGCAAGGACGGCGACGTCGCGCTGTTCTTCGGCCTGTCCGGCACCGGCAAGACCACGCTGTCCTCGGACCCCGAGCGCAAGCTGATCGGCGACGACGAGCACGGCTGGGGCGAGAACGGCGTCTTCAACTTCGAAGGCGGCTGCTACGCCAAGGTGATCCGCCTCTCCGAAAAGGCCGAGCCCGAGATCTGGGCCGCCTCCCACCGTTTCGGCACGGTGCTGGAGAACGTGGTGGTCGATGCGCGCGGCAGGCCCGATCTCGATGACGGCTCGCTGACCGAGAACACCCGCGCCTGCTACCCGCTCGAGGCGATCCCGAACGCGCTGCCGGAAGGCCGCGCCGGCCAGCCGCGCAACGTGGTGATGCTCACCGCCGATGCCTTCGGCGTGCTGCCGCCGATCGCGAAGCTGACGCCCGCTCAGGCGATGTACCACTTCCTGTCCGGCTACACGGCGCGCGTCGCCGGCACCGAGAAGGGGCTGGGCAAGGAACCGCAGGCGACCTTCTCCACTTGCTTCGGCGCGCCCTTCCTGCCGCGCCCGGCCGCCGTCTACGGCAAGATGCTGGCGAAGCTGATCGACCAGCACGGGGCGGATTGCTGGCTGGTCAACACAGGCTGGACCGGCGGCGCCTACGGCACCGGCAAGCGCATGAGCATCGCCCACACCCGCGCGCTGCTGCGCGCCGCGCTGGACGGGTCGCTCGCCAAGGTCGAATTCGTCACCGACCCGTTCTTCGGCCTGTCGATCCCGAAGGCCGTGCCGGGCGTGCCGGCCGAAGTGCTCGATCCCCGCGCGAGCTGGGCGGACAAGGCAGCCTACGACGCGGCCGCGCGCGAACTCGTCGCGCGGTTCGTGAAGAACTTCGAACGCTTCTCGAGCGTGGCGGACGATCAGGTGAAGGCGGCGGCACTCGGCCTCGCGGCCTGAAGAGCGGGGCGCTGCCCCGGACCCCGGAAGGGGCTTTGCCCCTTCACCCCACCAGGGGGCACGGCCCCCTGGACCCGCGATTCCTTTAAGAGGGCCTTCGGCCAAATCGGTCATCTGCCCCCATCCCCTCGATAATCATCGAGGGGATGGGGGCAGAGCCCCACTCTTACAGATCGACGCGGATGTTCGCCCGGCGGATCACGTCCAGCCACTTCGCCTTCTCCGCCGCGAGCCGCGCGTCGGCCGCCTCGGGCGTCGATCCGATGTAGTCGAAGCCGAGCTGGGTGAAGCGTGCCGCGATCTCCGGGTCGCGCGCGGTCGCCACCGCGGCGGCGTTCAGCCGCTGTACGCGGTCGTCCGGCGTGGCCTTCGGCGCGGCGAGCATCGCCCAGGTGTAGACCTCGTACTCGGCCAGCCGCGGATCGCTTTCCGCCATCGTCGGCACGTTCGGGAACTGGGTGATGCGGGCCTTCACCAGCGTCGCGAGCGGCCGGATCGCCCCGGACTGGATATGCGGTGTCGCGCCCGGCACGTCGGCGAAGATCATCTGCACGTCGCCCGCCAGCATCGCGGTGATCGCGGGCCCGGTGCCGCGATAGGCGACATGGGTCAGCTCCACGCCCATCATCAGCTTGTACAGCTCCGCCCCCAGATGCAGCGGCGTGCCGTTGCCGGCGGAGCCGTAGTTCAGCTTCGCGCCTTCCGCCTTCGTCCAGGCGTGGAACTCCGCGATGTCCTTCGGCGGCGCATCGGCACGCACGACGAGGATGTAGGGCGAGGTGGAGACGAGGCAGACGCAGCGCAGCGTCTCCACCGGATCGAACGGCATCGGCTGCATCGTCAGCGGCGCGGTCAGGAAGGAGATCGAGCCCATCAGCAGCGTGTGGCCATCCGGCCGCGCCTGCACTACCGCGCGCGTGCCGATGGTCGACCCCGCGCCGGCGCGGTTCTCCACCGTGACCGGCTGGCCGAGGTGATCGCTCAGCTTCGGCGCCATCAGCCGCGCGCCGATATCCGGCGTTCCGCCCGGCGCGAAGGGGACGATCATGTTGATCGGCCGGTCGGGCCAGCCGGCCTGCGCGCGCGCGGCGGCAGGCAGCAGCAGCGATGGCAGCGCGAGCGCGGTGCGGCGGCGGATATGTGCGGTCATGGCGTTTCCCCCTGATTCGTTGGTGCCGAGGCTAGGACGAATGCACATCTGCGCAACCCGCTGATTGACGCCGCGCCCTCGGCTGCGATGCTCGGCCCATGTTCCTTGTCGGAAACGGGGCCGGTTTCTCCGGCGATCGCGTGGATGCCCCGATCCCGGTGGTGCGCACGCTGATACGGCGCGGGCTGCCGGCGGCGCTGTTCCTCGAAACCCTCGGCGAGCGCACGGTCGCGCTCGCCCAGCTCGAACGCCGCCGCGATCCGGATGCGGGCTACGAGCCGATGCTGGAACGGCTGCTGGAGCCGATCCTCGCCGACTGCGCGGGGCACCGCATTCCGATCCTCGGCAATTTCGGCGCCGCCAACCCGCCGGCCGCCGCGCGCTGCATCGCGGCACTCGCGCGCCGGCTCGGCCTGCCGGACCTGCGCATCGCCACCGTCACCGGCGACGACGTGGCGGGCACGATCGACCTCGCCTCCCTGCCGGTGCACGAGGCCGATGCGGGGCTGCGGGCGGACATGTCGCGGCTCGTCGCGGCCAACGCCTATATCGGCGCGGGACCGCTCGCCGCCGCGCTGCGCCAGGGCGCGGACGTGGTGGTGGCGGGCCGCACCTCCGACCCCGCGCTCGCCATCGCCCCGCTGCTCGCCCATTACGGCTGGGCGGAGGACGACTGGACCCGCCTCGCGGTCGGCGCGACGGCGGGCCATCTGCTCGAATGCGGCAGCCAGATCACCGGCGGCGTGTTCTGGGACCCCGGTTGCAAGGACATCCCCGACCCCGCCAATATCGGCTTCCCGATCGCCGAGGTCGGGCCGGACGGATCGCTGCTGGTCACCAAGGCGGAGGATACCGGCGGCCTCGTCGACCTGCGCACGGTGAAGGAACAGCTCCTGTACGAGCTGCACGATCCGTCTGCCTACATCACGCCGGATGTGGTGCTCGACATCACCGGCATCACGCTCGCACAGGAAGGCCCCGACCGCGTCTCGGTGCGCGGCGCGAAAGGGCTGCCGGCGCCGGAGATGCTGAAGGTGACGGCGTGCTTCGAGGGAAGCTGGCTCGGCGAGGGCGAGGTCTCCGTCGCCGGCCCGAACGCGCTGGCACGCGCCCGCGCGACCGCGGAGGTGCTGCTGCGGCGGCTGCAGATGCGCGGGCTGCGCGTGCGTCCGCGCGTGGACCTGATCGGCGTGGCCTCGGTGCATGACAGCGACGCGGGCGCGCTTTGGCGCGGCTACGACGGGCCGGAGCCACCGGAGGTGCGCATCCGCCTCGCGGTCGAAGGCGAACACCGTGACGATTGCGACCAGGCGGCGCGCGAGGTGCTGGCGCTGCTGTGCTGCGGCCCGGCCGGCACGGGCGGCGCGCGCTGGCGCGTCACGCCGCGCATCCTGACCCGCAGCTACCTCGTGCCGCGCGACCGCGTGCCGGTGGAGGTATCGCTGCGAAGCGCGCGGGAGATCAACTGATGAGGAAGGTTCCGCTGCACGCCATCGCGCACAGCC
>JBBCJT010000215.1:0-27522 GCA_037190665.1 Rhodovastum atsumiense | reverse complement strand
CTTTATCAGGGCAATGCGAGACGCCGCGGCTGCGGCGCGCTAAGAAGACCGGTCGAGGGGTGGTCTGATGGGAATAACGGCAGAAATACTTTTGATTCTGGTACTTGTGGCGCTCAACGGCGTTTTCGCCATGAGCGAGCTCGCCCTTGTCTCATCCCGCCGGTCGCGGCTTTCGGCCATGGAGCGGGCGGGAGACAAAGGTGCCGCCGCGGCCGCCGATCTCGCCGCGGAGCCGGAGCGTTTCCTGCCGACCGTCCAGGTCGGCATCACGCTGGTGGGCATCCTCGCCGGTGCGTTCGGCGGCGCGCGGCTCGCCACCACGTTAGGGCGCTGGTTCGATTCGATCGGCGCCGCGCCCTATGGCGAGGAGATCGCCTTCGGGCTGGTGGTCATCCTGATCACCTACCTGTCGCTGATCCTCGGCGAGCTCGTGCCCAAGCAGCTCGCGCTCCGTGCCCCGGAGCGGATCGCCGCCCGCGTCGCCCGGCCGCTGAGCACCCTCTCCCGCGTCTCCGGTCCGATCGTCTGGCTGCTGGGCCGATCCTCCAGCCTCGTGCTGCGCCTGTTCGGCGCCCACCGGCCGCTCGACACACAGGTGACCGAAGAAGAGGTGAAGGCGCTGGTGGAGGAGGGCGCGCAGGCCGGCGTGCTGGAGCTGGAGGAGCGGGACATGATCGCCCGCGTCCTTCGCCTCGCCGACCGGCCGGTCCGCGCGCTGATGACGCCGCGCACGGAGATCGCCTGGATCGACCGTTCCGAGCCGCAGGCCGAGATCGCCGCCCGCATCAAGGCCGCGCCGCACAGCCGCTTCGTGGTCGGCGACGGGTCGATCGACAACGTCGTCGGCGTGATCCAGGCGAAGGACATCCTCGACCGGCTGCTGGACGGGGCGGGCTTCACGGTGACCGACGTGCTGCGGCAGGCGACCGTCCTGCCCGACACCATCACCGCGCTGGACGCGCTGGAGCGGATGCGCGCCGATCCGCTGGGCATGGCGCTGGTGATGGACGAGTACGGCAGCTTCGAGGGCGTGGTGACGGCGTCCGACGTGCTGGAGGCGATCGTGGGCGAACTCGCCGCCGCCGACGACCTGCCGGAGGATGCCGTGCACGAGCGCGCCGACGGGTCGCTGCTGCTCGACGGGCTGATGCCGGTCGATGAGGGGAAATCGCGGCTCGGCCTGCACCAGGTGCCGGCCGAGGGCAGCTACCACTCGCTGGGCGGGCTGATCCTCGCGCTGCTGCAGAGGGTGCCGCGCACCGGGGATCGCATCGTCTATGGCGGGTGGCGGTTCGAGGTGGTGGATATGGACGGCCGCCGCGCGGACAAGGTGCTGGCCAGCCGTGAGGTGACGGACGGGTAGAGGCGGTGGGGGAGGCCCTGCCGGCTATAAGCGCGACTGTTCTCGCAGCCTCTCACCCCGGCCCTCTCCACCACTGTTGGGGTGAGGGAGGCCGGCCTAACGACGGCCCTCACTTCGCCTCTTCGGCCTCCCGCGCCAGCAGCTCCCGCTTGCGCGGAATGCCCCAGCGGTAGCCGGTCAGGCTGCCGTCGCTGCCCACGACCCGGTGGCAAGGCACCGCCAGCGAAACCGGGTTGGTCGCGCAGGACCGCGCCACCGCGCGCACGGCCTTCGGCGCGCCCAGCATCGCCGCCACCTCGCCATAGCTGCGCGTCTGCCCGGGCGGGATCGTCCGCAGCGTGTCCCACACCCGCTTCTGGAAGGCGGTGCCCCGAAGGTCGAGCGGCAGGTCGAGCGCGGCGCGTGGCTCGCGCAGGAAGTCCAGCACCGCGCGCAGCGTGTCCGCGAGACCGGCATCGTCCATCACGATGCGCGCCTGCGGGAAACGCCGCCGCAGATCGCCCATCAGCGCGTCGTCCGGTTCGGCGAAGCCGATGAAGCACACCCCGGCCTCGGTCGCGCCCACCAGCACGCGGCCGAACGGGCCGTCGCCGAAGGCGGTGCGGATCGTCTCGCCTGCGCCGCCGCGCCTTGCCGCGCCGGGGCGCATGCCCAGGTGCCGGGCGGTGTCCTCGTAGACACGGCTCTCGCTGCCGAACCCGGCGCCGGCCACCGCATCGGCCACGCGCTCGCCCCGGGCCAGCGCCGCCTGCAGCCGCCGCGCCTTCACCCCTTCCGCGTAGCTGCGGGGGGTGACGCCGGTATGCTCCTTGAACAGGCGCAGGAAGTGATACTTGGAATAGCCCGCCCGGCTGGCGAGGCGATCGAGCCCCGGCATGTCCTCGGCCGATTCGATCATGGCCACCGCCTCCTTCACCGCCGCGCTCGCGATCGCCGCGCGCTCGCCCTTCGGATCGCACCGCTTGCAGGCCCGGAACCCGGCCGCCTCTGCTTCCGAACAATCATGAAAGAACAACACGTTACGGCGCAGAGGCCGACGTGACGGGCAGCCCGCGCGGCAATACACGCCCATCGTGGAGACGGCGTAGATGAAGCCCGCGTCCTCGCGGCGGAGGAGCTGCTCCCAGCGCAGAGCGTCCGGATCGGTCATGGCGTCGAGCATGGCATTCTCCTGTGCTGGCCTCATCCTGCCCGGGCGGCCCGTTTCGCGCCTTCCGCGGATTGCGCCGGCATGCGCCGTTCCCACGGCGCGAGGCGATCGGCCAAGATCGCCGGATGGGGGATATCGATCCGCGCCGCGCCGACCTCAACCTGCTGACCGTCTTTGCAGCGCTGATGCGCGAACGCTCCGTCACGCGCGCGGGGCAGAAGCTGTTCCTCAGCCAGTCCGCCACCTCGGCCGCGCTGGCGCGGCTGCGGGAGCTGTTCCGCGACGAGCTGTTCGTCCGCGTCGGCCGCGCCATCGAGCCGACGGCGCGCGCGCAGGAGCTGTGGGAACGGCTCGATCCCGCCCTGCAGGCGATCACCTCGGCGCTGACCGGCGCCATTCCCTTCGATCCGGCGACGGATGCGCGGGAATTCCGCATCGGCATGCCGGATTCGGTCGCGGTCGCGATGCTGCCCGCGTTGCTGCGGCGGCTGCGTGCGGAGGCGCCGGGCTGCGCGCTCAACATCCGCCATGCCGATTTCACCGAGGCGCCGCGCATGCTCGCGCACGGCGATGTCTCGACCGCGATCGGCTATCTGGGCCGGGACCTGCCGGCGACCACACGCGTCCGCACGCTGCGCCGGACCGGCTGGCGCGTACTGCGCGGCGACGATGCGCCGGGGACGCTGACGGTGGAGGAATACGCCGCCCGTCCGCACGTGCTGGTCACGCCGTCGGGCGATCTGTACGGGATCGCGGACCGCGTGCTGGCCGAACAGGGCCATCGGCGGCGCGTCGTGCTCGGCGTGCCGGATTTCGCCATCCTGCCGAACGTGCTGAAGGGCACGGACATGATCGCGACCGTCAGCGATTTCGTCGCCGAGGCGCTGGCCGAACGCGCGGGCCTGCGCATCGAGCCGCCGCCCGTGCCGTTCCCGGTCAGCCAGATCCAGCTCGCCTGGCGCGCCGCGGCGGACACCGACCCGGCCGAGCGCTGGCTGCGCGGGCTGATCACCGCCACGTTCGGGGACACATGAGCCTCGGGCCCTTCACCGCGCTCGACCTGATCGGCATGGCCGTCTTCCTGGCCTGCAATGCCGGCTACACGATCGTCGTGGACTGGACCGCGGCCGTGCGCCGCCGCAGCGTGCTCGCGGCGATGGACACGTGGCGGCTGCGCTGGCTGCGGCAGACCGCGAGCCGCGAGAACCGGATCGTGGACACCCAGATCGTCACGAGCCTGTCGCGCAGCGTCCAGTTCTTCGCCACCACGACCATCTTCGTCATCGGCGGGCTGGTGGCGATGCTGGGGGCAGGGGAGCGGGTGCTGAACCTCGTCGCCGAGCTTCCCTTCGCCGCGCCGCCGCATCCGGTGCGGTTCGAGGTGCAGCTCATCACGCTGGCGGTCATGTTCGTCTATTCGTTCTTCCGCCTCACCTGGGCGCTGCGGCAGTTCAACTATGCCGCCATCGCCATCGGTGCGATCCCGGACGCGAAGGACCCCGACCGCGCGGAGGAGGCGATGGCGATCGCCGAGGTCGCCGCCGGCGTGGCCAATCGCGGGGCGTTCCACCTGACGGGCGGGATCCGCGCCTATTACTTCGGCGTCGCGCTGCTGGCGTGGCTGATCCATCCCGTCGCGCTCACCCTGGCGAGCCTGTGGGTCGTGGTGGTGCTGTACCGGCGCGAGTTCCGAAGCGCGGTGCTGGCCGCCCTGGGGCACGATGTACGCAATCCGCTGACGGGGCGTTGAGCGGCGCGCTTCTGTCGCCCGCACATCGGTGGCAAGCTTCCGGCCGCGCCGCGAAGACGGCGCAGAGGACACGCTCGCGCCGGCCTGCACGCGAAGGGGGACCCCATGAAGCGCAGGACATTCCTGGCCGCCGCCGCCGGGACGCTCGCCACGCCCGCCCTTGCCCAGACGGGCCGCCTCCTGCGCTTCGTACCGCAGGGAAACCTTCAGAATCCGGACCCGATCTGGACGACCAGCGTCGTCGCCCGCAACCACGCCTACCTGATCTGGGACACGCTCTACGGGCTCGACGAGGCGCTCGCCGCGCAGCCGCAGATGCTGGCCGGGCACGAGGTGGCCGATGAGGGGCTGCGATGGACGCTGACCCTGCGGCCGGAACTGCGGTTCCACGATGGAGAACCGGTGCGCGCGGCCGACTGCATCGCCTCCGTCGCGCGCTGGGCGCGGCGCAGCGGGTTCGGACAGCAGTTCCTCACCCAGCTCGATGCGCTGAACGCGCTGGACGACCGGCGCATCGAGATCCGGCTGAAGACGCCGTTCCCGATCCTGCCCTACGCGCTCGCGGCCGATGGCTGCTTCATCATGCCCGAGCGCATGGCGCGCACCGACGCGTTCCAGCAGATCACCGAGTATGTCGGCAGCGGGCCGTTCCGCTTCGTGCGGGACGAGTGGGTCTCGGGCGTGCGCGCGGTCTATGACCGGTTCGCGGGCTACGTGCCGCGGCAGGAGCCCGCATCCTTCATCGCCGGCGGCAAGGTCGCGCATTTCGACCGCGTCGAATGGGTGGTGATGCCCGACCCGGCGGTCGCCGCCTCCGCGTTGCAGACCGGCGAGGTGGACTGGATCGAGCAGCCGCTTGCGGACCTGCTGCCCCGGCTGCGCTCGAGCCGCGGCGTGGTCGTCGATGCCGAGGTGGACCTGACCGGCGCGGTCGGCATCATCCGCTTCAATCACCTGCATCCGCCGTTCGACAATCCGAAGCTGCGCCGCGCGCTGCTGCCGGCGGTGAACCAGGCCGATTTCATCGCCGCGATCATGGGCAACGAGACCGCGTTCGCCCGTACCGGCGTGGGCGTGTTCCCGCTCGGCACGCCGCTTGCCAACGACGTCGGCCTGTCGGTGCTGACGGGACCGCGCGATGTGGAACTGGCGCGCCGGCTGGTGCGCGAGTCCGGCTACAAGGGCGAGAAGGTCGTGCTGCTGTCGCCATCGGATTTCCCGGTGGTGCAGGCGATCGCGCAGGTCACGCGCGACCTGTACGACCGGGTCGGGCTGAACGTGGACTACGTGTCCGCCGACTGGGGCACCATCATCGCCCGGCGCAACAGCCGCGAGCCGGTCGAACGGGGGGGCTGGAGCACCTTCGTCACCTACGGCGGCGGCCTCACCTTCGCCAATCCGGCGGCCTACACCGCGCTGCGCGGCAACGGCGCGAACGCATGGTTCGGCTGGCCGACCAGTCCGAAGCTCGAGGCATTGCGCGCCGCCTGGTACCGCGCGCCGGACCTCGCCGCCGAACAGGCCATCGCGCGCGACATCCAGACCACGGTGTGGGACGAGGTACCGTTCATTCCGATCGGCCAGTGGTACCAGCCGATCGCACGGCGCGCGGAGATCACGGGCATCCTGCGCACCAGCAATCCGCTGTTCTGGAACGTGCGCCGCGCGGCGGAGGGCGTGGGGCTCTGCCCCACACCCCGGCAGGGCGTCCTGCACCCGCAAGGGGCCACCGGCCCCTTGACCCGGGCTTCCTTCAGAAGGAGCCGTCGGCCAAATCGCCTGTCTGAACCTCCTAAAAAGGAGGCGTCAGACACAACTCACCTTGCCTCGCGCGCAGCCGCAACCGCCGCAGCCATCGAACTGCGCAGAACGGCAGCATCGTTCCCCGGCGTGACAAAGTCGAAGCCCTCGGCCAGCCGGGTGCGCGCCGCGGTCCCCGAGGAGCAGAAGATCCCCGCGATCAGCCCCCGATCCGTCGCCGCCTGCCGCGCCTTCGACACTGCCGCGACCACGTCCGGATGGTCGTGCTCGGCCTTCGGCGCATGGCCGAGGTCGATCGCCAGATCGTTGGGGCCGACGTAAACGCCATCGAGGCCGGGCGTATCCAGGATCTGATCGAGATTCCGCAGGGCCTCCTTGGTCTCGATCATCCCGAGGACCAGGATCTCGTCATTCGCCCGCTCGAAGTAGTCGGCACCGCCATAGATGAGCCCGCGGGCGGGACCGAAGGACCGGTTCCCCTTCGGGGCATAGCGGCAGGCCGCGACCAGCTTCTCGGCATCCTGCCGGGTCGAGATCATCGGGCAGATCACGCCGTAGGCGCCCGCATCGAGCAGCCGCATGATCGTGTGCGGCTCGTTGGCGGGCGGGCGCACCAGCGGTATAGCCCGGGTCGTGCTGATCGCCTGCAGCATGGCGAGCGCCTCGGCAAATCCCATCAGCCCGTGCTGCATGTCGATGGTCGCGGCGTCGAAATCCTGGCCGGCCACGATTTCCGCCACATAGGCGCTCGGCATCGACAGCCATGCATTGACGATCGGCTTGCCGTCGCGATGCAGCCGCCGCAGCGTGTTCTCACGCATTCCGTTCACTTCTCCGATGTGTCGAATCTGCTGCCAGCCACGCGGACAGATGCGCGGCCAATGCCTGCGGAGCCTCCAGCGGCACGAAGTGCCCCACGCCCTCGAGGATCGCCGCGCGGCCATCCGCTACGGAGGCCGCGATTTCCACGCTTCGCGACGGCGGGCACAGCGCGTCCTCCGCGCCGGCGACTGCCAGGACGGGCATGGTCAGGGCCGCGAGCCGGGGCCGGCTGTCGGCCCGGTGGATCGCGATGCCGTTCTGCGTCCGAAGCCCGTCAACACCAATGCGTTCGGCCATCGTGACGATGAGCGCGCGGAGGGCCGCATCGCCCTGGCGCGAAGCGGCCACGTAGTGCGGCCACAAGGTGCGTTCCACGACGGCGCCCATCCCCTCATCCAGCACCGCGCGGAGCAGGCTGTGGCGGCGGGCGATGCTCTCAGGCGGATCGGGATGCGCATTGCCGGAGATCAGCGCGAGCCGCCGGATACGATCGGGCGCCTGAGCGGCGATCTCCAGCGCGACGATCGCCCCCAGCGAGAACCCGGCCAGCGAAAAGCATGGCGGAGCGTCCCGCAACACCAGCGCCGCCATCGCCGACGGCGTGTCGGCCCCAAGCAGCAGCGGCATGCGTACATCCGGATGCGCCAGCCGCTCGCGCAACGGATCCCAGAGCCGCGCGTCGCACAGCGTGCCGGGCAGCAACAGCAGCGGGACGTCCATCAGAGCGCCGGTGCGCCGGCCAGCCGGCGGAGCGCGAAGGCATCGAGCGGAATGCCGGGCGGCGCGCCGGGGATCAGCGTCCGCGCGATCGCCTCGCCGAGACCCGCCGCATGCTTGAACCCGTGCCCCGAGCAGGCGGACACGGCCAGCACCTGCGGCAGGCCGGGCACCGTATCGACGATGAATCCCGCATCCGGCGTCACCGTGTAGACGCAGGCGGCCGACCGTCCCGGCCGCTCGCCCAGACCGGGGAGGCGGCCGCGGACATGCGTGCGATACATCGCCTCGCTCTCGGCCTCCGAGACGGTGCGTGCCATCGTGTCGGGGCTCTCGCAGTCCTCGCCGTACTGCTCGGTGGCGACCTTCACTTCCGGCGTGCCGGCGGTGGGGAAGCCGTAGATGTAGTCCTCGCTCCGGTCGCCGTGCATCCAGATGAAGATCGGGAAGCGGCCGGGCGCGAAGGCGGCGGGATCGTCCACGGGAAACCAGTGCAGGACCTGCCGGTACGGCCGCGCCGCCGTCAGGAACGCGCCACCCAGCAACCGCGGCAGCCAGGCGCCGGCGGCAACGACGATGCGCTCCGCCGAGACGCAGCGAGCGGACGTCACAAGCTCGACACCGCCGGCCGTCGGCCGGATGTCCAGCACGGCCTCGTTCGTCGCGATCACCGCGCCGTGCAGCTCAGCCTGCCGGAGCTGGGTCGCCACGCATCGTTCGGGGAACAGCATGCCCGCTTCGGGCTCGAAGTAGCCCACCTCGTCGCCGCGCAGGCCGAACTGCGGGAAGCGCCGGCCGATCTCCGCCGCATCGAGCATCTCGTGCGGGATCGAGAAACGGCGCGCGGCAGCGGCGGAGCGCTGGACGAAATCGTCCTTACCGTGATGCTGCGCGGCGCCGTGGCGCGGGGCCATCACCAGCCCGCCCGTCTGTTGCAGAAGGGCTTGGCCCGTCACGCGTTCCAGATCGCGCCAGATCTCGTGGGAGCGGAGGGCGAGGGGCGCATAGGCATCGCCTTCGCCGACGGCAAGCCGCGTGATGCGCGTCTCCCCGTGGGAGGAGCCCATGGTGTGCGGCGGGGCGAAACGATCCAGTCCGATCACCGAGATCCCGGCGCGCGCGAGCTGCATGAGCACCGCGCCGCCCACGACACCGAGTCCGACAACCGCCACATCCGCTGTCGCCATCGTGCCACTCCCAATCGCCACCGCGTGTTAAGGCGTTCTGCATTCGAATGCAAACATCCGTCACGTATACCATGACGCCTTGCGGGCCGCTCCGTATGAAGCCCAGCATTATCCGCAGATTTCGGGTTGCATCATCATTCCGGCCCGGATAGGGTTATGCATTCGAATGCAAGCGCCGGCGCCGCACGATCCGGCCGTTCGTTCGTCATGACAGGAGGCCCCGATGGACAGTTTCTCGCGCAGGACGCTTCTGGGAACCGCGCTCGCAGCCGGCCTCCCGCTTGGCCGTGGCGCCCGTGCTCAGCCGACCGACCCCGCGCATTTCGGCCTGAAGCCGGGCAAGCCCTTCGCGGGCACCGAGGTCACCATCATGCTGCCGAACGCCGCCCAGTACCGGGCGCAGCGGAAGCGCCTCGGCCAGCTCGAGGCGATGACCGGCATCAAGGTGACCCACGGCTACGTTCCCTACGGCCAGTTGCTCGACAAGATCACGACCGAGGCGGTCAGCGGCAGCAGCGCCTATGACCTGATCACCTACCAGGACACCTGGGGCGCCTCGCTGGTGCCATACATGGATCCGGTCGAGCCCCTGCTCGCGCGCGACGGCTTCAACGTCGACCGGTTCGCCGATGTCTTCGTGAAGGCCAGCACCTACGACGGGAAGATCTACGGCCTGCCGATCCGCGGCCAGCCCCAGCTTCTGTTCTACCGCAAGGACCTGCTCGCGGAGATCGGCGCCCAGCCGCCGAAGACCTGGGAGGAAGTGGTCAGCGTCGGCAACGCGCTGCAGGCGAAGAACCCCGGCATGTCCGCCATCGCCATGGATTACGGCAAGGGCAACGGCTTCCAGAACCTGTTCCTGTGGAGCAACTTCCTCTGGGGTCGCGGCAGCGACATGATCGACGCCGAGCGGCGCCCGATCTTCAACACCGAAGCCGGCGTACGCGGGACCGAGGACTATCTGGGCCTGCTGCATCGCCACAAGGTCGCGAACCCGTCCTCCGTCCAGTTCATCGAGGGCGACAAGGTCAACTCCATGGCGCAGGGCAACTCCGCCATGACGGTGGTGTGGTGGTGGGCGTGGCCGGTGCTCACGGGCGGCCGTTCGAAGCTGACCGCCGAGCAGGTGGGCTTCGCGCCCGTGCCGCATTTCCAGGACGGCCCGCCGATCAGCATCGGCCAGTGCATGCCGTTCTCGATCAGCAAGAACTCCCGCAAGAAGGATGCGGCGTGGGAGGTGCTGAAGTGGATGGCCTCGCCGGAGCTGGAGGTCGACATCGCGACCGACCAGTCCGACCCGGACACCAAGGAAATCATCGTCACGCAGAAGACCAGCCTGCTCGACCCGCGCGTCAACGCGGTGACCGGCGGGCTGCAGAAGGTCGCTTACGACAGCCTGCTGAACGCCCGGACCATGCCGCTGCTGCGGGAGTGGCCGCAGATGGCGACCGTGCTGGAGAACACGATTTCCGAGCTGGCGGCGTCGGGCAAGCCGGTGAAGCCGGCGCTGGACGATGCGGCGGCGCAGGTCACCCGCGTCATGCGCCGGTCGCGCTGAGGCGCGCGTGCAGCGCGGCGCCTTCAAATACGCCTTGCTGGCGCCGGGGGTGGCGGTTGTTGCCGCCACCCTGCTGTACCCGCTGCTGCAGGCGCTGTGGTACTCCGTCCATGACTGGAATCTCGGCCGGCAGGCGACGATCGGTCCGTTCGTCGGCTTCGAGAACTTCGAGCGCCTGTTCACCGACGATCCGGATTTCTGGCACAGCGCCTGGGTGACGCTGGTCTTCACCGTCATCTCCACGGCGCTGACGCTGGCGGTTTCGCTCGGCCTTGCGGTGCTGATGGCGGGATCGAGCTGGCTGGAGATCAACGCGCGCACCGCCCTGGTCATCCCCTTCGCGATGTCGCCAGCGCTGATCGGCGTTTCGTGGCGCTTCCTGCTCAATCCGGAGTTCGGCGCCGCCGACGCGGTGATCAAGACCCTGATCCCGCCGCTTCAGGGCACGCCGCTGCTGGCCGATCCATTGTTCGCGATGTCCGCGATGATCTTCGTGGATGTCTGGCACTGGGCGCCCTACTTCATGCTGACCTTCGTCGGCGCCATGGCCTCATTGCCGTCGGAAACGCTCGACGCGGCGGAGGTCGACGGCGCGGGCAAGACCCGCACCTTCTTCGAGATCATCCTGCCGCAGTTGCGCCCCGTGCTGCTGATCGCGGTGCTTCTGAAGGTCATCTTCAGTCTGAAGATGCTCGATCAGGTCATCACCATGACACGCGGCGGTCCCGGCACGGCGACCAGCACGCTGGCCTACACCATCTTCGAGACGGCGTTCCGCTGGTTCGACATGGGGTATGCGGCCGCGATGGCGTATCTGCTGGCCGCGGTGATGATGGTCCTCGCCTACGTCTACTCCCGCATGGTGCTGGACAAGGCGCGATGAGCGCACCCGTCCGCCGTCGCCGCCGCACGCGGGGTGCGCTGACCCCCGCACGGTGCATCGGCATCGCCATCCTCGTTGTCGTCTGGCTTGCGCCGGTGGCGTGGATCGCGGCAACCGCCTTCAAGTCGCCGGCACAGGTGCTGTCGCTGAACGTGTTCTTCGAGCCGACGCTGCGCAACTTCGCCATCGCCTTCGGCCCGCAATACCAGCTCGGCGCCCGGCTTCTGAACAGCTTGATCGTCACCGGGGTGACGCTGCTGGTCGCGATCCCCATCGCCACCGCGTCGGCTTACGCCCTGTCGCGCTATCGCTTCCCCGGCGGATCGGTGTGGTCGATCGCGATCCTGGCGACCCAGTTCGTACCGGCGGCCGTGATCATCATCCCGCTGTTCGTTGCCTTCCGCGGCGCCGGCCTGATCGACACGCGCGCGGCGCTGGTGATCGTGAACCTGAGCTTCGTGCTGCCGTATGCGACCTGGATGATCAAGGGCTTCATCGACGCGATCCCGCAGGACATGGAGGAGGCGGCCGCCATCGACGGCGCCTCGCGGCTGCGTGCCCTGATCGACGTGGTCGTTCCCGTGATCGCCCCGGGCGTGATCACGGCGGCGATCTTCAGCTTCGTCATTGCGTGGAACGAGTTCTTCTACGCGCTGATCCTTACCCGAAGCGACGCAACGACGTTGCCCGTGTCGCTGATGTCTGCCCGCACCGAGCAGGGAGACGCCTGGGAGATCATGGCCACGATCGGGCTCGTGATCATCGGGCCGATGCTGCTGATCTCGCGCCTGGTGCAGCGCTTCTTCGTCCGCGGCCTGACCGCGGGCTCCGTCAGGTGAGGCCGCGATGGCATCGGTCAGTCTTCGCAATGTCGAGAAGCGCTGGGGCCCGGTGGTCGGCGTCGCGCGCCAGTCGCTGGACGTCGGCGACGGCGAGTTCATGGTCCTGCTCGGCCCGAGCGGCTGCGGCAAGACCACGACCATGCGCATGATCGCGGGTCTCGAGGATCCCAGCGACGGGGAGATCTGGATCGGCGATCGCGATGTGACGGAGCTGCTGCCGCGCGACCGCGATGTGGCCATGGTCTTCCAGAATTACGGCCTCTACCCGCACATGACGGTGGCGCAGAATATCGGCTACCCGCTCAAGGTGCGCGGCCAGCCGCGTGCGGAGCGCGATAACGCCGTGGACGAGGTGGCGCGCAAGGTCGAGCTGCTGCCGCTGCTGCATCGGCGCCCTCGCGAACTGTCCGGCGGCCAGCGCCAGCGCGTTGCCCTTGCCCGCGCCATCGTCCGCCGGCCGCAGGTCTTCCTGATGGACGAGCCGCTGTCGAACCTCGATGCGAAGCTGCGCGTGTCCATGCGGGCCGAGATCAAGCATCTCCAGCACGAGCTGAAGATCACCACGATCTACGTCACGCACGACCAGATCGAGGCGATGACGCTGGCGCACCGCGTGGCCGTGATGGATCGCGGCGTTATCCAGCAGCTCGATACGCCTGAGGCGATCTACAATCGCCCCGCCAACCTGTTTGTCGCGAGCTTCATCGGTTCGCCTGCGATGAACCTGCTCAACGGCGCGCTGGAGACCGGCGACTTCGTGGCGCCGGGCATCCGCATCGCCGGGGTGGGGCAGGGGTCGCGTCCGGCGGTCGTCCTCGGCATCCGCCCGGAGGATCTGGAGCTGTGCGACGCGTCGGAGGCCGATGCGGTGCTGCCGGTCTATTCGTTCGAGCTGACCGGCGATGCGACGCTCGCCACCGTTGCCCATGGCGAGGAACGCATCTGCGCGCGCGGCGACCGCCACCTGCGGCTGACCTTCGGCGATACGGTCGGGCTGCGCTTCGCGCGCGCCCACTGCCACCTGTTCGACGCTACGACGACGCAGCGGATCGACGGCCCGGCCTAGAACCGGGCGGAGTTCCGCCGGATCAGCGTCGTCGGCAACTGCACGGTCTGCGCCGCCGAGTCCGGTGCGGCGATGCGCTTCAGCAGCAGTTCGACGGCGGTGTTCGCCATCATCTCCGAATCCTGCCGCACGGTCGTCAGCGCGTTGCTCGGGCGGGCCGCTTCGGGGATGTCGTCGAAGCCGACGATGGAGACGTCCTCCGGAATGCGCCAGCCGAGATCGAACCGGCAGCCATCCATCGCGCCGAGCGCGAGCTGGTCATTCGCGCAGACGATCGCATCCGGCCGGCCGGCCGCGGCGGCGTGGGCGACGATGGCTTGCCGGCTCCCCTCATACGAGTAGTCGGTCCGGCTCACCGGCACGTTGGCGATGCCGAGCTCCGACAGGCGGAACAGTACGCCGCTGATGCGCTGGCTGCTGACGGGCGCGGCTTCCGGGCCGCTGATGCACAGGAAGCGCCGGTGGCCGGCCTGATGCAGCAACGTGGCGACCTGCCGCGTGGCGCGGGCGTGATCCACGGTCACGGAATCGACCCGCG
Source organism: Rhodovastum atsumiense (assembly GCA_037190665.1). GTDB lineage: Bacteria > Pseudomonadota > Alphaproteobacteria > Acetobacterales > Acetobacteraceae > JBBCJT01. The sequence goes on along the minus strand of JBBCJT010000215.1, from coordinate 13,885 downwards.
CGCGGGGGACGGTGCGGTTGAAGGACAGGACCGGGATCTGGCGCAGCAGGAAGCTGCGGATGATCTCGTCCGGCATGTGGACGCAGGCGATCAGCCCGTCGAGCGGGAATTCCAGCGCCCCCTGCAGCGTCTCCACCGCGACCTGATCGTTGGCCACGACCATGAGCAGCAGCCGTTTGCCGGCGGCCGCGAGCCGGTCGCCGATCGCGTAGACCACTTCGGGGTTGTTGCGCATCGTGTGCCTGGTCGCCACGACGCCGACGAGGTCGGAACGCTGCGTGATGAGAGAACGCGCCAGCGCATTCGGCGTGTAGCCGAGCGCGCGGGCGGCCTCCTCGACCTTCGCGCGCGTTTCTGCCGAGATGCTGGCCTCGCCCTGGAAGCACCGAGAGACGGTCGATTGCGCGACGCCGGCCGCCTGCGCCACATCGTAGGAGGTGACGCGGCGCCGCTTCTCCTTGCGGCCGGTGCGACGACGGGTCGGGGTCGGCACGTCCACGGGCGTTCCTCGAGTCATTTCGCCCAACGGATATGCTTCCCTCGACCGTCGCGTTGCAAGCGGATCGCGTCAGGCCGCGCTCATCGCCGAGCCGGGCAGCAGATGCACCGGCGCGATGTAGCCCGCGTGATCGATCCCGACGCCCCTGGCGCGCGCCTGCTCCATGATCTCCGGATGCCATTCCACCCGGGCCGGTCCATCGCCGCCGGTCAGCACCGCGATCTCCACCGGCTGGTCGCCGGCACAGGCCACGCTGCGCCACACCTGCTCGGGCACCGAGACGAGTTCCTGGGCGCCCACGTCCAGTGCAACGGCATCCTTGCCCGCATTCAGCACCACGCTGGCCGCCCCCTTGAACACGATCAGCGCCTGCTTCACGCCGAGCCGGAAGGGACCGACCTGCTGGCCGGGCGCGATGCGCAGCCATTCGATCGCGAGGCCATGCGGATTGCGGATGGGCGGGAGCTGGTCGCGATCCTGGCTGATCCCGTGTCCCAGGACGGGCGCGAGGGCGCTGGCATGGCCCGGCAGCGCACTGTCGAGCAGCGCGTGGTCGGACCAGGCGCGCTGGGCGGTGGTGACCATCCGCCCCTGCATTTCCTCCACCGTCCAGCGCCGCATCGCGGCGATGTCCGCATCCGCCATCGGCTGGATCAGCCTTTCCGGCGCGGGCTGTGGCTGACCGGCGGCGGTGTCCACCAGCATGTTGTCGCGCGTGAGGTAGAGCCCGTGCCGCGCGGCATGCGCCAGGATGCTGGGATGCCAGAGGATGCCGCCGGTGTCGTCGCCGCCGAGCGCGGTGAAGATCCAGCCATCCTCCGACCCGCTGTTGGTGAAGCCGCGGAAGATCCAGGTCGGGATCGAGACCACGTCGCCGGCGCGGCCGACCACCTCGCCCTCGTCGCCGTTCGCGCCCCAGCGGAAGGTCCAGGTGCCCTTGAACACCATGAACACCTCGGCGGTGTAGTGGACGTGGAGGTTGTTGGTGGTGCCGGGAGGCATGGCGGCGACGCCGAGGCTGAAACCGTGCGGATCGGTCAGGTTCACCACCTGATCGGCGGACTGGGTCACCCCCGCGCCGATCAGGGAGTAGTTCTCCTTGCGATCCGACCCCGGCATCTTGCAGTCGATGAAGGCGAGCCGGCAGGGGACCATGTCCCGGCGCCGCACCACTCTCGCCTCGGCCTCCTCCGGCGTGAGCGTGACATCGGTCATGGCGGGCTCCTTCCGTCTGTGCGGCAGCGCCCGGGCGGGGGAGGGGGCGCTGCGTGGTGTTTGGTTTCGAATGCACTATAGAGCCGCACTGCCGATCTTCCAAGGCCCAGAATTTCGCTAAATTCAGCCAATCGCCGGCTTGGTGCCTGTTCGAGACTTGCATTCGAATGCAGAAAAATGTCTTCTGACCCCGGACAGGACGAGGAGACCGAGGGTGCGCTACGAAGACCAGCTCGCCGCGATCGATGCCGACGTGTACGCGCCGTATCAGGATCCGCGCGACTACATCACAAGCTGGACGGACCGCATCTGGATCACCCGCGGCCTCGGTCACCTGCGCGACCACTACGCGCCGGGCGTGAAGGTCCACACCGCCTACGGGGAAACCTACGGCTTCAACCATGTGATGCTGAACTCGGTGCAGCGCATGGTCGCCTTCCCCAATCGCGGCGGGGGGCATGATGACGTGGTGTGGGAAGCGCGCGGGCGGCGCGGCTTCATCAGCTCTCACCGTGTCTTCAACAACGCCACCCATCTCGGCCACTGGACCTACGGCCCGCCGACGGGAAAGGACTGGGTGAACCGCAGTGTCGCCCATTGCCTCGTGCAGGACGGCAAGGTGGTGGAGGAATGGCTCAGCCGGGACGAATACGCCGTGCTGCAGCACCTCGACCTCGACCCGCGGGACATGGCGGCCCAGCTCGCGCAGCGCTCGCCGGTGCTCGGTGCGGCGATGGGTGGGGGCGCGAGCGATCGCATCTTCGGCGGACGCGTCGCGGATCCGGTGGTGGAAGGCATCTCCGGCCGCCGGCCTGATACGTTCGTCGCGGAGTGCCGGTTCATCCAGGAGATGTTCGAGGAGGTCTGGAACCAGCGCCTGTTCGACCGTGTGCCGCACTACTACGCGGATACCTCGGTGTGTCAGACGGTGCGGCTGCGGCGCGTGATGGGCATCTCCAACATGCAGCTCGAGATGATGTCGCTGCTCGCGCCCTTTCCGGACGGCAAGATGGAGATCCGGGATTTCGTGGTGCACGATTCGCAGGATCTCGGCCTGCGCATCGCGACGATCTGGCTGCTGCGCGGCACGTATTCGGGATCGCCGGTCTACGGGCCGACGAACGGGGCGCCGGTGAACATCCTCGGCTCCTCGCATTTCGAACTGCGGCGGGGCAAGATCATCCGCGAGTGGCGCATTTTCGACGAGATCGCAGTCATGGCCCAGATCATCCGCGCGGATACGGCGGCATCCGGCGTTCAGCACCGACCGTGACGACGCGGCGCGCCCGGCTGGTGCTGCTGTCCACCGGCGGCACCATCGCCAGCCGGGCGCAGGCGGCCGACAGGCTGGTGCATTACAAGCTCGACCAGGCCGGCCCACCGCTCGATCCGGACCTGCTGGGCCTCGTCGAAGGGTTCGCCGACATTCGGCACGAGGAGGTCGTGCGCATGCCCAGCAGCGATCTGGGGCAGGCGCAGCTCCTCGAACTCGCACGCCGCGTTCACGCCCATCTGGCGAGCCCGGACGTGGACGGCATCGTCATCACCCACGGCACCGACACGCTGGAGGAAACCGCACTGTTCCTCGCGCTCACGACGCCGCCGGGCAAGCCGGTGGTGATGACCGCGGCGATGCGGCCGGGAGGTGCGCTGGGATCGGACGGGCCGCGCAACTTCCTCGGGGCGGTCAGGGTGGCCGCCGATCAGGGCGCGAGGGGGCGGGGCGTGCTGGTGGTGATGGACGACGAGATCATCGCCGCGCCCTGCGCACGCAAGCGTCACGCGAACGCCGTCGCCGCGTTTCGGCCGGAAGCGGGGGGCCTCATCGGCGAAGTCCTGCCGGACCGCATCGTCCTTGCCGGCGGCGCGCCGGACGGCCTGCCGGGCTTCGACGTGACAGGGTGCGCGGCATTGCCGCGTGTGGAAATCCTCTACGCCTATCAGGATGCGCCGGCGTTCCTGTTCGACGCTGTGGTCGCATCCGGGGCTGCCGGGATTGTGCTCGCCTGCACCGGCAACGGGACGCTCTCGACGATGGCGAAAGCCGCTGTGGCAGACGCCATCGGCAAGGGACTTGTCGTGGTCCGCTCCAGCCGGACCGGCGCGGGCCGGGTGACATGGGCTGAGTCGGCGGGCATCCCCTCGGGGCCGCTCAATCCGCAGCAGGCGCGCATCCTGTTATCGCTGGCGCTGAGCCGGACGAAGGATGCGGATCAGATCGCGAATTGGTTTGCGGCTTTCTGAGGCAGCAACATCCAGTCCTGTGATGAGGTCGCGGGCGATGCGTTCCGCGAGCTTCAATGTGCGCGGAGAGGTACCGGGCGGGGCTGAGGTTGTGAGCGCTCGATCGACACTGTCACAGCTTTCCCACCGCTACTGACCGGTCCGACGGACTGCGGGAGTGTGAGCTCATCGACATGCTCAGGTCCGGTGGAGTCAGGTTCGAACCGCCCGCCAGTTCGGCAAGAGAAGGTATAGGGCAAAGCCCCTCCCCGGACCCCGGGGTCGGGGCAGAGCCCCGCCCTTCAGTTCAGGTCCGCAAGCGCACCACGGATCGTGGTGAAGATCCGGTCGATCTCGCTATCGGTGATGATCAGCGGCGGCGAGATCACCAACGCGTCCCCGTTGGGACGCACCAGCACGCCCTTTTCGAAGCAGTGCTTCACCACCGCCTGCGCACGCGTGCCCGGCGCGCCGGTGCGGGGTTCGAGTTCGATCGCGCCCAGCAGGCCGATGTTGCGAATGTCGATGACGTGCGGCGAGTCCTTCAGCGCATGCGCTGCGGCCTCCCACGTCTTCGCAGTCTCCGCTGCGCGCTCGAAGATGCCCTCCTGCTCGTAGGTGTCGAGCGTGGCGATCCCGGCCGCGCAGGCGAGGGGGTGGCCGGAATAGGTGTAGCCGTGCATCAGCTCCGGCACGTCGGCCGGGCCGCTCATGAACGCGTCGAACACCTTGCCGCTGACGATCACGCCGCCCATCGGCACTGCGCCGTTGGTCATGCCCTTCGCACAGGTGATGATGTCCGGCGTCACGCCCAGCGCCTGCGAGCCGAACGGCGCGCCGAGCCGGCCGAAGCCGGTGATCACCTCGTCATGGATCAGCAGGATGCCGTGCCGCGCGGTGATCTCGCGCAGGCGTTCCAGGTAGCCGACCGGCGGCGGCAGCACGCCACCCGAACCGGTGACCGGCTCCACGATCACGGCCGCGATGGTGGTGGGGTCGTGGATCGCGCAGATCGCCTCCAGCTCGTCGGCCAGATGTGCGCCCCAGGCGGGCTGGCCGCGCGAAAAGGCGTTGTGGGCGATGTCGTGGGTGTGCGGCAGGTGGTCCACATCGCCCAGCAGCGGGCCGAAATCGCGGCGATGGCGGGAAATGCCGGCCACCGACAGGCCGCCGAACCCCATGCCGTGATAGCCCTTCGCACGGCCGACCAGCCGGATGCGCCGGCCCTCGCCGCGCGCCTGATGGTAGGCGCGGGCGATCTTGAGCGCGGTGTCCACCGCTTCCGACCCGGAGTTGACGAAGAACACGTGGTCGAGCCCCTCGGGCGCCACGGCGGCGATGCGATGTGCCAGCTCGAAGGCGAGCGGGTGGCTCATACCGAAGGAGGAGACGTAGTCGAGCGCATCCGCCTGCGCCTTGATCGCGGCGGCGACGCGCGGCGCGGCATGGCCGGCGTTGACGCACCACAGCCCGGCCATGCCGTCGAGGATCCGCCGCCCGTCGGCAGTCGTGTAGTACATGCCCTCCGCCGCGACGAAGAGGCGCGGGTTCTCCTTGAAGGCGCGGTTGGCGGTGAACGGCAGCCAGTAGGCCTCCATGGCGGCGCGGCTGGGCGTGGCGGTCAGCGTGTCAGCCATGGGCATCCTCCGGTTTTGTCCTTTGATAAATCAAAAGACACAATACGCGTTGGCGTCAAGGAAGCGACCGCGGTTCGATATGCTGCAGCGCGGCGGCGCGCACGATGTGGCGGCGCAGCAGCACCGCCGCCACGTCGCGCGCGCCGCGGGCGAGCTGTTCGAGGATCTCCAGATGCTCGGTGCAGGAGACGACGACGCGGTCGTGGCCCCAGGCCCAGTCGTAATTGCCGAAGCGCCGCAGCCGCGTCTGCTGCTGCTGCGCCAGCGCGAGGAAACGGTTGCCGGACGCGGCGGTGAGGCCCTCGTGGAAGGCGGCGTTCATCTCGAACAGCGGGATCGCCAGCGTCTCGGTCCAGGGCGTGGCGAGCATCGCCTCGTGCCGCACCTGCATCTGCTCGACCCAGCCCTCGGGGAGGGCGAAATCGGGGGCGAGCAGGGAGGCCGGCTCGATCAGCAGGCGGAAGGCGTAGCTTTCCGCCCGCAGCCGCAGATCGCGGCGGGTTTCCGCCAGAATCCAGCCGTGGCCGGGCTTGCGTTCGGCGAGCGCGACCTCCGCCAGCCGCTCCAGCACCCGCATGAGCAGCGGTCGGCTGATGCCGTAGCGGCGCATCAGGTCCGCCTCGGACACCTCGGCCGGCAGGATGTTCACGGCCCGCTCGCGCCCGATGCGCAGGCACCATGCCTCCACCGCGTCGGGCGGATCGGGGGCGGCGGGGGGCTTGGGTGCGCGGAGCCGGCGCAATTCGTAGCCGCCGGCCTCGCGCCGCGCCACGATCCCCTCCCGCGCCAGCGCCTCCAGCGCCGCGCGGACCGGGGTGCGGGAGACCTGCAGCGACCGCGCCAGCGCCTGCTCGGTGAGCCGGTCGCCGGGGGCGAGCCCCTGCCGCCGCGCCAGCTCCACCACGCGCGGGGCCAGCTCGCGAGCCAGCCGGCTCGGCTTCGGGCTTGCGTCGCGCGGCGAGTCTGGTTTCATATGATCGCGAAATACAGAATCGGGGGCGGGATGTCACGTGGATCGCACGGCCGGGTGAGGCGCTGATGGTGCGTCTGGTTCCGGGTCACGGCGCGAAGCTCAGCTACTACGACTTCGGCCGCACGGTCGTGCACGCCTGCCAGGCGGATCCGCGCTTCTCCTACTGCGCCTACGTGCCGCGCAGCTATGCCGAGGAAGACAGCCAGCGCTATCCGCTGCTCGTCGTCGTCCACGGCACGCTGCGGGACAACGCCGCCTATCGCGAAGCGTACATCGACCTCGCCGAGCGGCGGCAGCTCATTATCCTCGCCCCGCTGTTCCCGGCCGGCATCACTGCCCCGGGCGAACTGAACAGCTACAAGTTCATCCGCGCGGGGAACCTCCACTACGACGCGGTGCTGCTCGCGATGGTGGAGGAGATGCGCGACCGCTACCGCATCGCCGGGTCGCGCTTCTCGCTGTGCGGCTTCTCGGGCGGCGGCCACTTCACCCACCGTTTCCTGTATCTGCATCCTGACAGGCTGGATGCCGTTTCGATCGGCGCGCCCGGCATGGTGACGCTGCTGGACGACGGCCACGATTTCTGGGTCGGCACGCGCGACTTCGCCGCCCGCTTCGGCGCGCCGGTCGATGTCGCCGCGATGCGCGGCGTGGCCGTGCAGATGGTTGTCGGCGGCGCGGACACCGACACGTGGGAGATCACCATCGCGCCGGGCAGCAAGCTATGGATGCCGGGCGCCGATGCGGCGGGCGCGACGCGCATCGACCGCCTGCGCGCATTGCGCGCGAGCTTCGAGGCGCAGGGCATCGCCGTGCGGCACGACATCGTGCCCGGCGTCGCCCACAGCCACGAGAAGATCGCGCCGGTGGTCGCGGATTTCTTCGCCGAACACTACGCGCGCAGCATGGCGGCGGCGTAGGTGGTCGGCATGGGACGGAAAGCGGACGCAGCAACGGGGACGATGCGATGAAGTGGATCGGAACGGCCGCGCTGGCGGCCTGTGTGGTCATGGCTTCGGCCTTCGCCGAGACGCCGCAGCGCGGCGGTCGGCTGACGATTTCGCTGAATGCGGATATCCGCAGCCTGGAGCCCGGCATCAACCGCGACGGCAACACCGACGTCATCGCCCATCAGATCTACGAGGGGCTGGTCGGCTACCGCGCCGACCTGACGGTGGGTCCGGCGCTGGCGGAAAGCTGGACGGTCAGCGATGACGGCCTCGTCTGGACCTTCCGCCTCCGCGACAACGTCGTGTTCCACAACGGCGCGAAGCTGACTTCGGCCGAGGTGAAGGCGGGCTGGGACCGGCTGTGGGACAATCCCGCCTGGACCTGCAAACGCAGCTTCAACCAGCCGGGCGGGCTGCGCGTGGTGTCGATGGAAGCACCCGATCCGCGCACGATCGTCTACAAGCTGGAAGCGCGCAACGCGCTGCTGCTCGCGATGCTCGCCAACGTCCAGTGCGGCGTCATCGTCGCCCACCCGGACAGCTTCGATGCCGACGGCAAGTTTCGTACGCCGATCGGCACCGGACCGTGGAAGCTGAACGAATGGCGGCGCGGCGAATTCGTGGCGATGGACCGCCTCGCCGAGTATGGTCTCAGTGCCGCGCCCGGTTCCGGGTATTCCGGCGCCCGCAACGTGTATTTCGATCAGGTCATCTACCGCGTCATCCCCGATCCCTCCGCGGCCGAGGCTGCGCTGAAGACCGGCGCGGTGGACGTGGTGCCCGACGTGGACGAGGAACGCGCCGCCCCCCTGCGGGCCGAAGGGCTCAGCGTGAATTCGTCCAAGGGGTTGGGCTGGAACACGCTGCTGATCCAGACCAACGACCCCGTCCTGAAGGACGTGCGCATCCGCCGCGCCATCGCGCATGCGATCGATCTGGAGCAGATCACGGAAGTCCGCACGGATGGTCAGGCGCAGCCCAGCCCGTCGCCCGTTAGCCCGGCGATGTCGTTCTTCAACGACTCGTTCCGTGCCTGGCCGGCGCATGATCCGGCGAAGGCGCGTGCGCTGCTGCGCGAGGCCGGCTACCGCAACCAGGTCCTCAAGATCCAGACCAACCGCCGCTACACGGGCATGTACGACAATGCCGTGGCGATCCAGGCGATGCTGACGGCTGTCGGCATCCGCGCGGAGCTGGAGGTGCTGGACTGGGCGACGCAGCTCTCCAACTACCAGCAGGGCAACTTCCAGCTTCAGTCCTTCTCCTTCTCCGCCCGGCTCGACACCGGTCTCGCCTTCAACTCCCTGATCGCGGACAAGTCGAAGAACCCGTGGGCGCAGTGGGACAACCCGGAAGCGATCCGGCTGCTGGCCGAAAGCACGACGGAGACGGACATCGCCAAGCGCGCCGCGATCTTCCTGCGGCTGCACGAGATGATGGCGGAGGAGGTCCCGACCATCGGCCTCTACTTCGGCATGATGACGGTCGCGACGCGGCCGGACATCCGCGGCATCGCGGCCTGGGCGGCGGGGCGGCCGCTGACCTGGGGCGCCTGGCGCCAGCGCTGAGGAGGCGGGCATGAACGTCGAACCCTTTCCGCTCATCGAACTGCACGGCGCACCGGAAGCGCGTGGCCGGCTGTATGGCGCGCAGGCGGCGGAGCGCATCCGCCGCTCCATCGGGCACTACGCCGCGCAGCTCGGCGCGGCCGGTCACGGCGCGGAACGCATCCGCGGATGGGCGCGCGACTTCGTGCCCCGCATCGAGGCGTTCGACGCGAACTTCGTCGCCGAGATGCGCGGCATCGCGCAGGGCGCGAATGTCCCGTTCGAGGACATCGTGCTGATCAATGCGCGCACGGAGGTGCTCCAGCTCGGCAAGCGCAGCCAGGCGACCGATCCCGATGGCTGCACCGGCGTGGTGCTGCTGCCGGGCGTCACGCGCGACGGGCTGCTGGTGCATGCGCAGAACTGGGACTGGAAGTCCGAATGCGCCGAGACCGGCGTGGTGCTGCGCATCCGCCGCGAGGATGGGCCCGACCTGCTGACCTTCGTGGAGGCGGGCGGGCTCGCGCGCGCGGGGCTGAACGCGGCCGGCATCGCGGTGACGGCGAACTATCTGGAAAGCGACCGCGATTATCGCGAGCTGGGCGTGCCGCTCGCCCTGCTGCGCCGTCGCTTCCTGGAAAGCGAACACCTGGCGATGGCGATGCACGCCGCCTACACCACGCGCAAGTCGGGCTCGAACAACATCATCCTCAGCCACGCGGATGGCGTCGCGCTGGATTTCGAGTGCGCGCCGGACGAGACGTTCCTCGTGCATCCGCAGGACGGGGTGATCGTGCACGCCAACCACTGGCAGAGCCCGGTCGCACTGGCGAAGCTGAAGGACACCGGCATCGCGAACACGCCCGACTCGCTGTACCGCGACATGCGGGTGCGCGCGGCGCTGGATGCGAAGCGCGGCGCGCTCGATATCGAGGCGGTGCGCGAGGCGCTGTTCGACGATTTCCAGACCCCCTGGGCCGTCTGCCGGCCGCCGCGCATGTCGCTGGGCGGCAACCTGTCCGCCACGGTGGCGATGCTGCTGATGCAGCCGAAGCTGGGCGTGCTGGAGATCTGCCCGCTGCCCGCGGTCAGCCGCCAGTTCACGCGCTACACGCTGCACGGCGAGGCGCGGGCGGCCGCCGCCTGACATGCTGCGCTATGTGCTGAAGCGGCTGCTGCTGGCGCTGCCGACGCTGCTGCTCGTCTCCGCGGCGGTGTTCCTGCTGATGCGGCTGGTGCCGGGCGATCCGGCGGTGCTGATGCTGGGCGACGACGCCGATCCGGTCCAGCTCGCCCGGCTGCGCGCGCAGATGGGGCTCGACCAGCCGCTGCCGGTGCAGTTCGGCCTGTGGCTGCTGCACGCGGTCTCCGGCGATCTCGGTCGCTCCACCACCAACGATCTGGCGGTGCTGCCGCTGATCGTCGGCCGCTTCCAGGTCACCGCAACCATCGTCTTCGTCGCGGTGGCGCTCGCCACGCTGATCGCGGTGCCGATCGGCACCATCGCGGCGTGGAAGCAGAACACCGCGCTCGACTTCGCCGCCGTGGCGGGGGCGACCGCGCTGCTCTCCGTTCCCAGCTTCTGGCTCGGACTGCTGCTGCTGCTGCTGTTCGGCCTCAAGCTCGGCTGGGTGCCGGTGGTCGGCTACGTGTCCTTCGCGGAGAACTGGCGGGAGGCGCTGGTCTACATCGCCCTGCCGGTCGCGACGCTGACCCTGATCGAGATCGGCGTTATCACCCGCATGGCGCGCGCCGCGGCGATCGACGTGCTGCGGCTGGAGTACGTCGCGCACGCGCGCGCCAAGGGCGTCTCCGAGCCTGCCGTGCTGCGCCGCCACGTGCTGCCCAACGCCTTTGCGCCGACGCTCACGCTGATCGGCATCGTGCTCGGCAACCTGCTCGGCGGCGTGGCGGTGATCGAGACGGTGTTCACGCTACCGGGCCTCGGGCGGCTGCTGGTGGATTCGATCTACGCGCGCGACTACCCGGTGGTGCAGGGCTGCATGCTGTTCATTGCCGCAATCTATGTCGTGGTGAACCTGCTCGTGGATCTCGCCTATCCGTTCTTCGATCCGCGCGTGACCGCCGCCTGATGCGCCTGCGTGCGAATGCCCTGCTGGGCGGCGTGCTGGTCGGCGCAGTGGCGCTGATGGCCGCGACCTCGGTCTTCTGGACACCTTACGATCCGCTCGCCGTCGGGCTGCGGCGGCGGCTGCGCCCGCCTTCGGCCGAGTTCTGGCTCGGCACCGATGAGGTCGGCCGCGACGTGCTGAGCCGGCTGATGGCAGGCGCCGGCACCTCGATGCTGGTGGCGGGGCTGACGGTGCTGGTCGCGGTATCGATCGGGGCCGTGATCGGCCTGCTCGCGGGCTTTCTGCGCGGCTGGGTGGATCGGGTGCTGATGGCGGTCAACGACGCTCTGCTGGCCTTTCCGGGCATCCTGCTGGCGCTGGGGCTGATGGCGGTGATCGGGGCGAGCCAGTGGGGCATCGTGCTCGCCCTCGGCCTTGCCTATGCGCCCACGGTCGGGCGCGTGGTGCGTGGCGCGGTGCTGTCGATCCGCGAGCGCGAGTTCGTGGAAGCCTCGCGCTCCATCGGCAACGGCGAGGGCTACACGATGTGGCGGCACGTGCTGCCCAACACGGCCTCGCCGGTGATCGTGCTCGCCACGTCGATGTTCGGCTGGGCGATCCTGGCGGAGGCGGCACTGTCATTCCTCGGCCTCGGCGTGCCGCCGCCCGCGCCCACCGCCGGGAACATGCTCGCCGCCGCGCGGCCGCACATGGACACCGCGCTGTGGCTCAGCCTCGCGCCCGGCCTGTGCATCGCCGTGACCATGCTCGGCATCAACCTGCTGGGTGACGCATTGCGTGACCGGCTCGACCCGCGGACGCACGAACGATGAGCGCGCCGCTGCTTGCCGTCGAAGGGCTGCGCATCACCGCCGGCAACGGGCGCGTGGTCGCGGTGGACGGGATCAGCTTCACTGTCGCCGCCGGCGAGATCCTGGCCGTGGTCGGCGAGTCCGGCAGCGGCAAGACTGCCACCGGCCGCGCGGTGATCGGCCTGCTGCCGAGCGGACTGACGCGGGAGGCCGGCGCGATCCGCTTCCGCGGCGAGGACATCGCGGAGGCCACGCCGGCGCGGCTGCGCGATCTGCGCGGGGCCGAGATCGGCATGGTGTTCCAGGAGCCGATGGTCTCGCTGAACCCGGCGCTGACCATCGGCGCGCAGATGCACGAAGGCATGGCGCTGCACACCAAGCTGGACAATGCAGCCATCCGCGAGGCCTGCATCGCCATGCTGCGGCGGGTGCAGATCCGCAACCCGGAAGCCTGCCTGTCGGCCTATCCGCACGAGTTCTCCGGCGGGATGCGCCAGCGCATCATGCTGGCCTCGGTGATGATGCTGAAGCCGGCGCTGCTGATCGCCGACGAACCCACCACCGCGCTGGATACGCTGGTGCAGCGGGAAATCCTCGACCTGATGGTCGGGCTCGCCCGCGACGAGGGCACGGCGGTGCTGCTGATCACGCACAATCTCGGCCTCGTCGCGCGCTATGCGGACCGCGCCATCGTCATGCGCAGCGGGCGGATCGTGGAGCAGGGCGGTGCGCGCGAACTGCTGGCCGCGCCGGCCGATCCCTACACGCGCGCGCTGGTCGATGCGCTGCCGCGCCGCAGCCCGCGCCCGCCGCGCAGCCACGGCGACCGGCCGGTGCTGGAAGCGCGCGGCATGGTCGTGGAGTACGGCGGCCGGCGGCGGCTGTTCGGCCGCGGCCCGGCGACGCGCGCGGTGGATGGCGTGGACCTCGCCATCCGGCCGGGGGAGACGGTGGCGCTCGTCGGCGGCAGCGGTTCGGGCAAGACCACGCTCGGCCGGGCGATGTTGCGGCTGGTGGAACCCACCGGCGGGCGTTTGCTGTTCAACGGCACCGACGTCACGCGCGCGGACGGCGATGCGCTGCGGCAGTTCCGCCTGGCCTGCCAGATCGTGTTCCAGGACCCGTACTCCTCGCTCGATCCACGCCAGCGCGTGGGTGAGATCGTGGCCGAGCCGCTGCGGCATCTGCCGGAGATGACGGCGACGCAGAAGCGGGAACGTGTGGCGCAGACCTTCGCGGATGTCGGGCTGACCGGGTTCGAGCAGCGTTTCCCGCACCAGCTTTCCGGCGGGCAGCGCCAGCGCGTGGCGATCGCCCGCGCCATCGTGCGCCATCCGGCGCTGGTGGTCGCGGATGAGCCGGTCAGCGCGCTCGACATGACGGTGCAGAAGCAGATCCTCACCCTGTTCCGCACCTTGCAGCAGGAGCGTGGCTTCGCCTGCCTGTTCGTCTCCCACGACCTCGCGGCGGTGGAGGAGGTCGCGGACCGAGTGGCGGTGATGCAGCACGGCAAGCTGGTGGAGGAAGGCGACCGCGACCGCATCTTCGATGCGCCGCGCCATGACTACACGCGCGCGCTGCTGGAAGCGGCGCCACGGATCGACTGAGCGCGGGGCGCTGCCCCACACCCCGGCAGGGGCTTTGCCCCTTCACCCCACCAGGGGGCACGGCCCCCTGGACCCGCGATCCCTTCAGGAAGGCTTCAGCAGGTCGATCATCTGCCCCCATCCCCCCTCGACAACTATCGAGGGGGATGGGGGCAGATGATCGATTTGGCCGGAGGCCCTCTTGAGGAGCCCGGGTCAAGGGGCCGGTGGCCCCTTGCGGGTGCAGGGCAGCGCCCTGCCGGGGTGTGGGGCAGCGCCCCGCGCTTCACCACCGCAACGGCCGGAGTGTCGCCCCGCGTCGCGTAGCCCCATATGGCGTGCATGAACGATGCTGCCCCCGATGCCGATCT
>JBBCJT010000214.1:0-9976 GCA_037190665.1 Rhodovastum atsumiense | reverse complement strand
AGCATCACCACGCCGCGCTCGCCCTCGATGCGCGTCGCCTCGTGGTCGCAGCGCCGCCACATCGCCCGTCCCGTGATGTGCGCGAAGGCGGGCTGGCGCATGGCTCAGCACTCCTCCTTCTCGACGGGGACGGGCATGCCGCCGGGCAGCGGCGGCGGATCGCCGAACGGATCGGGTGTCGGGCCGATGGCGACACGCACCTCGCGGACATGCGGTAGCTGCCATGCGCGCAGCGGCAGTGTTTCCGTCACGGCGGTCGTTTCGCCGTCGGGAGCGATGGCGGTGCCTTGCAGTACCACCGCATTGACCAGCCGTACGCCGGCGATGCGCAGGCAGGCGGCTTCCACGTCGCGGTCGCGCACGACGCGGCCGAAGGACCAGCCCTCGCCGGACGGGCCATAGGGCGGCAGCGGCGCGAAGTACTGCCGCACGCCCAGCTCCACGTTCCGCCGCAGCGTTTCCTCTCCGGTGCCTGCCTCCGCCTCCACGGCGATGGACAGGTCGACCGGGCAGTATTCCGGCGGAGTGACGTACAGCTCCGTCGTCACCAGCCGGCGCGGTTCCAGATAGGCGCAGACACGGCGCAGCATCTCGCGATCCGGCGTCGGCGTATCGGGGGTGACGGGGTCGTAGGCGGGCAGCACGATCAGCGTGACCACGCCGGGGATGCCGTCGGAGCGCTGGAAGGGCATGTGCCGCGGCAGCACCTGCGCGCGGCCGACATGCACGTCCGGCACCTCCAGCGCGATGGCGGCGAAGTCCTCGGTGCAGACGGCGCGGTCGCGGGCGCGCAGCAGGCGCGGGATGCGCGCGGTGGCCTCCGCGTCGCTCTCCCCGTCGCGCCCGCCCTCGGCCGGCAGTGCGTTGGTCGCGGTCATCCCCGCCGCTTCCGGCGGACCGGAGACGCGGGTCAGCGCGCCCGCACCGAGATTGCCGCGCGCCCCGCCGCCGACCTGATAGGACAGCACGCGGATCGCCTCGCCGGGCAGCGGGATGCGGCCATGGATGCCGTCGCCGAAGGTCACCGTGCCGCTGGCGGGATCGAGCCGGTAGGCAGGATCGTCCGGCCCCGCGAGCGCGAGGTCGTCGGTGGACGTCCACGTCTCCCAGCCCGTGGGGCCGCGCACCTGCACCGTCTCGCTGCCGGCGAGCACGGGCGTGCGCGACAGCCGCGCTGTCTGTCCGGCGCGCCCGTCGCCATGGGCGAGCATCTCCGCCCCGGCTGTGACGGCCTGGATGGCGCGCGCGGTATTCGCCTCGATGTGGCGCAGCGCGATCGGCGGGTCGTCGGGATCGGCGCGGCGGACGCGGATCCAGGCGATCACGCGCGCGGCGAGCTTGGGGTCGTCCAGCCGCGGCGGCAGGTCCGCGACGCCGAGCAGGTCCGGGTCGGGCGGATCGAAACTGTCCGCCGTCCAGTCGCCGAACGGCACCGAACCGTCGCCCGCCACCGGTGGCAGACGCAGCCGCACCGTGCCGCTGCGCGTGAGGCCGGAGGTGTTGTCGGACGACAGGGAGAGGCGAAGATACTTCGCGCGGTCCACGCGCCGCGTGGTGCCGATGAAGCCGCCGGTGGAGACATCCCACACCAGCGGGAAGCGCGTGGGCTCGCTGCCCGGATCGGGGCAGCGCCAGTGATCGGAGGCGCCGCACAGCGCATCGTCCGTGCGCACGCCGAGATTGAGCGTGAAGCCCGCGATACGCCGCCGCAGCCGCTGCAGCGCGATCACCGGCCCTGCCGTGTCGAGCACCTTCAGCGCGTCCTCCGTGCCCAGCAGGCACAGCCACAGCGCACCATCGACGGCGGAGGCGGTGGAAGCGGATGGCGGCAGCACGCCGCCTTCCGGCAGCGGCATCGGTTCGGCGCGATACGGCGAAAGCCCGGGCGTGGCGCCGAGATGATCGGCGAGAAGCTGCGCGACGCCTTCGGTGCCCGTGACCCCCGCGAGCGTCTGCGGCAGCTTGCGATACGCACGCAGCTCCAGTGGCAGGACGGTGAGTTCCTCCGCCAGCTCGAACCCGATCTCGCCGGCGCTGACGGTCAGCCGCGGATCGACAGGGGAGAAGGCTGGCGTGACCGGATCGGCCCCGCCGCGCGGCAGGGTCAGCCGCACCTGCACGTGCGCGGGCACCGCAGGGCGCGGCGGGATCGAGAGCAGGTTCAGGAAGGCGAGGCGTGCCGCTTCCGGCACCCGGTTGAGCCGGTAGAGCAGGTTGTCGCCGAGGAAGCTGAACAGCTCGATCAGCGTGATGCCCGGATCGCCCGCGCCGCGGTCGGTCCATTCCGGCGCGTGCACCGGAATGCGGCGGATCAGCTCCGCGCGCAGGTCGGCATAGGCGCGGTCGTCGAGGCGCGGGGGTTGCAGGGTCATGCCACCGCCTCCGGATCCAGCCGCATCGGAAAGGCCAGCAGGCGTTCGTCGATCCCGTCCTTCGGCCGCCAGCGCAGCGTCACGAACAGCAGCGTCGGGCGCACGGCATCGGGTTCGACCTCGACGGCGACGAGCGTCACGCGCGGTTCGTCCCGCGCCACCGCTTCCTCGATGGCCTTGGCGATGCGCGCGCGTGTCTCGACGGATGCGGGCGCGAACAGGAAGCGCCGCAGCCCCGCGCCGTAATCGGGCCGCGCGATGCGCTCGCCCGGCACGGTCAGCAACAGCGCGCGCAGCGACTGTTCCAGCACATCGCCGCCTTCCACCCAGCCCCAGCCCTGGCCGGTGACGGGCGGGAAGCGCACGCCGCGCAGCAACGTGCCGCTCATGACTGCCTCTTGGGGATGGGGATGCAGAACTTCAGCAGCAACATCCAGGCGAAGCCCGGGATCAGAAGCAGGATCGACAGCGTGATGCTGAACAGGATGTAGGCGACGATGGTGATGACCGGGATGCCGAAGGAACAGATGAACCCGATGCCCCAGGCGCGGCGCGTGTCCTCCGCCTCCTCGCCGGTGATGTAGGAACTGTCGGCGGGGGCGGCGAAGCCGGCGAAGGGGCGTGCCTTCGCGCGCGCCAGTCGCGGGATGTCGCGCAGCAGCTTGGGGATGTCGGGCAACTGGATCGTCGCCGGGCGCTGGCCGAGCAGATCGGTGGGATCGGCGATGGCGAAAGGCTCGCTCGGCGGCGCCCACAGCACCTGCTCGCGTTCGCACGGCGTCCGGCCGGCGACGCGCACCCAGGCCTGCGCGACGAAGATGTGGTGCGCGTCGTAGCGCGGGCGCGGCACGCGCGCCTGATCGCGCGCCTCGCGGCCCGCGAGCACGGCGTTGGTGGTGTAGCGGGCGGCGACCGCATTGCCGATGGAGACCGCATCGGGGCGCAGGCCGGGCAGGGCGATCAGACCCTTGCTCGGTTGCTCGCGCAGTTCCAGCCCGCGCGCGCGCAGCGCCGCCAGCGTGCCGATGCCGGTGGCCGCGCCGATGCGCCCCGCGGCCGCGGCGACCTGCGCCTCGCTCTCGTCCTCCCACGCCGATCCCGCGCCGCCAGTAGCGGCTTCCAGCGCGGCGAAGGCGTTCTCGATGGCGAGAGCGGCGCGATGCGCGCGCAATGCCCGGTCCGATCCGCCGGGATTGCGGTTGAGCGGCGGCCAGGGCGGTGCGTCCTCCGGCGGGTCGCGCACGTCGTCGAGGCCGAGCGCGGCTTCGATGTCGGCGGAAAGGCTGCCGGCGGTGGCGACCGGCACGCCGTTCTCGATCGCCGCGTACTGCGCGCGCGCCTGTGCGGCATCGCCGCCGATCTGGCCGAGCAGATGCGCGGCGAGCGCGGCGCGAAACCGGCGCAGGCGGATCAACGCGGCGGCGAGCAGCGCGGCTTCGGCGTTGGCGCCGAGCGCCCCCGCGCCGCCGCCGGCCAGCATCGCATCGGTGCCGATCGCGAGCACATGTGCCGCGCGCGCCATCCAGTAGTCGGGCCGCGCGACCATGTCGGCGGCGATGGCGACGGGCGTGCCGGCCGGCACATGGCCGCGGACGCCGAGCGTGGTCCAGAGCTGCTCGACGGTCGGCACGACGGCATCGGCATCCGACGGCCCCGCTGTCATCGGCACGATCATCGCGATGGCATCGAGCGCCAGCGCACGCGCCGAGGCCGCCTCGGCTGCCGAGGGCGCGGTGCGTGCGGCGGGGATCACG
The DNA here is from genome assembly GCA_037190665.1 of Rhodovastum atsumiense. GTDB lineage: Bacteria > Pseudomonadota > Alphaproteobacteria > Acetobacterales > Acetobacteraceae > JBBCJT01. The sequence continues at coordinate 5,850 of JBBCJT010000214.1, read as the reverse complement.
GTGAGGTCAAGCAGCGTGCGCAGCGGCGCGGCGATGCGCACGGCCGGCGGCGTGACCGCGAACGCGGTAGTGATGGCCGCGCGCGCGCGCGCGGCGAGCACGGCGGCGGTCGGCGTCGCCACTTCCGGCGCCTGCTCGTCCGCCGAGGTCAGGGCCAGCAGCCCGTACAGCGTGCAGTGCTGCGCGGCCTCGCCTTCGGGCGGCAGCAGGGTCAGCTTCGCGCTGTCGAGCGTCGCCGGATCGGGCATGCCGGGGAGGGTGCGTTCGACCCACGCGCCGCGCGTGCCCTCGCCGCGGATCCAGTCCTCCCACCGCACGCGCGTCGGATCGGCGACCAGCCTGCGCAGCACCACGCCCGCTTCCTTGACCCGCCCACGCGCGAGGCGCGGGTAGTAGGCGCTCTCGCAGACCACGTCGAAGGCGAGGATGGCGAAGCGGTTGTGCAGCGGCAGGTATAGCTTGCGCAGCCAGGGCGGCGTGCCGCTCGGCACCCCGTCCGGGTCCAGCTCCGGCCCTGTCGGCAGCCCCGCTGGTGCGCGGGCGATGGAGGCCGGGTAGCGCCGCGCGCCCGCGGCATCGAGCATCTCCGAAGGCGGCTCCGCCCAGTCGCGCCAGGGCAGCCGCGTTGGCGAGCGGCGGGCGAGGAAGTCGTCGAGGAACGCGTCGCCCTCGTAGGCGAGCAGCACGGGTGCGGCGGGCGTCGCGTCGCTGCGCAGCCAGAAGGGGCGCACCACGCGCAGCGTCTCGCGCGCATCGTGCTTGTCCGCCGGGATGGTCAGCCGGCGCGGCAATGTGATGCTTGCGCTCACCACACGTTCCCCGCACCCGGCGTGTAGCTGGAGGAGACCACCGCGTTGGTGATCAGCGTCTCGCACTTCACCACGCCGGAGAACTTGGACATCGCCGCATCGACGTTGAGCATGCCGGTGGTGACGTTCACCTGCGCCGGGGCGTCCACCGTCACGCGCGCATTGGCGGTGACCTTCACCGACCCGCTCGCGTCGATCTCGATCTTCGCGCCGTTGCTGTGCGCGATGGTGATGGTACCGCCGGCCGCGTCGTCGAGCGTGACGGTGTGACCGCCCTGGGTGGTGATCTCCACCCGCTCCTGCCCCGCCGTGTCGTCGAAGGTGAGCTTGTGGCCGGCGCGCGAGGTGACCGAGCGGATGTCGTTGTTGCCCGCGCCGTCCATCGTCTCGGGCGGCGTCTGCGCGCCGTTCCACAGCCCGCCGAGCACGACCGGGCTCGCCGGATCGCCGGCGACGAAGGCGACCAGCACCTCGTCGTCCACTTCCGGGATGAACCAGGTGCCGCGGTCGCCGCCCGCCATCAGCGTGGCGATGCGCGCCCACACGGCGGTTTCCTCCGCGCGCGGCATCCAGGGGAACTTCACCTTCACGCGGCCGAGCGACTTGGGATCGTTCAGATCGGTGACGACGGCGATATGCACGTCGTGCAGCAGCGCGGCCTCGTCGCGGCGAAACAGGTCGCCGTAGCTGGTGCCGGGGCCCATCACGCACCTCCCAGCGTCGCGCGCACGCAGTCGAAGCTGGTGCGGTAGCCGTTCGCCTGGTCGAAGCCATGGGTCACGGCGGTGATCTCGTAGACGCCGTCGAAGTAGCGGCCGAGATCGGCGAGTTCGACGCGGCTCGTGGCGCGCAGCCGCGGATCGCCACGCGCGACGCCACGGCCGCTGACGAACGCACGCGCGCGGCGACGCATCGCGGCCTCGGCGAGGCTGCGCGCCTCGGCGGACGTGGCGGGCGAGGCGAGCTGGATCTCCTCCACCGCTTCCTGCCAGACATCGGCGGCGACATCGGGGCCGAGCCGCCCCGACCCTTCGGAGGCCGCGCGCGCGGCGTCAGTGCCGGCTTCCTCCTCGATCGCCTCGCCGCCATCCATGTCCCAGCCGCGTACGCGCACCGCGCTGCGCTGCTGGGCGAGATCGGCGGTCACGTCGAAGCGGATGAGCTGGTTGAGCCGGCTGAGCGCGATGGGCGCCCCGTCCGTCTGGCTGCGCGGACGAAGGCGCAGTACGCCGTCCCGCAGCACCAGCGGCGCGTCGGCGCGTTCGGCCTGCCGACGCAGATGCGCGAGGTCCGCCGCCCCGGCCTGCGCCACCTGTTCGCGCGATGGCGCGTCGATGGTCACGTCCGCACGCAATCCCAGCGCATCGGCAACGTTGCGCGCCGCGTCGGCATCCGATCCGTTCTCCGCCACGCGCCCGCTGCGGCGGATGCGGGCGCGCGCGAGATCGTCCTCCGCGCGGAGGATGAATTCCGGCGCGCGCAGTTCGGGATAGGAACCGCCGAGCGCGGTGACGGTGCCGGCGAAGACCTCGATCGCGCCTGACCCGCCATCGAAGGCGACGCGGATCGAAGCGCCGAAATCGATCTCGGACGTGTCGAAATGCACGAAATCGACGGCGCTTCCCTCGCGCGCGCCCCAGTTCAGGAACACGGCCTCCATGCGCGCGAGGCCGGTGTCGTCCTCGTAGACCTCGAGCCGGATCAGGTCGCGCTCCAGGAAGGTCGCGGGCTGGCCGTTCACGGTCAGCCGCGGCCGGGCGGAGACGAAGAGGGCGCCGTCCGCGCTCATCGGAACGGCATCGCCAGACGGAACTGGCGCTCGACTTCCTCGCGGACCAGTTCGCGGATCACCGCGCGCAGCTCCTCGATGCGCACCTCGTCAGCCGCGGGTGCAGCCGTGCCGCCGCCCGCCGGCTGCGTGCCGCGCTCGACGCTGACATCGGTGGTGATCTCGTCGATCGTCACGGGCATCAGTGGGTTCCTCCGCAGCAGCCGCAACCGCAGCCACAGCCCGCGGCATGGCGCGATGCGCCGGCGGCGAACGGGCCCAGCGTCTCCCAGCGCGGCCGGCGCACGCCGCCGGTGTCGCTGGGCAGGATGCGCAGCGCCGGGGCGGGCACGCGCGGCAGGGCGGGCGGCGGCGAGCCGCGTACCGGCAGCACCGGCGCGGCGGGCGCGATGGCGGCGGCGCGCTGCGGCGGCGGTTCCGGCGCGCCGATGGCGCGGATGGCGGTGACGTTCGCGGCGACGCCCGCGGCGCGCGATCCGGGCGCGGGACCGTCGGGCGCGAAGCTGGTGGGCGGCCGTCCCGGTGCGGGCAGCGGCGCGGGTGGGGCCTTGGCGCCGGCGACCGGGGCGGCATTCGGCAGCGCCGCCGCGCCGAACACGTCGAGCGCGGTATCCGCCCCGAGCGAGACGCCCGCGCCGGCCGAGAAGCCGAGATCGGCGCTCACGCCCAGTTCCGCCGAGAGCTTCACGCCCGCATCGAGGCTGACGCCCGCGCTGAAGCCCGCGGAGAAGGAGGCCGAGACGCCGAGCGACAGCCCGCCGCTGATGCCGAGGCCGAAGGAAGCACTGGCGCTGAACAGGTCCGCCGAGCCGGAGATAGAGGCGGCCGCGCGCAGCCCGCCCGCGGCTCCTCCCGTGATCGCGCGCGCCGCGCGTTCGGAGGCGTCCACCTCGTAGCGGAAATCCTGTTCGGTGAGCTTGACGCGCACCTTGCTGCGCAGCGGCACGCCGGAAGGCGAGAAGAAATCGAACGTCTCGCCGTGTTCGGTCAGCGTGCCGTTGAAGATCAGCCGGCCCCAGCGGAACTGCACGCGGCGGGGTGCATTCTCCGTGCCGCCATCGGCGACGTCGATCAGCGCCGCGATCTGGCGCGTGCGCAGCCGCACGTCGAGCTTGTCGTCCGGCAGCTTGTCCTGGTTGCCGTCGCGCGGGCGGGTGGAATCGAAGATCGCCTCGAAGGACAGCGTGGCGGAGGACGCGGCGACGTTCTGCCGCTGCTGCTTGCCCTTCCGCCCCTTGTCGGACTGCTCCCCGGCGGTGACGGAAAGCGTCAGCGTCTCCGGGTTGAAGTCGAACGCGATGGCCGCGTCTTCCTGCGTCTCCGTGCCGCGCGCGTCGAACGGCACCAGCTTGGCGCGGGTCAGCGCGGCGCTCATGCGTCCCTCCGCGTCAGGCCCTCGTGCGCGATCGAGAGTTCCTCGATCGGCACTTCGGAGGCGCTGCGGGCGGTCAGGTCGCTGGCCTTCACCTTGGTGACGATGCCGGCCGTGAACGCCCAGGTGAGGATGGCGTCATCCGCCTCGCCGCGCGGGCCGAACATGCGCACGGTGCCGTCCACGTAGGGCAGCGGATAGGTACCGTCCTGGCAGCGCTGCACCCAGGTCCAGAACGCGGCATCGAGCGTCATGCCGCGCTTCAGCACCAGCGGCGTCGCGGTCGGCTTGCCGAGAAGCTGGCGCAGCCCGGTGTGATAGCCGCCCTCGCGGAAGGAGGTGGCATCGAACCCGCTTTCGAGGCCGGTGACCTCGCTGAACGCGCCGCGTCCCTTGGCGAAGCCCTCGTCGCCGCCGAGGCCGGAGATGACGATCTCCACCGCGAAATTGTGCCGCGCGAGGAAGTCGCTCATGGCAACACCTCGATCCCCGGATCGTCCGCGCCGTGGCGCAGCAGGCGGAAGACGATGAACTCGGCCGGCACGGCTGGGGCGACGCCGACCAGCATGATGGCGCGGCCGTTATCCAGATCGCCCTGGGTCATCGTCGAGCGGTCGCAGCGGATGAAGTAGCTGTCCGCCGCGCGCGCGCCGGCCAGCGCACCGGCATCGAGCAGCTTCACCAGCCGCCGCTCCGCCGTGCGCGCCATCGCCGCCCAGAGGACAGGGTCGTTCGGCTCGAACGGCGCGAAGGCCAGATCGAGCGCGATCTGGATCGCGAGCCAGTCCATCAGCCGGCGGACGGAGATGTGCGTCCAGTCCGGATCCGCGCTGGTGGTGCGGCTGCCCATCAGCAGCAGGCCAAGCCCGGTGTCGCGGATCTCGTTGACGCGTTCCTCGTGCAGGAAGCCGGGATCGGGCAGGCGCGCATCCTCGGCGCGGATCGCGTTGAACACGCGCGCATTCGCGGGCGCGGCCCAGACGCCGACCTCGCGCTCCCGCCGCGCGGCAACGGCGGCGGCGGCACCTGCCGCTGGCACGATGTCCGTCGCGGTGCGCAGCCACGGCGCGTAGAGCGCGGCGCGGTCGGAGGCGAGGTTGCGGTGCCAGGCCGCGATCTCCGCGGCGGCGAGGCCGGGCGGCAGGTCGAACAGGGCGATGCGCCGGCGCGGCGCGGCGTGTGCGGCGATCTCGCTTTGCACCTGCGCCAGATCGGCCTGGTCTTCCCCCAGCAACGGATAGGGCAGGGCGGGATCGGCCGTGGCGGGCACCACGCGGATGCATTCGCCGAAGCAGACGGTCTGCGGATCGGGCGCGGGCGGGGCTTCGGCTTCGGGCGGCGGCCGGTGCCACAGATCGGGCAGCGCCAGCAGCGCGACAGGCGCGGTCTCGTTCGCCGTGTCCCAGCCGTCGAGCGCATCGAGCGCGCCCGGGCGCGCAGCGAAAGGCAGGAAGCCGTGCGGCGCGTCGATAGCGAGTTGTTCGTCGGTCGCGCGCGGCGGGATCAGGAAATCGGTGCGCCGCGTCGTCGCCTGCCCGTCGCGCCCCTGCCGGCGCACGGGCTGGTCGGCCACCGCGAGCAGGGCCGCCGTGCCTTCCAGCACCTCGGCAGTCGGCACCAGCCGCGTTTCGAGCAGCGTGAGCGACGGGCGCAGGAAGGCCGAGCCCGCATCGCCCTCGCCCCATGCCACGCCGAGATCGGACAGCGCCTCGGCACGCGCGCGGCGGCCCAGCAGGCGGGGCAGGAAACGCGGATGCGCGGGGTCGTAGGCGGCATCGTCCCACCGTTCCACCACCGCGCCGTCGAGCGAGATCGTCAGCCGCAGCCGCACTTCCTCCGCCGCGGCGAGCAGTTCGCGGAAGCGGAAGCCGCTGGGTGGC
>JBBCJT010000213.1:0-7448 GCA_037190665.1 Rhodovastum atsumiense | reverse complement strand
TCCACCTGCCGCGCCAGCGCGTCGACCTTCGCCGGGTCGGAAACCGCGACCTCGCTCATGCCAGCCCCTCCTCCTTCAACCGTCGCGCGAGAACCTCGACCTGAATCTCCGCCGCCTCGCGATCGGCCTCGTGCAGTCGCGTGCGCAGCGTGGTCGCGGCAAGCTTCATCTCATCCAGCAATGGCACAAGATTGGCCGGCGCGCTGCCCTTGGCGGCGAGTTCCGCCACCCGCGCCAGCCCTTCCACGTGCACCACCAGGAAGCGGCGCGCCCGGCCGAGATCGACCGGATCGCGCTCCGCCTCGGTCAGGATGCCCTGCGCCTCGGTCGCGATGGCGCGGAAGCGCGAGGCGAGGCCCCAGTCGAGCCGGCCGGCCGCCACCTCCACACGGGTGAGCCGCGCGCGGCTCTCGGTGATCAGCGGGTCGGGCGGGGGCGGTGGTGCGGCCGGGCGTTCGGGCACCAGCGTCCCCTCCCCCCACAGCAGCCACCCGCCGGCAGCGGCGGAGAGCGCGAACAGCGCGGCCGAAAGCGGCGGATGGCCGGCGGCGAGCCAGGCGGCGAGCCCCGCCCCCGCGCCGGCCGCCAGCGAGGCGGCACGCGGACGGTCCGCGATGGCGAACCAGCCCGCCGCAGCGAGCAGCGCATACCCCCCGATGCCGCCGATCACGTCGCTACCGCGCCCGCGCGCGAGCGACACCAGCGCATCGAACAGCAGGGGCGAGGCCGCGAACCACAGCCACGCGCCCGACCACCAGGTCAGCGCACGGCGCCAGAACGGGACCGGCGTACCGTTCACCAGAACAGCGCCTGACAGGAAGCGAGGCCGACAGGCAGCGCGAGCAGCAGGAAGCCCAGCGGGCGGCGGATGAGATCGGGCATGGCGATCGCCATATGGCCCCGCCGGGCGGCGACGAAAAGCCTCTTGCACACGTTCCGCAAACCGCGTGGAAGCCGCGCCCGCGTTGGGTTGCAACCGCTCCCGGGCTCTATTGCCTGGTCATCTTCGGGATGCAAAGGTCGCGGCCTGTCGGGCGCGCTGCCCGAAGATTGGGAGAAGAAACGTGAACGAGATGGCCGCCCCCGACCGCGCGCGGGCGTTGTACGACTACGGACCCACCCCGGTCTTCGCGGCGCGATCCGATCCGCGTTTCTCCTACTGCCTGTACGTGCCGAAGCGGCTGCGCGAGGACAAGCGGCCGCCGGCGCTGGTGGTCTACGTGCACGGCACCGGCCGCGCCTTCACCAATTACCGTGACGCAATGGCCGGTTTCGCGCGGTGGAACAACTGCATCATCCTTGCGCCGCTGTTCCCGATCGGCGTGCTCGGCGACGGCAACCGCGACGGCTACAAGCGGATGATCGAGGGCGACATCCGCTACGACCAGATACTGCTGTCGATGGTGGACGAGGTCGCCGAGAAATACGGCATCGACACGCGCACCTTCGCGATCGCCGGCTTCTCCGGCGGCGGGCATTTCGCGCACCGCTTCCTGCTGCTGCATCCCAGGCGGCTGTGGGCGGCCAGCATCGGCGCGCCCGGATCGATCACCCAGATCGACCCGGATCGGGACTGGTGGGTCGGCACGCGCGACATCAAGGCGCAGTTCGGCATCGACCTGGACGTCGCGGCGATGCGCAAGGTCGCGGTGCACATGGTTGTCGGCGCCGCCGATCTGGAAACCTGGGAGATCACCTTCAAGGAAGGCGCGAAGAGCTGGATGCCGGGCGCGAACGATTCCGGCCGCACCCGGCCGGAGCGGCTGGAGACGCTGCGCCGCAACTTCGAGAAGAACGGCATTTCCGTGCGCTTCGATCTGGTGCCGAACGTGCCGCATGACGGGCTGAAGGTCATGGAACAGATGACCGATTTCTTCGCCGACGCGCTCGCGGACATCCGCAGCCGCTGAGCGGCCCGCATTCAAGGGAGGAACGACCAACGTGATCATCCGCCGCAGACACTTCGTGGCCGCCGGCGCCGCCGGACTCGCCCTGCCGCTGCCCGCGTTCGCCCAGCAGGCCGCCCCGCTCGGCCCGCCCGATCCGGCCGCCGCGCAGCGCGAGGGGCGGCTGGTCATCTACTCGAACATGCAGGCCGAGAACTGGCGGCCGGTGATCCAGGGCTTCAACCAAAAGCACCCGGGCATCCGCGTGGAGACGATCGACATCGGCTCGCGCGAGGTGATGGAGCGCTATCTTGCCGAGCGCGGCACGGGCAGCGCCACAGCCGACCTGCTCGCCACCGCCCAGCCCGACGGATGGATCGACTTCTCCCGCCGCGGGGAGATCCTCGAATACGTCTCCCCCGAAGCGGGCGCCTGGCCGGACTGGGCGAAGCCACTGCCGGGGCTCTACACGATCTCGGCCGACCCGCTGATCTTCCTGTGGAACAACGCGCTGGTGCCGGAGGCGCGGCGGCCCAAAAGCTTCGCGCAGTTCGCCGAGCTGGCGGCGGCGAATGCGGGACCGTGGCGCAACAGGGTCACCTCCTACGGCGTGCACACCGCGCCCTTCGGCTACGCGGCGAACTTCGCCTTCACGCGCGACCGGCCGCAGGCCTGGGACTGGCTCGCCAGCGTCGCCAAGGCGCAGCCGCGCTTCGAGACCGGCGGCGGACCGATGACGGAGAAGATCACCTCCGGCGAGTACCACATCGGCTACTTCGTCTCGGCGATCACGATCTGGCCGCGCCTTGCCGATCCCGCCCGCGCGCGGCTGCTCGGCTGGTCCTTCGCCAATGACGGACAGGTGCTGATGATGCGCGGCGTGGCGATCCCGAAGGGTGCGCGCAACATCAACGCGGCGAAGCTGATGCTCGACTGGATCGTCTCCAAGGAAGGGCAGCAGGCATTCGGCCGCGGCGGCCTGACCCCCGCGCGCCCCGACGTGTCCGCCGGCGACGGGATCCGCCACTCCTACTCCTCGATCGTCAAGGACGTGGGGGGCGAGAACAACATCGTCCTCGTCAACTACGACCCGAACATGATCTCCGGCTTCGACGCGTTCCAGACGCGCTGGAAGAGCGTGTTCGGGATCCGCTGAGCGCATGCGCGCCGTTTCCACGGGTCGGGGCCGCGAGGCCCCGATCCAGTACGGGCTCGCGCTGCTCACTGTCGTGCTGGTGGCCGCGCCGCTGATCCCGATCCTGTATCAGGCGGTGATCGACCGGCCGCTGTACGATTCCGGCCAGCAGTTCACGCTGAACAACTTCGTCGAGCTCGCGGGCACGGGCGAGTTCATCACTGTCCTGATCAACACCTTCCTGTTCGCCATCGCCACCACGGTGATCGCGCAGGTGCTGGGGACCGGGGCGGCGGTGCTGATCGGACGCACCGACATGCCCTACGCGCGGCTGATCGGCGAGATGTTCCTGTGGCCGATCTACGTCTCCGCACTGATCCTGTCGTTCGGCTGGTACGCGATGTACGGCCCCTCAGGCTACCTGACGCTGCTCCTCTCGCCGGTGTTCGAGGAGTCGCCGTGGGACCTCTATACGCTCACCGGCATGGCGGTGATGGCGGGCGTGTCGCTCGCGCCCGTCGCGTTCCTCTACTGCACCGCCTCGGCCGGGATCGCCGATCCCGCGCTCGAGGAAGCCGCGCGCGTCTCGGGCGCCGGCACGATGCGCACGCTGGTCCGCATCACCCTGCCCCTGCTGAAGCCCGCCATCTTCTACAGCGCAGTGCTCAACTTCACCGTCGCGCTGGAGCTGCTGTCGATCCCGCTCGTCTTCGGCGGGCCCGCCAACATCGAGGTGCTCTCCACCTTCCTGCTGCGCAACGTGATCGGCGTGCGGCAATCCGGGCAGGGGACGGTCGCGACCGCCGCGGTGTTCCTGCTCGTCATCGTCTGCGTGCTGGTCTGGTTGCAGGCGCGGCTGCTGGGCAACACGCGCCGGTACGAGACGCTGGGCGGCAAGGCCACGCGGCCGCGGCCGTTCGCGCTCAACGCGCTGCGCATCCCCGCCTTCCTGCTCGCCTGCACCTACCTGCTGTTCGCGGTGATGCTGCCGCTCGGCACGCTGATCCTGCGTGCCTTCACATCCTTCCTCTCGCCGCTGGTGCCGGTCTCGGAGGTGCTGACCTTCGACAACTTCACCGGCCTTCTTGCCTTCGATGTCGCGCACCGCTCGATCGTCAACTCCTTCCTGATCAGCATCATCGGCGGCGCGCTGGCGACGCTGCTGGTCGCCTCGATCGCGATCGTCTGCCACCGGTCGGAATTCCCGTTCCGCAAGGCACTGCAATACATCGCGCTGTTCCCGCGCGCGGTGCCGGGCGTGGTGGCAGGCCTCGGCTTCTTCTACGCGTTGACCATGATTCCGGGCATCGGCGGCATCCGCAACACGATCTGGATCATGATCATCGCCTTCACCATGCATCTGATCCCGGCCGGGTTCGGGGCGGTGGCGCCGATCCTGCTCCAGATCAGCCCCGACCTCGACCGTGCCGCGCGGGTGAAGGGGGCCGACTGGCTGACGACGAGCCGGCGCATCGTGCTGCCGCTGATGAAGCCCGCGCTGGTCGCCTGTTACACGATCCTCTTCATCGCCTTCTTCAAGGAATACAGCACCGCGATGTTCCTGTTCGCCCCCGGCAGCGAGGTGATCGGCACCACGCAGCTCAACCTGTGGACCGGCGGCGAGATGGGACAGGCGGCGGCGCTTGCCGCAATCCAGATCGCGGTGATCGGCACCTGTGTCGGCGTCGCGCGGACGGTCTTCGGAGTACGCCTGTATGGCTGAACTCATCCTCACCAACCTGCTGCGCCGCTTCGGTCCGGTGATCGCGGTCAACGGCATCTCGCTGACCGTCGCCGATGGCGAGTTCGTCTCGCTGCTCGGCCCGTCCGGCTGCGGCAAATCCACCACGCTCGCGGCCATCGCCGGGCTCGACCGGCCCGATGGCGGGCGCATCCAGCTCGGCCCGCACACCTTCTACGACAGCGACAGCGGGCTGTTCGTGCCGCCGGAGCGGCGCAATTGCGGGCTGGTGTTCCAGTCCTATGCGCTGTGGCCGCACATGACGGTGCGGCAGAACGTTGCCTTCCCCCTCGACCTGCGGAAGATCAAGGGCGCCGAGGCCCAGCGGCGCATCGAGGAGGTGCTATCGCTGGTCGAGATGGTGAGCTTCACGGACCGCTATCCGCACCAGCTTTCCGGCGGGCAGCAGCAGCGTGTCGCGCTGGCGCGCACGCTGGTCTATCAGCCGGAGCTGCTGCTGCTCGACGAGCCGCTGTCGAACCTCGACGCCAAGCTGCGCGATCGCGCCCGCGCCTGGCTCGCCGAGCTGCGCCACCGGCTGAAGCTGACCACGATCTACGTCACCCACGACCAGATCGAGGCGTTGGCCCTGTCCGACCGCGTGGTGGTGATGAACGGCGGCAACATCGCGCAGATCGGCACCCCGCAGGAGATCTACGAGGATCCGGCCGATCCGTTCGTCGCCGACTTCATCGGCACGATGAACTTCCTGAAGGGCGAGGCGGAAGCGGATGCGGCGGGTGGTGCAACGGCGCGCATGCGGCTGCCCGACGGCGGCGTTGTGCAGGCGCGCGCGCATGGCCCGCTGCGGCGCGGCGACCGGCTGACGCTCGCGCTGCGGCCCGAGCAGCTTCGGGTCGGCAGCGAAGCGGCGGGCGCGGGCGGAACCTCCGTGTCCGCGAAGGTGGTGACGTCGGCCTATGTCGGCGGCGCCTATCAGGTCGCCTACGCGACAGCGGGCGGGACGATGCGGCTCGACCAGCCGATGCCGCCCGATGGCGAGGTGACGACACTCTGGGTGCCCGATGACGGCGGCATCCTGTTCCGAGAGACGACATGACCGAAGCCCTCCACCGACGTTCCTTCAACCCCGCCGGCACCGGCCCGCTCGACGGCGTCCGCGTGATCGACCTGTCGCGGCTCGTCTGCGGCAACACGCTCACCGGCATGCTCGCCGATTTCGGCGCGGACGTGATCAAGGTGGAGCCGCGCACCGGCGATACGCTGCGCGCGTGGAAGGCGGCGGGGCAGGAAGCGCACTGGAAGGTGCTCTGCCGGAACAAGCGCTCGGTCGCGATCGACTTCCGCCACCCCGAAGGCGTCGGCGTGATCCGGAGGCTCGCGGCGAATGCGGATGTGCTGGTGGAGAGCTTCCGCACCGGCACGCTGGAGGCCATGGGCATCCCGCCGGACGCGCTGCTCGCCGCCAACCCGAAGCTGCTGATCGTGCGCATCACCGGCTTCGGCCAGACCGGCCCCTACGCCAAGCGGCCCGGCTTCGGCACGCTGGTCGAGGGCATGTCGGGCTTCGCGGAGATCAACGGCTTCCCTGACCGCGAGCCGGTGCTGCCACCGCTGGCGCTCGCCGATTCCGTCGCGGGCTACGCGGGCGCGATGGCAACCCTCGCCGCGCTGCGCAACGTGGAGGTCTCGGGCGGCAAGGGGCAGGTGATCGACGTGTCGCTGCTCGACCCGATGTTCGCCATCCTCGGCCCGCAGGCGGCGAGCTTCCGGCTGACCGGCAAGAAGAAGCAGCGTTACGGCAGCCGCAGCCCGGGCACCGCGCCGCGCAACGTCTATCGCACGAGGGACGGGCGCTACGTCTCGCTGTCCACCTCGGTCGCGGCGATGGCGGTGCGGCTGTTCCGCGCGATCGGCCGCGACGACCTCGCCGACGATCCGGACCTGCGCAACAACACGCGGCGGATCGCCCGGGCGGACGAGCTGGACAAGGTGGTCGCCGATTTCATCGCCCCGATGACCCAGGCCGAGGCGGTCGCCTTCTTCGAGAAGGCCGAGGTGACGATCGGGCCGGTCTACGACATCGAGCAGATCATGGAAGACCCGCACATGGTCGCGCGGGAGACGGTGCTGGAGCTGGACGACCCCGACCTCGGCTCGCTGCCCACCCACGGCATTCCCGTGCGGCTGACCGGCACGCCGGGCGGCTACTTCCGGCCTGCCCCGCATCTGGGCCAGCACAATGAAGAAGCGCTGCACGAGGCAGGCTTCAGCGAGACGGAGATCGCCGAACTCGGCCGCAAGGGCGTGCTGGTGACCGCAGGCGAGACCGCATCCGAGGAGGCTGCCGCATGACCACCCTTCCCGCCCACCGCTCGGTGCTGTTCGTGCCGGCCAACAAGGAACGCTTCGTCGAGAAGGCGAACACGCGCGGCGCGGATGCGATCCTGCTCGACCTGGAGGACGCCGTCGCCCCGTCCGAGAAGGAGGCCGCACGCAAGGCGCTTCCGGCGGCGGTGAAGAAGATCACCAGCAACGGCACGCCCGTCGGCGTGCGCATCAACCGGCCGCTCGAGATGGCGGTGCGCGATATCGAGGCCGCGGTGATCCCGGGCGTGGGCTGGCTGTCGGTCACCAAGGTCGAAGGCCCGCTGCATGTGCGGCTGCTGTCGGAGGTAGTGGCCGCGCGCGAGGCGGCGATGGGCATCGCGCACGGCACGGTGAA
>JBBCJT010000212.1:0-7784 GCA_037190665.1 Rhodovastum atsumiense | reverse complement strand
GCGGGGGGCGGGACCGGAGCGGTCGGCATGGTCATGGCCGGCGCGCCGGGTGTGCTGCGGACCACGAGGCCGGACGATGACGTTGCCGGCGGCGGGGGGGCGGCCGCCTGTGCGGGCGGTGCGGCCGGCGGGGGCGCGGGCGGTGCCGGCACGGCGGCCTGCGGTGGCGCTGCCTGGGGCGCGGCCGGCGGCGGCGCCGGCGTGGCGACCGCCTGCGGCGGGGTCGGAGGGGCCGGCGTGGTCATCGGGGGCGGTGGCGGCGGGGGCGCGATGGCGACGGGTGGCGTCGTCGTGGCCGGTGACTGCGGCGCAGCTGCCGGCGGCTGCGGCGCGGCGGGCGTCGCGACCTGCGGCGGCCTCGCGGGGGCCGGGGATGCCGGCCTGGCCTGTTGCGGGCGCCGCGTCTGCTGGCGCTGCGGCCGCTGGGGCGTAGCGCGCGGCTGCTGGGCCGGGGCCGGCTGCGCCTGCGGTGCCGTCTGCGGCGGCAGCGCATCCAGCGCGCGCAGGTCCACGCTCACCTGTGCAAGCGTGGCGGTCGGCAGCAGCAGCGCGAGGATGATCGCGGATCGGTGCATCGCGCGCACCCTATCGAAGCGGAGGCGGGGGCTCAACGCGACGTCGCAGGAACCTTTGCCCTCACCTTAACGTGCTACGGCAAGTTCGATCGGGCGAGGGTGAGGGCCGGGTGCCGGCTGATCGCTAGAGGCGCTGGCTCGCCTCGCCTGTCCGGAGCCCTCGCAACGCCCGCCACGGCCGCCCGTCGATCGCCGCAAGACCGAGCCCGATCAGCGTCATGCCGGCCACATGCCGCGGCAGCAGGGTCTCGCCGAGGAACATCAGGCCGAGCAGGATCGCGCTCACCGGCACCAGCAGCGTCACCAGCAGCAGGTTGGTCGCGCCCGCCGTGGCGAGGATGCGGAAGTAGAGAACGTAGGCGAAGGCGGTCGAGATCGCGGCGAGGCCGATCACGGCGCCGAGCGTGGCTGCGTCCGGCATCGGCAGGGTCCACGGCCGCTCCGTCACCAGCACGACGGGCAGGAGCAGCAGGCTCGCGGCGGTCACCTGCCCGGTGGCGGTGGCCATCGGGGTGACGCCCATGGCGCGGAACCGGCGCCCGAAGATGCCGGCGAGCGCGTAGCTGACCGCCGCGGCGAGGCACATGAGCTGTGCGACGACGCCGGTGCCCAGGCCGCGCAGGCTGTCGAGGCCGATCATGACGGCGACGCCGGCGAAGCCGATCAGCGCCCCGCAGAGCCGCCCGGCGGTCAGCCTCTCGTCATCGGTCAGCAGATGCGCGAACAGGACCGTGAACAGCGGCGTGGCGGCGTTCAGGATCGAGGCGACGCCCGCCGCGATGTGCTGCTGGCCCCACACGATCAGCGTGAACGGGATGGCATTGTTGAGCAGCCCCATGGCGAGAAACGCGGCCCAGACCCGCCGGTCGGCCGGCATCCGCTCCCCCATCAGGCGGAGCAGGGCGAGCAGCAGCAGTGCTGCGAGGCCGACGCGCGCGGTGACGACGACGAGGACGGGCAGCTCGCGGACCGCGACGGCATTGAAGAAGAAGGAGCCGCCCCACACCGCCGACAGGGCGATGAGCATCGCCCATTCCAACGCGGTCATGGGGCGGCTTCGGGAAAAAGATCGGGACACAATGAATTCTCCGCATGATGGCGATGCGATCGCCCACGCGGGGGGTAGGTGGAGCGGACTTGCCGGACCATCCGGCTGTTGCGCCGGATAGAAGGAAGTGCGGCGAGGCGAGCGACGGCCCGGTTGGGCTGCGTGCGAAACGAGGCCTCGTGGCAGGTCAGCCGAAAGGCCGGCCCGTATGGGTCAGCCCTGCGCCTGCCGGCTGTCGCGCGCCGCGCTCACCGCGCCGACGCCCTCGACCACCACCTCCCGCAGCCGCGCATGCAGCCCGGCATTGCCCGCGACCACATCGCCGCTGACCAGCGGATCGGTCTCGTCTACGCCAGTCACGAAGCCGCCGGCCTCGCGCACCAGCAGGATGCCGGCGGAGATGTCCCAGGGCTTCACGCCCAGCTCCCAGTACCCGTCCACGCGCCCGGCAGCGGTCCAGGCGAGATCGAGCGCGGCGGCGCCGGCGCGGCGGATGCCCGCCACGTGCGGCATCAGCCGGCCCAGGATCTGCAGGAACTCCGCCTTGCGCGGCACGCCGGCGAACGGGATGCCAGTGGCGAACACCGCCTCGCGCAGCTCGCGCCGGGCGGAGACGCGCAGGCGCCGGTCGTTGAGGAACGCGCCCGCGCCCTTCTCGGCCCAGAACAGCTCGTCGTTCACCGGCGAGTAGATCACGCCGGCGACGATCTCGGTGCTGCCGTCCTCGTAGCGGCGCTCGAGGCCCACGCTGATCGCCCAGTGCGGGATGCCGTGCAGGAAGTTGGTGGTGCCGTCGAGCGGATCGACGATCCAGCGCCACGTCCAGGCATCGGAGCCCGAGGCGCCGCTCTCCTCCATCAGGAAGGCGTAGCCGGGGCGCGCCTTGTCCAGCTCCGCCTTCAGCGTCGCCTCGGCGCGCAGGTCGGCCTGGCTGACGAAGTCGGACGGTCCCTTGGCGGTGACCTGCAGCTTCTCGACCTCGTCGAAGTCGCGCAGCAGGCGGCGGGCGGCCAGCCTGACAGCCGCCTGCATCACCGTCATGTGGGGGGAAAGCCGCGCCATCGTATTCTGCCTCGCGCTACTTCGCGCGCTCCACGTAGCTCGCATCCTCGGTACGCACGACGATCTTCTCCCCCGCCTCGATGAAGGGCGGCACCATCGTCTTCACGCCGTTGGACAGCTTGGCCGGCTTGTAGGAGGAGGACGCGGTCTGGCCCTTCACCACCGGATCGGCCTCGACGATCTCCAGCACCACGGTCGCCGGCAGGTGCAGGCCCACCACCTCGCCTTCGACGAGATCGGCGGCGAGCGTCATGTTGTCCTGCAGGAAGGCGATCTGGTCGCCCAGGATGGCGGTGGGCACGAAGCTCTGCTCGAAGCTCTCCGGGTCCATCAGGACCAGGTTCTCGCCGTCCGTGTAGGAGTAGGCGTACTCGCGGTTGTCGGTCTGCAGCCGCTCCACCGTGTCCACGGTGCGCCACCGCTCGTCCTTCTTCGCGCCGGTCTTGATGTTGCGCATCTCGACCTGGATCACGGCCGCCCCCTTGCCGGGCGTGTTGATCTGGGACTTGAGCACGGTCCAGCGCCCGCCCTCGTACTCGATCACGTGGCCGGGACGCATCTGATTGGCCTGCATCTTCATGGGCGGGTCACTCTCGGGCTGGCGGAAAGGTGGCGGTGTCTAGACCCTGGGGGGCCGGGCGGGCAACCGCATGGCGGCGGCCGGCGACGTCGCGGACCGTGTCGCCCTCGAACCAGTCGGGCCCGATCGGCACCTTGCCGTACCCTCCCGTCACGTCGAGCACGTAGGTCGGCCAGGCCAGCCCGGTGACCCGCCCGCGCAGCGCCGCGAGCAGGGCGCGGCCGCGTTCGATGGGCACGTGGAAGCGCGCGGTGCCGGGCGCGGGATCGAGCTGGTGCAGGTAGTAGGGCTTCATCCGGGCCGCGACCTGGGCGCGGAACAGCGCCTCCAGCGCCTGTTCCGTGTCGTTCACGCCGGCGAGCAGCACGGACTGGCCGAGCAGCGGGATGCCGGCCCCCACGATCCGCCGCAGCGCCGCGCGGCCGGCCGGGGTGAACTCGTCCGCATGGTTGGCGTGCACCACCATCCACAGCGCGCGCTCCGTCTCCAGCCCGGCCAGCAGGTCCGGCGTGACGCGGCCCGGATCGGCGAGCGGCACGCGGCTGTGGATGCGGATCGTCTCGACATGGCCGATGGCGGACAGCGCGGCGATCAGCGCCCCCAGCCGCCGGGGGGAGAGCATCAGCGGATCGCCGCCGGTCAGGATCACCTCGCGGATCGCGGGGCGGGCGCGGAGCCAGTCGAGGGCTGCGGCCAGTTCCGCCTCGGTCAGCAGCCCGCCATCGGGGCCGACATGCTCGCGGCGGAAGCAGAAGCGGCAATAGACCGGGCAGACCAGCAGCGGCTTCAGCAGCGCGCGGTCCGGATAGCGGTGCACGATCCCCTTCACCGGCGAGAGCGCATCGTCGCCGATGGGGTCGCTGCGTTCGTGCGGGGCGGTGGTCAGCTCGTCGGGATGCGGCAGGAACTGCCGGCCGATCGCATCGTCGCGCCCGCCGATCAGCGCCCGCATCGCCGGCGTGACGGCGACCGCGAAGCGGGCCGAGACCGCGCGCGTCTGATCCGGCGGCACCAGATCGGCAAGATCGTCGGCGCTGCGCAGCGTGCGTTGCCGTTGCGTCAACGTCATGGCATGCCTCCGCCATGTCCCATGGCTGGGAGGAATCCGCCGCCGCCTGGATCGCCGATGTGGGGGGGAACGGTGATTACGCGCGCGCCCATGTGCTGGACGCGCCGATGCTCGCGCGCGTGGACGGTCGCGGCTTCGCCAACGCGCTCGACGTGGGCTGCGGGGAGGGGCGGTTCTGCCGGATGCTGCGCGACCGCGGCATCGCGGCCACCGGCATCGACCCCACCATCGGATTGCTGGAGGAAGCGAAGCGCCGGGACCCGGACGGCGATTACCGTGCCGCGCGGGCCGAGGCGCTGCCCTTCGCCGATGCCAGTTTCGATCTCGTCGTCTCCTATCTCACGCTGATCGACATCCCCGACGCCGCGCGCGGCATCGCCGAGATGGCACGTGTGACCAAGCCCGGCGGCGCGCTGCTGATCGCCAACCTCAACAGCTTCATCACCGCCGCCGGCCCCGAGCCCGGGACCGACTGCGCCGCCGGCGCGCGCCGCTTCGTGATCGACGACTACAGCGCGGAGCGGGCCGAATGGGTGGAATGGCGCGGCATCCGCATCCGCAACTGGCACCGGATGGCGTCGACCTACATGTCGCTGCTGCTGGGCGAGGGTCTGGAGCTGCGTCATTTCGATGAGCCGTTGCCGCAGGGCGGCGATCCCGAGACGGCGCGCCGCTTCCGCCGCGTGCCGTGGTTCGTGCTGATGGAGTGGCGGAAGCCGGGGGCTTAGTCTCCCCGGTCCCATGCCGCAACCGCCCTGGCACCCCGAGTCGCTCGCCGCCCGCCTGCCGCATCTGCGCCGCCGCGCCGCGCTGACGGCGGCCACCCGCGCCTTCTTCACGTCTCGCGGCTGTCTGGAGGCGGAAACGCCTTATGCCGTGCCGGTTCCCGGCGAGGAGGTGCATCTGCGTGCCTTCGCCACCGAGCAGGAGGGGCCGACCGGCGCGCGCCGGAAGCTGTGGCTGCATACCAGCCCCGAATTCGCGATGAAGAAGCTGCTCGCGGGCGGGTCGGGGCCGATCTTCCAGCTCGCCCGCGTCTGGCGGAACGGCGAGGGCAGCGACCTGCACGCGCCCGAGTTCACCATGCTCGAATGGTACCGGCCCGGCGCGGGGCTTGCCGGGCTGATGGACGAGACGGAGGCCTATCTGCGTGCGGTGCTGCCGCCGGTGGTGACCTGCCGCGGTATCACCGCCGCGCTCGACAACTTCGAGCGCATCACCGTGGCGGAGGCCTTCGATCGCTGGGTCGGCTGCGACGTGCTGGCGACCGAGGGTGATGCCGCCGGGCTGGCGGCGGCGAGCAGGGAGGCGCTGCGGCCGGGCGAGGGGTGGGAGGATCTGTTCTTCCGCCTGCTGCTCGGCCGGGTCGAACCGCAGCTTGGCCGCGCACGACCCAGCTTCCTCACGCACTGGCCGGCCAGCCAGGCTGCGCTGGCGCGGCGCGATCCCGCCGATCCCCGCGTCGCGCTCCGCTTCGAGCTGTTCCTGTGCGGCATGGAACTGGCGAACGCGTTCGAGGAACTCACCGATGCGGAGGAGCAGCGCGCCCGCTTCGCCGCCGACCGCACACGGCGGGAGGCGATGTATGGGCCGGGCTGGGGGCTGGACGAAGAACTGCTTACCGCACTCGCATCCGGCATGCCGCCGAGTTCGGGCATCGCCCTCGGCTTCGACCGTCTGGCCATGATCGCCGCCGGTGTTTCGCGGATCGACGATGTCCTTTGGCTGCCGCAATCCACGCCCATATGATGCGTACAATCATGATGCGAACGATGCGCACATCCGGGCTCTGCCTCGCCGCCCTGCTCGCCCTCGGCGCCTGCGCCTCGCAGCGCAACGAGGAACTCGCCGCGCGGCTGTCCACCTTCGTGAACCGCAGCGAGGCGGATCTGATCCGCGAGCTCGGCGTGCCGACCCGTACGGCGGAGGCGGACGGGGCGACCTTCCTCGCCTACAGCCGCACGCGCAGGGTGATCTACGGCGGCGGCTGGGGTGGCTGGGGCGGTCCGTGGGGCGGAGGCCCCTGGGGATGGGGCGGCGGCTGGGCCGGCCCGGCCGACGTTGTGGACTTCACCTGCGAGGCGACGTTCGAGGTGCGCGCGCAGACGGTCGTCAACGTCCAGGTCCGCGGCAACGGCTGCTGAGGCCGCGATTGGACGCCGGAACGACCTCGCGCTAGGCCCGCGCACATGCATGTCCTGCTGACCGGCGCGGCCGGCTTCATCGGCTTCCACACGGCGGCCGCCCTGCTCGATCGCGGCGCGACCGTGCTCGGGATCGACAACGTCAACGACTACTACGATGTCGGCCTGAAGCAGGCGCGGCTCGCCCGGCTGGAGGGGCGGGACGGGTTCCGCTTCGTGCGCGCAGATATCAGCCATCGGGACGCGATCCTCGGCCTGGTCCAGGAGGTGCCGGAGACGACGCATGTCGTCCACCTCGCCGCCCAGGCCGGCGTGCGGTACTCGCTGGTCGATCCCTATGCCTACGTCCAGTCGAACGTGATGGGGCATCTGGTGATGCTGGAGGCGGCTCGGCTGCTGCCGAAGCTGCGCCATTTCGTCTACGCCAGCTCCTCCTCGGTCTACGGCGGCAACACCGAGCTGCCGTTCCGGGAGGCCGACCGGGTGGACCAGCCGGTCTCGCTCTACGCCGCCACCAAGCGGGCCGACGAGCTGATGAGCCAGGCCTACGCCCATCTGCACGGGCTGCCGCAGACGGGGTTGCGGTTCTTCACCGTCTACGGCCCGTGGGGCCGGCCGGACATGGCCTATTACAGCTTCGCCAAGGCGATCGCCGCCGGCGAGCCGATCACCGTCTACGATGGCGGGCGGCCGAAGCGGGACTTCACCTACGTGGACGACATCGTTTCCGGCATCCTGGGCGTGATGGAACGCCCGCCGCAGAATCCGCACCAGGCCCGGGTCCTGAACATCGGCAACCACCGCGCGGAAAGCGTTTCCACGCTGATTGGCCTGCTGGAACAGGAGCTTGGCCGCAAGGCGGTGATCCGGGAGGTTGCGCGACCGAATTCCGACGTGGCGGAGACTTTTGCGGACGTGGATGCGATTTCCGCCCTGGCCGGGTTCGCCCCCAGCACGCCGCTGGCGACCGGAATCGCGCGGTTTGCCGCCTGGTTCCGCGATTTCCACGGCACGAGCGCAACGGTTCCATCAGGCCCTTGACGGGGGGAGCGGCCCCCACTAGATAGTCCCCACCGCGACGGACGCCACACGGTGGCTGGCGCGGAAGTCCAGGCAAGTTGATCGGTCGCCCCGCAGAGGCGGGCGCCGGCCGATTTGACTGTTCGCTCTTTGACAGTTGCATCTGGGTGGAGAGAGTAGATGGAAGGGATCCGCTGGTGGCGTCCTTGGGGGTTGCTGCGTCTTCTGTGAGGGGGATGGGGCAGTTCCGGGTGTCTGGATTTGTGGATTGTGCTGGTGACTTGGG
>JBBCJT010000211.1:0-5813 GCA_037190665.1 Rhodovastum atsumiense | reverse complement strand
GTCGTCCACGTCGAGCGCCTCCTGGAACAGCGAGGTGCGCTTGCGGAATTCCTCCTGCCGGCGCTCGCTCTCCTCCGCCTCGGTCAGGATGTCGATGTCCCAGCGGGTGAGCTGCGAGGCGAGGCGGACGTTCTGGCCGCGACGGCCGATGGCGAGGCTGAGCTGGTCGTCCGGCACCACCACCTCGCAGCGGCGGTTGTCGTCGTCCAGCACCACCTTGGTCACCTCGGCGGGCGCGAGCGCGTTCACGATGAAGGTCGCGGCCTGCGGGGACCAGGGGATGATGTCGATCTTCTCGCCCTGCAGCTCGGCCACCACCGCCTGCACGCGCGAACCGCGCATGCCGACGCAGGCGCCGACCGGGTCGATCGACGAGTCGCGGCTGATCACCGCCA
The DNA here is from genome assembly GCA_037190665.1 of Rhodovastum atsumiense. GTDB lineage: Bacteria > Pseudomonadota > Alphaproteobacteria > Acetobacterales > Acetobacteraceae > JBBCJT01. The sequence goes on along the minus strand of JBBCJT010000211.1, from coordinate 5,418 downwards.
TCTTCGCGCGGCTGCCCGGATCGCGGCTGACGGCCTTGATCTCGATGATGCCGTCGTAGATCTCCGGCACTTCCTGCGCGAACAGCTTGGCGAGGAAGCCGGGATGGGTGCGCGACAGGAAGATCTGCGGGCCGCGCGGCTCCTCGCGCACGTCATAGATATAGGCACGCACGCGGTCGCCGTTGCGGAACGCCTCGCGCTGGATCAGCTCGTCACGGCGCAGCAGCGCCTCGGCGCGGCCCAGGTCGACCATCAGGTTGCCGTACTCGGTGCGCTTGACGATGCCGTTGACGATCTCGCCCACGCGGTCCTTGAACTCGTTGAACTGCTTGCGGCGCTCGTACTCGCGCACGCGCTGGACGATGACCTGCGTGGCGGTCTGCGCGGCGATGCGGCCGAAATCCAGCGGCGGCAGCGGATCGACGATGAACTGCCCGACCTCGATGCCCGGCCTGATCTTCACCGCGATCGCGATGGGGATCTGCGTGGCCTCGTTCTCCACCGTCTCCACCGCCTCGGTCCAGCGGGACAACTCCACCGCGCCGCTGCGGCGGTCGATGGTGGCGCGGATGTCCTTCTCGGCCCCGTACTTGGCGCGGCCGGCCTTGCCCATGGCCTGCTCCATCGCCTCGAGCACTTCCTCGCGGTCGATGTTCTTCTCGCGCGCGACGGCGTCGGCGACCTGCAGCAGTTCGGGCCGTGCGATGGCGGCATCCATGGTCAGTTCCTCGCGGGTTGGGCCTTCGCGGCCTCGATCAATGCATCGGTCAGAACAAGCTTGGCGCGGCGGATCTCCGCCATCGGCAGGGCGACGTCGGTGCCGTCTTCCAGCCGCAGCCGCGCCGTTTCGGCATCGGCGCCGAGGATCACGCCCTGGAAGCGCTTGCGGCCTTCCATCGGCACGGCCAGCTCGGCGCGGGCGAGATGGCCGGCGAAGCGCACCCAGTCCTTCAGCCTCGTCAGCGGCCGGTCGATACCGGCGGAGGACACTTCCAGCGACCAGGCGCCGGAGATCGGATCCTCCACGTCGAGCACGGCGCCGACAGCATGGCTGATCGCCTCGCAATCCTCCACGCTGATCTGCGCGCCATCGGCGCGGTCGGCCATGATCTGGACGGTCGGGCGCTGCTTGCCCATCACCTGCACCCGCACGAGTTCATAACCCATCGAGGTCAGGGTGGGGGCCACCAGTCCGGCGATTCGGGCTTCGAGCCCGGTGTGATGCGGCATGTCGTCCAAAACAAAAAAGGCGGCCCCGAAAGGCCACCCCCCGTCAGCAGCGGAAGATGTTGGTATGCCGCCCACATAGCCCCGCCCCCGCCCCGGCGCAAGGGGTGGAACGTGTCGATCTCCGCACGAGCGAATGGCGGAATCGCCCGACCTGCACCGGCCCCGGGGCCGGCGGATGACCTTATCGCAGCGGCGTGCTGCCGGCGGCGAGGATCGGGCCCGGGCCGGGCATCTGCAGCAGCACGGCAGCCATGTCCCGCCCCACCAGGAGCGTGGTCGGCAGCAAGAGCCGCGCGGGCGTCTCGGCGACGCGGACCACCGGCACCGCGGCGCGGACGATGTTCACGTTGTTCAGCACCTTGTCGGCGTTCTCCCCCCGCTCGACCTTCGTCCGCGCACGGCTGTCGAGCGCGAGCAGCCACAGCTCGGCCGCGCGGGTCATCGGCAGCAGCGGGATCTCCGCGATCAGCCCGTCGCCTTCACGCGTCAGCACGATCCGGGGGACCGCGGGCTGCGCGTTGAGCAGGGCCGCGACCTCGTCGTCATCCGAACCGATGCCGTAGGTGCGCCCCTGGACGACGACCTGCGGGGTGAAGACGTGGCGCAGGTTCCACTGCTTCGCATAGCCGCGCTGGCGTTCGCCGCTGATCTTCAGCCCGAACGGATCGGCCCAGCCGAGATAGTCCCACCAGCGGACATGGAAGCCGATGACGAGCACGCCGGGCCGGGCGAGCATCCGCTCCGCCACCTCGTCGGCCGCGGGGCAGGAGGCGCATCCTTGGCTCGTATAGAGTTCCAGCACGTGCAGCCCCTCCGCCCGGGCGGCGGATGTCAGAAGGAGGAGGGATAGGAGAATGCGGCGCATGGTCGGCACGACTCACAACCAACAGCCCCGCGCCGGCAAGTGACGGCCGCGTGAGTCCCCGCTGCCGATTGCCCGCGGCCTGCGCGCGCGCGATGCTGGCGGCGTGACCACACGAACCCTTGTTCTGACCGGCGCCTCGCGCGGTATCGGCCATGCCATCGCCCGCCGCTTCGCGGAAGCGGGATGGCGGCTGCTGACCGTGAGCCGGGAGGGCCCGCCGCCGAGCTGCTCACGCAACCCGGCGGTCCACGAGCACATCGCCGCCGATCTCGGCGCCCCCGAGGCCCTGGCCCCGCTGTGCGAGGAGCTGGCGTCCCGCGCGCGGGACTGGCCGATCGGCGCGCTGGTGAACAATGCCGGCGTCAGCCCGAAGATCGACGGGCGCAAGCCCACCGCGCTCGGCGCCGATCTCGACCACTGGCGCCACGTGCTGGAAGTGAACCTGCTGGCGCCGGTCGCCCTCTCCCGCGCGCTCGCGGACCAGCTCGCGGCGGCGGCCGGCACGGTGGTCAACGTGACCTCGATTGCCGGGCACCGCGTGCATCCCTTCGCCGGCGCCGCCTATGCCGCGAGCAAGGCGGCCCTGCTCGCCGCCACCCGCGAGCTGGCGGCGGAGCTCGCGCCGCGCGGCGTGCGCGTGAACGCCGTGGCCCCGGGGGAGATCGCCACGCCGATGATCGGGCCGGAATACTCCAGCCTGCTGCCCGCCATCCCGATGGGCCGCTTCGGCACGCCGGAGGAGGTGGCGGGCGTGGTCTGGCAGCTCTGCCAGCCGGATTTCGGCTACGTGACCGGCACGGAGGTGTTCGTCACCGGCGGACAGCACGCGGTGTGAGCCCGTGCGGCGCCGGGACCTGCTGTCGGGCCTCACCGCGATGACCGCCGCGCCGGCCGCCGCCGCCCCGAACACGACCGGCCTCGCCCCCGACCTCGGCGAGAGGATCGAGGCGGGCATCCGGGCGGGGCTGCTGCGGGACCTGCATGCGGTGCTGGTGGTCCGCGACGGCCGCGTCGCCGTGGAGCGTTACTGGCCGGGCGCGGACGAGGCCTGGGGCCGGAGCCTGGGCACGGTGGCGCACGGGCCGGACACGCTCCACGACCTGCGCTCCGTCACCAAGAGCGTGGTCGGCCTTCTGTATGGCATCGCGCTGGCACGGGGCGCGGTACCGCCGCCGGAGGCCCCGCTGCTCGCCCAGTTCCCCGGCCATCCCGACGCCGCCGACGACCCGCGCCGCGCGCGCCAGACGGTCGGCCACGTGCTGACCATGTCGCTCGGCACGGCGTGGAACGAGCAGCTTCCCTACACCGATCCCGCCAACAGCGAGATCGCGATGGAGAGGGCGGCGGACCGGGTGGGGTTCGTGCTCTCCCGCCCGATGGAGGCGGAGCCCGGCACGCGCTGGACCTACAGCGGCGGGGCGACGGCGCTGCTGGGCGCGCTGATCGCGCAGGGCACCGGCCGGACGCTGCCGGACTTCGCGCGGGAGGCGCTGTTCGATCCGCTGGGCATCGCGCGCTTCGAATGGGCGGCCGGGCAGGACGGCGTCGCCTCCGCCGCCTCGGGCCTGCGGCTGTCGGCGCGCGATCTGACGCGGATCGGCCGGATGGTGCTCGATGGCGGGACATGGGAGGGGCGGCAGGTCGTGCCGCGCGACTGGCTCGAGACATCCTTCGCCCCGTCCGTGCCCACCGGGGATGGACTGATGTACGGCCGACACTGGTACCTCGGCCGCGCCGTGGTGCCGGCGCTCGGGCCCGCGCCGCAGCCTTGGGCCGGGGCGTTCGGCAATGGCGGACAGCGGCTGTGGGTGATGCCGGCGGCGCGGCTGACGCTGGTGGTCTTCGCCGGGGCCTACAACGCGCCGGAGGCATGGGTGGCTCCCAGCCGGATCTGGCGCGAGATCGTGCTGGCGGGTCTGCGGGGATGACGCTCGCGCGTCGCTTATTAGCTCTTACTTGACGTGAAATAAATTAATTCACTATCATGAACGCTCCATCGATCGGAGCGCCGCATGCGCCTTCGCCTCCTCGCATTCGCAGCCCGCCCCGCGAAGCGGAGCGATGTCGGCAACCGGCATGACGACCTTTCCCCGCGTGCCAGGCCCCCGACAGAAAGACCGGAATCCATGCGTTCGATCTTCCCCACCCTGGGCAGCGCCCTCGCGCTGCTCGCCGCCACCACCACGCTCGAAGCCCGCGCCACCGAGGCGTCCGCGAACCGGCTGGTGACGGAGGATGCCCGTATCGCCTCCGACACACCGGGCATCGAGCTGTTCCTGCGCAACGTGCGGCAGGAGACCCTCACCCGCTTCGGATCCGACCGGACCATCCTCTATATCCACGGCTCCACGCAGCCGTCCGAGGCGGTGTTCGACCTGCGCGCCGGCGGCGCCTCGGCCGCCGAACAGCTCGCCGCGCGCGGCTACGACGTCTGGCTGGTGAACGTGCGCGGCTACGGCCAGTCCACGCGCCCGGACTCGTTCCGCCGCCCGGCCGCGGAAGGCGAGCCGTTCGGCCGCACCGCCGAAGCCGTCCGCGATCTCGGCGCGGCGGTCGATCATATCCGCGCGCGACGGGGCGTCTCGCGGCTGGCCCTGATCGGCTGGTCGTGGGGCACGATCATCACCGGCGGCTACGCGGCCGAGCATCCGGACCGCGTGGCAAGCCTCGTGCTGATCGGCCCGCCGGGCATCACGCAGGCGCAGCAGGCCGCTGCCACGCCGGCGCGGATCGGTGTCTGGCAGGAGTGGACTGCGGCTGCCGCGCTGAAACGGCTTCAGGCCGGCGTGCCGGACGCGGAGGCCGCGCGCATCTTCCCCGCCGCCTGGCGCGAGCGGTGGGAAGGGGAGCTTCTGCGCGGCCAGCCGGAAGCCGCCGAGCGCGGCGATCCGCCGGTCTTCCGTTCGCCGGCCGGCGTGCGGGCCGATGGCGACGCGTTCTGGCAAGCCGGCAAGGCGTTCTACGATCCCGCGAAGATCACCGCGCCGACGCTGATCGTCGTCGGCGAGTGGGACGGGCTGACGCCGCTGGCCGCCTCCCAGGCGCTGTTCGCCCAGTTGCGCAGCACGCCGACCCGGCGTCTCGTGGAACTGCCCCGCGCGACGCACTTCGTCCTGGCCGAAACCGGCCGCGACGCGGCCGTGCGGGAGATCGCGAACTTCCTAGCGGCCGAGTAACGCCCGCTACTGGCGGCGGCGCAGCAGCAGCGTCGCCGCCATCAGCAGCGTCGAGACCACCACCAGGATCGTCGCCGCCGCCATGATCGCGAGTTCGATCGTGTCCTTCAGCCCGGCGAACATCTGCCGCGGCAGCGTGCGCTGGCC
>JBBCJT010000210.1:0-16646 GCA_037190665.1 Rhodovastum atsumiense | reverse complement strand
CGTCCCCTCCCCCGCCCCGCGGTAGCGGGACTGGTGGTGGGGGCTGCGCGGAGGCGAAACCTCGCGGTGGGGCCGGCGGCGGCGCCCTCACCCCGACCCTCTCCCGCCCCGCGGGAGAGGGAGAAGGGGGCGCGACACCGCCCGTACCGGTATCAGTCGTAGTCGATGTCCAGGATGCGGCCGTCCCGGGCGGAGACGTCGATCTCCATCTTCCGCCCGTCGGCGTGCCATCCCTCGATCTCCCACTTCCCGTCATCGCATTCGACCTCCCGCACCTGCGCCATGCCGGCACCGCGGGCGATCTGGAGCGCCTGCTCCACCGCGATCGGCTCGGTGCGGCAGGAGCCATCGCCGGCGGCGGCGGGCAGCGGCGACAGCAGGGGAAGCAGCAGGACACAGGGGAGCAGACGGATCATGAGGGGGATCTCCATATGACGGGGGTCGCGGTCCCGGCGCGCCACGCGCCCGGGACGGCATGGGCGCCGGCCTATGGCAGGCTCAACGCCGGAAGCGCAGATCCGATCCCGCCGCCGCCCAGCCCGCCTCGATCGCGTCCAGGTCGGTGAAGCCGGACGGGTTCGCCTTCGACGGCGCGCGGTCCAGCCGCGGCTCCGCCATCAGCCGCCACAGCACCAGCAGCCGCCGCAGCTCGATCAGCGGATCAGGATGGTCATCGACCCGCAGGTTGATGTCGGGGAAGTCCTCGGTGGTGACCAGCACCAGCGCGGCGGATTGCCGGCCGCGACGGTCCCCGCCCTCCGCCTGCCCGGCATCCAGCGCCGCGAGCATCCGCTCCGGCAGCTTCAGCGTCGCCTGCGCGCGGAAGGTGGCCGCGGTCGCCGGCACCACGCGCTCGTTGGCCAGCATGTTGCCCGCGAAGGACACGTCCGGCCCGGTCTCGTCGCCGGCCCAGGCCACGCAGTTGCGCCCGGTCCAGGCGGCGCTGCGGCCCTTCGCGTCCACCGCGTGCACCTGCCGCAGCCCCGCCCCCTCGTCGCCCGCGAGCGCGCTCTCGATCGCCGCGGCCGGGGCCAGCCCGCGCGCCATCGCATCGAGGATCGCCGGGCCCAGATAGCGGTTGCTGATCGACTGGGTCGACACCGCGCCGACGCCGGCGCGGACGAACGGGCAGGTCGCGCCGACCGCGAGGTTGCAGGTGGTGACCGCCACGGCGAAGGCGCCGGTGCGGGGATCGCGGGCGACGATGGACCAGGTCATGCGACGGCGGGCTCCTTGGCAGACGCGGCCATCGCGCCCCACCGCCCGCACGCCGTCAAGGTCCGCCGGCCGGTTGCGGCTGCATTGCGAATAGAGGCTGGCGCACCCCGGCAACGGCTGCAATGGTGCAGCCAACGGCAAAGACCGGGGAGGGAAAAGGGAACGTGGCGCGGGTCAGCATCCGCGAAGTGCGGAAATCGTTCGGGCAGACCGCGATCCTGCACGGTGTCAGCGTCGAGATCGCCGACGGGGCCTTCGTCGTCCTGGTCGGCCCGTCCGGCTGCGGCAAGTCCACCCTGCTGCGGATGATCGCGGGGCTGGAGAACATCACCGGCGGCGAGATCGCGATCGGCGACACCGTGGTCAACAACGTGCCGCCGAAGAACCGGGACATCGCCATGGTGTTCCAGAACTACGCGCTCTATCCGCACATGACCGTGTTCGACAACATGGCCTTCAGCCTGATGCTGGCGAAGGCGCCGAAGGCGGTGGTGGAGCAGGAGGTGGGCCGCGCGGCGAAGATCCTCGGCCTCGAATCCCTGCTGCATCGCTATCCGCGGCAGCTCTCGGGCGGGCAGCGCCAGCGCGTCGCCATGGGCCGCGCCATCGTGCGCAACCCGCAGGTGTTCCTGTTCGACGAGCCGCTGTCGAACCTCGATGCCAAGCTGCGCGTGCAGATGCGCGGGGAGATCAAGGAGCTGCACCAGCGGCTGAAGGTCACCACCGTCTACGTCACGCACGACCAGATCGAGGCGATGACGATGGCCGACCTCATCGTGGTGATGAACGGCGGACGCATCGAGCAGGCGGGCGCGCCGCTCGACCTGTACGACCGGCCCGCGAACCTGTTCGTCGCCGGCTTCATCGGCAGCCCGGCGATGAACTTCATCCACGGCACGGTCGGCGGCGGCGGCTTCCGCGGCGCGGACGGCGAGGTCTGGCCGCTGACCGGTAACGGCCATGCGCCATCCGAAGGAGCGGCGGTCTACGGCATCCGCCCCGAGCATCTCGCGATCGACCCGGAGGGCATCAAGGCGACCGTGCAGGTCGTCGAGCCGACGGGATCGGAGACGCAGGTGCTGATGCGGGTGGGCGAGAACTCCATTATCGGCGCATTCCGCGAACGCATCTCCGCCAAGCCCGGAGACACTCTGCCCATCAGGCCGCTGCCCGGCCTGGTGCATCTGTTCGAGGGGGAATCGGGCCGGCGGATCTGATCCGCCGGGGCAGCCCAGAGGAAGACAACGACAGAACAGGGAAGAACGACGAGAATGGCCAACATCATCACACGCCGAAGCCTGCTCGCGGCGACCGCCGCCGGCATGGCGGCGACCGCGATCGGGGACGCGGGGGCGCAGATCCAGCGGCGCGAGGGCGGCTCCCTGAACCTGCCGATCGAGAACGGCGCCAGCCTGCGCATGCTGCGCCCGGTGCGCTTCGTGCCGGCGGACGAGGACAACTGGCGCGCCAACTGCGCCCGTTTCACCCAGCAGACCGGCGTGCCCGTGCGCGTGGACTTCGTCGGCTGGGAGGACATCAGCCAGCAGACGGCGGTGACCGCGAACACCGGCGCCGGCCCCGACCTGATCGTCGGCTTCAACGAGGCGCCGCACGTCTATGTCGACAAGCTGGTCGAGCTGAGCGACGTCGCCGAATACATCGGCAACCGCTACGGCGGCTGGCTGGCGCTGGCGGAGCGCTACGGCAAGAAGCACGGCACCAACAACTGGATCGGCCTGCCCTTCGGGTCCACCGGCGGGCCGCTGGTCTGGCGCAAGTCCGCGCTCGACGCCGTCGGCTACCAGGCGCCGCCGGAGGACATGGCGGGCTTCCTCGACCTCGCCAAGAAGCTGAAGGCCGCCGGCAAGCCGATGGGCTTCGCGCTCGGCAACGCGGTCGGCGACGGCAACGGCTTCGCCAACTGGATGGTCTGGGCGCACGGCGCGTTCCTGGTGAACGAGGACGGATCGGTCGGCATCAACTCGCCGCAGACGATCGAGGCGCTGACCTACCTGCGCGAGCTGTACCAGCAGTTCATCCCGGGCACGACGGCGTGGAACGACGTCTCCAACAACCGCGCCTATTCGTCGCAGGAACTGTGGCTGACGCAGAACGGCGTGTCGCTGTACTTCTCGCTGAAGAACGATCCGGCGACCAGGGCGATCGCGGACGACACGTACCATTCGCTGCTGCCCAAGGGGAAAGCGAGCTCCACGCCGAATGCCGGGCTGACGATGAACGCCATGGTGTTCAAGCACAGCCGCTATCCCAACGCGTCGAAGGCGCTGCTCGCCTTCCTGCTGGAAGCCGAGCAGTACGACCCGTGGCTGCAGGCCAACCTCGGCTACTGGTCGCAGCCGCTCGAGGCCTACACCGCCTCGCCCGTGTGGCATTCGGATCCGAAGATCTCGATCTTCAAGGACACGATGCGCAGCACCTTCTGGAACGGCTACAAGGGGCCGATCAGCGAGGCATCCGCCAGCGCCACCAACGACTTCGTGCTGGTGCAGATGTGCGCCTCGGCGGCCTCCGGCGAGGCGACGCCGGAAGCGGCGGCACGCGAGGCCGCGCGGCGCTCGGAGCGTTACTTCCGCCGTCGGACGTGATGCAGGGCGGCGCCCCGGTCCGCCGGGGCGCCGCGACTGCGGCAGAAAGGGAGGAGCATGTCAGAGGCGACCCTGCCCCGCTGGGTGGCGCAGCGCGCGGATCCGGGCTGGATCGGGCGGCTGTTCGACAACAAGGCGTTCCTCATCGTCGCCTGCCTGTTCCCGGCGGTCGCGCTGCTGCTTGTCTTCCTCACCTATCCGCTGGGGCTGGGCATCTACCTCGCCTTCACCGACGCGACGATCGGCCGGCGCGGCATCTGGGTGGGGTGGGAGAATTTCGAGTACCTGATCGAGGATCCGATCTTCTGGGGTGCGGTCTTCTATTCGATCTTCTACACCGCGGTCGCCACGATCGGTAAGTTCGCGCTGGGCCTGTGGCTCGCGCTGCTGCTCAACAACCACCTGCCGTTCAAGTCGCTGCTGCGCGCCATCGTGCTGCTGCCATGGATCGTGCCCACGGTGCTGTCGGCGCTGGCCTTCTGGTGGATCTACGATCCGCAGTTCTCGATCATCTCGTACATCTTCGTCGAGGTGCTCGGATGGCGGCAGACGAACATCGACTTCATCGGCACGGCCTGGCCCGCGCGCTGGTCGCTGATCGCGGCCAATATCTGGCGCGGCATCCCGTTCGTGGCGATCTCGCTGCTCGCCGGGCTGCAGACCATCTCGCCCGCGCTGTACGAGGCGGCCCTGCTCGACGGGTCCACCGCCTGGCAGCGTTTCCGCTACATCACCTTCCCGATGCTGCTGCCGATCCTGGCGATCGTGATGACCTTCTCCATCATCTTCACCTTCACCGACTTCCAGCTCGTCTACGCGATCACGCGCGGCGGGCCGGTGAACTCGACGCACCTGCTCGCCACGCTCGCCTTCCAGCGCGGCATCCCGGGCGGGCAGCTCGGCGAGGGGGCCGCGATCGCGGTGACGATGATCCCGTTCCTCGTGTTCGCCACGCTGTTCAGCTACTTCGCGCTCGCCCGGCGCAAGTGGCAGCAGGGAGAGAGCAATGACTGACGCGGCGGTCGCGGCGCCGGAAGCGAAATCCTCCGCCACGGCCCCGCCGGAGGCGATGGCTTGGGATACGCGCGCGCGGCGGATGGTGACGATCTACCTGCCACTCGCGTGCTTCGTGATCATCTTGCTGTTCCCGTTCTACTGGATGACGGTGACGGCCTTCAAACCGAACGCCGAGCTGTTCGATTTCCGGACCTACAGCCCGTTCTGGATCAACTCGCCCACGCTCGAGCACATCCACAAGCTGCTGTTCGAGACGTCCTATCCGCGCTGGCTGTGGACCACGATGATGGTCGCGGTGGGGGCGACCTTCCTGTCGCTGCTGGCGAGCACGCTCGCCGCCTACGCCATCCAGCGGCTGCGCTTCACCGGCAGCCAGTACGTGGGGCTCGCGATCTACCTCGCCTATCTCGTGCCGCCGTCGATCCTGTTCATCCCGCTCGCGACGATGGTGGTGCAGCTCGGCCTGTTCGATTCGCCGCTGGCGCTGATCCTCGTCTACCCGACCTTCCTGGTGCCGTTCTGCACCTGGCTGCTGATCGGCTACTTCAAGTCGATCCCCTACGAGCTGGAGGAATGCGCCCTGATCGACGGGGCGAGCCGGCTGCAGATCCTGCGCCGCATCACGCTGCCGCTCGCGGTGCCGGGGCTGATCTCGGCGGGCATCTTCTCGTTCACGCTGTCGTGGAACGAGTTCATCTACGCGCTCGCCTTCATCCAGAGCAGCGAGAACAAGACCGTGCCAGTTGCGATCCTGACGGAGCTGATCACCGGCGACGTCTACCAGTGGGGCGCGCTGATGGCGGGCAGCCTGCTGGGATCGCTGCCGGTGGCGATCTTCTACTCGTTCTTCGTGGACTACTACGTGTCCAGCCTGACCGGGGCTGTGAAGGAGTAGCCCCGGCTCATTCCTCCCTCTCCCGCCCGGCGGGAGAGGGGCGTCGCGCGGCTGGACCTGCCCCCGGCGCCGCACGTATCAGACCGCAACACACTGCCGCAAACCTGCCCCATCCCGGCCGCGGAGCCGGCGAAACCCTCCCCTAACTCTCCCCGTGTGCACTGGATGACACGTCCCAGGACGCATCCGTGGCACGAGAGGTGGCGAGGAGGGTGCCATGGCGGAGCGGAGTTCGGCGAAACGGCGGCGGCGGTTGACGCTGCTGGACTACGCCCTGATGGCGGCCGTGGCGCTGGCCTTCGGCGTCGGCGCGGCCACCGCGCTCAGCATGCAGCCCCACGACGGGCCGACATGGGTGCAGGTGGATACCTGAGAGAGGAACCGGGAAGGACTGGTCCCTCCCGGCCCGGTGGCGGCGGTCAGGCCGCCAGCTTCGCGACTTCCTCGGGGCTCTTGCGGACGAGCGCCTCGTAGTCGTTCATCAGCGTCTCGGTGATCGTGGACGGCGTGAAGGTCAGGTCGCCGATCTGGCGAACCGGCGTGACCTCGGCCGCGGTGCCGGCCAGGAACACCTCGGTCGCGCGTTTCATCTCGTCGGGCAGGATCGCCCGCTCCACCACCTTGATCTGGCGATGCCGCGCGAGGCTCATCACCGTGCGCCGCGTGATGCCGTCGAGGAAGCAGTCCGGCGTGGGCGTGTGCAGCTCGCCGTCGATGACGAAGAAGATGTTCGCCCCGGTCGCCTCGGATACCTGGCCCCGCCAGTCCAGCATCAGCGCATCCGTCCAGCCCGCGGCCTCCGCCTCGTGCTTGGCGAGCGTGCCGATCATGTAGAGCCCGGCGGCCTTGGACGCGGTCGGCGCGGTCTCCGGGTGCGGGCGCTTCCAGCTCGCGATGCCGAGCCGCACGCCCTTCATCCGGTCGGCGCCGAACAGGTTCGGCCACGCCCAGGTGGCGATGGCGAGGTGGATCTTCGTCTGCTGCGCGGCCACCGCCAGCATCTCCGACCCGCGCCAGGCGAGCGGGCGGACATAGGCGTCGGTCAGGCCGTTCGCCTTCAACACCTCGTTGCAGGCATCGTCGATCTGCTCGACCGTCCAGGGGATCTCGAAGCCGAGGATGCGGCCCGACTGGATCAGCCGTTCGGTATGGTTTCGCAGCCTGAAGATGTTGCCGCTATAGGCGCGCTCGCCTTCGAACACGGCAGAGGCATAATGCAGCCCATGCGTCAGGACATGGACCTTCGCCTCCCGCCACGGCACCAGCTTGCCGTCGAACCAGATCCAGCCGTCGCGGTCATCGAAAGGAACGAGCGCCATGTTGTCTTCCTCCGCAATTTCCTTGCTTCTAGGGGAGGGATGGTAAAATCCTCCACCAGAGCACGTCAACGACGCTGACCTAATGGTGCCGCATGGCTGGCTTGCCTGACACGAAATCCGCCGCCGGGGCGAATCTGCTGTTCCTCCGCGAGGAGGAGATCCGCCTCGCCCAGGATCTGCTCTTCTTCGCCTATCGCGACTTCACCGGCGTGGCCGACACGGTGCTGGAGGAGCTCGGCCTCGGCCGTGCCCACCATCGCGCCATGCACTTCATCGGCCGCCAGCCGGGCATGACGGTGAGCGAGCTGCTCGCGATCCTGCGCATCACCAAGCAGAGCCTTGCCCGCGTGCTCTCCGCGCTGATCGAGCAGGGCTACGTCGCCCAGGCGCAGGGCCGCACCGACCGCCGCCAGCGACTGCTGTCGCTCACGCCGAGAGGCCAGGCGCTGGAGCGGCGATTGTTCGAGCGCCAGCGCGAACGGCTCGCCGCCGCCTACCGCGATTCCGGCGCGGGCGCGGTCGAGGGGTTCAAGCGGGTGATGCGCGGCATCGCGGATACCGAGGCGCGCGCGCATCTCGACGCCGCCGAGGCGGCGGGCCGCGAACCCAAGATGCGCACCGGCTGACATGGCGGGGGACGGCGCACATGTGCTGGTGGTGGACGACGACGGGCGGCTGCGCGCCCTGCTCGTCCGCTACCTCACGGAGAACGGCTTCCGTGTCACCGCCGCCGACAGCGCGGCCGAGGCGCGCGACAAGCTGCGCTTCGTCGAGCCCGACGTGCTGGTGCTGGACGTGATGATGCCGGGCGAATCCGGCCTCAGCCTCACCGAAAGCCTGCGCCGCGAGCGCGACGTGCCGGTGATGCTGCTGACCGCGCGGGGCGCGCCGGAGGACCGCATCGCCGGGTTCGAGGCCGGCGCGGACGACTACCTCGCCAAGCCGTTCGACCCGCGCGAGCTGGTGCTGCGGCTGCGCGCCATGCTGCGCCGGCTCGCCCCGCCGCCGGCGCCCGCCACGCCTGCCGGCCCGCTGCGCCTCGGCGTGCTGGAGTTCGACCCGGCCCGCAACGAGCTGCTGGGCGCCGACGGCCCGGTGCGGCTGACCAGCGGCGAGATGGCGCTGCTCGCCGCCCTCGCCCGCGCGCCGAACGAGACGCTCTCGCGCGAGGCGCTGGCCGAGACGCTGGGCATGGACGAACAGGGCGAGCGCGCGATCGACGTGCAGGTCACGCGGCTGCGGCGCAAGATCGAGCCCGACACGCGCGAGCCGCGCTACCTGCTCACGCTCCGCGGCAAGGGCTACATGCTGCGGCCGGGGCCGTGAAGCCGGTCAACCGGATGTTGCGGAAGTTCGTCCCGCGGTCGCTGCTCGGCCGCTCCCTGCTGATCATCCTGGTGCCGCTGATCGTGGTGCAGGCGGTGGCGCTGCAGGTCTTCTACGGCAGCCATCTCGACGTGTTCTCCCGCCGCCTCGCGGCCGGGGTCGCCGGCGATATCGGCTTCGCGCTCGACATGATGCGCCGCTTCCCCGAACGCGCCGAATTCGCCTGGATCGCTCAGGAGAGCTGGGACCGGTTCGAGATCATCCTGCATTTCGAACCGGGCGCGGTGCTGCCGGACGAGCCGCGCCAGGACGTGTTCGGCCCGCTCGACGACGACCTCGCCGCCGCGCTGGAGGAGCGCGTGCGCCGCCCGTTCAGCTTCGACTGGAACGCCGATCCGCAGACGGTCGCGGTGCGCATCCAGCTTCCCGAGGGCGTGGTGGTGGCGAACGTGCCGCGCAAGCGGCTCTACACCGGCACCATCCTGTTGTTCGTGCTGTGGCTGGTGGGCACCGCGCTGCTGGTCTTCGGCCTCGCCGCCGTCTTCATGCGCCAGCAGGTGCGCGCGATCCGCCGGCTGTCCTCGGCCGCCGAGTCCTTCGGCATGGGCCGCGATCCCGGCCCCATCAAGCCCGAGGGCGGGTCGGAGGTGCGGCAGGCGGCGGTGGCCTTCAACCGGATGCAGGAGCGCATCCGCCGCTTCCTCGCCCAGCGCACGGAGATGCTGGCGGGCGTGTCGCACGATTTGCGCACGCCGCTGACGCGGATGCGCCTCGCGCTCGCGATGATGCCGGCGGGCGACGAGGCGAAGGAGATCTCCGCCGACGTGGACGAGATGGAGCGCATGGTGGAGGGCTACCTCTCCTTCGCGCGCGGCGAGGGGGCGGAGCAGGCGCAGCCGACCGACCTGTCCGCGCTGCTGGAGGACGTGGCCGCCGCCGCGCGCCGCAGCGGCGCCGACATCGCGCTGAACGCGCCGCGCCGGCTCACCCTGCCGCTGCGGCCCAACGCCATCCGCCGCGCGATGACCAACCTGATCGACAACGCGCGCCGCCATGGCCGCCGCGTGCTGCTCGGCGCGACGGAGATCCCGCGCGACGGCTCGCGCGCCGTGCAGGTGACGGTGGACGACGACGGCCCCGGCATCCCGCCGGAGGAGCGCGAGCAGGCGTTCCGCCCGTACTCGACCGGATCGGGCGGCACCGGGCTCGGCCTCGCCATCGCGCGCGACATCGTGCGCGCCCATGGGGGCGACATCCTGCTGGAGGAAAGCCCGCTCGGCGGGCTGCGGGCGCGGATCCGGCTGCCGGTCTGATCCCGCCGCGGCGGGCCCCGCCGGCAAGTGGATACCATGCCGATGCGAAAGATGGATTGGCATTCGCATCGGTCTGTCCAAGGCTGTCCGGCGTACATGCCGGGGGGCCCAGGACAATGACGACGATCGCCACATGCCGAACCGCTGCCAGCCGCGTCGGGCTGGCCGCGGCGATCATGCTCTCGACGGCCGCCGCACACGCCCAGAGCGTGCTGCGCTACGCCTCGTCAGCCGAGCCGCGCACGCTCGATTCCGTGGTCAACTGGCTGTCGGTCACGCACCAGCACAGCTACCTCGTCTACGACAACCTCTACACGCTGGACTCGCAGTTCCGCCCGCAGCCCCAGATGGTGGAACGGGCGGAGAAGGGCGCGGACGGCACGAGCTGGGTGTTCACCCTCCGCGAGGGGCTGCGGTTCCACGACGGCGCGCCGGTGACCTCGGCCGACGTCATCGCCTCGATCAAGCGCTGGGCGGCGCGCGACACCGCCGGGCGCAAGCTGACCGAGCTCGGCATGCGGCTGGAGGCGGTGGATGCGCGGCGCTTCAGCGTCCACCTGTCGGTGGACACGCCGCTGCTGTTCGAGGCCTTCGCCAAGCCGACCGCCACCGGCCTGTTCATCATGCGCGAGGCCGACGCGGCGACGGACCCGATGCGGCCGGTGGAGAACGTCATCGGCTCCGGCCCGTTCCGCTTCGTCCGGGACGCCTATCGCCCCGGCGACCGGCTGGTCTACCAGCGCAACGCCGACTACCGGCCCCGGTCGGAGCCGGCCGACTACTTCTCCGGCGGCAAGGTCGCGCGCGTCGATCGCGTCGAGTGGATCGTGATGCCGGATTCGAGCTCGGCCATGGCGGCGCTGCAGACCGGCGAGCTCGACATCTACGAGACGCCGCCGCTCGACCTGCTGCCGGTGCTGGACCGCAACCGCGACATCGTCGTCGCCGTGCACGGCAAGCAGGGGCAGATCGGCTTCCTGCGCCCCAACCACCGCCAGCCGCCCTTCGACAAGCCGGAGGCGCGGCGCGCGCTCGCGCTGCTGACCGACCAGGCCGACTACATGGCGATCACCGCGGGCGCAGACGGCAAGTACTGGAGCCGCTGCTACAGCTTCCTGGCCTGCGGCGGGGCGAACGAGAACCAGTCCGCCACCGACTGGATGCGCCAGACCCAGGTGGAGGAAGCGAAGAAGCTGTTCCAGCAGGCCGGCTACAGCGGCCAGCCCATCGTCATCATCGCGCCGGGCGACAACGAGATCATCAAGGGCTTCGGCACCATGGCCGCCGAACGCCTGCGCGGCGCGGGGCTGAACGTGGACATCCAGTACATGGACTTCGCCACGATGATGTCCCGACGCAACAGGCAGGATGCGCCGTCCGCCGGCGGGTGGAACATCTTCCCGATGTGGTCCTACGGGTTCGAACTGGACAACCCGGTGGGCAGCGTGGCGCTGAGCGCGAACTGCACGGACGCCGCCTATGCCGGCTGGGCGTGCTCGCCGAAGATCGAGGAGCTGAAGAACGCCTGGGCGCGGGAGAGCGATCCGGGCAAGCGCAGGGAGATCGTCGCGCAGATCCAGCAGGAGGCGGCGCAGCTCGTGCCGATCGTGCCGGTGGGCCAGTTCTTCGCGCCGATCGCCTACCGCCGCAGCGTCACCGGCTTCCTGTCCACGCCGGTGCCGGTGTTCTGGAACCTGGAGAAGAAGTAGGGGCCCTGACCGTGCTCTTTCCCGCACGTGCGGGAAAGAGGAAGCGTCGCCCCTCCCTCTCCCGCCCAGCGGGAGAGGGAGGGGCCCGCGCCCTGCGCGGGAGGGTGAGGGCCCGCCGCTACCCCGGCGCCCGCACCGTCGTCAGAACCACCGCCCCGAGCCCGAGGAACACCAGCACCGTCGCCATCCCCGCCGTCTGGCTGCCCGTCGCCGAAACGGTCGCCGCCAGTACGGCCGGCCCCGCGAAGGCCGTGACCCGGCCGGAGAGCGCGAACAGGCCGAAATGCGCGCTCTCCTCCCCCGGCGTGGCCATTCGCGCCATCAGGCTGCGGGAGGCCGCCTGCGCCGGGCCCATGAAGACGCCGATCGGCAGGCCCAGCGCCCAGAACAGCGTCTTGCCCTCCACCGCCAGCAGCCCCGCGCCGAGGATCATCAGCCCGGCGAGCGACACCAGCACCGTGGCCTTCGCCCCCAGCCGGTCCTCGACCAGCGCGAAGCCGGCCGCGCCCAGCCCGGCGGTGACGTTGAGGCCGATGCCGAACAGCAGCACCTCCTCCGTCGTCATGCCGAACTTGCCGGCGGCGTAGATGGCGCCGAAGGCGAACAGCGTGTTCAGCCCGTCCGTGTAGAACAGCCGCGCGATCAGGAAGCGCGCCAGCGCCGGCCGGCGCGGCAGGTGGCGCAGCAGCGCCGCGATCTCCGTCATGCCGCCGCGGATCGCCTCGCTCCACGGCCGCGCGGGGCCGCGGTCGGGGATCAGCACGCAGGCGGGCCACGCGAAGGCGGCGATCCACAGCGCCACCAGCAGCATGCACGCGCGCACCGGCTCGGCCTGCGCCTTGTCGAGGCCGAAGGGCGCGGGATCGGGGCGGATCAGCACGAACAGCGCGACCAGCAGGCAGGCAAGCCCGCCGAAATAGCCGCAGCCCCAGCCGAAGCCGGAGATGCGCCCCAGCCGGCCGGGCGGGGCGATCACGGGCAGCATGGCGTTGTAGAAGACCGTCGCCAGCTCGAAGGCGACGGTGGCGACGATCACCAGCGCGATCGCGCGCACGGCATGGTCCGGCTCCGGCGCGACCGTCCACAACGCGGCGGTGGCGAGCACGGTGATCGTGGTGAACGCCGCGAGCATGCGCGCCCGCGCTCCGCCCGCATCCGCGACCGCACCCAGCGGCGGCGACAGCAGCGCGATCAGCACGCCCGAGACCGCCGCCGCGACGCCCCACAGCGAGGTGCCGGTGGCGCGGTCGGCGGCCACCGCCTCGGTGAAATAGGTGGCGAAGACGAAGGTCGAGACCACCGCCGGGAAGGCGCTGTTCGCCCAGTCGTACAGGCACCACGCGAGGATGGCACCCCGGCGCGGCGGCGGCGGGCTGGCCCCCATGCCGGGCTAGCGCACGATCGGCCCGCGCACGCGCGCGGACCCTGCTGCCGCCTGCGATCGGAAGGAGCGGTTCACGCTCCCGCTGATGCCCGCTGCGGCGATTCGCGCGCTAGGGACGCAGCGCGCGCAGCAGCCGGGCGGCGACCGAGGCGGCGGCGAGATCGGGCGTGGCGGCCGCCTCTCGCGTCACGGCCACAGCCCGCGCCGCGAGGGGACCGAGGCGGGCGAGCAGTGCCGCCGGATCGGCCGGCGCGGCGAGCAGCTCGCCGGCGAACCCGCCCTGCAGCGCGGTCAGGTCGTCGGACATCGCGGCACTGGCGCGCGCACCCCACTTGCCGGCGGCGGGCGCGGCATCCACGGCATTGCGCAGCGCCTCGATGGCGAAGGTGTCGCCGGCGCCGCGCCATGCCGCTTCCGCCGTCTCGACCGGCACGCCGCGCTCGGCCGCCAGCCGCACGATGGCGGGGGCGGCGGCCAGCGAGGGCAGGGCCGCGATCAGCGCCGCGAGCTCGGCCGGCATGCCCTGGGCGACCAGCGCCTGGGCCTGCGTCGATCCGGCGCTGCGCGCGGCCGCGGACTGGGCGAGCGCGGCGAGGCCCGGGCGCAGCGTGGCGACCAGATCCGCGATCGGCCGGGCGAGTTCGGCGGACCCCAGCAGCAGCCGTGCCGCGGCTTCCTGCAGCGTGCGCACCGCATCCAGCGCGGCAAGCTGCGCGGCGGCCGGCACCGTTCCGTCCAGCGCCTCGATCCGCGCGCAGAGATCGGCGAGGCCGAACGCCTCCCGCGCCACCCAGGCCGCCTTGGCGACGTCGGCCGGCGGCGCGCCGCCCTCGGCGACCCGCCGGCCGAACGCGGCGGCGCCCACGCGGTTGACCAGCTCGTTGGTCAGCGTGGTGCCGATCAGCTCCTTGCGGAGCTGGTGGCGACGGACCAGTGCGGGGAAGCGTGTTTGCAGTTGCGTCGGGAAGTAGTCGGACAGCAGCCCCTCGCAGGCCGGGTCGTCCGGCAGCGCGGACTCGTCGATCTCGCCCGCCAGCCACAGCTTGGTATGGGCGAACAGCGTCGCCGCCTCGGGCCGGGTAAGGCCCGACTGCACCGCCGCGCGGGCCGACAGCGTGGCCGCGTCCGGCATGCCCGCGACGACGCGGTCGAAGCTGCCATGCGCCTCCAGCAGCGCCATCAGCGAGATCTGCGCCGGCACGTCCCGCACCGCGTCCAGCACGTCGAGCGAGATGGCCTGCGACTGCTGGTAGTTGTCGCGCAGCACGAGGTCCGCCACCTCGTCGGTCATCTCCGCGAGCAGGTCGACGCGCTGCTTCTCGGTCAGTTCGCCCGACTGCATCGCATCGGCGAGCAGGATCTTGATGTTCACCTCATGGTCGGAGGTGGACACGCCGGCGGAATTATCGAGCGCATCGGTGTTGATGCGGATACCCGCCATCGCCGCCTCGACGCGCGCGGCCTGGGTGACGCCGAGATTGGCGCCCTCGCCCACCACCTTGCAGCGCAGGTCGCGCGCATCGGCGCGGATCGCATCGTTGCCGCGGTCGCCGGCATCGGCCTGACTTTCCGTGCTCGCTTTCAGATAGGTGCCGATGCCGCCGAAATAGAGCAGGTCCACCCGCGCACGCAGGATCGCCCGCAGCACCTCCACGGGCTCGACATGCTCCGCCTCGATGTCGAGCAGCGCGCGCGCCTGCGGCGACAGGGCGATGGTCTTCGCACTGCGCGGATAAACCCCGCCGCCCGCGGACAGCTTCGCCGCGTCGTAATCCGCCCAGGAGGAGCGCGGCAGCGCGAACAGCCGCGCCCGCTCGTCAAAGGACACGTCCGGATCGGGATCGGGGTCGATGAAGATGTGGCGGTGGTCGAAGGCGGCGACCAGCTTCGTGCGACGGCTGATCAGCAGCCCGTTGCCGAACACGTCGCCCGACATGTCGCCCACGCCCGCGCAGGTGAACAGGTCGCGCTGGATGTCGACCCCCATCTCGCGGAAGTGCCGCGCGATGTTCACCCAGGCGCCGCGGGCGGTGATGCCCATGCCCTTGTGGTCGTAGCCCTTCGACCCGCCGGAGGCGAAGGCGTCGCCCAGCCAGAACCCGTAATCGCCCGCGATGCCGTTGGCGATGTCGCTGAACTTGGCCGTGCCCTTGTCGGCGGCGGCGACGATGTAGGGATCGTCGCCGTCGCGCCGGCGCACGGAAGCGGGCGGGATGACGTCCTGGCCCTTCAGGTTGTCGGTCACGTCCAGCATGCCCTGGATGAGCATCCGGTAGCAGGCGATGCCTTCCGCCTGCGCCGCCTCGCGGTCGCGCGCGGCATCGCCCGTGGCGGCGGGCGGGCGCTTGAGCACGAAGCCGCCCTTCGCGCCGACCGGCACGATGACGACGTTCTTGACCATCTGCGCCTTCATCAGCCCGAGGATCTCGGTACGGAAATCCTCGCGCCGGTCGGACCAGCGGATGCCGCCGCGCGCGACCTTGCCGCCGCGCAGGTGGCAGCCCTCCATCCGCGCGCCGTGCACCCAGATCTCCGCCATCGGCCGCGGCAGCGGCATCTCGCCGGCGCGCGGGCTGTCGATCTTGAGCGCGAGATAGGGCTTGCCGCCGCCGTCCTGCCAGAAATTGGTGCGCAGCACGGCATCGAGCAGCGTGCGCAGCCGCCGCAGGATGCGGTCCTCGTCCGGGTTCTCCACCCGGTCGAGCAGGGCAGCCCAGGCGGCCTCGTCCTCCTCGCCCTCGTCCTCGGGGTCGAAGCGGTGGTTGAACGTGTCGATCAGCCAGCGCGCCGCATCGGGATGCGCGGACAGCGTGTCCTCCACCGCGCCCTGGCTGAACGGGAAGCCGACCTGCCGGCACCACTTGAACATCGCCCGCAGCAGCCACGCCTCGCGCCACGTCAGCCCGGCGCGCAGCATGAGGCGGTTGAACCCGTCCGCCTCCGCGCGGCCTTCCCAGATCGCCGACAGCGCCTCCAGCAGCGCCGGCCCGCGCGCCCCGAGATCGACGGGCGCGCCATCGGCGGAGGCGACCTTCAGCACCTGCAGCGCCAGCGGCCGCGCATCGCGCACGCCCAGCTCGTGCGGAACCTCCTCCAGCACGCGCAGGCCCAGCGTCTCGATCAGCGGCACGATGTCGGACAGCGCCACCGCGCCGCCGGGGTTGAACAGCTTCAGCGCGAAGCAGGAGGGCGGCGCGCCGCCGGGCCGCTCCAGCGAAAGCTGCAGCGCCCCTTCCTCGAGCGCGCGCTCGGCGAGGCGGATGTCCTGCACCGCGCCGGACGCGGTGTAGCGTTCGGCATAGGAGCCCGGGAACGCATCGCCCCAGCGCGCCAGCACCCGCGCGCCGTCCGCCGCGCCGTGCTCGGCGGCGAGCGATTCGGACAGCCGGTCGCGGAAGCTGCGCGAGGCCTGCGCCATCGCGCGTTCCAACACCCGCGTATCGACCACGGGCACCTTGCCCGGCGTGGTGGCGATGATGAACAGCACGCGCGCGAGCGGCCCGTCGCCCATCGTGACGTAGCTGGTCGACAGCCGCCCGTCATAGGCGCGCGCGATCATCGTGCCGAGTTCCTGGCGCAGCCGCGTGTCGAACCGGTCGCGCGGCACGAAGGCCAGCGCGGAGACGAAACGGCCGAACGGATCGGGGCGCGGGAACAGCGCCACGCGCGGGCGCACCTGCAGCGACAGCACGCCGCGCGCGGCGGCGAGGATCTGCAGGTCGTCCGCCTGGAACAGCTCGTCGCGCGGCCAGGTGTCGAGGATGTTGGTCAGCGCGCGCCCGTCATGGCTGTCCGCCTGCACGCCGGCCAGCGCCAGGATGCGCGCCACCTTCTCGCGCAGGATCGGGATCGAGCGCGG
>JBBCJT010000209.1:0-34394 GCA_037190665.1 Rhodovastum atsumiense | reverse complement strand
ATCCAGCCCGTAGTTCTGCCGGATCTGGATGATGTCCTCTTCGGCCGCATCCGGGCCGGCCGCCATCTGCGCAGGGTCGCCGGGAATAGCGTGGAGCACGAGGAAGATGACAATCGACACCCCGAGCAGCATGGGGATGAGCCCCAGCAGCCGTCGCAGCACGTAGGCGATCATCACTCCTCCCCCGACAGGCAGGCGCACGCGCGCACGGCCCGTCAATCGGCTCATGAGGGGGCGAAACCTCCCGGCTCCGCAAGCTATGAAGGCTTGTGCTTCAATAACGAAACCTTATAGCGTGCTTATGAGGAGCTCATGCCGCTGCACCCCCGCCAGGTCGAGGCTTTTCAAGCGGTGATGCGAAGCGGCGGCATGACCGCCGCAGCGGAGATGCTTGGCGTCACCCAGCCGGCTGTGAGTCGGTTGGTGCGGGAATTTGAGACTTCCGTCGGACTGACTCTATTTCAGCGAGCGGGTAGCCGGATCGTCCCGACGCATGATGCGCAGCAGCTTCATCTGGAGATCGAACGCCACTTCTTCGGCCTCGGGCGGATTGCCCGTGCGGCGGAAGAACTTCGGGCCGCCCGCAAAGGCACAGTCCGTATCGCCGCCATCGCGGCGCTGTCGATCGGCCTGCTGAACCAGGCCGTGTACAGCTTCATGGCCGCCCGCCCGGGGGTTCGGGTCCGGCTTCACACCGACAATTCGCGCAACATCGCGGAACTCGTCGCAATGCGGCACATCGATATCGGTTTCGTCGGGCAGGTGCCGGCGGCACCGGGCGTGCGCGTGATGCCATTGCCCGACGGGGCCGCGGTCTGCCTGCTTCCTTCGCGCCATCCCTTGGCCAAGCGCTCCGTCATCCGGGTCGAGGATCTGCGGGGACGACCGATGGTGAGCCTTGCGGAGGAGAACCCGCTGCAACAGCGCTTCGATGCCCTGCTGCTCAGCCGCGGGATAGAGGTGGTGTCGGTCATGGAGACGTCGCTGGCGGCCAGCGTGAGCGCCCTCGTCGCACTCCGGCTTGGCATTGCGGTGATCGACCCGTTCCTCGCGCAGCATCTCCCGCGGCCGGGTGTGATCATTCGCCCCTTCGTGCCGCGCATTCCCTCGCGGCATGCCGCGCTGCTGCCGGCGCATCAGACGCAGCGGCGCTTGGTCATGGAGCTCTATCGCGAGGTTGCCCAGTGCATGCAGGCACTGCCGCGCGGGTGGGCCGTCGATTCCGCGAAGGGACGGCAGCACCCGGAGTAAGTGCGGCCTCGGGAGGCGCAATGGCGTTCATGTGCGCCAAGGATAAGCCGCAGTACCGCCTGGCTGTGGTTGGGTCACAGAGCGAGTGGTCCGATCGTGAACGGGTAGTCCGCCACAGACGTGGCATCGGGCCAGCCAGGTAGTGCTAGTGAGCGATGAAGCGGCGGGCTCCATGCGAAAGCCCGCCAGCCGCGAAATTCTCGGCATGGGCATGGCGGGCATGAGCAACCGTCGCCTCAAAGCCAGCCTGCGTCATCTCCCGCCACCAGGCCTTGGTCAGCCGCACGCCAAGCGGAGGTCGTGAGGCTGCCTCCGCTGCCAGCACACGCACGCGATCTTCCAGCGCGGCCATGGGGTGCACTTCGGTCAGTAGCTGATAGCGCAAGGCCGGATCGGCGCCGATGAAGTCGGCCATCATGACCAGCCGCTTCATGACTGTCTCCCCCACCACCGGCAGCAACAGTGCGCTGCCCATGATGGCAGCCGATCCGACAGCGAACTCGGTCATGCCAAGCTGGACATCGTCGGCAGCGATGCGCAGGTCACAAAGCAGGGCGAGCTGCAATCCGGCCCCGGCGACATGGCCATGCAGCGCCGCGATCAGCGGTTTGCCCAGCGCGCGCATGGCGGCATAGAGCGCGGCATACTCGTCGATCCGCCTCGCCGCGCCATCGGCATCGAAGCTTGCGCTCTCCTTCTGGTCCTGTCCGGCGCAGAAGCAGCGGCCGTTGCCGCGAAGCACGACTGCGCGGACCTCCGGGTCGGCATCCAGCCGCAGAAAGGCCTCGGTCAGGGCGCGACGCTGTGGACCATTCAGCGCATTCAGCACGCGCGGCCGGTTCAATGTCAGCGTGGCGATGCCGACGGCCACGTCGCAAAGGAGAATGGGTTCTTCCCCTGCCATCTCTATCCCTCGCTCTGGCGGCAGATCCTTGCCGATCGGCATTGTAATTGACGGGGCGGGGCAGGCTAGTATGATTTTCGAGCGCGAGTATTTCTATCCAATACCTCGATCGGCACAAGCCGGCGCACGGAGAGCCTCTTCACGGCCTGACGCTGCCATCAGCGATGGAGAAAAACGTGTTCAACCGTATCCTCTCTCGTCGTACCGCGGCCGCCGGTCTGGGCCTCGCAGTCCTCGTCGCCCTGGGTCCCGATAACCCGGCCTCGGCGGAGACGTTGCGCATCGGTCTCGGCGCACCGATCACCGCCCTGGACCCCCATTTCTACAATACCTCACCGAACAATGTGGCCGCGTTCCACGTCTTCGACCGGCTGTCCCAGCGATCGGCCGAAGGCCGCGTCCTGCCCGCGCTGGCAACAGAATGGCGCCCCACGTCCGATACGACCTGGGAGTTCGTTTTGCGTCAGGGTGTGACCTGGCATGACGGAAGGCCGTTCACCGCCGAAGATGTCGCCTTCACGCTGGAGCGCGCCACGAACGTGCCCAACAACCTCGGTGGCTACGAGAGCCTGGTGCGCCCGATCACTAAGGTCGAGATACTGGACCCGCACAGGGTACGGCTTACCACCCGCGCGCCGACCCCAAACCTGCCGGGTGACCTGTCCTTCATCGCCATCGTCTCTGCCCATGCCGGCCGCAACGCAACCACAGCGGACTACAATGCGGGGCGCGCGAGCATCGGCACCGGCCCCTATCGCTTCGTCAGCTTTGCGCCCGGCGACAGGCTGGTTCTGCGTCGCCACGACGGCTGGTGGGGGCCGAAGCAGGAGTGGGACGATGTGGTCGTGCGCATGGTCACCAACATCGCCACGCGCACGGCGACGCTGCTGGCTGGCGATCTCGATCTCATCGAATCACCTTCGGCCACTGACCTGCCGCGGCTGCGCAGCGATAGCCGGGTGACGATCTTCGCCGTGCCGGGCGGTCGCATCGGCTATGTCAATCCGATCTACGAGCCGGGTGAGGGCGCCGACCCCATCACTGACAAGGACGGCAAGCCGTTCGCGCAAACGCCCTTGCGAAACCTCAAGGTACGGCAGGCGCTGTCCATGGCCATCAATCGCGAGGCCATCGCCGATCGCGTGCTGCAGGGCATCGGTGTGGCGACGGGCCAGTGGCTGCCGCCGGGCTCCTACTCCTATGCCGAGGACATCGCAGTCCCGAAATTCGATCCCGTTGCGGCCAGGGCCCTGCTTACGGAGGCCGGCTATCCCAACGGATTCCGGATCACGCTGAACACCGCGAACGACCGCACGGCCTATGCGGTTGAAGTCGTACAGGCCATAGCGCAGATGTGGGCACGCATCGGCGTGGAGACGGCCGTCGAGGGGATTCCCTTCGCGGTCTATTCGCCCCGCGGCGCCAAGCAGCAGTTCCAGGTCTATTTCGGAAGCCTAGGCAATCCGACGATGGAGGCCGGCCTGCTACTCCGCAATCTGCTGATGACCGTCAATCCAGCCGCTGGCGCCGGCACCTACAACTGGAGCCGCTATTCGAACGCGGCGCTTGACACTTTGGTGTCCAAAGCGCTGTCGACGGTCGACGACGGCGAACGGGAGAAGCTGCTGATCCAGGCCGAGCATATGGCGCTGAACGACGTCGCCTTCCTGCCCATCTACCAGTTCCAGAATGTCTGGGCGGCCCGGAAGGGGGTCAGCTACGAGGCACGGGCCGACGAGCTGACCTTGGCAATGGGCGTCCGCAGCGTACGCTGACGAGCCATGTCCGACATCCTGCTCGAACGATACAGTGATGCGGTGGCGGTCATCACCATCAACCGCCCCGCCCGGCGCAACGCCCTTGACGGAGAGGCTTGGCACGAACTGGGTCAGACCTTCGTGCGCCTGGGGACCGATGCTGCGTTGCGAGCCATCATCCTGACCGGCGCGGGTGGGGCGTTCTGCGCCGGCGACGACATCCTGGCCTTCGCGGCGGTGAAAGACGACCCGCCCGCGCGGCAGGTCTACTGGGACCGGATCATGGCCTGCTACGCGGCGGTCTCGGCCTCCCGCGTGCCGGTCATCGCCGCGGTCAGCGGACCTTGCGTGGGCGGCGGCTGCACGCTGGCACTGCGCTGCGATTTCCGCATCGCCGACGCAACGGCGCGCTTCGGTGTTCCACCAGCGAAGCTCGGCCTTGTCTATCCGCCCGACAGCACGCAACTGCTCGTTTCGACCGCCGGCGTCGGCACGGCCAAGAAGATGCTCTACACCGGCGTACTGATCGGCGCGGAGGAGGCCAGGGCGTGCGGCCTGGTCACCGAGATAGCTCCGGACGCGCTGACCGCAGCGCTTGCCTTCGCGCAGCAGATGGTCTCCAGCGCGCCACTCTCCGTCGCGGCTGCGAAGCTCGCGTGCGATGCCGCCATGGCCGGCCGCATTGTCGAGGTCGCCGATGCCGTCATGGACATCTCCCGCCGCGCCGATGCAAGTGAGGACTATCGCGAGGGTGTCCGGGCTTTCGCGGAAAAGCGGGTACCACGCTTCGTTGGACATTGAGATGCAGAGTGTAGTCGAAGCCGCGCGGCAGAATGTTTACGCTGCCTTCGCATCGCGCTTTCCGGCGGATCGCGGCCGGGTGTTCATTCGCAACTCCGACGGTCGCTGCGTGACCTATGCCGAATTGGCAGAGACAACGGCCCGTATGGCGCGATTGCTGCGGGATCTTGGCATCGCGCCGGGCGAGCGCGTTGCCGTCATCTTGGATAAGTCCCCCGAGGCCATCCTGCTCTACCTGGCCGCGTGTCGCGTTGGCGCAGTCTATGTGCCGATCCATATCGACCTGACCGAACCGGAAATCGACCACATACTGACCGATGCGGAGCCGCGCCTGCTGGTCTGTCACCCCGCCCTGGCGCCGCGCTTGCGCGGCTGGGCCGAAGCCAGGGAATGCCATCTGCTCACCCTCGGCGCAGACGGGGGCGGGTCCATGATCGACGCCATCGCGGGGTATCCGCCGGAGGCGCCGGTGGCCGAGGGGAGTGCCAAGGATCCCAACGCCATCGTCTACACCTCGGGCACCACGGGAAAACCCAAGGGCGCGATCATGACGAACGGCCTCGTCATCTGGAACGCCCTGGCTCTCGCGGACCACTGGCGGATCACCCAGGACGATATCCTGCTTCACGCCAATCCGATGGCCTTTGGTCTGTTTGGCACCACCACACCCATTCTTGCCGCTGGTGGTGGCCTGCGGCTGCTGCCGAAGTTCCAGGCTGATGACGTGCTGGCCGCCCTTCCCGAAGTCACGATGTTCGCGGGCGTGCCCACCTACTATAGCCGCCTGCTGGATCGCCCCGGCTTTACCCGCAAGGTGTGCGCCGGCATGCGGCTTTTCCTGACCGGCTCGGCTCCCATGAGGGCTGACCTGTTCGATCGCTTCTTCGCCCGCACAGGCCATCAGCTACTCGACCGCTACGGCATGACCGAGGCGCTGATCATCACCTCCATGCCCGTGGATGCACCACGCCGGCCCGACAGTTCGGGCATGCCGCTTGCGGGCGCGAAGCTGCGCGTGGTCGATAAGGAAGGCGCCGAAGTGCCGACGGGAACGGTCGGGTCCATCGAGCTGCACCAGCCCTTCCTGTTCGGCGGTTACTGGAAGGCACCCGAGAAGACGCGCAAGGCATTCCGCGCAGATGGCTGGTTCGTCACCGGCGACTTCGGCCGGCTGGATGCAGAGGGCTTCATCACCGTGCTGGGTCGGGGGAGCGATCTCATCATCACCGGCGGGTTCAATGTCTACCCCAAGGAAGTCGAGGTCCAGCTCAACGCCCTGCCGGGTGTGGCCGAATCGGCCGTCATCGGCGTACCGCATCCGGACTTCGGTGAGGCCGTGGTGGCCGTCGTGCAGCTCGACGGGCCGGGAACAAGCTTCTCCCCGCCCGCTGCGCTGGCGGAACTCGCCCGGAATCTCGCGAAGTACAAAGTACCGAAACATATCACCATCGTAGAGCAGATGCCGCGCAACACGCTGGGCAAGATCCAGAAAAACGTCCTGAAGACACGACTGCACGATCTCTTCGCACCGGCGACGCCATGAAGCCCGGACGGCGCTGATGAGCGACTCCAGATCCAAGGGGCGACGTGCGTCGGCTGCGATACGCAAGCCCTCCAGCAGGGACGCGGTCGATCCTCGCTTGTTCATCAGTTCGCTCGGCAAAGGCATGGCCGTGCTGGAACTGTTCGAGACAGCACGGAATCCCTTGTCCATGACGGACATCGTGGCGCAGACGGATATGGGGCGCAGCGCCGTACAGCGCTTCATCTATACCCTGCATAACCTTGACCTCCTGAGTCGCGACCCTGACACCAAGCGCTATTCGCTTGGCCCTCGCGTGCCGCGGCTCTACCGCGGCTTCATCGGTGGACGATCGGCGCTTGAGCGCGCGCGGCACGCCATGGTCGAGCTGAATCAGGCCACGCGCGAATGCGTCTCCTGGGTCGAGCTGTTGGGGGAGGAGGTCGTCATCGTCGAGAATCTGCCGAGTCCCCATATCACCGCCGTCTCCCTGCCGCCCGGGACGCGGTTCGAGGCGCTGTCGGCATCCTCCGGTCAGGTGCTGCTGGCATATGCGCCACCGGACGCGGCCGCGCGGGCTTTTGCCTCCGCGTCTCCCCTTGCGCGGGAACGTGCGGGAACGGAGGACTCGGCCGGTGTCCAGAGGCTGCTGGAACGCGTGCGCACCCAGGGCTACGCGTTGACGACCAAGGCCTTCGATCAGAACAGCCTGTCGATCTCCGCTCCGGTCTTCGATGGGGAAGGGCGGGTGATTGCAGCGGTGAACCTCTCCACGTTGCGCAGCCGCTTTGACAGGAAGGAGGCCGTTGCGGTGCTGGTTCCGGCGCTGGTAGCGGCGACGAAGAAGGCGAGCGCCTGATCTTCTCCGCGTCGGCGGGAAGGCTTCCACAAAGGAGCTGGCTGGATGAGCGTTGCCGACCCCATGCTGCCGCGGACCGGCGGCCCTACGATCGCGATGCCGCCAGTGGACGATGTGACCATTGCCGAGCTGCTGGCGAACCGTGCGCTATCGGACCCCGAACACATCCTGTGCACCTTTGGCGACGAAGCCTGGACCTTCGCCCAGGTGAACGAGGCGGCGAACCGCATCGCCAATGCGTTGCTGGCTGAAGGACTGAAGCCGGGCGACCGCGTGGCGCTGATGCTGCCGGGGCACCCCGATCACATCATCAGTCTATTCGCCCTGGCCAAGGCCGGCCTGGTGCGCGTGCCGATAAATACCGGCCTGATCGGAGCGGCACTCGCCTATCCATTCGATGCCTTCGATGTGGATGCGCTGATTGCCGATGGTGCCTACGCCGGGGCGCTTGAGGAGGTTCTGCCCGGTCGTGCGTCGCACGGCGTGTTCTGGCGTGGCGAGGTTCCCGTCGGCGGGCGCGGCCTTGCCGCCCTGGCGAGCCATGCCGATGCTTCCAACCCGCCTTTCCCGGCCGCGGACGACATCATCGCCATCACGCCGAGTTCCGGCACCACAGGCGCCCCGAAGGGCGTGCTGAAGTCGGATCGCGTGCTGCGCGCGGGCCCGATGACCTTGCTGCATCTGACCGAGGCGAAACCCGGCGAGACCTTCCTGTTCTGGGAGGCGTTGCATCACGGGGCTGGCGTGGCCGTGTTGATCGCGGCGGTGATGAACCGGATGACGCTTGGCATGGTGGAACGCTTCAGCGCCTCGCGGCTGTGGCTTCAGGCAAGGGAGATGGGCGCGAAGCGGATCCACTACCTGGGCGGTGTGCTGGGCATGCTGCTGCGCCAGCCCGAGAAGCCAGAGGACCGCGACCACGGCGTGACCATGGCCTGGGGTGGCGGCTGCCCGACAGAACTATGGGAACCGCTAGAGCGGCGCTTCGGCGTATGTATCCGGGAGGGGTATGGGCTCTCGGAGATGACGACGTTCTGCACGCTGAACATGGAAGGTCGCGTCGGCTCGGTCGGACGAACGCTGTCCTGGTATGAATCGACAATCATGGACGAGCATGGCGTGCCATGTCCCGTCGGTGAGGTCGGAGAGCTGTGCTTCCGCTTCGCGGACCCACGCGTTGGCTTTCTGGGCTATTTCCGCAATCCGGCTGCGGACAGGGCATCCTTTCGGGACGGATGGTTTCGTACAGGCGACCTCTTGCGGCAGGACGAGGATGGCTACCTCTACTTCGGTGGCCGCGCCAAGGATTCGATCCGTCGGCGGGGTATCAACATTTCTGCTTGGGAAGTGGAAAGCGTCGTGATCAATCATCCCGCTATCACGGAGGTCGCGGTGATCGGGGTGCCGAGCGAGCTGGGTGATGACGAGATCAAGTTATTTGCCCGCCTCGCCGAGAGTGCAACGCTGCAGCCCGATGAGCTGGCCGCGTGGTGCGGAAAGTGCCTGCCGAAGTTTCAGGTGCCACGCTACATCGCATTCGTCGAGGATTTCCCACGCACGCCGACGCAGCGTATCCGCAAGCAGGAGCTGTCGCGGAGTGTCGACGATTGCTGGGACAGTCAGGTAGTTTGATTTTACCTGGTGGCCTCCCCTTCAGGCGCTGCTAGCCTTACGCGATGGACGTCTGCTGTTTCAGCAAGGTATTCGTGCGTACGAGGTAATTCTATCACACCGATCGCTCCGGCCTCATCGGACCCCGCGTGCTATTCCGCGCATGGTTCTTACCGGCACGGCATGTGCCGCTCGGGATACCGTCCATCCTGCCTTTTCGCCGAGGATCCGTACAACTCCGTGGCGATCCGCATCCTGTCGCGCGAGGACTAGGCCCAAAGCCTAGCCTTCCAGCCGGATATTGGCCTCGCGGATGATGCGGCTCCACTTCTCCAGATCGGTGCGCACGATACGTTCGAACTCTTCCGGACGCATCGGTGCAGGTGGAGCACCGAGGTCGGTCAGCCGCTCCACCACATCGGGCTCCCGCAGCACGGCTCCGATCGCATCAGCCAGGCGCTCCACAATCGGCATCGGCGTGCCGCGACGGACGAACACGCCCTGCCAGTCCATCGCCTCGAAACCCGGCAGCGTATCGGCGATGGGCGGGACGTCCGGCAGCGCCGCAAGCCGCCCGATGCCGGTATGGCCGAGCGCGCGCACGGTGCCGGAGCGCGCATGAGCGGTTGTGCCGCTCGCGCTGCCGAAGACGAAGGGGATATTGCCTGCCATCACGTCCTGCACGGCGGGGCCGCCGCCGCGATACGGCACGTGGTTCACCGTGATGCCCGCCGCCCGCGCGAAGAAGACGAGCGAGAGATGCTGATGCGAGCCGGGTCCGGAGGAGGCCCAGTCCACACCGCCCGGCCGGGCCTTCGCCATCGCGATCACATCCGCGACGGTCCTTGCGGGAACCGAGGGATGAGCGAGCAGCAGATTGGGAAAGTTCACCACCTGCGTCACCGGCTGGAAGTCACGCAGGACATCGAAGGTCAGCCCCGGCATCAGCGACGGATTAACCGTGATCGCTGCGGCGTCGTGCATCACCGTGTACCCATCCGGCTCGCTGCGCGCGACGGCAGCCTCTGCGATCGAGCCGGTGGCGCCGCCGCGGTTCTCGATCACCATGGATTGCCCGAGACGGGCGGCGACGCGCGGATAGATCAGCCGCGCCACGGTGTCCGATCCGCCACCCGGCGGGTAGGGCACGACAACGCGGATCGGCCGGGACGGCCAGGTTTCCTGGGCGACCGCCGGGCACGCCAATACAGTGCCGGCAGCGAGCAGCGCCCGCCGATTGATCGTCAAGGTCTTCGACCTCATCGTTTCCTCCGTCCTGCTGTCAAAGAACGCGAATGTTCAGCTTCTCAAGGATCTCCGTGAGCTCCTTCGCACTGCGCAGCCGCTGCCGCAGATGGACATCCCGCGCATCCCCGGCATTGCCGGCCAGGATCGCGGCGACGAGCGCCTGGTGCGCCCGCGTCGAGGCTTCCGGCAGCGGGCGCAGCCGAAGTGTCAGGGCGCGCGCCCGTCGCGTTTGATCCAGCAGACCTTCCGCGATGGCGAGAAGCCTCTCATTGCCTGCGGCGGTGAGGATCAGCTTGTGGAATCGCGCATCCGCCAGAGCCCAGGCGTCGAGGTCTCTCTGGTCCAGCGTCCGACCCAGCGCATCCGCGACCTCGGCCAGCGCAGCCCGTTCCGCCGGGTTCGGCCCACGCATCGTCAGCAGTTCGACGGCCGCGATCTCCAGGCCCGCGAGGACCTCATAGGCTTCCCGCATCGCGCGGGGGTGCACCGGCAGCACCCGGAACCCCTGGCGCGGAACCAGCTCGATCAGCCGCTCCTCCTCGAGCCGGATGAGTGCATCGCGCAGCGGCGTGCGACTCATACCCAGCGAGGCCGTGACCTCGGCGATGGAGACGGATTGACCGGGCGCGTAGTGGTTGGAAAGGATTCGTTCCCGCAGCGCGGCATAGGCATTCCGCGCAGCGGGGAGTGCTGCCCCGTCAGGCATCGTCGGAGATGAAGCGGCAGATCGCGTCCGCGAAGGCATCGGTGCCGGCCGTGCCGCCGAGATCGCGCGTGCGCGTCTCTGGTGCGGTCATTGCGCGGTCCAGTGCGCGCTCCACGGCATTCGCCGCCGTTGCCCAGCTATTGCTGCTTTGGGTGAGGCCCAGATGGCGCAGCAGCATCGCCGCCGAGAGGATCAGTCCAGACGGGTTGGCGATACCGCGTCCGGCGATGTCCGGTGCGGAGCCATGGCCGGCATTGGCGGCGGCATGGCGCTCCCCGACATTCAGCGCGGACGCCAGGCCAAGCCCGCCAGCGAGCGCATTGACCAGGTTCGACAGGATATCGCCGAACATGTTCGTGGTGAGGATCACGTCGAACAGGTCCGGCCGGGTGTAGATGTCGGCCGCCATCGCATCGATGTCGATCTCGCGCAGCGTGATGTCCGGGTGCTGCTCGGCGACGGCGCGCACTTCGCGCATGAACAGTCCGTCCGTCACCTGGAGCACATGGCGCTTGCCCACCATGGTGACGTGCTTGCGACGACTGGCCGCAATCCGGAACGCGACCTCCGCAATCCGCCGGGAGGCGCGCGCGGTGATCAGTCGAACGGACATCGCCGTGTCTGCGGTCGGCATGAACTCGCCGATACCCTGGAACAGCGAACGATCGGCGTAGAAGCCTTCCGTGTTCTCCCGGACGATTACGCAATCGAGACCTGCGATCGCCTTGGGCACGCCGGGGCGGGAGCGGGCCGGGCGGATATTGGCGAAGAGGTCCAGGCGCTTGCGGATGGTGCCCGGGATGTTCACGCCACCGTCGGAGAGGGGCGGATACTCCGTCATGCCGCCCGGGCCCAGCAGAATGCCATCCGCGGTACGGGCCGCCTCGAAGGCTTCGGCCGGCAGCGTGGTGCTGACGCGCCGGTATGAAGCCATGCCGACCTCGTGCACGTCGAAGGTCAGCCCAAGCGCATAGCGCTCATCCACGGCATGGAGCACGCGCAGCGCGGCTTTGGTGATCTCAGGCCCGATATCGTCACCGGGCAGGACGGCGAGGCGCAAAGGCTCCTCCGGATACATCTAGGTATACCTTAATGGATACCAATACGCTGTCAAACAGGAGTCGGCGAGATGCTCTGGGGGGCTGTTTGGTCGAGGATCTCATGGCTGGCTGCCGAGAAGTGCTATGTATTACGGGCCCACGGCAGGCGTCGATCCAGTAAGATACCGTCTCGAGGGTAATTGCCGCGTAACATATCCTATGAAAGTTATTTGAGCCCGATCCTCAGAAAGACTCTACGCCCGACCCCGGTACCAGACGCACGTCAGGCCCGTCGCCCCCACTTCCCCTCCAGCTACCGCAATACCCGCCAACATGCCTGCGACAGCCGCGCGATCATGGCGGTGGCGGCAGCGTGCCCCGGCGTCTCATCGGGCAGCATGGGCGGCACCCTGTCCGTGTAGGCCGCAAGCACGTACCGAGGACGATCACCGCGGAAGACGATACCCGCCTCCATCTTGCCGTTCCGGCCGCTGCCGGTCTTGCTCGCCACGTGCGTCCCGCCGGGCAGCAGCCCGGCAATACCGTTGCGATACACCTGCCAGCCCAGGATCTGCATGGCGAGCCGGCACAGCTCGGGCGTCACCCCCATGCTCGCCGCGGCCGCGGCGTCCCCTGTGCCAGCCAGAATACGCTCCAGCAGCACTCCCTGATCGCACGGGGTGGTGGAGGCGACGAAGTCGAAGTCCGCATCGTCCGGCATGTCGCGCGGCGGCACCATGTGGCGGATGGTCGTGCCGGTCATCCCGATCGCACGGCAAAGCGCGTTCACCTCGTCCGGTTCGATCAGCTCGCCGATGATACCGGTGCAGATGTTGTCGCTGGTGATGATCATCTGCAGGATCGCATCGCGCAGCGGAAAGCTCAGCCCCGGCGTCATGTGATACAGCACGCCAGAGACGACGCCGCGCATCATCCGCGCCTCCGCGACCACGGTCTGCGCGAGGTCGAGCCGCCCCTCGTGCACCGCCCGCAGCGTCGCCATCATGAAGACGATCTTGCGCGTGCTGGCGGATGGCGTGGGTTCATGCCCCAGCCTGTGCGCCGCTCCGCCGCCCACGAGGTCGCGCACGTACCAGCTCGTCGTGAAGGGCGCGGCGTCGCAGATCGCGTTCAGCTCCGCAGCCAGCGCGTCCATGTCCGCCGTCATGCGATGCCTCGGGGCGTGATCAGCAAGAAGTAGTCGTAGAGAAGCCGGCTGATGTCGGCGAGCGCGCGCTCCCGCTCCGCCATGGTCAGCGGTGAGCCCATGATGTGCACCGCCGCCGCGTAGGTCCCGCGGCCCTCGGGCAGGGTGACGTAACCGACATCAGCGGCCGTCCCGGCACCGCTGCCGCCCTTATTCCCGGCGATGATGTCGAGCGGCAGGCGCGCCCGCAGGCGGCTGTGATGGCGGCAGCGCTCCATCATCGGCAGCAGCAGGTCGCGTGTCGCCTGCGTCACGCCGTCGGTCTGGTACAGCCGGCGCAGCAGCTCCAGCATCGCGCGCGGCGTGGTGTGGTCGCGCTGGTCGTGATGGTAGTCAGCATCCGGGCCGTGGGTGCGCTCGCGTGCGTTCATCACCTCGGGCGGCTGGTCGCGCAGCAGGTCCCGGATCGAGACATCGGGGGAGGGCAGGGGCAGCTCGTGCAGCACGCATAAAGCCTGCCGCATCGTGCGCGCCACCTCGAACCCCTTGATGCCGAGGCGGTCGAGATACCGCGCCACCGCGCCCGTGCCGCCAGCGACACGGAACAGCACGTCGGTCGCCGTATTGCAGCTATGGGTGATGGTGATCTCGAGCAGGTTGCGCACCGACAGCGCGACGCCGGGATGCACAAACTCGCCTCCCAGCGGACCGGAGGAGGTCATCTCGGCATCGCGCACCTCGATCAGATCCGAAAGGCTGATCTCGCCGCGCTCCGCCATGTCGCAGATGGCCAGCGCGAGGCCCATCTTCACCGTACTGGCGAGGGTGTGGCGCTCGTCCTCCTTCTGCCCGATGTGGCGGCCGGTCTGCATGTGCCGGGCGGCGATGCCGACCGAGCCGCGGGTGGTGGCGGAGATGCGCGCCAGTTCGGCGCGCGCATTCTCCTCAAGCAGCGCGGTCAGCGCGGTGTTGTCGTGTGGGGCGTCCATGATCTGTCCTGCTACTCCGCGCTTCAGCCCACGGGCCTTGCCATGAAGGCGCTGGTCCGCGCCATGGGATTGGCTTCATAGTGCACGCGATCCTTGCGCCCGGCCCAGTTCAACGTCGCGTTGAACACCGGGATCACGCCCGCGTCGGTCATCCATTCGCGCATCGCCTCCGATGTCAGGGCGATACGGCGCTCGAGGTTCATGGTGACGAGAGCCTCGCGCATCAGCGTGTCGATCCGCGGGTTGGAGTAGGCCTGACGGTTCGAGGATCCGTTGCCGCGCTCACGGTCGGGCGTCATGGCGAGGAAGCGCAGTGTCACCAGGGCGAACGGCCCGTTGAAGAAGATGTGGAACAGCGAGAAGGCGTTGCTCGCGGAGCGTGTCGCGAAAGTCGCGGCGGGCATCGTCTCCACCTGCGTGCGGATATTGATGCGGGTGAAGGACTGCGCATAGGCCTGCAGCAGCGAATCGTCGTTGTTGAACTGCCCGGCGGGGCCGTGGATCGTCATGCGGAACCCGTCCGGATAGCCCGCTTCCGCCAGCAGCCGCTTGGCCTGATCGGGATCGTAGGCCAGCGGCGTCATGCCGGGTGCTCGGTCGCGCACCGTGGGGCCGACCATCTGATCCGGCACCCGCCCCTGTCCGGCCAGCAGGCGCGATACGATCGCCTCCCGGTTCAGCGAGAGCGACAGCGCGCGCCGCACGCGCGGATCCTTTAACGGGTTGCGCGGCAGCGGCTGGCCGTTGTTGTCGAAGATGAAGGGCGTCTGGTCCCGGACCGTGTCCGGCGCCAGATACACCATCATCAGGCCCGGCGAGCTGAACAGCGCGAGCTGGGGGTTGCTGGACAGGCGGGCGATGTCCTGTACCGGGACGTTGTCCATCAGGTCCGCCTCGCCGGTGCTCAGCGCGGCGATGCGGGCACCGGCCTCAGAGACGTAGCGGATATGCACGCTCTCCCACTCGGGCCGGCCGCCGTAGAAATCCGGGTTGGCGTCGAGGACAAGCTCGGTGCCGACATTGAAGCTGCGGAGCTTGTAGGATCCCGTGCCGATCGCGAAGCGGCCGGACGTGAAGTCCCGCGTCGTCGCATCGGCATGGATGCGGCGCGAGAGCATGCAGATCTGCGTCAGCTTGTATTCGTAGAGCGGGTCGGGCGACTTCAGCTCGATCCGGACCCGCTCCGGCGACAGCACCTCCACCCGCTTCACGTCGCGGACATTGGCGATGAAGCTGCTGAGCGGATTGGCCAGATTGGCGACACGCTCGAAGCTGAACGCGATGTCTTCCGCCTCGAACGGCGTCCCGTCGTGGAAGCGCACGCCCTGGCGCAGCTCCAGCTCCCACACCGTATCGCTCACCGGACGACATTCTTTCGCGATGCCGGGCACCACCGCACCGGTCGAGTCCTGCACGCGGAGCTGGCTGTAGATCTGCAGCAGCGCCTGAGTAGAGGTGAAGGAGTCGTGGTAGTGCGGGTCGAGCGAGGTGGGCGCCGTGGTCAGCACCATCCGCAGCGCGCGGCTGCCGGAGGCCCGGCTGGGAAGTGGCAGCGCGGCGAGTGAGCCGCCGAGCATCAGGCTCAGGCAATCACGTCGTAGCATGGTCATTCTCCAGCGGATGAAGGGTCAGGCGGCGGGTTCGAGCAGCGTGTCGAGATGGGCGAGCGCGGCGGCCTCGCCGGAGACCGGCTGCGCGGCGTCGAGCAGGTCGAGCAACGGGCCGAGATCGAGCAGCGTCTCGATCTCCGTCGCCGCACGGATGATCGCGGTGGCATGGGGGGCGGTGACCAGCGCGGAGAACTTTTGCTGGATCGCCGCATCGTCCCAGCGAGGCGGGGCGAGGCCGCGGCTGTCGCGGCGATAGGTCCTGCCGTCGGCCAGGACGGTCACGCGCGCCGGCCGCAGCTCGGTTTCGTCCGATGTCGACCAGTCATCTTCCAGCGCCCGCAGGCGGAAGCGGCTGCGCAGGTCCTCCACCCGCGGATGGGACGCGATGCGGGGTGAAAGCCATGCCGGTCCCGACGCAATGCCCAGGGCCAGCATGGTCGCCGCATGCGGCAGGCTGAACTGGCGGCTGACGAAGGTCGCGGGGTCCGTGTTGGCGAACCGAGGGATGACGATGGCTGAACCGACCTCGGCGTCCACGGCCTCGATACCGGCGACATCGATGCCGTTCTCGTCGAGGCAGGCCTTCAACGTGCGGATCAGCGCGGTGACCAGGCCGCAGGCGGGGAAGATCTTGTAGCGGATCGCGCGCATCCGCCAGGCTTCGCCGAGCTGCGCGACGGCGAGTTCCGGCTGCGCATTGGGCGCGCCGACCATGTCGTAGAGCTCGCCCGGACCATTCAGCAGCGAGCGCACGCCGGTGGACCCGCTACGCACCGACAATGCGCCGAACACACCGGCGACGGCGCACCAGCCGGCATCGCAGTACTTGGTGTTGGGCAGGTCGATCTCGCTGCTCCACTGCCCGCCGATCGGGATCGGCGCGCTGGAACCGGCGAGGGCGTAAGCCCGCGCCGTCTCCGTAGCATCGAAGCCGAGCAGACGCGCCGCGGCGCCGGCGGCGGCGAAGACGATTGGGGCGGCGATGCCCCAGACGGGTGCGAAGCGCTGCCGGCCTTCGGCGTCCGTCGTGTAGTACGGGCCGGTGGCGTCGAGGATGCGTGCCCCGGTCTCGAAGCCGGCGATGATGGCGTTCAGCGCCTGCTCACCGGTGACCGTCTTCTCGCGCGCCAGCGCGAGCACCGCGGCGACGGCGCCGCAGCCGAAATGGGCGCCGCCGTAGCCCTCGTTGAAGTCCATGCTGTCGGCGAGGCGCGCCAGCCGATAGGTGCTGGCGAGCAGCGCGTGCCGGCCACCGAGCAGCGGGGTGAGGGAGTCGACCACCGGCGCGATCTCGGTGGCGCGCGCGGTGATCGTGCAGCCGATCGTGTCGAGCAGCATGCGCCGCGCTTCCGCGCGCACATCCGCCGGCACGGCATCGGGCGTGAGTGCCGACATGAAGCCGGCGAGGCGGAGATCGAGCGTCATCTCACCGCGCCCCGGCCTGCACGCCCTCGGCCAGCGTCATGCCATCCGCGCGGGGTTCGTATCGCAGCCCGCGCCGCGCGGCCCAGAGGTTGACGAAGTGGTAGACCGGGATCAGCCCCAGATCGTCCAGCACGAAGCGCGTGGCATCGCGCAGGATCGCTTCCCGCCGTGTGTCGTCGAGCGTCTGCGTCGCGTCGATGACCAGCCGGTCGAATTCCGGCCGGCTGTAGCGTGCCCAGTTGTAGGTGCCGGTGGAAGCCTCGGGCCGGTGCGTCACCAGCAGGCTCATCATCATCTGCGAGGACTCGAGGCTGGGATTGCCCCAGCTTCCGAAATAGGCCGGCACGCGCTGGTTGCTCGCCAGCGTGACGTAGACACTGGTCGGCACGCCGTTGACGTTCACGGCGACGCCGATGCGCGCCCACATCTGCGCGATCGCCTGCACGACCTCGACATTGTAGGGCACGCGATCGTTCGCCGCCGCCACGGTCAGGCGGAAGCCGTCCGGATAGCCCGCCGCGGCGAGCAGCCGCTTGGCGCCCTCCGGGTCGTAGTCGGGGACGGGTACGTCGGGCAGCGCCGAGAAGTAGCCGGCAGGCAGAAGCTGGCCGGTCGGCTCCACCGTGCCCTGCATGATCCGTTCGGCGATCCCGCGGCGGTTGATGGCCATGGACAGCGCGCGGCGCACGTCCCGATTGGTCAGCGGGGAGGGATCGATCCGGCGGCCGTCATGCGTGGTGACCGGCTCCGCATCCGCCCCAAGCTGCTGCATCGGCATCACGTAGGCGACGCGGTCGCTGAGGGTTGAGGAGAGTGTGACGCGGTTGTCGCTGCGGAGGCGCGCAAGGTCGGTGATGGCCGGCGCCTCGATCAGGTCGATGTCGCCCGCGAGCACGGTGGCAGTGCGCGTGGCGATGCTCGGGATCTGGCGGAAAGTCACCTGCTGCCACCGCGCTGCGGGGCGTGCGGTGTCGCTGCGGACCAGCTCCACCCGCTCACCGCTGACATAGCGCGTGAGGCGGTATTGGCCGGTGCCGATCGCCGCACGGCCGCTGTTGTAGTCCTCAGTCCGCGCGTCCTGCCCGGCGTGGCGGGAGACGATCATGATCGCGCTCAGCGCGGCCGGCAGGGTCGGTGCGGGCCTCGCGGTGGTTATGCGCACCGACAGCGGCCCCGTCGCCTCGACACTGCTCAAGGAGTTGACGAGACTCGCGAAACCGCCCGGGGCGCCGGGGATGTTGCGCAGCCGCGTCAGGCTGAAGGCGACATCCTCCGCCGTCAGCGGCTTGCCGTCATGCCAGGTCACGCCGTCGCGCAGCCGGATATCCCAGTGCGTGTCGTCGGTGGCGTGCCATTCGGTGGCCAGCGCCGGCAGCAGCCGGCCGTCAGCGGTGCGGCGGATCAGCGGGTCGAAGATGTGATACGCGATCTGGTTGTTGGGCGTGGCATTGTAGTAGTGCGGATCGATCGACGTGACCGCTCCGGCCAGGCCGATGGTCAGGTTCTGTGCGCCGGCGGCGGTTGCCACGGCACAGGATATGAAAAGCCCCGCAGCCAGCCGGTGCGGTGTTGTATGCTTCTTGGTCATTTCCCCTGTCGATCCCTTTGTTTGGTGTGCGTTGGTCCCGCCGCGCCGTCAGGGAGGCGGGATGTTCGCGTCCTCGACCACGCGGCGCCATTGCGCGAGCTGTGCCGTGACGAGCCGCCTGGTCTCGTCCGGGCCGTAGGTCACCGGCTCGATCCCTTGCTCCCGCAGCTTGCGTGCCACCTCGGCCTCGCCGAGGAGGGCGGCGACCTCACCGCGGAGCCGCTCCAGCACCGGAGCCGGCGTGCCGGCCGGCGCGAGCACGGCGTAGAGCGAGGCGACGTCGAAGCCTTCCAGCCCCGCGGTTTCGGCGAGCGCCGGCAGGTCCGGCAGCGCCGGAATGCGCCGCGCGGTCGTCGCCGCGATGGCGCGCACCGTCCCGGCATTGGCGTTCGGCAGGACGTTCGGGACGGTGGCGAAGAGCGCCTGCACCTGCCCGCCGATCAGATCGGTCATCGCCGGCGCACCGCCGCGATAGGGCACGTGAACCATGCGCGTGCCGGTCTGCTGCATGAAGAGCTCGGCCGCGAGATGCTCGACCGAGCCGTTGCCGGCAGACGCGAAGCTCAGATCGCCCGGCTTTGACCGCAGCAGCGCGATGAACTCCTGCGGATTGCTCGCCCGCACGCTGGGATGGACGACCAGCGCCAACGGCAGCACGCCGACCGAGGAGATCGGGGCGAAGTCGCGGGCGAGATCATAGGGTAGCTTGCCGCGATGCAGCGCCGTGCTCATGGCGTAGGTGGTGATCGGCGCCATCAGC
The DNA here is from genome assembly GCA_037190665.1 of Rhodovastum atsumiense. Classification (GTDB taxonomy): domain Bacteria; phylum Pseudomonadota; class Alphaproteobacteria; order Acetobacterales; family Acetobacteraceae; genus JBBCJT01. The sequence continues at coordinate 15,176 of JBBCJT010000209.1, read as the reverse complement.
AGCGTGTAACCATCAGCCGCCGACCGGGCGACGAACTCCGCGCCGATGTTTCCCGCGAAGCCGGCGCGGTTGTCCACCACCACGGGCTGGCCCAGCCGCGTGCCGAGTGACTGCGCGACCAGCCGCCCGACCAGATCCACCGCGCCGCCGGCCGCGTAGGCGACGACCAGTTTCACGGGCCGGTCGGGATAGGCCTGCGCGAAGCCCTGGTGCGGCATGGCGGCGGCCGCTGTGGCGAGGCACAGCGCCGCTCGGCGGGTGATGTTCGGCATAGCGGATCCTTCCTCGTCGCGCATGTCAGGCGCTTGCCTTGCTTAGACCGGCCGCCTCGCGGTCCCACGCATCCGCGGCGGTGCGCGGCAGTTCGGCCTTGCGGATGCGCTGCGTCGGGGTCTTGGGGAATTCCTCGATGAAGGAGACGAAGCGCGGCACCTGGAAGCGCGGCAGGTGATCCTCGCTCCAGGCGATCAGCGCGGCGGGCTCGAGCGTCGCGTCGGGAGCGAGGCGGATGATGATCTTCAGCTCATCCTCGCCGAGTTCGCTCGGCACCGGGATCAGCGCGCACTCGGCGACCGCCTCGTGCTCGTTGATGACGCGCTCAACCTCCCAGGCGGAGATGTTGATGCCGCGCCGGCGGATCGTCTCCTTCTTGCGCCCGGCGTAGTAGAGGTAGCCCTCGGCATCGGCGCGGGCGAGGTCGCCACTGCGGAACCACTCGCCGCGCATCGACTCCTGCGATGCCTTCTCGTTGCGGAAGTAACCGAGGAAGCCGAGGCCGGGTGTGGTGGCGCGGAACGTCATCTCGCCCACCTCGCCGACCGGCACCTCGCGTCCCTCGTCATCGGTCAGGCGGATCTCGTACCAGGACAGCGGTTTGCCAACGGAGCCGGACGGGCCGCCGATATTTTCGGTGACGAAGGTGACAAGCTCCGACAGGCCGTAGCCTTCGCGGATCTCGACGCCGAAACGCTCCGCAATGGCGTCCCAGATGTTCGCGGGGCATCCGCCCCCCCAGGCGATGCTGACACCGTGGGTGCGGTCCTCGGGCGAGGGCGGCTGCTTCAGCAGCATCGGCAGCACGCTGCCGAGATAGTGGACGTGGTTGGCGCCGCAGCGTTTCGCCTCGCTCCAGAAGCGGGAGGCGCTGAAGCGATCCACCATGGCAAGCGTGACGCCCTGGATCAGCGCGGCGAGCGTCACCGCCACGCCGGCGCCGTGATGCAGCGCCTCCCACAGCAGGAAGGTGCTGCCGGGCTGCACGCCGGTGAGCTTCAGGATCGCCATGGGCCCGGCACGCATGGTGCGGTCGGACTTCAGCACGCCCTTGGGCGCGCCGGTGGTGCCGGAGCTCGGCGTCAGCGCGACGATGTCGTCTACCTTCGGTGCGACCGGCGGCGGCGCGTTGTCCGCGTGCGTGGTCAGGCTCTCGTAGGTGAGGCCGTCGGCCGGGCCGCCGTCGCGCCAGGCGATGGCGGAGAAGCCGCGCTGCGTGAGGATCGGGCGCAGCGCCTCCTCGTATGCGGCGTCGGCGATCAGCAGATGCGGCTCGAACGCCTCGAAGGTATAGTCGAGCGCCGCGCCCTTCAGGGACACGTTCACCGGCACCCGCACCAATCCGACCTTGGCGAGCGCGAGGATGGCGATGATGTGATCGGGATGGCTCGGCAGCATCAGCGCCACGCGGTCGCCGGGCTTTAACCCGCGCGCGAGCAGCGCGTTGGCGATCCGGTTCGCCTGGTCGTTCACCTCCGCGATGGTCCAGGCCCGATCGTGGAAGCGGACATAGACGAAGTCGGGCGTTTCCCGGGCGCGCCGGTCGAGGATCTCGCGGATGGTGGTATCGGGAACGGGGTCCATGTGGACCATGGGGCGGCGGGCTCCTTGGCGGTCGTGCGGTGGGGTCAGCGTCCTTGGAAGCGCGGGCGTCGGCGCTCCGCGAAGGCGCGGGCGCCTTCGATGATGTCCTCGCTTTCGTCCGCGCGGCGGATGGCGGCGGCGATCGCCTCCCCCTGCTGATCCACGCGCCCGGCGGCGATGGCGTTGAAGATCAGCTTGGTGCCCGCGATGGAGAGAGGGGCGGAATTCTGCATCGGCTCGGCGAAGCGGATCGCCTCGGCGACGGGGTCGTCCTCGGTCACCATGTCGAGCAGGCCGATGTGCTGCGCGTGGGCGGCATCGAACTGTTCGGCGGTGAAGAGCAGGCGGCGCGCTTCCGTCAGGCCCACCAGCGCGGCGAGGCGCTGGCATTGCTCGGCGGGGTAGACCTGGCCGAGCCGGCCGGGGGGGATGCCGAACTTCGCGTCCGCCGTGGCGACGCGGAAATCGCAGGAGAAGCACAGGCTGACCGCGCCGCCGACGCAGTAGCCGGAGATCGCAGCGATCACCGGGAAAGGCGCAGCCATGATGGCGGCGTAGCTCTCGCGGATGTCGGCGCGATACGCCTCGCCGTCCACGGGGTGGTTGCGCACCGCGGCGTAGTCGAGCACGTCGTCACCGGCGCAGAAATGCCCGCCGGCGCCGGTCAGGATGCCGAGCCGGACATCGCTGTCCTCCGCCAACGTGCGGAAGGCCCGGCCGATCCCGCGCCAGGTGGCCTGGTTGCAGGCGTTGCGCTTGGCCGGGCGGTTGATGGTGACGACGGCGACGCCGTCGTTGCGGCGTTCGAGAAGGACCTCGTCGCGGAGTTCGACATGCCTCATGCCGGCACCGTCCGGGTGCAGCGCGGGCGAGGGCGATCTCCGCGGTGAGCCGGCAACGACTGCATGCTCAGCCGCTGCTGCCGGCCCGCCGTGTGGCGCGGGTGTCGAGGAAGCGTTCCATCATCCGCCCCGGCTCGCCGGTGCCGTAGGCCTCGCGGTGGATGCGGGCCGCGGCGGCGATGCAGGTGCGGAAGGCCGGCTCGGTCATCTCGCGCAGCCAGGACTTGGTCAGCCGCATCGCGGTGGACGGCTTCTCTGCCAGTTCGCGTGCAAGCTTCAGCGCCTCCGGCATCACCTGATCGCGCGGCACCAGCCGGCTGAGCAGGCCGAGGGAGAAGGCTTCCTCGGCGGACATCATGCGGCCCGTGAGCGCGAGATCCGTGGTCCGCGCGATGCCGAGCATCTCGTACATGATCCACGGGCCGGTGACGCTGGCGATGCCGGAGTTGATCTCCGGCTGGCCCATGGTGATGCCGGGATGGCCGATGCGCAGGTCGCCCAGAAGCGCAACCTGGAAGGCCGAGCCGGCCGCCAGCCCGTTCAGAGCCATGATCAGCGGCTTCGAAAGCGAGCGGAGCCGGTCGTAGAGCCGGTCCCATTCGTCGATCCAGTCCCCGGCCCGTGCGGCGTCGAAGGACTTGCTTTCGTTCAGGTCCTGCCCGGCGCTGAAGGCGCGTTCGCCCGCGCCGGTGACGATGATGGCGCCGATCGCGGGATCGTTCTCCATCGCGTCCAGCGCGGCGAGAAGGGCGTCCCGCATGGGGCGGTGCCAGGCGTTCAATACCTCGGGGCGGTTCAGCGTGATCACGCCGACGGCGCCGTCCGTGCGGGTCAGGATGAAAGGGGACATCAAGGTTCCGTTTGGTTGGGCGTTCGCCGTCCGGCCGTATAGTATTGTATTGCAATACTAAAGATTGCATTATTGTTCGTTGGTGTCCTGAAATGTCAAGGGGCATCGTCAGCGCGTTGCCGAGGCCGCATGCCGCAGGTGCGAGATGCAAGAGGGGCTGCGCATGGCGAAGCAGGCACAGGAGGGCGGCGCGGGGGGATGCCAGGAGGCGCTTTTTGTCCGGTCGATCGAGAAGGCGTTCCGCGTGCTGTCGGCTTTCGACGCGGGTCGCCCGACATGAGCCTCACGCAGCTCGCAGGCGCGGCAGACCTCGACAAGAGTGCAGCACAGAGGTTTGCGCACACGCTCGAGCGGCTCGGCCACCTGTCGAAGGATCCCGAGACGCGACGTTACGCGCTCACCACCCGCACACTCGATCTCGGGCACCACTACACCCGCAGCAACCCCCTGCTGTAGCGGGCCCTGCCGTACCTGCAGCATCTGAGCCAGGAGGCGGACGAAGCGATCAGCCTCTCGGTCCTCGACGGCACCGAGGTCGTCTACGTGCTGCGGTTCATGAGCCGGCACATGCTTAGCACGAACGTGATCGTCGGCACGCCGCTGCCGGCCTATTGCTCATCCCCGGGGCTTGCGATCCTGGCGCGGCTGCCCCCGGGATGAAGTGCGCGCCATTTTGGAACGATCCGACCGGCGGCCGCTGACGCCGGCAACGACATGGCAACTGCCCGCGCTTCTGGAGAAGCTGGACCTGAGCGCGCGTTGCGGTTACGCGCACGCCTTCGAGGAGATCTTCGCGGGCGATATCTCGCTGGCGACCGCGGTGATGGATGCGAACGGCACGCCCACGGCGGTGATCAGAATCTGCGTCTCGAAGCTGAGATGCTCCGCGGAGGAAGCGGAGCGCCGCTCCTTGTGAGTGCAGCACAGGCGATGTCGGTGGGGCGGGGGTAGGGCGTCCCGTGTGGCGCTACATCCGCGTGCGACCGGACGTCACATGCGACGCGCGGCGCGGTATCTCGCCACCATCTCGGCCGGGATATCCTGCGGGTAGCAGAGATGCGACACCCCGATCCCCAACCCCATCCCTCGCGAGTTACGCCCCGCCAGAGTACGGATGCACCGCAAGCCAGTGGCGAGCTATGTCGATCCGGCGCGTGATCCACACGTCCGGCCGACTGCTGATATGATCCAGCAGCCGAGCGAGGCCGGTGGCCCGTGCCGGGTGACCGATCAATCGCATATGAAGGCCAACCGACATCATCTTCGGGCGACCCTTGCGCCCTTCCTCGTACAGCATGTCGAATGCATCTCGAACGAATGAGAACCATTCGTCCGAGGTTCCCATCCAGCCGGCATACTTGCCGTCGTTGTTCACGAGCGAGTACGGGACCACGAGGTGTCCCTTACCGTCGACCTTCACCCAGAAGGGCAATTCCTCGCCGTAATAGTCGCTGTCGTAGAGGAAGCCCCCGTGCTCCACGATCAGCCGGCGCGTGTTCACTGATGGCCCATAGCGGCAGTACCATCCATCCGGACGGTGGCCGATGCTCTTCTCGAGGCTGACGACTGCCTTCGCGATGTGCTCGCGCTCCTGCTCTTCGGTCAGCTCGAAGTGCTTCACCCATCGCCAGCCATGGGAGCAGACGTCATAGCCGGCGGCGCGAATGGCGGCGGCCGCCTCGGGGTTGCGCTCCAGCGCCAGGGCACAGCCGAACACGGTCATGGGCAGGCCGCGTTCCTGGAACAGGCGCAGCAGTCGCCACACGCCGACGCGGCTGCCGTACTCGAACATGCTTTCGGCAGCGAGGTCCCGCCCGTTCCTGACCTGGCCTCCACCCAACGCCTCTGTCAGCCCGGCTTCGGTCCGCTCGTCGCCCAGTTCGAAGGATGGTTCGGAACCTTCCTCGTAGTTCATCACGAAATTGACGGCGACCTTCGCGCCAGATGGCCACTGAGGATCGGGAGGGTTTGCGCCATAGCCGACAAAATCGCGCTTCACTTCGTAGGGCATGGTCGTCTCCACTCAGGACAGGAAGACCTCGAACGGCGGGACATCGACGAACTCGTCGTCGGCCGGCGTTGCGTCCTTCCACATGAACACTGCAAAGCTGGCTGGCCGATCGAGAACCGTGAAGAGGTGATGCCAGACCCCGCGCCGGAACGTCACGCCCTGGTCCGGGTTTGCGACAAAGGCTCTCGCCAGTGACATGGCGGGCCGGTCGTCCGCGTCCCCCGGGGCGACTACGATCAGCCATCGCCCGGCCTCCATCGGGATGAAACTCTGCGACGAATGCGGATGGCGCTCCATCGTCCGGGAGGTCATGGGAAGCGAGGTCGGCAGCTTGCGGGTGAAGGACAGGCTGGGACTTGCGGTCGACGAGCGGCACTCGAGCGCCCGATCGATCCGGTGTCGGCCGGGCGCTTTGGGCGCGATGAGGACCTCGCCAAACGGCTCGAATTCGGATGGGGAGAGAGGCTGTGCGGTCAGGCGCATGGCGAACTCCGCGTCCGCGCATGCAGATGGCACGCGACGGCGTGGCCGGGAAGCGGTGCCTCCAGATCGGGCTCGATCTGCCGGCAGATGGAATGCACGGCCGGGCACCGCCCCGCAAAGCGGCATCCGTGTTCGGCCTCGCCGGTGGGTTCGGGGGATACGGGTTCGGTATCGGCATCCCGATCCTCGGGCCGGACGAAGCGCGCTGCCGCCAGCAGCGCCTGCGTGTACGGATGGAGAGGCGACGAGAAGACGGCCTCCGCCGCGCCACGCTCCACGATCCGCCCGCGATACATGACCGCGACGTCATCCGCCTGATAGCGCACGGTGGCCAGATCGTGGGAGATCAGCAGGTAGCTCATGTCCAGCCGGCGCTGGGCTTCGATCAGGAGATTGATGATCTGTAGCCGCACCGAGACATCGAGCGCGGAAACGGGTTCATCCAGAACTACCACGCGCGGCCGCAGAACGATCGCCCGCGCGATGGCGATGCGCTGCCGCTGTCCACCGCTGAACTCGTGGGGGAAGTTCCGGGCGGAAGCCGGGTCGAGGCCGACCTCATCGAGCGCCGTCGCGACCTTCGCAGCGATTCCAGCCTCATCGAGCTTCGTGTTGAGCCGCAGCGGTTCCGCGATGATCCGTCCGATGCGCATGCGAGGATTGAGCGAGCTCCACGGATCTTGGAACACGGCCTGGACCGAGCTTCGGTAGCGCCGGAGGGTCGGAGCGTCCGCGCGCAGCATGTCGATCCCGTCGAACCGCAACTCGCCGCCATCCGGCCGCTCCAGCAACAGCAGCATCCGGGCAGTCGTGCTCTTGCCGCATCCCGACTCGCCCACGACCGCGAGCGTGCGCCCGGGGGGCAGCGCGAACGACACGTCATCGACGGCGCGAAGTGGCGGAGGGGTAGGTGCGAAGATCGACGCACGGCGCCTGGCGAAGATCTTCACCAGCCCCTTTGCTTCGATGATCGGTGCTTGCGGAGTGCTCATGTCGCCTGCCTCGCCCAGCACCGCACGGTGTGCTCGGCAGCCAGCAGGGTCTCGGGCGGCGCTTCGGTCCGGCAGAGGTCGGTCGCCTCTCCGCAGCGCGGGGCGAAGGGGCACCCGACACGCGGCGCTAAGACCGAAGGGGGCTGACCCGGTATCGGCTCCAACCTCTCGGGCCGGCGGTCGACATCGGGCAGCGAGCGGAGCAGCGCCTGCGTGTACGGATGCTGCGGCGCCCGGAATATCGTCGCGACGTCGGTCACCTCGACGATGCGCCCGCCATACATCACCGCGACCCGATCGCAGATCCGTGCGATCGCGCCGAGGTCATGGGTCACGAACAGGATGGCGAGACCCTTCTCCTGCTGAAGATGCCGCAGGAGCCGGAGATAGGCAGCCTGAACCGTGACATCGAGCGCCGTCGTCGGCTCATCCGCGATCAGCAGATCGGGGCCGCCGGCCAGCGCGATCGCACTGACAACACGCTGGCGCATCCCGCCGCTGAGCTGATGGGGATAACTCCGAAGTACCCGCGGCGGATCCGGCACGCGGAGAAGCTGCAGCAGGTCCAGCGCGATAGGCTCCTGCGCCGCCCCGCGCACGCCGCGGTGCAACGCGAGCACTTCCCCGATCTGATCCCGGACGGATAGGACCGGGTTGAGGGCGGCCATGGGGTCCTGGAGGACCATGGCGATGCGCCGCCCCCGATAGGCGCGCATGGCATCGGCATCCAGGCGCAGGAGATCTTGCCCGTCGAACTCGATCACGCCCCCGGTGATGGCCGTCCCGGGTGCCTGATTGAGTCTCATGAGCGAAAGGCAGGTGAGGGACTTGCCTGACCCGGATTCGCCGATCAGCCCGACCGCCTCGCTCCGGTTCACGGCGAAGCTGATGCCGTCTACCGCACGGCCCACGCCGCGTTCGCCGATAACATCGACGGTCAGGTCCCTGACTTCGAGCAGCGGCGCATCCGTCATCGGATCACACCGCACGCAACTGCGGATCGAGGCGATCGCGCAGCCAGTCGCCGACGACGTTGAACGCGAAGACGACGAGGAGGATGGCCACGCCGGGCATGACCGAGATCCACCAGGCAGTCTCGATGAAGTCCAGACCCTCGGCCACCATCCCGCCCCAGGTCGGCGCGGGTGGCGGAATGCCGGCGCCGAGGAACGTGAGGGATGCCTCCACCACGATCGCCCATCCGACCTGAAGGGTGCAGAGGACGACGAGGCTGTTCACCACGTTCGGCAGCAGATGATGGATCGCGATGTAGGGACCGCGCGCGCCCGCCACGCGAGCCAGCGCGATGAAGTCGCGCACCTTCCAGGCCAGTACCTCGCCGCGCACCAGACGTGCGAACCGTGCCCAGAGCACCAGTCCGAGGACGAGCGCGACGACCCAGAAGCTGGGGCCGACGGTGACAGCCAGGACCAGCGCGATGAGGACGCTCGGAAAGGCAAGAAAAGTGTCGGCCAGCCGCATGATGAGCGCATCGACCCACCCGCCCCGATACCCGGCGATCACGCCGAGGGCCGTCCCGACCAGCCCGCCGATCAGCAGCGCAACCGCCGCGACGCCGAGGGACAGGCGCGCACCGAACAGGATCCGGCTGAGCACGTCGCGCCCCAGCCGGTCGGTCCCCAGCGGATAGGTCCATGCGCCGCCGTCGAGGAAGACGGGCGGCAGCTCGGCGTTGATCGGATCGATCGCCTCGGGATCATGCGGCGCGATCAGACCCGCCGTCACCGCGATCAGGACCGAGGCGGCGACGATGATCAGCGCCACCCATGGCAGATGACGCCGGCTCGCCGGTGCTAGCGCACCGGTCGCCGCGCTCACACCCGCACCCGCGGGTCAATGAGGCCGTAACAGGCGTCGACCAGAAGATTGATGCCGACGATGATCGCCGTATAGACCAGCACGGCGCACTGCAGCACGGGGAAGTCGCGCCAGAGGGTGGACTCGTACGCGAGGTAGCCCAGCCCCGGCCATCCGAACACGACTTCGACCACGACCGCCGAAGCGATGATCACCCCGTACATGAAGCCGATGAAGGTGACGACGGGGATGAGCGCGTTGCGCAACGCGTGCTTCCAGACCACGCGTCGTTCGGACAGGCCCTTGGCCCGTGCCAGCTTGACGAACTCCGTTCCGAGCACGTCGAGCATGCTGGAACGGAGCAGCCGCACGATGCCGGCGCTGATGCTCCAGCCGAGCACGATCGCCGGCAGCACGTAGTTCCGCCACCCGCCGACCCCCGACGATGGCAGCCATTTGAGATGGATGGAGAACACCAGGATGAGGATGATCCCCAGCCAGAACGCCGGAACCGACTGGCCGAGAAGCGCGAAGCTCTGCCCGAACCGATCCCACCCCGAGCCGCGATAGGCCGCCGCCATCACCCCGACAGGCACGCTGATGGCGAGCGCAACCAGCAGGCCGACGGTGGCGAGGGCCAATGTTCTCGGCAGGCGCTGCATGACGAGATCGACAGCCGGCTGCCGGGTCCGGATCGAGATCCCGAAGTCGCCCTGCAGTGCGCCGGTGATGAATACGGCGTACTGGACGGGAAGGGGGCGGTCGAAGCCGTTGCGCTCGATGAAGGCCTGACGTTCTGCCGGCGTCGCCTCCGCCGGCAGCACGAGGTCGACGGGGTTGCCAGAGGTTCGCGCCAGGACGAACACGACCACGCTTGTCAGCAGAAGCGTCAGGAATGCCTGAAGCAGTCGCGATGCGATCGCGGACACCATGGCGGTGCCTCAGCTTGTTGAGTTCGAGCGATAGAACGGCGTCCTTCGCTCGCCGTCGAGATAGCCGTCATAGAAGCGCCGGGCTTCGGCCAGCAGGGAGAGGCCGAGCGCGCGATTGCGGGTCTCGATGTCATTCGGGGCGGCGCGCATCTGCCGGGCGAGTTCGGTCATCGCCGCGTCGCGGTCGACCCGCAGGAAACGCCCTTCTTCGAGCACGACCTCGCCCCCGACCAGCACCGCATGGATGTCGGAGGGGCGGGCCCGCTGGACCAGCGCGTCCGTGACGGGAATGTCGTCGCTGAGGAACGGCGCCGAGATGCCGCGCCAGTCGAAGACGATCATGTCCGCGGCGCGCCCGGGATCGAGGCGGCCTATCCGCCTGCCGAACGGGGTTGTCATCGCGCCGTTCTCGCTCGCCATGCGGAACACCTCCGCAGGCGAAGGCACCTCCGCCTCCACGAGGCCGGGTTCGCGGTGAAGGCGGAGCGCCATGCGCATTTCCTGCAGCATGTCGCGATCGTCGTTGATGCCGGCCTCGTCGATCCCCAGCGCGATCCGGATGCCGTGGCGCCGGCACTCGTTGATCGGCGCGATGCCACTGCGCAGCCGCAGGTTGGAGCTGCAGTTGTGGCAGAGGCAGGTTCCGGTCGATGCCAGCAGTTCGATATCGGGCTGGGTCAGCCAGACTCCGTGGCCTAGCGTCATGTCCGGACCGAGAACGCCGAGTCGGTGCAGGTGCGCCACGGGCGATCCGCCGGTCCGGCGATGGGCGTACTGCTTCTGCAGCGCCGTCTCCAGCAGGTGCATGTGCATGGGCACGCCGTAGCGGCGGGCGGTCTCGGCGGTTCGCTCGATCGCGGTGTCGGAGCACCAGTGCAGGTTCACCGGGGCGAGCTGGATGGCGACGCGGTCCTTGTCGCCGTGAAGCCGGTGAAGCTCCTCGAACACCGCCAGGGATTCGCCGACGTCGAGCGTCTGTTCCGCCAGAAGTTCACCCGTTGGACCCGCGAGTTCGGGCGGCAGCCGCCTGAGGAAGGCGGCATCGTCCTCGTAGACGAGGCGGTTCTGGTCGCGGAGCCCATAGGAGTAGGACACCCGCATGCCGATGTCTTCGTAGGCGCGGATCACCTGTCCCGCGACCTCGACGATGCGTTCCACCGGCCGCGGCGTGCGGCCGTGGAGATGCTGGACCGTGGTGACGCCGGAGCCGAGGAGTTCGAAGGCCGAGTAGAGCGTGTCCAGATAGGGATCCACCTGCCGGGAGGCGAGGCGGCGGACGATCCACAGTTCGAGCGGCAGATCCGGCGAGCCGAGTTGCAGTGGAGTCAGGCCGACGTGGTGGTGGGCGTTGACGAAGCCGGGGCAGACGACGTGGTGCGCGGAGCCGAGTGTCGTCTCGACGCGATGGCGGGACGCGAGGTCGCGGTAGGTACCGACCTCGCGGATCGTGCCGGATCGTATCAGCACGGCCCCGTCCTCGATCACCTCCGCCTCGCCGCGGTCATCGACACCCAGGATGACCTGACCCGCGCGTACCAGGGTCGTCCCGCTATCCTTCGACTCCTCCTGTGACGTCACGTCGATCAGTCCGCGCGGGTCACGGTCTCGAGGTTCCAGCTGATCCCGAAATTGCCGGGGCTCCAGCCGGCGATCCGAGGGCCGACAGCCGCCACCACGGCACGCGCACCGATCGGCACGAACGCATACTCCGCGTAGGTGCGACGGTTCACCTCCCGCAGGCCACGATCGAGCTCATCGAGGTTCGACATCGACCGCAGCTTCGCGAAGTCGGCATCCATCTGGGTCGGGTTCCAGTAGGCCTGGATGATGCCGCCCGCCTGCCGGCTGATGAAGGACACCGCCAGGTTGGGGATCACCGTCGGCCGCGCGGCGGGGGAGTCGATGTAGAGATGCGCGGCGTACTGGGGCTCGAAATTCTGCGGGTCGTTCGCGTAGCGTGGGCGGAACGCGCCGAACTCCATCGGCGTCGCCTCGGTCCGGAACCCCGCGGCGCGCAGGTAGCCCTCGACGAGCTGCATGATCTCGGGCGCTTCCGGGTTTGAGTTCGTCGGCACGACCCAGATCTTCACCGGCCGCCCGTCATATCCGATCGCCTGCAGCAGCTCCCGGGCGCGCCGGGGGTCATAGGTGTAGGGGCGCAGCTCCAGGTCGAAGCCGAGCGCGGGTTCGGTCCAGACCGAACTCGCCACGCGGCGTCCGCTGCCTTCGGGGTAGTACCGCGTGACGATCGTGTTGACGTCGATGGCGTGGGCGACGGCCTCGCGCAGTTCCTGCTTGTGGCACAGCATGGCCGGCTGCCAGCAGCCCATGAACGAGATGAGGTTGATGCTCGCGCCATCCAGCATCAGCAGGCGCAGCCCGGCGCGCTTCGCATCCGTGGACTGGCGCGGGTCGATGAAAGCCATGTCGGCTTCGCCGGAGCGGACCATGGCCAGCCGCGTGCTCGCCTGGGCGCGGGGCAGGACCCGCATGGTGGCGAACTGGGGTATCCGCTCCGAATCCCAGTAGCGCTCGTTCGCCGTCAGCCGCAGCTCCACGCCGCGCTCGAAGCTCTGGAAGCGCCACGGCCCGGTGCCGATCGGATCGCCCACCAGCTCGTAGCCTGCGTCGGTGCGGCGATAGTTGTGCCGCGCGAGGACGCGGATGTCGCCGTCGCGGGAACTGAGCAGGCTTGGAAAGGTCGGATCCGCCGTCCGCAGACGGATCCTCACGGTATGCGCATCGGCCGCCTCCACCGCTTCGACACCGGTGCGGAGGAAGCGGCAGAAGGTGCAGGTCGCGTCCTGCGCCACCAGACGCTCGCCCAGAGAGAAGACCACGTCGTCCGCCGTCAGCGGCCGCCCGTCGTGCCAGATCACGCCCTGGCGCAGCCGCAGCGTGAGCGCCCGCGCATCATCCGACATGGTCCACGATTCCGCGAGGCCGCGGGCGCTGGACAATTGCCCCCGTTCATCGCCGGCGATCAGGGGATCGTGGACATGGCCTGCGTACTGAAGATCTTGGGTCGTCGTCAGGGCCGGGTCGAGAAGCTCCCGACCGAAATTGGCGACGACGACGCGGAGTTCACCCTTGGGTTCCGCCGATGCACTGCTCGCAGCCAAGGAGAGTGCGAAAGCCGCCAGCGCGATGCTCTTGCGCATTTTCTTCCTTCTCCCTTTTTCGCGGCTCGCCTGTGTCGGCGACGAAGCCGTCCTGGACCGATAGGCGGGAGCATGTGTCCGCTTCTTTCGGGGCGGCAATTGCCAAGAATGTTCAGCGTGTGTGCATTGGTGCACAATCCATGATGGATGGGAGACCCACCGCATGGCAGCGCACAGCACGGATCCCAGGCAATTCGACTGGGACGACCTTCGTATCCTGATGGCCGTGGACGAGGCGGGGACGCTGCTGGGCGCCGCGCGTGCGCTGGCGCTGAGCCACACCACCGTTCTGCGTCGGCTGGACGGGGCGGAGCGGGTGCTCGGGGCGAAGCTCTTCCGTCGTCAGAAGGGCATTCTTGTCCGGACCATGGCGGGGGAGGAGGTGCTGGCCCGGGCTCTGCGCATCCGATCCGATATCGTGGCGCTTACGCGTTCGGCGCGAGCGGCCGACACAACCCTCGCAGGTTCGGTTCGGCTCGCCGCGCCACCCGGTCTGGCGACCAACGTCCTTATCCCGCGCCTTGGTGAGTTCCTTCGTTCGCATCCGAAGATACAGGTGGCGCTGCATACCGACCTGGACTTCTCGGCCATGCTGCGTGGCGAGGCCGATGTCGGGATCAGGATCAGTTCGCCGCTGGCGGATCGGCTGGACATCCGACGTGTCTGCGATTGCGGCTTCGCGCTGTATGGCTTGCCGAAGCTTGCGGCGGCGGCGACCCGGGCGCTGGAACGCGGTGTGGCATCGCGCATTCGGTACGTGGCGTTCGACGACAATTTCACGTCGTTTCCCGAGGATCGATGGATCCGGGATCTTTTCGGGAGCGCACGGCCCGTCCTGCGCGCGAACACGACAACGGCGCTGCTCGCGGCGGCACGGGCGGGCCTTGGTGTTTCTGCGCTGCCTTGCTACCTCGGCGATATGGAACCGGCCCTCCGCCGTGTGCGGACACCTCACAGGGCGCCGGTGGCCGGGCTCTTCGTGGTCACGCGGAGGGAGCAGCGTGGGGTGGCGCGTGTTCGGGCCTTGGTCGACTTCCTTGCAAGAGTTCTGGCCGATGGGCGTGCAATCTTGGGCGGCTCGGAGAGCGAGCATGCGGAATCTGCGTTCACTTGATCCCAAAGCCGGGCGGCATCCATCTCGTACAGCCCCAAGCGTGCCTCCGGTTCAATCGAAACTTTGGCTCCTCATTGACGTTCCTCAACATGCCGCGACGGGAGTCGTCGTGTCCCACGAAGGCGCGTGCACGAGGATGAGTACTTCGATGCTCTCGAGAGACTGTCATGAAACATCGTTCGGACAACGTCTCCGCAGGTCGTGACCCCAAAGGTGTGACCGCGTGCCGAGCATGGAGCGGGCGATACCCTCCCCCCGGTGAGCGCCTCGCATTCCTCGATGATAGAGCCCCAACCGTCGGCACTTGAGGACACGTCAGAAGCTGAGGCCTTGGGCAGGTGAGGGGGCGGTCAACCCTGAGGAGCCCATGAATGGCCGCGCAAGGCCTCGTCCACGGACCGCTCGGCGAAAGCTGCGTACACCTTTGCGTCGACATGCAGCGGCTGTTCGGAACCGGCTATCCGTGGAATGTCCCCTGGCTCACGAGAGTCTTGCCCGCGATGGAGGCGCTGTGCGCCCTGCACCCGCGCCAAACCGTCTTCACCCGGTTCGTACCGGCGGCACGCGCAGGCGAAGGCAAGGGAACCTGGGCGCGCTTCTATCGCCGATGGGCGTGCGTCAAGCTCGACCAGATCGGCCCGGACGCCGTGAGGCTTGTCCCGGCGCTGGAGCGCTTCGTCCCGCCTGCACGAGTTGTGGACAAGGCCGTCTATTCGCCCTGGACGGAAGGCCGGCTCGACCGGCTGATCGCGCATTCCGGGGTCGACACAGTGATCATCACGGATGGAGAGACCGATCTGTGCGTTCTCGCGACGCTGCTCGGGGCCATCGACCGTGGCCTGCGGGTCGTCCTCGTGACGGACGCTCTCTGCAGTTCATCCGACGAGACCCACAGCGCACTGATGGAACTGTACCTGACGCGGTTCAGCGAGCAGGTCGAGGCAGCCAGCACTGACGAGGTGCTGGAGCACTGGGGATAGCGGGGGAGTGATGAGGAGGATCCTGCGCGACAACGGCCTGACGCTCGTCCTGACCCTGATGTTCCTGGTCTCCGTTGGCGGCATGATTGCGACCGGGCGGGCCGCCTTCAACAAGGAGCTTGCTGATCACGGGCAG
>JBBCJT010000208.1:0-3982 GCA_037190665.1 Rhodovastum atsumiense | reverse complement strand
CTGACCCCACCCCCACAACAGATTGTTGTGGGGGTGGGGTCAGACGACCGAGCTGATCAAAGCCTCTTAAGGAATCGCGGGTCCAGGGGGCCGTGCCCCCTGGTGGGGTGAAGGGGCAAAGCCCCTTCCGGGGTCCCGGGGCAGCGCCCCGCGCTTCACCCTTCGCGCAGCATGCGGATGATCCCGGAGAAGTCCGTTCCGCCGCCGCCGGCCTCGACGAAGCGGCGGTAGAGTTCCGTGGCCGCCGCGCCGAGCGGCGTTGATGCACCGGACGTCTCGGCGGCCATCTGGCTCAGCGTCAGGTCCTTCAGCATCAGCGCCCCC
The DNA here is from genome assembly GCA_037190665.1 of Rhodovastum atsumiense. Lineage (GTDB taxonomy): Bacteria > Pseudomonadota > Alphaproteobacteria > Acetobacterales > Acetobacteraceae > JBBCJT01. Next base: position 3,658 of record JBBCJT010000208.1, on the reverse strand, counting down.
GCGAAGCCCGGCGCGTAGTCGCGGTTGGCGGGCGATCCCGGCACCGGGCCGGGGACCGGGCAGTAGGTCGTCAGCGACCAACACTGGCCGGAGGATTTGGACGCCACGTCGTACAGCGCCTGATGCGACAGGCCGAGCTTCTCGGCCAGCGCGAAGGCCTCGCACACGCCGATCATCGAGATGCCGAGCAGCATGTTGTTGCAGATCTTCGCCGCCTGCCCCGCGCCGGCGTCGCCGCAGTGCACGACCGTGCGGCCCATCGCGCGCAGGACCGGCTCGGCGCGCGCGAAGGCGCCCTTCGGCCCGCCGACCATGAAGGTCAGCGTCGCATGCGCGGCGCCCATCGTGCCGCCGGACACCGGCGCGTCGAGCATCGGCCGGTCCACCGCGGCGGCCACGCCGCGGGCGGTGGCGACGTCGATGGTGGAGCAGTCGATCAGCACCGCGTTGGCGGGCGCCGCCGCGGCCACGCCGTCCTCCAGCATCACGGCGCGCACGTGCTCGCCGGCCGGCAGCATGGTGATGACGAAATCGGCGCCGCGCGCCGCCTCCGCCCCCGAGGCGGCGAGCTTCAGCCCGTCGAGCTTCACCGGCTTCATGTCGTAGCCGGTGACGGCATGCCCCGCGGCGATCAGGTTGCCCGCCATCGGCAGGCCCATGTTGCCGAGCCCGATGAAGCCGATCCGCGCCATCGTTTCTTCTCCCCACGCCTGATTTGCGCCGATCGTAGACATATCCGCGCGGCGGTGTCGCCCCGGCCGGGCCGTGGAGGCCGCCGGCCGACGGGCATGCGATCGGCTCGTGGCAGCCGTGATCTTGCTTCCTCGCGCCCGCAGGGCCCATCGTTGCCTATGACGCCTCCGCCACGCGACGAAGCTGAATTCGTTCTGGATCGCTTCCTGCCCTACGTGCTCTCCGCGGCGAGCAACCGGGTCTTGCGGCTGTTCGCCCACCAGCATCTGGCGGAGTTCGGACTGACGATCCCGGAATGGCGGGTGATGGCGATCATCGGCCGCTTCGGCACCACCGGCGCGACCGCGATCTCCGAGCGCACCGCCATGGACAAGGTGAAGGTCAGCCGCGCGGTGGCGTCACTGCTGCAGCGCGACCTGCTGCGCCGCGCCGCGGATCCCGCCGACGGCCGCGCCTGGCTGCTCTCCTTCACCCGCAAGGGCCGCACCGTCTACGGCCGGGTGATGCCGCGCGCGCAGGCCCTCAACACCGACCTGACCGCCGCGATCTCCCGCAAGGACGTGGCCACCTTCCGCTCCGTGCTGGCGCGGCTGGAGGCGCGGGTGGCGGAACTGGGCGGCACGGACGCGGACACCGTCTCGGACGACTGATCGCAGCGCGCCCCGCCGGGGGGGCCGTTCATCGGCACGGGCCGGGCTTGCCGCCGCCGCGGCATCGTCTATCAGCGGGCGCATGCTGCTCACGCTTCTGGGCACGGGCTGCCCGCAGGTCGACCCGGCGCGCATGGGGCCGGCGAGCCTCGTTCGTTCCAACGGCCGCTCGCTGCTGTTCGATTGCGGCTCGGGCGTCACCCAGCGGCTGGTGCAGGCCGGATCGAACGGGCGCGAGCTGGACGCGCTGTTCCTGACGCACCTGCATTCCGACCACGTGATCGACTTCCACCAGCTCGTCGTCTCCTCCTGGCAGCAGGGGCGCGACCGGCCGCAGCGCGTGTTCGGCCCACCCGGAACGATCGCGTTTGTGGAACGATCTTTCGCGCTGTGGCGGGAGGAGCTGGACCGCCGCGTGGCGCACGAGAAGCGGCCCTCGGCGGAAGCGCTCGACGTGAAGGTCGTCGAATACGCGGAAGGGCAGACGCTGCGCGGCGGCGGCGTGACGGTCACGCCCGTGCGCGTGAACCACGACCCGTTCCCGGAGTGCTTCGGCTTCGTCGTGGAGGACGGATCGCGCCGGCTGGTGCTTTCGGGCGATACGATCGTCTGGCCGCCGCTGATCGAGGCTGCACGCGGCGCAGACTGCCTGCTGCATGAGGTTTTCATCCGCCGCGAGATGCCGGTGGTCGACGGCGTGCGCACCGCCGAAGGCCGCGACGCTGTCGCATCGTATCACACGACATCAACCGAGGTCGGCCGCGTCGCCGCGGAGGCGGATGTCGGCTGCCTGATCCTCAACCACTTCGTGCCCACCCGCTTCGACCGCGCCGCGCTGGTCGCCGAGGTGCGCGCCGACTGGGCCGGACCGCTGCTGATCGGCGAGGATCTGATGAGCTACGACCTCGCCACCCGCGTGGTGCATGCCGGCGGAGCGACGATCGCCCTTCCATAGGCTTGAACGGGACAGCAGGGCGTGCGATGCCCTGTGCAGGCACGTGGCAAGAGGGGCCGTCATGGACCGGCTGCAACCAGCCGTCGCGGGGCTTCCGGCATCTTCCCGCGTATCGGCGGGGCATGGGTGCGAGACCTGCGTCGTGCGCCGCTGGTCGCTCTGTCGCCCGCTGTCGCAGGGCGAGCTGGCCGAGGTCACGCGCGTGCGCACCGGTACCCGCGTGCTCGGCCCCGGCCTGTCGGTGATCGAGGGCGGGGAAGAGGCGGACGCGCTCTTCGTCATCGAGAGCGGCTGGGCGTTCAGCCACGCCATCACCGCCGACGGCCGCCGGCAGATCCTGGAATTCCACCTGCCCGGCGACATGCTGGGCATCGAGGCGGTCGGCCGGATGGAGACGCCGCACGGCGTCGAGACGATCAGCGAGGTCGCGCTCTGCGTGCTGCCCAAGCACCGGATGGAAATGCTGATGCGGCGAGAGGCCACGCTCGCCTTCTCCTTCGCCTGCGTGATCTCCCGCGACCGCGCCGTGCTGGCCGAACGGCTTGCAAGCCTGGGCCGCCGCGCCGCCTCGGCGCGAGTGGCGCATCTGCTGCTGGAACTGCATGCGCGGCTGACGCAGCGGGGCATGGCGGAGCAGGACGGCTGCGCGCTGCCGCTGCGGCAGGCCCATATCGCGGACGCGGTGGGGCTGACGGTGGAGCACACCAACCGGGCGCTCGCCGAGCTGCGGCGCGACGGGCTCGCCACGCTGCGCGACGGCCGGCTGACGCTGCATGATCGCCGTGCGCTGGTGGAGCTGTCCGGCTGGGACGACGCCTACCTCAAGCCGACCTACCTGCCCTGAACGGGCGGGCCGGCGCTGCGGCGCGCGGCTGAGGTCTCTCCCGCAGGCGGGAGTTTCGCGGAAAGACTGAGTGCGAGACGCTCGGGCGCATCGTCCGGGATGACGCGCGTTGCTTTCGGCTGAGGCAAGGACCGTCGCGCAAGGTCTCTCTCCCCCGGGGGGTGAAGGGGTCGGCGCGGAGATGGCACCTCAGCGTGGCACTGATGGATATACCCATTCCCACAGGCAGGAGCTTTGAGAGAAGGCGTGCCAGACACTCAGGCAGAAGGGCCGGCGTCGCCTTTCGGCTGAAGGCGAGAACCGTCGCGTAACGTCCCCTCTCCCGCAAGCGGGAGAGGGAGACTTTCCCGTTTCCACCGATACGGAGGAAGGGAGGCCGCGCGGCTCAGATCTCCAGCCGGCCCGCCTTCGCCGCCTCGTAGCGTTCGGCAACCTTCGCCCAGTCCACCACGTTCCACCACGCCGCCAGGTAATCCGCGCGGCGGTTCTGGTATTTCAGGTAGTAGGCGTGCTCCC
>JBBCJT010000207.1:0-6049 GCA_037190665.1 Rhodovastum atsumiense | reverse complement strand
CTCGATGATCATCGAGGGGATGGGGTCAGACGACCGATTTGGCCGAAGGCCCTCCCGAAGAAACGCGGATCCAAGGGGCCGTGCCCCTTGGTGGGGTCGAGGGGCAAAGCCCCTCGTGGGGCGTGGGGCAAAGCCCCACCGCTTACTTCAGCCCGAAGCCCAGTTCGGTCAGCACCGCCCGCATCCGGTCCCGCCCGCTGAGTCCCGCGGCCGAGCCGACGCGGGTGAGCATGCGCGGCGTCCATGCGGTGCGGCCGAGGCCCACGCGTTCGCTGAACGCGGCGAGCGTGTCGTCGTAGCGGGTCACGTCCTCCGCCGCCTCGGGCGTGTAGGTGTCCCGGTGCAGCACCAGTGTCTGCGGCAGGCGCGGCTTGATCGCGGTGGCGACGTCCGGGGCCGGGCGGCCGACGGTCAGGCCGAACACCGCCGTCGCGTTCGGCGGCAGGCGCAGCTCGGCGGCCACCGCATCCGGCCGGTTGCGCAGCGCGCCGACGTAGCAGGTGCCGAGGCCGAGCGATTCCGCCGCCACCAGCGCGTTCTGCGCCGCGAAGCAGGCATCGGCGAGCGCGACCATGAAGCACTCCAGGTAGTCCAACCCTTCCAGCCGCTTGCCGTGTGTCTGGCCGAGCCGTTCCAGCCGCGACAGGTCCGCGACCCAGCACAGGAACAGCGGCGCCTGCCGGATGAAATCCTGATTGGCGGCGAGCGTGGCGAGCCGGTCGCGCCGCGCCGCGTCCTCCACCGCCACCACGCTCCAGGCCTGCAGGTTGGAGGAGGTGGGCGCGGATTGCGCGGCGGCGATCAGCGTGGCGAGCGTGCCGGCCGGCAGCGGGTCGGGCGCATAGGCACGGACCGAACGATGGCCGAGCAGTGCGGCGATCATCGGGTTCGGCGCGCCGGCATCGGCGGGGGCGTCGTTGCGGCCATAGCGTTCCGCCAGGAGCGAGGATGCGGTCGGCGCCGTCATGCGGTGAGGTCCTTTCGGTCGAACGGTCTGCGCGCGAGGTGATGTGTGGTGGTTGCGCGCGAAACAAAGGCCCGATGCGGGGTCAGGCGCCGGGCTGGTTGGCACGGGCGGCGGTGCGGCGGCGCATCCACCACAGGAACAGCGCGAAGCCGGCGGCCGCGCCGGCCAGCAGGCCCAGCCCGCCGCCGCCGAATACCGCCGCGTAGCCGCATGCGCCCTCGAAGCAGGAGACGCCGAGCAGGTCGACGACCACGACGCCGACGGGAATGCCGATCACCACGCCCGCGGCCGCGCCGAAGAACAGGAAGGCGATCAGCACCAGCAGGTATTTCATCGCGCGCCCTCCAGCGGCGTCATCCGCCGCGACAGCCACAGGATGCAGGGAACCGCGATCATGCACATCGCCGCCATCGCCCAGAAGGCGCGCCCGCCGAACGCGGCGTAGAGCGGGCCGGACAGCAGGCTGCCGGCCATCAGCCACAGCCCAGATCCCAGCGCGGCGAGCAGCGTCTGGCCCATCGCCGCGCGGCCGGGCGGCATGCGTTCCTGCAGGAAGCGCATCGCGGCCAGATGCATCGCGCCGAAGGTCAGCCCGTGCAGCATGCAGGAGACGAACAGCGCCGGCAGCCATACCGTCTCCGCCGCGATGCCCCAGCGTGCCAGCCCGGCCGCCGCGGCGGCCAGCGCGAGGCGGACCGGGCCGAGCTTCTCGGCAAGGCCGCGCGCGGCGAGGAACAGCAGCACCTCCGACCCCACGCCCGAGGCCCAGAGCAGGCCGACGACCGTGGCGTCGTGGCCGTGCGCGGTCCAGTGGACGGTGGAGAAGCCGTAGTACATCGCGTGGCTGCCCTGGATCAGGCCCGAGACCACGAGCAGTGCGCGCAGGTCAGGCCGCTGCAGCAGGGTGAGGTAGCCGCCCGCGGCGGGAGAGGCCGGGACCTCCCCGCTCAACCCGTCATCGGGCAGGCGCTGCGCCATGATCGCCGCCGCGACGCAGGCGCCGAGCAGCAGCCACGACGCGACGCCGATGCCGGCCCAGTCCACCAGCATGCCCGCGGCCACCACCGCGATCAGGAAGGCGGTGGACCCGCAGGCGCGCACGCGGCCGTAGTCGTAGCCATGCCGGCGCGCGGCGCGCAGCGTGACCAGTTCGGACAACGGCCCGATCGGCCCGAACCACAGCCCGTGCAGCAGGGAGATCGCGACCAGCGCGAGCGGCAATCCGGCGGCGGGCAGATACAGCGCGACGGTGAGGCTCGCCGCGAGGCAGGCCCAGCGCAGCACCCGGCGGCGGTCGCCCAGCGCATCCGCGATGCGGCCGGCGAGCATGCCGCCGACGAGGCGGCCAGCCGCGCCGAGCGCGAGCGCAAGCCCCAGCAATTGCGGATCGAGCCCCTGCGCCGACAGCCATTTCGGCAGGTAGGCCATGCCGACGGCAAACGCGACGAAGGTGCAGGCGAGGAACGCGGCGTTGGCGGCTGCGGCGGGCGACAAGGTCGCGGACGCTAGGGCAGGATTGCCGTGAACGTCCACGGGCAACGTTGCGAGAAACGCAACGGTCGGCTGACGAACGATCCCTTGGTGCGTCGGGCCGGGTTGCTACAGTCCGGCGATGACGAACCGGCCGGCGATCCTCGCGCAGCGTTGGTGGCGCGCTCCCTGAGCGCGGCGCGTCATATCCTGTTGACCCGAGCCGCTGTCCCTGGCGGCCAGGTCTTGTCATCCCTCATCCGGTCCAGGCGGCGGCTCCCTCCCAGAGAGTCCTCGCATGCTTTCGAACGACACCGGCCGGTCCGTCATCCTGACCGGCGACCGGACCACCGGCCCCCTGCATCTCGGCCACTATGTCGGTTCGCTGCGGAACCGCGTGGCGCTGCAGCGGTGCCATGAGCAGTATGTCCTGCTCGCCGACAGCCAGGCGCTGACCGACAACGCCGACGATCCGCAGAAGGTGCGGCGCAACGTCATCGAGGTCGCGCTCGACTATCTGGCAGTCGGGATCGACCCGGCGCTTTCGACGATCTGCGTGCAGTCCGCCCTGCCGGCGCTCGCGGAGCTGACCGTGCTCTACATGAACTTCGTGTCCGTTGCCCGGCTCGAACGCAACCCGACGATCAAGGACGAGATCCAGGCGCGGCGGTTCGGCCGCGACATCCCGGCGGGCTTCCTCTGCTACCCGGTCGCGCAGGCGGCCGACATCACCGCCTTCAAGGCCACGCTCGTTCCCGTGGGCGAGGATCAGGCGCCGATCATCGAGCAGACGAACGAACTCGTGCGCCGGCTGAACCGGCAGGCCGGGCGGGGTCTCCTGCCGAACGCAGAAGCCCTCATTCCCCGGACGGGGCGTCTGCCGGGCGTGGACGGGAAGGCCAAGATGAGCAAGTCGCAGGGCAATGCGATCCGCCTGTCGGCCAGCGACGCGGAGATCGAGGCCGCCGTGCAGCGCATGTACACCGATCCCGGCCATCTGCGCGCCGCCGATCCGGGACGGGTCGAGGGGAATGTCGTGTTCACCTATCTCGACGCGTTCGACCCGGACACCGATGCGGTCGCGGAGCTGAAGGCGCACTACCGGCGGGGCGGGCTCGGCGACACGATGCTGAAGCGCCGCCTGACCGCCATCCTGCAGGCGACCGTCGCGCCGATCCGGGAGCGCCGCGCGGCGCTCGCCCGGGATACGGATTTCGTCATGGATGTCCTGCGCGCCGGCACAGCCCGGGCGCGGGCGGTGACGGAACGGACGAAGCAGGAGGTCGCGGAGGGGTTGGGCCTGTTCCGGCTTTGATACCGTCGAGCCTTGCCGATGACCTTTTCATCGGCAGGCGAACGGTATCCGCGCGCAGGGAAGGCTGGCCGGTATGAGCGTATCGCCCCGCACGGAGGAGGCTCCGGGGCTGCGGGGCACAGGCCCCGCAGCTTGTGGATGGGGCAGGCGGGCGGTCAGCCGCCCGTCTGCTGGATGGCGCTCAGCTCCCACCGTCCGCCGCGCGGGCGGACGAAGGTCCACAGCTCGGTCGCCGTGGTGCGCGCGTCGCGGTCGCCTTCGACGACCTGGCCCTGCGCATCCTCGGTCCAGTCGCGGGCGGAGAAGCGCATCGCCACGGTGGCGTATTCGCGGCCGTTCTCCCGCCATGCCTCGGCAAGGTCGCCCTGCTCCAGCGTGACGTCCTCGATGCGGTTGGTCAGGCTGCGGCGGCGCAGGTCGTCGTGCTGCTCGCCGAAATAGCCGAGCATCTCCGGCGTCATCAGGCTGCGCAGCCGGTCCGGATCGCCCGCCGACCAGCCGGTCTGGATCGCCTTCAGCGAGGCCTCGAACGCCTGGAAATCCTCTTCCGTCGGCGCGAACGTCTCCTGCGTGCGGGACGCGGCGAAGGCGCCGCCGAGGCCCGAGCCGCCACGGCCCGCCCCGCCGCCGACATCCGGCACCGGGGTGCGCGCATAGCCGGTCGGGCCGCCCGCCGTGGCCGGCGCGGGCTGGGCGCGGCCGCGGAAGAACCGTAGCGCCAGCATCACGACCCCCGCGATCAGCGCGATCTGCAGCAGGAAGCCGAGGAAGCCCGCGAAGGAGCCGAGGCCCGCGAACAGGCCGGAGCCGGAGAGCAGGCCGAACAGGCCCGCGCCCAGCAGCCCGCCCATCAGCAGCCCGCCGAACCCGCCGCCGAACATGCCGGGACGCGCCGCCGTGCCGGCCGCGGCCGCGCCCGCGGCGGGCGTGGTCCGGGCCGGATCGGTCACGGAACGCTGCACCGGCTGCGCCTGGGTGGGCGCGGTGCGGGTGGGGGGCGGGGCCTGATAGGTGCGGCCACCGCGGCTGCCCATGGACGAGCCGCGCCCGGCGCGGGCGTCCGCGATGGCGGGCGCGAGGACGAGCATCACGGTCGCCGCAACGGCGGCGATCGAGGCAAGGCGGCGCATGGGCGAATTCTCCCGACGGGCGTTGATGACTTAAAGTTAATGTAGGGATCGCGAGCCGGTTTGTCAGCCGCCCGTGCATCCGCCCGGCAGCAGCGCCATCCGCCCCGCCTCCACGGCGAAGCGGGCGATCTCCTTCAGGCCCGGATCGGCCACGTCCACGCGCGGCGCGGCGCGGAATCGCGCCTCCGCCCGATCCTCGCGCAGGTCCACCCGCAGCCAGCCGCGCCGGTTGTCGGAGAAGGCGATGTGCGGGTTGAGCGGCCCGCCCGGCTGCGCCTTCTGCGCGGCGGGCCCCGCATGGCCGTTGCGGCCGCTGGTGACGGACGTGCCGGTGAACTCCGCCGCCAGCCGCCCGGCGCCGGGCCCGTCCGCGTTCCGCCAGACCTCGCCGGCGTAGGCGCTGTGGATGTCGCCGCTCAGGACCAGCGCGTTGCGCTCCCGCTCCGGCCGGTTCGCCAGCGCCTCCAGCACCCGCGCCCGCTGGGTCGGGTAGCCGTCCCAGATATCCGTGTTCACGCCGCCGTCCGGCATGCGCCACGGCATCATCATCACCTGCTGGGCGATCACGCTCCAGCGCGCGGCCGGGGCGGCGAGCGCGCGGGCGAGCCACGCCTCCTGCGCCGCGCCGAGCAGCACGCGCGGATGCGCCGCATCCTGCAGCAGTTCCTCGCAGGGCGGCCGGCCGGACCAGCTCACCGCGCAGGCCTGCCGCGCCCGGTGCTGCCGCGTGTCCAGCACCGTGAGGTCGGCGAGCGTGCCGAAGCGCAGCCGCCGGTGCGCGGTGAGCGCGCCGTCCGGCCCGGGGCGCATCGTCTCCGGCAGCGGCATGTGCTCCCACCACGCCTTGAGCGCGGCGGCGCGGCGGTCGGCGGAGCCCGTCCAGCGCGTGTCGGCCGACCAGTTGTTCTGCACCTCGTGGTCATCGAAGGAGACGACGAAGGCGTGCGCGGCATGGGCGGCGCGCAGGTCGGGGTCGAGCCGGGTGAGCGCGTGGCGGTTGCGGTACGCGGCCAGCATCTCGGCGCCGCTCGCGGTGGGCAGCGGCAGGAACAGGGGCGCGGGCGGCATCTCCCGCCCGCCGCTCGGCGTCAGCGCGTATTCGTAGATGTAGTCGCCGTAGTGGAAGACGAAATCCAGCTCCTGCCGCGCGATGTCGCGCCAGACGGC
>JBBCJT010000206.1:0-9407 GCA_037190665.1 Rhodovastum atsumiense | reverse complement strand
GCCGAATTCCGGCACGAACAGGCTTTCGCGCAGCAGCACGCCCAGCGGCAGGATGAAAACCAGCAGGGTCAGCAGCAGGAAGGGCGCGAGCAGCAACAGGCTCGCCACAGGCCCGAACCGCCGGAACGACCGCTGCAAGCTTCCTCCCGCAGGAAAGTTCGCGTCAGACTATTTGATATATCGGATGTGTCAACGCACCGGCCCGAATCCGGTCAGCGGCCGGGCTTCGGCGGGAACAGGATGCTTGCGACCCTTGCGGGATCCACGGGCTTCTCGCACCGCGTCACGTCGGCATATGCGGCCGGAATGAACCTGGCGTCGTATCCGGTGACGAAGACGAAGGGGATCTCCTTCGCCCTCAATGCATCGGCGATGGGATAGGCCATCTCCCCGCCCAGGTTGACGTCCAGCACCGCTCCGTCGAGGCGTTCGGCATTGGCCAGCAGGGCAAGCGCATCGCTCACCCGCCCCGCCGGGCCGACGACCTCCGCGCCCTTGCTTTCGAGTTCGGCCTTCAGATCCTCGGCGAGAAAGTAGTCGTCCTCGACGATCAGGACGCGCCGGCCGGACAGGGGCGTGTCAGCCATCGGCGCCATCCTCCTGCCGCGTCGAGATCGGCAGCGTGATGGTGCAGCGCACGCCCTCCGGCGTGATGGCGTAATGTGTCGTCGCGTCGAGGTGGTAGGGCAACGCCCGTTCGAGAAGTTCCGTGCCGTAGCCTCTGCGCTGGGGCCGGCGGTCGGGGCCGAGCTGGACGGGAACCCCGCTCTCCCTCCAGAACACCTTCAGCCGCCGCTCCCCGTCCGAGGCGGGCTCCACGTACCAGACAATGGAAAGCCGCCCCTCCTGCCGGGACAGCGCGCCGTACTTCAGCGCGTTCGTCGCAAGCTCGTGTATGCCGAGGGCCAGCGTCTGCACGTGCGACGAGCGGAGCCTGACGTCCTCAGGTCCGTTCATGGTGACCTGCCCATCAAGCGCGCTGCCGCCGGTGATGGCGCCGTGGACGGAGATCTCGCTGCGGACCAGATCGCTGAAGGTGATGCGCTCGCCGTCGTTCAGCCGCGACAGAAGTCCGTTCACGCGCGCAAGCGCCTCCAGCCGGGGGCGGAAGCGTTCCCGGAATTCGTCGAGGGAGGCGGACCTCGCCATCGTCCGGTCGATGAGGGAGCGGACGATGCCCAGAAGGTTGCGCGTGCGGTGCTGCAATTCGGCGAGCAGCACGTTCTGCCGCTCGGCGGCTTCCCTCTGTTCGGTGATGTCCCAGACAAGCCCCGTGATGCGCTGCTGCCCGGTGACCGGATCGTGGGAGGGTTCCGATCGCTCCTCCAGCCAGGCGATCTGGCGATCGCGCGGGCGGATGATGCGGAAGGTGCTGTGCCAGCCCTGCCCTGCCTCGACGGAGCGGCGGATCAGCTCGCGATGCCTGTCCAGATCGTCGGGATGCAGCAGCGCGAAGCCGTGCTGGCTGGTCTGCCACGGCTGGCCCGGCAGAAGTCCGAACACCTCCTCCAGATTGTCCGATGCCGTCCGCGCATCCTCGGCGGCATTCCAGCTCCAGTACGCCATCCGCCCGGCGCGAAGGGCCGCGCGGAGCCGTTCCTCGCTCTCGCGCAACGCACGCTCCGCCACCACGCGCTCGGTGGTCTCGTTGACGATGCACAGCACGCCGCCGACCGCGCCGTCCGCATCACGGACCGCGGAATAGGAGATGTCGAAGAACACCTCCTCTCCGTAGCCATGCCGCTCGATGTAGAAGGGCCGATCCTTGGCGAGCACCGTCTGCCCGGACGTCCGCACCGACCGCAGCAGCGGTTCGAGGTCGTCCCACAGTTCGGTCCAGTTCTCGACGGCGGGGCGGCCCAGGGCGCGCGGGTGCTTGTCCCCGATCGTGGGGGCGTAGGCATCGTTGTAGAAGGCGACGTAGTCCGGCCCCCAGAAGAGAACGATCTGGGCCCCGGCCGGCAGCATGAGGTCGAGCGTCGCCTTGAGGCTTTGCGGCCAGCCCTCGATCGGCCCGAGGGGTGTTGCGTCGGCGGCCAGGGCGCGGATGCGGCTGGCCATCTCGTCCTCACCGCGGGGCCAGGTTCCCGGATTCACGGCCATCGACGGGTCGTTTCCCTCAGCAAACCCAAGTAGCGCACCAACGAGCGAACAGGCTCAAGGCTGTAATGCCTTGAGCTCAGCATTGGTTGCATGGGCTGTGCGGTAGGTTCAGACCCCGGGCGGCCGGGCCGCCTACAGACGGGCGGCGATCCGGTCCACCATCGCCTCACGCTGCGCGCGCATCGCGGCGCCCCGGGCGCGCACCGCCTCCAGCACCGATCCGGGCGCCGTCTCCGGCGAGCCGGCGGCGAATGGCGGGGCGGGCGCGTACTCGATCTGCAACTGGATCGCCTGCGCGACCTCCGGTCCCGCGACCTCCGCGACGATGGTGAGTGCGAAGTCGATCCCCGCCGTCACGCCGCCGCCGGTGAACAGGTTGCTATCGCGCACCACCCGCGCCTTCACCGGCGTCGCACCGAGCCGTGCGAGCCAGTGATGCGCGGCCCAGTGCGTGGTCGCCCGCCGCCCCTTCAGCAACCCGGCCGCACCGAGGATCAGCGCGCCGGTGCAGACCGAGGTGATGTAGCGCGCGCCCTCCGCCTGCCGGCGGACGAAGGCGACCACCTCCGGGTCCTCGGCCGCGTCCCCCGTGCCCGGCCCGCCGGGCACCACCAGCATGTCGAGCTGCGCGCAGTCCGCGAAGCTCTCGTGCGGCACCAGCGTCAGTCCGGTATCGGCCGCGATCGGCTCGGTGGTCTTCCACACCAGCCGCGGCACCGCGCCCGGCAGGCGCGCCAGCACCTCATAGGGGCCCGTCAGGTCGAGCTGGGTCAGTCGGGGGAAGACCAGGAAGCCGATGCGCATGGAACCGCTCCGTCTCGCGACGGGGCGACTATGCGCGACGTCAGCCCCGGCCGCGATACGGTGCGACGCCCTGTTCCGGCAGCCACACGCCTTCGGGCGGCGCGCCGGACTGCCAGAACACGTCGATCGGCATGCCTCCGCGCGGGTACCAGTAGCCACCGATGCGCAGGTAGTGCGGCGCGAGCAGCCCAACCAGCCGCTTGCCCACATCCAGCGTGCACGCCTCGTGGAAGGCGCCGTGATTACGGAAGGCAGAGAGGTAGAGCTTCAGCGACTTGCTCTCGACCAGCCATACGTCCGGCACGTAGTCGATCACGAGATGCGCGAAATCGGGCTGGCCGGTCAGCGGGCAGAGCGAGGTGAACTCCGGACAGGCGAAGCGCACCAGATAGCGCGTATCCTTGTGCGGATTGGGCACTCGTTCCAGCACCGCCTGCGCCGGGCTCGCCGGCACGCCTGTCGTGCGGCCGAGCTGGGTCAGGCCGCTGTAATCCTCGGTCATGTCGTGTCTCCTTCGGCCCAGCGTGCGCGCGCCTCTGCGGCGTAAGCTTCGGCGCGCCCTTCCAGGATCGCCGCGCGCAGCCCGGCCATCAGCGACTGATAATAGGTCAGGTTGTGCCAGGTGAGCAGCATCGGGCCCAGCATCTCCTCGCAGCGGAACAGGTGATGCAGGTAGGCGCGCGCATGCCTCGCGCAGGCCGGGCAGGCGCAGCCGGGGTCGAGCGGACCGCCATCGTCTGCGAAGCGGGCGTTGCGCAGGTTGAGGATGCCGCGCGAGGTGAAGGCGCGCGCGGTGCGGCCGGCGCGCGTGGGCATCACGCAATCGAACATGTCCACCCCGCGCAGCACGGACCCGAGCAGGTCGTCCGGCGTGCCCACGCCCATGAGGTAGCGCGGGCGGTCGGCCGGCAGCGGGGGCACGCAGATATCGAGCGTGGCGAACATCGCCGCCTGCCCTTCCCCCACCGCGAGGCCGCCGATGGCATAGCCGTCGAAGCCGATCCCCAGCAGTGCATCCGTGGAACGCGCGCGCAGGTCGGGGAAGACGCTGCCCTGCTGGATGCCGAACAGCGCGTAGCCCGGGCGTTCCGCGAACGCGGCCCGGCTGCGGGCGGCCCAGCGCATCGACAGCTCCATCGAGGCGCGCGCGACATCCTCGGTCGCCGGGAACGGCGTGCACTCGTCGAAGGCCATGGTGATGGTCGCATCCAGCGCGTGCTGGATCGCCATGGAGCTTTCCGGCGACAGGTGATGCTTGCTGCCGTCGATATGGCTGCTGAAGGTCACGCCCTGCTCGTCGATCTTCCGCAGCTTCGCCAGCGACATCACCTGGAACCCGCCGGAATCGGTCAGGATCGGGCCCGGCCAGTCCATCATCCGGTGCAGCCCGCCCATGGCGGCGACGCGCTCCGCGCCGGGGCGCAGCATCAGGTGATAGGTGTTGCCGAGCACGACGCGCGCGCCGGTCGAGCGCACCGCATCCGCCGTCATCGCCTTCACCGTGCCGGCGGTGCCCACGGGCATGAAGACGGGCGTGTCGTAGTCGCCATGCGCCGTGCGCACGGTGCCGGCGCGCGCGCGTCCGTCGGTCGCGGCGAGCGTGAAGCCGAATCCGTTCATGCCCGCTCCAGCAGCGAGGAATCGCCGTAGCTGTAGAAGCGGTAGCCGCGCGCGATGGCATGCGTGTAGGCGGCGCGCATCCGCCCGGTGCCGGCGAAGGCGCAGACGAGCATGAACAGCGTCGAGCGCGGCAGATGGAAGTTGGTCATCAGCATGTCCGCGCTGCGGAAGCGGTGGCCGGGCAGGATGAACAGGTCGGTCTCGCCCGACCACGGCGCGATACGCCCATCCGCGTCCGCCGCCGTCTCCAGCAGCCGCAGCGCCGTGGTGCCGACGGCGACGATGCGCCCGCCCGCCGCGCGCGCGGCGGCGATGGCCGTGGCGGCCTCCTCGCCGATCTCGCCCCGCTCCGGGTGCATGCGGTGGTCCGCCAGCGCCTCGGCGCGCACGGGCAGGAAGGTGCCGGCGCCGACATGCAGCGTGACGGTAGCGCGGCCGACGCCGCGGGCGGCGAGCGCATCGAGCAGCGCGGGCGTGAAGTGCAGCGCGGCGGTCGGTGCGGCGACGGCGCCGGGGCGGGCGGCGAAGACGGTCTGGTAGTCCGCGGCGTCCTCCGAGGTCGGCCCCTGCGGCCGGTCGATATCGGGCGGCAGGGCGAGCTGGCCCGCGCGCGTCGGGTCGCCGGCGAAGTCGAGGATCGCGGTCCCGCCATCGGGCTTCGCGCGCACCGTCGCGGTCACGTCGCCGGGAAAGGCGATGGTATCGCCCACGGCGATGCGCTTCGCGTTGCGCACCAGCGCGTGCCAGCCGCCATCGGGCAGCGGGCGGTCCAGCGTCACCCCGATCCGGGCGCCACCGCGCAGCCCTTCGAGCTGGGCGGGGATCACCCTGGTGTCGTTGACCACCAGCAGGTCGCCCGGTTGCAGCAGCGACGGCAAGTCCCGCACATGCCGGTCGGACAGGCCCGTGGCGGCGACGTGCAGCAGCCGCGCCGCATCGCGCGGCCGGGCCGGGTGATGGGCGATGCGGTCGGCGGGCAGGTCGAAATCGAAGTCGGCGGCCTTCACGCCGGGACGGGGGCCACCCGGCGGACGAGGCGGATCAGCGGCAGCGCCACCACAGCACCCCAGACCTTGCCCACCACCTGCCCGGCCAGGAAATCGAGGCTGCCGAAAGCGAGCCACAGGAAGGCGATGGAATCGATCACCAGCCCGACGAAGGTCGAGGCGATCACCGCCAGCAGCAGGCGGCGGCGCTGCAGCGGCGTGTAGACGGAGAAATCCGCCAGCTCGCTGAGCAGGAAGGCGACGGCGGAGGCGACCACCAACGGCCCGGGTGCCACGAAGGCGGACAGCAGCGCGCCGATGCCGATGGCGAGCAGGCTCGCCCAGGCGCCCAGCGTCCGCTGCACCACGTCCCGCAGCACCAGCGCGAGGCCCACCATCGCCACGCCGGACGGCGCCATCAGCCCGGGCGCGACCGGGATCAGGCACGGCCCCTGCGGCACGCAGACCGTGCCCACATTGCCGATCAGCCAGTTGGCGATGGGGATGCAGAGCAGGAACAGGGTGAAGGCGAGCAGGCCGATCCGGCGGGCCATGGCGTCAGGCGCTTTCGAGGTAGGAGGCGATCTCGACGAGGTTGCCGTCCGGATCGCGGCAGTAGACGGAGATGATCGGGCCCAGCGCCCCGAACTTCGCGGCCGGCCCCTCCTCGATCGCCACACCGCATTCGCGCAGATGCTCGACCACGTGTTCGGCAGTGACGGCGACGACGAAGCACAGGTCGGCGCTGCCCGGGGCCGGGGTGCGGCCGGTGAACCACTCCTCCACCGGCGCGGCGACGGGGCGGAGGTTGATCTTCTGCCCCCCGAAGCGCAGCGCGGTGCGGTTCTCGGGGCCGAACTCCTCCCGCTCCATGCCCAGCACGCGCTGGTACCAGGACGCCATCATCTCGACGTCGCGGCAGTTCAGGACGATGTGGTCGAGCCGGTCCACGGTCAGGCGCATGGCTCGCGTTTAGCGTGGCCGGGCGCGCCTGTCTCGCCCGCAGCCGCCGGGGCAGCCTCCCGCTACGCGACCGCCGGGCCGCCGCAGCGCTCGGGCCGGTGGATCCGCTCGGTCGAGGCCGGGTGCGTCGCCAGCTTCGCGGCGGGCCGGATCGGGCGGCGCACCAGCTCCCCGCCGCAGTTGATGCACAGGCCGCCCGGAAGCCGGGTGGCGGCGCAATCCGTGCACCAGGTGCATTCGAAGGAGCAGATCAGCGCGTCGCGGCTGTCCGGCGGCAGGTCCCGGCCGCAGCATTCGCAGTTGGGGCGCAGGGCGAGCATCGGTGCCTCCTCTTGCTACTGTTCGGCCGGCAGGGCGAACACGCGCAGAATGGCCGCCTCGAGACCGGAGATCGTGATCGCGAGCGCGATGAGAAAGGTCGCCACGTAGGCGAGGATGCCGAGCAGCATCGGCCGGGCGAGGCCGGGCGCGAGCGCGCGGGTCGTGCGCCCCAGGGCGATGGCCGGCATCGCGAAGTTGCCCAGCCAGATCAGCAGAACCGGGAGCCGGACCAGCTGCGACCAGGGCGACGGGTCCATCATCCACGGAACGATCTTCAGCGACCCCCAGTTGGCCGCGAGCCGCCAGACCTGGAGACAGACGAACACGCCGAGCGCGCCCGCGAGCGGCACGCGCCAGCCCGGCAACGGCTGCCCGGCGAGGCGCAGCAGCAGCATCAGCGCGGCCGTGATCAGACCGAGGTGGATGGCGAGGTCGAGGATCACGATCGCGAAGCCCACCGGCACGCGCGCCCCGGCCGCGCGTACCTCGTCCAGCGTGCCCATCATCGCGGCCAGATGCGGGTTTGCGGCGATCACGGCGCGCATCTGCGCCTGGAACCGCTCGAACACGAAACTCGCCGCCGCGCTCAGCAGCGCCGCCTTCAGCAGATAGGCGTTGAGCCGGTCATCGGCGGGCGGCCCCCCGCCCTCTCCCGCGAACAGAAGCGCCGGAGGGCGGGCCAGCACCGCATCGCGGAGCACGGCGAACCACTCGCCGACATCCGCGATGCGGGGCAGCACGGGCGTGGCCTACTCCAGGCCTTCGTAGAAATCGTTGCCCTTGTCGTCGACGACGATGAAGGCGGGGAAGTCCTCCACCTCGATCCGCCAGACCGCCTCCATGCCCAGTTCGGGGTACTCCAGCACCTCGACCTTGCGGATGCAGTCCTGGGCGAGCCGCGCGGCGGGGCCGCCGACCGAACCCAGATAGAAGCCGCCATGCTTCTGGCAGGCGTCGCGCACGGCCTTCGACCGGTTACCCTTGGCCAGCATCACCAGCGACCCGCCGGCGGCCTGGAAGGCCGCGACGTAGGAATCCATCCGCCCCGCCGTGGTCGGTCCGAAGGAGCCGGTGGCATAGCCTTCCGGCGTCTTGGCCGGGCCCGCGTAGTAGACCGGATGGTCCTTGATGTACTGCGGCAGCCCCTCGCCCCGGTCGAGCCGCTCCTGCAGCTTCGCGTGCGCGATGTCGCGCGCCACCACGATGGTGCCGTTCAGCGACACGCGGGTCTTGACCGGGTGGCGCGACAGCTCGGCGCGGATCTCGCTCATCGGCCTCGTCAGGTCGATGCGCACCACCTCGCCGCCGAGGATATCGTCGGTGGCCTCCGGCAGGTACTTCGCCGGATCAGTCTCGAGCTGTTCGAGGAACACGCCGTCCGGCGTGACCTTGGCCTTGATCTGCCGGTCCGCCGAGCAGGACACGCCGATCCCCACCGGCAGGCTCGCGCCATGGCGCGGCATCCGGATCACGCGGACGTCGTGGCAGAAATACTTGCCGCCGAACTGCGCCCCGATCCCCAGCCCGCGCGTCATCTCCAGCACGCGCTGCTCCATCTCCAGGTCGCGGAAGGCGTGGCCCGCGCGGCTGCCGGAGGTCGGCAGCGCATCCAGCCAGCGGCAGGAGGCGAGCTTGACGGTCTTGAGATTGGCCTCGGCCGAGGTGCCGCCGATGACGATGGCGAGGTGATACGGCGGGCAGGCCGAGGTGCCGAGCGTCCTGATCTTCGTCTCCAGGAACGGCAGCAGCTTCGCCGGCGTCAGGATGGCGCGGGTTTCCTGCATCAGGAAGGTCTTGTTCGCCGACCCGCCGCCCTTGATGACGAACATCATGTGGAACTCGTCGTCGGCGTGGCCGCCGGGGGTGGCCATGATGTCGCACTGGATCGGCAGGTTGTTGCCGGTGTTCACCTCGTCGAACATCGACAGCGGCGCCATCTGCGAGTAGCGCAGGTTGGTCTCGGTGAAGGTGCGGTGCACGCCCCAGGCGAACGCCTCCTCCTCGTCGCCGTCCACCCAGACCCGCTGGCCCTTCTTGCCGAACACGATCGCGGTGCCGGTGTCCTGGCACATCGGCAGGATCATCCCCGCCGAGATGTTGGCGTTCTTCAGCAGGTCGAGCGCGACGAAGCGGTCGTTCGCCGAGGCCTCCGGGTCGTCGAGAATGGCGCGGAGCTGCGCGAGGTGGCCGGGCCGCAGCAGGTGGGACACGTCGTGGACCGCCTGGAAGGCCAGCTCCGACAGGGCTTCCGGCGCGATCCGCAGCACGGTCTGCCCGTCGCAGCGCGCGGTCGAGACGCCGCCGATCTCCAGCCTGCGGTATGGCGTCCGGTCCGGGCCGAGCGGGTACATGGTCGAGAACGCATAGGTGCTCGGCCTCGGCATCGGTGCGTTCATGGGATCACTCCTTGGGCGTGGTGCTGCGGCGGCGGAAGGCGTCCAGGCTGACCACCTGCGGGGTGGCGTCGGCGGCCGGCGCGCCCGCCGCCTCGGGCGCCGCCGCCGGTATCTCCTCCGCCGCCTCCTCCACCTCCGCCACCGGCATCACCGGCTGGAAGCGCAGGCCGTAGCGGACATGCGGGTCGGCGAAGGCGGTGACCGCCGAGAACGG
>JBBCJT010000205.1:0-37199 GCA_037190665.1 Rhodovastum atsumiense | reverse complement strand
GCCGTGCAGGCCGGGCGGAAGCCGGTCGCCGGCATGCGCGTATCGGATCCGCTTCAGCCCATCCGCAACGTGGTCACCGCCGGTCTCGAGGTCGGAAGGCTCGACCTCGATCGCATCGTTCCCGCCCGTGGCGGCGACCTGAGAACGCGCATGGCGCCGCTGCTCGACCAGTGGTTTGCCGCCGGCCTCGTGTCGATGAGCGGAAGCGTCATGTCGCTCACCACCGCCGGGCGCTTCTGGTACAGCAACCTCGTCGCCGCATTCGACGCCATCCTGTCCGATGCCGAGCCCGTTGCTCGCGCAGGCGCTTCCCGCTGACGGGCGCGCCGCATTCCCGGGATCCACAAGGAAACATCATGACCAACCTTCACTCGGCCCCCACGCGTGATCTCGCCCGCGCGGAGCTTGCGGAGAATCCCGGCGGCATCCTCGAGGCGGTCGCATCCCGGCACGGGCTGTCGCTGCAGGACACGATCGAATGCCTGCCCGCCGCCATGTGGAAGCGGATTTCCGGGGAGCATTTCATCGACGTCCTGCAGGACATTTCCGGGTGGGGACATGTCACGGTCATCTGCCACACCAGGGATGTCATCCTGGAATTCGAGGGGGCGTTCCCGACGGGAAAGCTCGGCCACGGATTCTACAATCTCTCCGGCGGCAGCGGATTGAGCGGGCATCTGCGCGCCGAGAACTGCAAGGCGATCCTGTTCCTGCGCCGGCCTTTCATGGGCACGGAGACGATGTCGGTCCAATTCCTGAACGCGGCCGGCGAGGCCATGTTCAAGATCTTCGTCAGCCGCGACGCGGACAGGCGCCTCAAGGCCGATCAGGTCGAGCGGTTCGCGAAGCTGGAAGGGCGTTTTCCGGAGATGGGGAGCCGCCACTGATATGCGGCCGGTGCTGATCTTCGGGGCGAGCCGGGGCGTCGGCTTTCTCCTCGCGCGGTTGCTGCGGCAGCAGGGAGTCCCGGTCGCCGCCATGGTCCGCTGCGGGACGGCGCAGGCCGATCTGGAGGCGGAGGGCGTGTCCGTCGCGCGGGGCGATGCCTTCTCGGTTGCGGACGTGGATCGGGCTTTCGCCTTGCCCGGGCCGGGGTTCGACGTGGTCTCGACCCTGGGCGGACGCGGGGCGGACGGCCGCTATGTCGATGAGGTAGGCAACATCAACGTCATCGACCGCGCCGCCGCGCGGGGCGCGGGGCGTTTCGTCCTGGTGACCTCGATCGGCTGCGGCGACATGGCGCCCTTCCGGTCGGAGCGCGCCATCGCGGCGTTCGGCGCGGCGGTGGACGCGAAGACAAGGGCCGAGGAGCATCTGAAGCGGCTCATCCCGACCGGGACGGTGATCCGGCCGGGGGGCCTGCGGTCGGAGCCGGCGACGGGACGCGGGATACTGACCACGGACCCGCAGATGCACGGCTTCATCCATCGCGCGGATGTCGCCGACCTGATCGTTCGCGCGCTGCGGGATGACGGCACGGCCGGACGCACCTTCGCCGCGGTGGATGCGGATCAGGCGAGGTGCATCAACCCCGTCGTGCCGGCTCCTCTCGCCGCGTAGGCGTCAGCGCCGGCAACGTCTCCTGTCGCGAAGCCGGGGAAAGGGAGCGTGTTCTCCTTCTCCGGCTCGCGGGAGGCTTACGCAAGAACTGGACGGAAGCGCGAGATGATCGGGCGCTACATTCGGAAGAAGGGCGCTCCTTCCGGCTGCGGGCGTCGCGCGGACGAAAGGAAGAAGGCAAGACACGTCACGCAAGGTCCCTCTCCCGCGCGGCGGGAGAGGGAGGGGCCCGCGCTTGCGCGGGAGGGTGAGGGTATCTGCTCGGAGGCGAGACCTCGCCGTGATGCTGGTGGACGCACCCTCACCCCGGCCCTCTCCCGCAAGCGGGAGAGGGGGAAAGCCGTGAAATTCCGGTAAGCGACAGAGGGGCGAGGCGACAACCCGTGACCCCGCGCCCGTATCAGGCCGAACGCTGCGACAGCTCCAGCAGGGCCGGCGTCGCCATCGCCGCGAACAACTGTCCGGTCGCCGCGTCCTCCGGCCGATACCAGCCCGCGCGATGCAGCAGGTTGAGCGTGCCCCAGGTCCTGCCGTTCCAGCGCACCGGCACGTTCATCGCGCTCTCGCAGCCGAGGCTGCGGATCAGTTCGTGGTCGAAGAACGCCCAGCGCACATCCTCATAGGACTGGCCGATCCACACCTCGCCGCGATCGCGGATGATGCGGAACCATTCGCTGTCCGTGATCGGCTTGCGCCCGCCGACCGGATACTCGGCCGGATGGCTGCTGTAGATGCGCTGGCTCTCGTTGCGCACCGGATCGGCCACCAGCACGGTGAACAGGGTATGGCCGATGGCCGCGCCCATCGCCTCATGCAGGGCGGCGAAGATCGCCTCGGGCTGGCCGGGCCGGGCGGCGGCGGCGGCCACGCGGGCAAGGCAGGGCAGGGGATCGGCGCGGGTCATGGCGTTGCTCCTTGGGCAAGGCGTGGCGGGCGTTCGGGCAGCAGGCCCTGCGGCCGGAGGCGCAGCACCAGGATCAGCATCAGCCCGACCGACATCTCCCGCACCGCCGCGACCTGGACGGGGAGCAGGCCGGGGATCTCGGCGGCGAGGAAGCGCGTGCCTTCCATCAGCGCCACCAGCACCAGCGCACCCAGCACCGCGCCGCTCATCCGCCCGGTGCCGCCGGCCGTCAGCGCCAGCACGGCGTAGATCGTCAGCAGCGGCACCAGCCCGTCCGGCGCGATATAGGCGTTGTAGTGCGCATACAGCGCGCCACCGATGCCCAGCACCGCGGCGCTGATCGCGAACGCGATGGTCTTGAAGGCGAGCACGCGCTTGCCGGCCACCGCGGCCACCATCTCGTCCTCGCGGATCGCGCGCAGCACGCGGCCGAAGGGGGCGTGCGACAGCCGCGCGAGCAGCGCCGCCACGACGATGACGACGGCCCAGACGATGCCGAGCATGATCAGGTTGAACTCTCCCGGCGGCACCTGTCCGCGCCAAGGGCCGGGGATGTTGCTGATGCCGTCCGTGCCGTTGGTCAGCCAGATCTCGTTCGAGGCGATGAGGCGCACGACCTCCGCGAAGCCGAGCGTGACGATGGCGAGGTAGTCGCCCTTCAGCCGCGCGACGACCAGGCTGAGCGCGGCACCCGCCAGCGCGCTGATCAGCATCGCCGCCACCATGCCGGCCCAGATCGGCCACCCGGCCCGCACCGTCAGCAGCGCGGTCGCGTAGGCGCCCACGCCGAAGAACCCGGCGAGGCCGAGGTTGATGATCCCGCCGAGGCCCCAGATCACGTTCAGCCCGAGCGCGAGCAGCGCGTAGAACCCGGCGAAGACCACCATCGCGATGAGATAGGCTTCCATCTCAGTACGCCCTTTCGCCCAGCAATCCGCGCGGGCGGAAGGACAGCACCAGCAGGATCGCCACGAAGCCCACGGCCCCGCGATAGGCGGGATCCAGCACCAGCAGCGACAGTTCCTCGCCGATGCCCACGACGAAGGAGCCCGCGACCGCGCCGGGCAGGCTGCCGAGCCCGCCGACGACCGCGGCGGCGAAGACCGACAGGATGACGCGGAAACCCGTGAGCGGGTCGATCGAGGTATCGAGCCCGATCAGCATGCCGCCCATGCCGGCGAGGCCCATGCCGATGAAATTCGCGAGCCGCGCGACCTTCACCGCGTCGATGCCCTTGATGCCGGCAAGCGTGGGATTGTCGGCCACCGCGCGCATCGTCTTGCCGGTGCGCGTGAAGGCCAGGAAGCCGAACAGCACCGCCATCACGATCACCGCGACGGCGGCATTGTAGACCTGCTGCGGCCCGATCCGCAGGCCGAGCATGCGCCAGTCGCGATAGACCGGCAGGTCGTAGCCGCGAAGGTCGTTGCCAAAGGTGAAGCGGATGACGTTCTCCAGCACGATGGTCAGCGCCACCGAGGCGATCGCGGCCGTCAGCGGCCCGCTGTTGCGCAGCGGCCGCAACGCGACCTCGTCCGAAGCCACGCCGAATACGCCCGCGACGAGGAAGGCGAAGCAGAGCGCCATCGGTGCCGGCAGGCCGAGGTAGACATTGGCGACGAAGCCCGCGAAGGCGCCGATGGTGGCGTGGCTCGCAACCGCGAAGTTCGGGAAGCGCAGCACGGCGTAGATGGCGGTGAAGCCGATGGCCGGCACCGCGAGCACGGAACCGGCCATGACGCCGTTGACGATGAGCTGGAGAACGTCCTCAAGCACGTTCAGGACAGTTCCAGCGTCCGGAACTTGGCCTTCTCCGCGATATCGAAGCGGAACTTGCAGTCGATGATATCGCCGCTGTCGAGGAAGTCGCAGGGCCCCGACGCGCCCTCGTAGTTGATCTCCTTGCCGGCGGCGAGCAGCTTCAGCCCGTCCACCGCACTCGTCACCTTCTCGCCGCTGCCCTGGCTGACCTTGCGGACCGCGCCGTGGATCGCCGTGCCCGACACGGTGCCGGCCTTGGCGATCGCGAGGATGGCGAGCGACATCTGGTCATAGGTCTGGCACGAATACGTATCCGGCGTGCCGGTGCCCAGGATCGCGGAGACCGCCTTGTAGGCCGGGCTGTTGAGATCGGGCGAGGGGGCGTAGTTCAGTGCACCCTCGGTCACGTCGGCCGGCAAGCTTTCGAGCAGCTTCACGTTGATCGCGTATTCGGGCGCCATGCGCTTGCCGTCGAAGCCCGCGCGGAACAGCTCGCGCATGATGATCGTCACGTCCGGCGTGTAGCCGTTCAGGAAGATCATGTCGGGCCGCGTGCGCAGCGCCTGGTCCACCTCGGAGCGGAAGTTGGCCTTGTCCTTGTCGTAGATGACGTGGCCGACGGTCGACGACCCGTTCGCCGTCAGCACCTCGTGCAGGACCTGATAGCCCGGCACCGCGAACGGCGTCTGCGCGCCGAGCACGAACAGCTTCTTCACGCCCTGCGCCACCATGAACTTGCCCACGCGGGTGTTCTGCAGCCGCGTGTTCGGCTGGGTGCGGATGATGTAGCCCTGATGCGGAAGCTGGGTGATCGAATCCGCGCCGGACACCGTGAACAGCATCGTCCGGTTTTCCCAGCACAGCGGCGCGACCGCCGTGGTGACGGCGGATGCCCAGGTGCCGCAGATGGACGGCACCTTGTCCACGTCGATCAGCTTGCGCGCCGCGCGCACCGCCGCGTCCGGGTTGGTCTGCGAGTCCTCGCCGACGAGCTGGATGCGCCGGCCGAGCACGCCGCCGGCGCTGTTCACCGCCTCGGCGACCGCCTGCATCGATTTGACCATCGACGGACCGTAGGGGCCGCCGGCGCCGGTCAGCGGCGTCAGCGTGCCGAGGCGGATGGGGTCGCCCTGCGCGCGGGCGACAAAGGGTGTGGCCAGTCCCGCGGCCAGCGCCGCGCGGCGGGTAAGCGTCATCGATCAGTCCCCCAGGATGTTCGTTACGGCAATCATGCGGTCGGATCAGCCGCCAAGGAAGAGGCGGCGCACCTCCGGGTCCGCCGCCAGCTCCCTGGCCGGGCCGACGCGGGCGGTGCGCCCGTCCACCAGCACCACCCCGGTCTCGGCGATCGTCAGCGCCTCCAGCGCGTTCTGCTCGACCATCGCGATCGCCGTGCCCTCGCGGTGGATGTCGGTGATGGTGTCGAACAGGCTCTCGGCGGCCTTGGGCGACAGGCCGGCGGACGGCTCGTCCAGCAGCAGCAGCCGGGGGTGGACCATCAGCGCCATGGCCATCGCGAGGATCTGCCGCTGCCCGCCCGACAGCGACCGGGCGGGCTGGCGGCGCTTCTCGCCCAGCATGGGGAAGCGCTCGAACAGGGCCGCGATGCGGTCGGCGGCGGCGCGCGGCTCGACATAGCCGCCCATCTCCAGGTTCTCCCGCACCGTCATGGTCGGGAACACGTTCGCCTCCTGCGGCACGAAGGCCACGCCCCGGAGCGCGATGTCCTTGGGCGGCAGCCCGTCGAGCTTCGCGCCGTCGAGCGCGATGGAGCCCGCCTTCAGCCGCAGCAGCCCGGCGATGGCCTTGAGCAGCGTGGACTTGCCCGCGCCGTTCGGGCCGACGATCGCGACCATGCCGCCATCGGGCACGGCGAGGTCGGTGCCCTTCAGGATCTCGTCCGCCGCGCCGTAGCCGCAGACGACCTGCTGCGCGATCAGCCCCATCGGCGGCGTCCCATATATGCTTCCTGTACCGCCGCGTCGTCGGCCACCGCGCGGAAGCTGCCCTCGGTCAGCTTGCGGCCTTCGGCCATCACCACCACGGGGTCGCACAGCCGGGCGACCACGTCCATGTGGTGCTCGATGATCAGGAAGGTCAGCCCGTCGTTGCGCAGCCCGCGGATCGCCTCGGCGATCTCCTCCGACAGCGTCGGGTTCACGCCGGCGATCGGCTCGTCGAGCATGATCATGCGCGGTTCGGCCATCAGCGCGCGGCCGATCTCCAGCAGCTTCTTCTGCCCGCCCGACAGGTCGGCGGCGGCGTTGTCCGCCACGCGCAGCAGGTTGAGGCGGCGCGCCACGCCGATGGCCTTCTGGCGCA
Organism: Rhodovastum atsumiense; assembly: GCA_037190665.1. Lineage (GTDB taxonomy): Bacteria > Pseudomonadota > Alphaproteobacteria > Acetobacterales > Acetobacteraceae > JBBCJT01. The sequence goes on along the minus strand of JBBCJT010000205.1, from coordinate 30,652 downwards.
GCTCCTCCTCCCGCGCCGCGCCCGTGCCGAAGATCGCCGGCAGCACCCGCTCGCCCGGCTGGCGGGGCGCGTAGAGCATCAGGTTCTGCATCACCGACAGCCGCGGGATGCCACGGGCGATCTGGAAGGTGCGGATCAGCCCGCGCTCCGTGATCCGGTCCGGCCGCCAGCCGGTGATGTCGGTGCCGTCGAAGGTCACGCTGCCGCCATCGGGCGGGACGACGCCGCTGATGCACTGGAAGGCGGTTGTCTTGCCGGCGCCGTTGGGGCCGATCAGGGCGGTGATGGTGCCCGCCTGCACGTCCAGGTCGAGTCCGGCCAGCGCGACGACGCCGTAGTAGCTGCGGTGCAACCCGCGGATGGACAGCAGGGCGGTCACGCAAGCACCGCGGCGGCGTCGAAACCGTCCGGCAGCACGCCGGTGGGGCGGATCAGGTCGTAGGGAGCCCGGGGCAGGAACCGGCCGCGGCCGGGTTCGGCCTGCACCTTGCCATCGCGCATCACCACCTCGCCGCGCGACAGGGTGACGACCGGCCAGCCCGTGACCTCCATCCCCTCGTAAGGCGTGTAGTCGATCGCGTGCTGCATCAGTGCCTGGGTCAGGGTGACCTTCCTGTTCGGGTCCCATAGCACCAGATCGGCGTCCGAGCCGACCGCGATCGTGCCCTTTCGCGGATACAGGCCCATCAGCCGCGCGGGGTTGGAGGCGACGAGGCGGACGAAGCGGTTGATGTCGATCCGCCCCTTCGCCACGCCCTCGCTGAACACCAGCGGCAGCCGGGCGGCGAGGCCGGGGACGCCGTTCGCGATGTCGCGGAAATTGGCATCCGCCCCATGCCTGGACTTGCCGCGCGTGCCGGAGACCGAGTGCCCGCTGTGGTCGGAGGAGACCACGTCCAGGTCATCGCGCCGCACCCGCGCCCACAGCTTCTCGCTTTCCGCCGCATCGCGAGGGGGAGGGGAGCAGATGAACTTGCCCCCTTCCATGCCCGGCCGGTCCATGTCCTTCGCGCCGAGCACGAAGTACTGCGTGCAGGTCTCGCCCCAGACCTTCAGCCCGCGCGCCCGGGCGCGCGCGATCTCCGCCGCTACCACGTCGCAGGAGACGTGGAAGATCTGAATCGGCTGGTCCACCAGCTCGGCGAGGGCGATGGCGCGGTGCGTGGCCTCGCGCTCGACGATCGAGGGGCGTGACCACGCATGGTACTTCGCCGCCGTCCGGCCATCGGCCAGCAGCGCCTCGGTGCGCCAGCGGATCGCGTCGTAGTTCTCGCAGTGCACCGTCACAAGCGCGCCGAGCCGCCGCGCCGCGGAGAGCACGCGCAGGTACTCGCGGTCCGTGATGTGGACCCGGTCGTAGGTGAGGAACACCTTGAAGCTGCGGATGCCGGAGGCGACGACCGCCGGCAGCTCCTCCCGGACCACCTCATCGGTCGGGTCGGTGATCACCTGATGGAACGAATAGTCCAGCATCGCCCTGGCGGCGGCCTGTCGGTACGGCTCCAGCGTCTCGCGAATCGACTTGCCGCGCTCCTGGCCCGAGAAGCAGACCACGGAGGTCGTGCCGCCGGCGAAGGCGCTCGCGCTGGCCGTGACGAACGTCTCCTCGTTGGTGATGCCGCCGTCGGTCTGCTCGATATGGCAATGCGTATCGACACCGCCCGGCAGCACGAGCAGGCCGCCGGCATCGAGCGTGCGTTCGGCGGGCAGGTTCTCGCCAAGCGCCGCGATACGGCCGCCCCGGATGCCCACGTCGCAATCCATGATCTCGGCGCCGGTTATCACCCGGCCGCCGCGTACGACTAGATCGTATTCCATTACAGGTTGTACCTCGGTTGGGCGTCGTCTCTTTCACTGACCGGAATGCGCGCCTGAGGGCGGCAGCGGATCCCGTGCGCATCCAGCCATCAAAATCCATCTGGCGGAATGTCTGCCGAACAAAACATTTCACCTCAGGCAAATTCTTCATACAGTCCGAGAGGGACCCAATGACGCTATAACTTGCAAAGGAAGCAAGAGTTTGACTCGTAAAGGAGAACATCGCCTGCGGCGTGCCGTAGGCGTCGTCCAGCGGCGAACTATGCCGATCGCACTGGAGCGCAAACTCTCGCCCGTGCAGCCCCGCACGATGGTGGAGCAGGCAGCGGAAGCGATCGTCAACGCTGCGGCGCGCGGCGTGTTCCTTCCGGGCGACCGGCTGGTGGAAGCCGAGATCGCGCGTGAACTGACGATCAGCCGCGTTCCGGTGCGCGAGGCGCTGCGCCTGCTGGAAAGCCATGGAGTCGTCATCGCCACGCCCTACAAGGGGATGCGGCTGGCGGACCTGTCCAACGGCCGCGTTCGCCAACTGACGGCCGTGCGCAAGGTGCTGGAGGCGATGGCGGCGCGGGAGGCCCGCGCGCAGGCGACGGCGGCGGAGGACTGGCGGGAACTGCGCCGACTCGTGGACGAGCTGAAGCAGGCCGCCACGGAGGACGACATCAGCCGCGTCAACGAGCTGGACGTCGCCTTCCATACCGAGCTGTTCCGCATGTCCGGCAACACGGTGCTGATCGGGCTGTGGCAGTCGCTGTCGCGGCAGGTGCTGATCCTGTGCGCGCTCACCCGCACCACGATGGGACCGCAGGAGGTCGCCCGGCGCCACGAATCGCTGCTCGATTCGCTGGAGCACGAGGACCCCACCGCGCTCGATGCGGCGCTGGCGGTGCATCTGGGGTGGCTCGACGCGTTCGATGCGGAGGCAGCGCTCGCCGTGATGCGGAAACCCAAGCGCGGCGGCTGACCCCCGGGCTTGCCGCCGGCGCGATGCGGGTGAAGCATGCGCCGGCAGTCACCCGGGGATCGGACAAGATGAACTACGTCGTGCCACCGCACGTCACCCAGTACTGGCGCGTCAGCAAGCCGGCGGCGCGGGGGGCGGGCGGCATCGCCGCATCGCAGGCTCATGAGGCGGCGGAGGTCGGCGTCGCCATCCTCGATGCCGGCGGCACGGCGGCCGATGCGGCCGCGGCGATGGGCTTCGCGCTGGCGACCGTCGAGCCGTGGAACTCCGGCCTCGGCGGCATCGGCTTCGCGCTGATCCACAAGGCGGGAGAGGCCGAAGCCCAGGTGGTGGATTTCGGCCCGGTCGCGCCGCGCCGGCTCGATGCCTCCGCGTTCCGCCTCACGGGCCGGATGAAGCAGGACCTGTTCGCCTGGCCGGAGGTGGAGGGCGACGCCAACGTCCACGGCCCGCTCTCCTTCGCCATCCCCTCGGCGGTGGCGGGCTATATCGAGCTGCACCGCCGCTGGGGCCGGCTGCCGATCCGCGACGTGCTCGCGCCCGCCGTCGCGCTCGCGCGGCGCGGCCTGGCGCAGGACTGGCTGACCACGCTGAAGGTGGCGACCTCGGCCTCGGTGCTGCGGCACTATCCGGAGAGCGCGCGCATCTACCTGCCCGACGGCCTGCCGCCGGTGGCGCCCTATCAGGGTTCGCCCGGCTTCTTCCGCCTCGGCAACCTCGCCACGACGCTGGAGCGGCTGCAGGCCGCGGGGCCGGAGGATTTCTACCGCGGCGACGTGGCCCGCAGCATCGCCGCCGACGTGGCCGCGATGGGCGGCGTGCTGGATGCCGAGGACCTTGCCGGCTGCACGCCGCGCGTGCGCCCGGCGGCGCGCGTCAACTGGCGCGGGCAGACGCTGCAGACGGCCGGCGGTCTGACCGCCGCACCGACCCTTGCGCGCGTGATCGCGCAGATGGAGGACGTGAAGCCCGGCGCCGCACCCGATGCCGCCTGGTTCGCCGCGCTGTCGAAGGCGATGCGCACGGCCTATGCCGAGCGGCTCGCGGGACTGGGGGATGCGGAGCCGAAGGCCGCCGAATCCTGCACCACCCATCTGACCGTCTGCGACAAGGACGGCACGATGATCGCGATGACGACCACGCTGCTGTCCTCGATGGGCAGCCGGGTGGTGCTGCCGGGCTCGGGCGTGCTGCTGAACAACGGCGTGATGTGGTTCGACCCGCGGCCGAACCAGCCCAACTCCATCGCGCCCGGCAAGCGGCCGCTGACGAACATGTGCCCGACCATCATGCTGAAGGACGGCAAGCCGTGGATCGCGGCCGGCGCTTCGGGCGGGCGGCGCATCCTCGCGAGCGTGTACCAGATGCTCGCCTTCATCGCTGATTTCGGCATGGACCCGGAGGCGGCGGCGCATCACCCGCGAATCGACGTCTCGGCGGCCGAGGGCGTGACGGCGGACCGGCGCCTGTCGCCCGAGATCCACGCGGCACTCGCGGCCGACACGACGGTGGAGGAGGTGGAGCACGCGGCCATGCCGGTGAACTTCGCCTGCCCCAACCTGATCATGCAGGAAGGCGGCACGCGCACCGGCATCACCGATGTGATGTCGCCCTGGAGTGCGGCGCTGGCGCAGTAGAGGCATGGTTTCACGTGCAACCGCCGCATTCATCGGCCGCTCGCCGATGAAAGGCTTCTGAGGATCTGATCAAGTGAATGAGGGGGAGCAAATCCCCCACTCCCGCCTGCGGGAGAGGGCCGGGGTGAGGGTGCGTCCGCCAACGCCGCGATGAGGTTTAGCCTGCGGCCAGTCCCCCTCACCCTGTCCCTCTCCCGCAAGCGGGAGAGGGGACGTCGCGCAGCACTCCTTGCCTTCTCTCTTCCGGCCGTGTGGCCCTTTCAATCGAAGGCAACGCCCTTCACCCGGATGAAGCGTCCGATCGTCTCACGCTTCCACCCGGCGTTCGGTGAAGCACCCGCTTGCGGGAGAGAGCCAGGGTAAAGGTCGCTATCACCTGCGGGACATTCGATCCCGCCCAGCCCTCCCGCCGCGATCAGAACCCCGCGTCGGAGATCAGTTCGCGTACCTTCGTCGCGGCGGCCGGACCCTTCAGCGCCTCGCGCCAGTGCTGCTCAGCGATGCGCTGGTGCACGCTGATCGCCTCCTCCGCCCCGGTGATCATCGCCACTCCGGACTGCACCGCCGGATGCACGTCGGTCCGGAACGGGTTCACGCAGAGCGTCGCGCGGTCGCGACCGCGCAGGATCTCGAACGCGCCATTGGGCTCGCCGCCCGTGTGCAGGCCGAACTGGATGCCCATCGGTTCGGCCGTCATCAGTGCCGCGACATTCTCCATCTCGCTCGCCGCGATCTGGCGGCAGCGCCGTCGCACGCGGTCGCTGACCGTGACCGAGCCGGCGACGCCGGCCTGCAGGAAGCGGATCACGCTGCCGACCGGGAAGATCGCGATGATGCCGGGCCGGCGCTGCGCGTACAGCTTCTTGCGCGCGGCAAGCAGGTTCAACGCCTGGTCGGATGCGATCTTCATCGTGTTGCGATCCGCCCCCGCCTGCTCGGCCGCGTCGGCATAGGCATCGGCAAGCGCGGTGTCGTAGGCGTCGGACGTGGCGAGATAGCAGAGCGGGCCGTAGTCCTGCAGGATCTGGTCGGCCGTTTCCTCGATCTGGCGCATCCGCTCCAGATGCGCGGCCATGCGGCTGTAGTACTCGACACCGATGCCGAGCAGCGACAGCGGCGAGATCTTCAGCAGCTCGGCCAGCCGCTTGATCGTGTCGAGCTTGATGACCTCGCCCTTCTCGTAGCGATAGAGCGCGGCACGGGAGACGCCGAGGCGGGCTGCGATCTCCTCGGCGCGAAGGCCCGATTCAAGCCGGTAGGCGCGAAGCTGCTGGCCGATCTCGGTGAATCGCATAGCTCTTTCCAAACTCCCGTCCGCGTCGAGTCGAGGGAATGCGACGCGTCTCAGAAACGTCCCTCATGTTCCTTATTGCGCGTCCGTTTGCATGGACTCAAGCGCAAATCGGCCACTTCTCCCGCATCCGTCGCAGGAGTTGGGACTGGGAGGCTAATCTATGGTTGAGTGTCAGGGATCGTTGGCAACCGGTGTGCCCGACAGCATCTCGATCGCGCGCACCAGGGCGGAGTGATCCCAGTCGCCGCCGCCGGCCGCCACGCAGGCCGAGAACATCTGCTGCGCGATCGCGGTGTTCGGCAGCGCCATGCCCATCTCGCGCGCCGACTGCAGCGCGATGTTCAGGTCCTTCTGGTGCAGCCGGATGCGGAAGCCCGGCGCGAAGGTGCGCTTGATCATCCGTTCGGCGTGGATCTCCAGGATGCGGGAATTCGCGAATCCGCCCATCAGCGCCTCGCGCACCTTGGCCGGATCGGCGCCGGCCTTGGCGGCGAAGGCGAGCGCCTCGGCCGCGGCCTGGATGTTGAGCGCGACGATGATCTGGTTGGCGACCTTGCAGGTCTGCCCGGCGCCCGCCTCGCCGACGCGGGTGATGTTCTTGCCCATCGCCTGGAACAGCGGCAGGGCGCGGTCGAAGGCCTTCTGGCTGCCGCCGCACATGATGGTCAGCGCCGCGTTGCGCGCGCCCACCTCGCCGCCGGACACCGGCGCGTCCACCCAGTCGCAGCCCAGCGCCTCGATCTTCTGCGCGAAGACCTTGGTCTGGGTGGGACTGATCGAGGACATGTCGATCACGAGCTTGCCGGCCGACAGGCCGGCGGCCACGCCATTCGCGCCGAACAGCGCGGCTTCGACATCCGGCGTGTCGGGGACGATGACGATGATCGCCTCGGCCGCCTTCGCGACAGCGGCGGCATCGGGCAGGACCGTGACCTCGGCGCGGATCTCGTCGGTCAGGCTCTTGCGCTCGGGGGCGAGGATGTCGTGCCCGGCCTTCTTCAGGTTGAGCGCCATCGGACGGCCCATGATGCCAAGGCCGATGAAACCGATCTTCATATTGTCGCTGTCCTTCAGACGTTGAACCGCTTGCGCCAGGCGAGGCCGGCCACCGTGTCGCCGGCAGGTCGGTACTCGCAGCCGATCCAGCCGCGATAGCCCAGCACGTCGATGCGCGGCAGCACGAAGTCCCAGGCGATCTCGCCGGTGCCGGGTTCGTTGCGGGCCGGCACGTCGGCGAGCTGCATATGCGCGATGATCGGCAGCAGCGCCTCGATGCGCTTGGTCAGGTCGCCCTCGGTGATCTGGCAATGGTACAGGTCGAACTGCAGCCCGACCTTCTCGGGGCCGATCGCCTCGATCAGCTCGGCTGCCTGGCGGGTGGTGTTCATGAAGTAGCCGGGCATGTCCCGATGATTGATCGGCTCCAGCACCACCTTGACCCCCGCCGCCGCGGCCTGTTCCGCCGCCCAGGCCACGCGGGTGGCGAAGATCGCGGCGAGCGTGCCGTGGGCGACGCCCGCGGGCGCGAGGCCCGCCATGCAGTGCAGCCGCGGGCAGGACAGCGCGGCCGCGTAGTCGAGCGCGCGCTTCACGCCCTCGCGGAACTCCGCCTCGCGCCCGGGCAGGGCGGCCGTGCCGCGCTCGCCCTTGGCCCAGTCTCCCGGCGGCATGTTGAACAGGACCTGCTGCAGCCCGTTGTCCTTCAGCCGCGCGGCGATCTCCGCGGCCGGGTGTTCGTAGGGGAACAGGAATTCCACGCCTTCGAACCCCGCCTTGCGGGCGGCGGCGAAGCGGTCGAGGAACGGCACCTCGTTGAACATCATGGACAAGTTGGCGGCGAGCCTCGGCATCCGATTCCTCCCGACTGCGGGCGGAGGCTAGGCGCGGTGGCGCCGTTCGCCAACCGGGCGGCTCAGCGTGGCCGGTAGCGCCACACGCTCGCGGGCGGAAAGTTCGCCGCCGTCCACGCGGCCCGCTGCCCGGTCAGCCCGTGGCGGCGCATCGGCAGCGGCGAGGTGACGCAGTAGCTGTAGTGCAGGAAGCCGCGCCCCGGGGCGGCGGCGTCCATCGCGTCGATGAAGCGCCGCTGCGCCGCCGCCGGTTGAAGCACGAGCGGGATGCCGCAGATCACGTCGCCGATGCGCCCCCGCAGCCGCGTTGGCAGAAGGTCCGGCGCGCGCGCATCGCCCTGCAGGACCGTCACGCCGGGCAGGCTGGCGCGCAGGTGGTCCGCGAGTGCCGCTTCGATCTCCACCACCACCAGCCGTTCCGGCCGGATGCCGGCGGCGATCAGCCCGCGGGTGATCGCGCCGGTGCCGGCCCCCAACTCAAGGATGAATTCCCCGGGCTCCGCTTCAAGCGAACGGGCGACGCGGCGGGCCAGCGCCGGAGAAGAGGGCACGATCGAGCCCATCCGCAATGGATTGGCCGCCCACCGACGGAAGAACACCCACCCGTCTGATTCATGATCTGTTTGCAGGCGTGCGGTATCTACTGCCATGCTTCTGAAACTTTTCTGAAGGAGTTCTTTCACAATCGTGGATAGTACAATGATTTCGTGAGTTGCGTGAACCCGGGCAGTGGTCGCTTTCGGCCACCGCGCCTGCTGAGGTATACTTCCAGAACCCATGTCGAACGTCGTCCATTCGTGAGCGCGCGCATTCTTGTGGTGGACGATGTGCCGGCGAATACCCGGCTGCTCGAAGCCAAGCTCGCCACCGAGTATTACCAGGTCGCCGCCGCGCAGGACGGCGCGAGCGCAGTCGCGCTCGCCAACTCCTGGCGGCCGGACCTCGTGCTGCTGGACGTGATGATGCCCGGCATGGACGGGTTCGAGGTCTGCCAGCGGCTCAAGAACGACCCGGCCACGATGCACCTGCCGATCGTGATGATCACCGCGCTGGGCGAAAGCGCGGAACGGGTGCGGGGGCTGGAGGCGGGGGCCGACGATTTCCTGACCAAGCCGGTGGACGACGAGACGCTGTTCGTCCGCGTGCGAGCCTTGGTGCGCTTCAAGCGCCTGCTCGACGAATGGCGCATCCGCGGCGAGACCGCCCGCGCGCTGGGCATGACCTGGGATCCGATGGTCAAGCCGGCGATCGACGGCGCCCGCGCGCTGGTGGTGGACGATTGGGACCTGGGCGCGGAAGCGGTGCAGAAGGCGCTGTCGTCCGAGGACGTGCTGGCCGCCCGAGCGCGCAGCGAGGCGGAGGCGCGCGCGCTCGTCGGCTCCGTGCCCTTCGACCTGATCGTGCTGTCGCTCTCGCTCGGCCAGGATGACGCGCTGCGCCTCGCCTCGCGCCTGCGCGCCGAGGACGCGACGCGCGAGACGCCGCTGCTGCTGATCGCGGAGCCGGAGCAGAAGCAGCTTCTGCTGCGCGGCTTCGAGCTGGGCGCGAACGACTACGTGATGCGGCCGATGGACGAGAACGAGCTGCGCGCGCGTGTCCGCAACCAGATCCGCCGCAAGTTCTATCAGGACCAGCTCCGCGCCGATCTCGGCCAGGCGCTGGAGATGGCGCTGACCGATGCGCTGACCGGGCTGTACAACCGCCGCTACCTGATGCGTCACCTTCAGGGGCTGCTCGCCCCCGGCGCCTCGGCCGGCGGCGTGGCCGCGCTGATGATCGACCTCGACCGGTTCAAGGAGATCAACGACCGCTGGGGCCATCCGGCCGGCGATGCGGCGCTGCGGGCGGTGGCGCTCAGCCTGCGCGCGAACGTGCGCGTCTTCGATTCGGTGGCCCGGTTCGGCGGCGAGGAATTCGTCGTCGTCCTGCCGGCCACCACGGCCGACGATGCGGTGGTCGCCGCCGACCGCCTGCGCGCCGCCATCGCCGGGCTGGTCTGGACGCCCGCGCCGGGCGTTGTGCATCCGCTGTCGGTCAGCATCGGCGTCGCCGCCTGCGACCCCGGCACGATCACGCCCGAGGAACTGCTCGGCCGGGCGGATACGGCGCTCTACGCGGCCAAGCGCGCGGGCCGCAACCGGGTGGAAATCGCCGCCTGATCAGCCGGGCGGCCGTGCGCCGCCGCCCAGTGTCGCCTCCACCGCCGCCACGTCGAGCAGACGCGCCAGCACCTCCTGATCCTGCGCGCCCGCGATCGCGTGGCGGCCGCCGACCACGAAGCAGGGTACGCCGTTGATGCCGAGGCGATGGGCGCGCAGGTTCTCGGCGTGCACCGCCTCGGTCTCATCGTCGCGCGAGAGGAACAGCCGCGCGCGCAGCGGATCGAGCCCGACCTCCTCCGCGACGGCGACGAGCACGGTGGTATCGCCGATGTTCCGGCCGTCGCTGAAATAGGCGGAGAACAGCGCCTCCACCGTTTCCGTGGCGCGGCCCGCCCGCGCCGCCCAGCGTACCAGCCGGTGCGCGTCGAGCGAGGATGGCGTGCGGCGGATGCGCTCGAAGTTGAAGCTCACCCCCTCGGCGCGGCCGATCTCGCCGATGGAGGCGTACAGCCGGCGCGCCCGTTCCTCGCCGCCGAACTTGCGGATCACGTAGTCGGTGCGCGGCATGCCGGCGCGCGGCATGTCGGGATTCAGCAGGAAGGGGCGCCAGACGAGATCGAAGCCGGGGCCGGAGCGCTGCTGCAGCGTGCGCATCAGCCGCCGCGTGCCGAGGAAGCACCAGGGACAGACGAGATCGTGCACGATCTCGATGCTCAGGCGCGGGGGCTGAGGCGAAAGCGCGTTCACGGCCAGTAATCCTAGCCTGCGTGACGTTTCGGTGCCATCGGCGCGTTCCACGTTCCGGGCGGCACACGGCCGATCTCCGTGGTGGCGAGGCCGGCCGCTTCCGACGCGCCATCGCGTTGATCCCGGCGACAACAACGTTTCGGAACCACCGGCGTTTATCGGTTTCGCCACGGCCATCGCCGCCGCTAGGCTTCATCCGCGGAGGGAGCACGCATGAAAAAATCAGCGGGACACACCGAACGCTCGATCCAGGAGCTTTACGCCAACGATCCGGAACGCGCGGACGCGGTCGCCTTCGGCCGCCGCGGCGCGCTGCGCGGCACTGCGGCCGCGGCAATGGGCGCTGCCGTCGGCGGCACTATTCCTTATGGCACGAACATGCCCGGGGGACTTCTGCCGGCCGCCCTCGCGCAGCCGGCTGCCGGGCCGAAGCTGCTCCAGATGCCGGGCAAGGCGCCGCTGGTGATCCTCGGCGACCGGCCGCTGGTGGCGGAGACGCCGGAGCACCTGCTCGATGACGAGGTCACGCCCGCCGACCGCATTTTCATCCGCAACAACGGCCAGTTGCCCGAAGCGGCGGATGGCGACGGCAAGGCCTGGAAGCTGCGCGTCGATGGCGAGGTGAACACGCCGCTGGAGCTGACGGTGGGCGAGCTGGAAAGCCGCTTCCCGCTCGTCACGCTGGCGCTGCAGATGGAATGCGGCGGCAACGGCCGCTCCTACTTCGTGCCGGAAACGCGCGGCAACCAGTGGACCAACGGGGCGATCAGCAACGGCCAATGGACCGGCGTGCGCCTGCGGGACGTGCTGCAGGCGGCGGGGCTGAAGCCGTCCGCCGTCTATACCGGCCATTACGGCGCCGACCCTCACCTGTCGGGTGCCACCGACCGGCCCGCGATCAGCCGCGGCGTTCCGATCGCCAAGGCGATGGAGGAGCACACGCTGATCGCGATACGGCTCAACGGCGAACCGATCCCGCTGATCCACGGCGCGCCGTTGCGTCTCATCGTGCCGGGCTGGCCGGGCAGCACGTCCGCCAAGTGGCTCACGCGCATCTGGGTCCGTGACAAGGAGCATGACGGGCAGGGGATGGGGGGAACGTCCTATCGCGTGCCGGTCGCCCCGATCATCCCCGGCAGCAACAACGACGGCGCGAGCTTCCGCAATCTCGAATCGATGCCGGTGCGCTCGATCCTCACCAACGTACGCCACGGCACGCGCTTGCCCGCCGGCACGCGCGGGCTCGACATTCGCGGCTTCGCCTGGGCGGGGGAGAAGCAGGTGCGCGCGGTGGATGCGTCGGTGGATTTCGGCGCGAGCTGGTCGTCCATGGAGGTGAAGGCGCCGGCCAACAAATACGCCTGGCAGCGCTGGACCGGCCGCGTGAACCTGCCGCAGCCCGGCTACTACGAGGTCTGGTACCGCGCGACCGACAGCGACGGCGCGATGCAGACGCTCGCCGCCGGCAACTGGAATCCGCAGGGCTACGGCGGCAATCCGATCACGCGCATCGCGGTGCTCGTGGAAGCCTGATGGATCTCGGCAAGGTCGTGGCGGCAGGGCTTGCCGCCACCGTCGTCGTCGCCGTGCTGCACAAGGGCGGGATATGGGGGCGGCACGCGCCGGAGCCGCCCCCGCCGCCGACGCCCGCCCGTATCGCCTATGAACGGGCGGAGGCGGAACGCGCCCGGCAGGAAGCCGCCGCCCGCCCGCCGCCGGCTGCCGCGGCGCCGGCCGCGCCGACGGAGACGCCCGAAGTCCTGCCCGAAGGTGCGGCGCGGGAGGCGACCTTCTACCGTTGCACCGCCTGCCACTCGACCGCGATCATCACCCGCCAGGGTCTCAGCCGCGAACGCTGGGACGTGCTGATGGACTGGATGACGGAGAAGCACGGCATGCCCGTGCTGGAAGGCGAGGAGCGCACGCAGATCGTGGATTATCTCGCCGAGGCATTCCCGCCGCGCGCGCAGCGCGGGCGGCCGGGCTTCACCAATCCTTTCGCGAATTGACGCACGAAACGCCCCACGAACTGCTGACCCCGGCGGAGATGGGCCGCGCGGACGCGGCCGCCATCGCCGCCGGCATGCCGGGGCTGACGCTGATGGAGGCGGCAGGGGCGGCCGTTGCGCGTGCGGCGCGCCGCTTCTGGCGTCCGTGCCGCACGCTGGTGCTGTGCGGCCCCGGCAACAACGGCGGCGACGGCTACGTGGCGGCGAGATTGCTGCAGCTCGCGGGCTGGCCGGTGGCGGTCGCGGCACTCGCCCCGCCGCGCCCCGGCAGCGACGCGGCGGTGATGCAGGCGCGCTGGCGCGGACCGATGCTGCCGTTCACGCCGGAGGAAGCGGCGCGCGCCGGGCTGGTGATCGATGCGGTATTCGGTGCCGGCCTCGCGCGCGACCTTGACGACGATGTCGCGGCGACGCTGCGGGCGACGCGGTCGGTGCTGGCGGTGGACGTGCCCTCCGGCCTCGACGGCGGGACCGGGCTGGTCCGCGGCTTTGCGCCGCGCGCGGAGGCGACCGTCACCTTCTTCCGCCTCAAGCCCGGCCACCTGCTGTTTCCCGGGCGGGATCTCTGCGGCCGGCTGGTGCTCGCCGATATCGGCCTGCCGGCCGCGGTGCTGCGCAACATCGCCCCGCCCACATCGCTGAACGCGCCGGCCTTGTGGCGGCAGGTGCTGCGGAGCCCGCTGGCCGCGGATCACAAATACGCGCGCGGCGCCGTTGCGATACAGGCCGGGCCGGGAATGACCGGGGCGGCGCGGCTGGCGGCGCAGGCGGCGCGGCGGGCCGGGGCAGGGCACGTGACCGTTCTGGCTCCGGACGAGGCAACGGCCGCGGTGCTGCGCGCCGGCGAGCCCGGCGTGATCGTCGCCGCCGCACCGCCACCGCAGGTGCGCTGCCTCGTGCTCGGGCCGGGCCTGCCGCCCGATGACGACACGCGCGCCCGCGTGCGGCAGGCGCTGGCGGGCGGCGGTGCCGTACTGCTCGATGCCGGTGCCCTGACCGCCTTCGCGGGGGCGCCCGAGGCCCTGCGCGGCGCGACCTGGATCACGCCCCATGCCGGCGAGTTCGCGCGCGTCTTCGGTCCGGGGGCGGACCGGCTCGCGGCGGCCCGCGATGCCGCGCGGCGGACGGGCGCGGTGGTGGTGCTGAAAGGAGCGGATACGATCGTGGCCGCCCCCGACGGGCGCGCCGCCATCAACGCCCATGCGCCGCCCTGGCTCGCCACCGCCGGCACCGGCGACGTGCTGGCCGGCATCATTGCCGCACTCGGCCTCGACGATCCCTTCGCCGCCGCCTGCGCCGCGGTCTGGCTGCACGGGGAAGCGGCCTTCCAGGCGGGGGAGGGACTGATCGCGGAAGATTTGGCCGATCGTCTTCCTGCGGCGATCGTGCGTGCGCGGGTGGGTCCGTATATCCTGCCCTGACCCACCAGGAGGGCACTCGTGTCGGAACAGGTCGCGGAAGGTTTGCTCGATCGAGCGTGGCGCCGGATCGGATCGCTCTGGCGCGATATGGCCGCGACCGTCGCCGGGGATGCGGACGACGACATCGCCGCGCAGATGCGCGCCTGCCTCGATGCGCGCGGCGGTGAGGTGTCCACCCGCAACCGGGCGGCGCGGCTCGCCGAAGCCTATGTCGCGCTCGACAAGGAAGGCCGGCTGCTGTTCTTCCGCACCCTCGCGAGCCTCGATTCCGATACCGAGGAAGTCGCGACCGCCATGCGTGCCGTCACCGACGCGCCGGACGAGGCGGCGCAGGTCGCCGCCCGCGCGCGGCTGCGGCGGGCGCTGGAACCGCCGCGCGCGCGGCTTCTGACGCAGTTCACGACCATCCCGGACGGGATGAAGTTCCTCGTCGACATGCGGGCCGAGCTGCTGCGCCACACCCGCGGCGATCCCGCGCTGTCCGCGCTGGAGGCGGATTTCCGCACCCTTCTCGCGACATGGTTCGATGTCGGCTTCCTGGAACTGCGGCACATCGACTGGGACAGCCCGGCCTCGCTGCTCGAAAAGCTCGTGCAGTACGAGGCGGTGCATCAGATCCGCTCCTGGCGCGACCTGAAGAACCGGCTGGACGTCGACCGCCGCTGCTATGGCTTCTTCCACCCGCGCATGCCCGATGAGCCGCTGATCTTCGTGGAGGTGGCGCTGATGCGCGGCCTCTCCGACAGCGTGCAGGGGCTGCTCGACGAATCCGCGCCGCACGAGGACCCGCGCGGGGCGGACACGGCGATCTTCTATTCGATCAGCAACTGCCAGCGCGGCCTCGACGGCATTTCCTTCGGCAACTTCCTGATCAAGCGCGTCGTCGAACTGCTCGGGACCGAACTGCGCAACCTCAAGACCTTCGCCACGCTCTCCCCGCTACCCGGTTTCCGCCGCTGGCTGGATGAAGCGCTGCCGGCGCTGCCGGAGGACGCCTTCTCCCGCGAGGAGACGGAGGCGCTGAAGGCGGCCGCTCCCGATGCCGCCACGGGTCCCGCGGCGCTGGCGGCAATCATCGCCCGCCGCGGCTGGTCGCGGAACGCCGAGGTGCGCGCGGCGGTGGAGGCGGTGCTGCCGCGCCTGGGCGCGCGCTACCTGCTGGTGGAGACGCATGCGAAGGGAAAGCGCGCGCGCGATCCGGTGGCGCATTTCCACCTGTCCAACGGCGCGCGCGTCGAGCGCATCAACTGGCTGGCGGACACGTCCGACAAGGGCATGAAGGAAAGCGCAGGGCTGATGGTCAATTACCTGTACGATCCGGCGAAGATCGAGGATTGGCACGAGGCCTACGCAGGCGAGCGCAAGCGCACCGCGTCCACCGGCGTGCGCAAGCTCGCGCGGGGCTGGGCATGAACGCGCCCGGCCGCGCCGAGCCGGCGGTCGAGCCCGCGGCGTCGCGCCGGCTCGCGCTGCTGCGGGCGTTCGAGAAGAAGTTGCTGTGGCTGTCGGCGTGGATGATCCACAACGCCAACCACATCCGCCCCAACCGCGACGGGCTGAAGGTGGGTGGCCATCAGGCCTCCTGCGCTTCCTGCATCTCGATCATGGCGGCGCTGTATTTCGAGATCCTGCGGCCGCAGGACCGCGTCGCGGTGAAGCCGCATGCCGGGCCCGTCTTTCACGCGCTGAACTACCTGTTCGGCCGCCAGCAGAAGGACCGGCTTCCCACGCTGCGCCAGTTCGGCGGCATCCAGCCCTATCCTTCCCGCATCAAGGACGGCGCGGAGGTGGACTATTCAACCGGCTCCGTCGGGCTCGGCGTGGCGCTGACCACCTTTTCCGCCCTGATGCAGGATTACGTGCGCGCGCACGACATCCCGCGCGCCGACATCCCGCAGGGGCGGCAGGTCGCGATCGTCGGCGATGCCGAACTCGACGAGGGCAACATCTACGAGGCCCTGCTCGAAGGCTGGAAGCACGACGTGCGCGACCTCTGGTGGGTGGTGGACTACAACCGCCAGAGCCTCGATTCCGTGGTGCCCGACCGGCTGTTCGGCCGGATCGAGGGGCTGTTCCGCGACATGGGCTGGAACGTCGTCACCCTCAAATACGGACGCAGGCTGGAGGCCGCCTTTGCGCGCGAGGGCGGCGAGGATCTGCGCCGCTGGATCGATGACTGCCCGAACAGCCTTTATTCCGCGCTGACCTTCCAGGGGGGTGCTGCGTGGCGGAGCGCGGTGCTCGCCGATCTCGGGCGCAGCCCGATCCGCGCGCTGATCGACCAGCTTTCCGATGACGAGCTGGCCACGCTGATGACCAATCTCGGCGGCCATGACATCGAGACGCTGCTGGAGGCGTTCCGCGCGGCCGATGCGCTGGGCGACCAGCCCACCTGCTTCATCGCCTACACGATCAAGGGCATGGGCCTGCCGTTCGCCGGGCACAAGGACAACCATGCCGGGCTGATGACGAAGGAGCAGATGGCCGGCTTCCGCGATGCGATGGGCATCGCCGAGGGGCAGGAATGGGAGCCCTTCGCCGGCATGGAGTTCCCCGAGGCGGAGCTGCGCGGCTTCCTCGACGCCTGTCCCTTCGCCACCCCGCTCACTCCCGAAGGCCGCGCGCTGACCGCGCCCGCGGTGCATGTGCCCGCCACGCTGCCGATGCCGCGGACGGCGGGGCGGAAGATGTCCACCCAGGCCGGGTTCGGGGAGATACTGGCCGAGATCGGGCGCGGGCAGGGGGAGAACGCGGCGCTGTCGCGCCACATCGTCACCACCAGTCCGGACGTGACGGTGTCCACCAATCTCGGGCCGTGGGTGAACCGGCGTGGCATCTTCGACCGGCACCTGAAGAACGATGTGTTCCGCGACGCCAAGCTCGCTTCCGCGCAGCGCTGGGGCATGTCGCCGGAGGGCCAGCATTTCGAGCTGGGTATAGCGGAGAACAACCTGTTCCTCGCGCTGACCGCGATGGGGCTGACCGACCGGCTGTTCGGCGCGCGGCTGCTGCCGATCGGCACGGTCTACGACCCGTTCGTCAACCGCGGCCTCGATTCGCTGATCTACGGTTGCTACATGGACGCGCGCTTCCTGCTGGTCTCCACGCCGTCCGGGCTGACGCTCGCGCCCGAGGGCGGCCAGCATCAATCCACCAACACGCCGCTGATCGGCATCGCGCAGGACCGGCTCGTCGCCTACGAGCCCGCGCATGTGGACGAGCTTGCGATCCTGATGCGCCACGCCTTCGCGCACATGCAGGCGCCGGATGGCAGCGCGGTCTGGCTGCGGCTCGTCACGCGGCAGATCGAACAGCCGGCACGCAGCCTGGATCCGGCGGCGGTGATCGCGGGCGCGCACTGGGCGGTGCCGCCGGCCGAGGGCGCCCGCGTCGCGATCATCTATCAGGGCCCCGTGGCCCCCGAGGCCATCGCCGCGTTCGAGGAACTGCGCTCGGAGGAGCCCGGCGCCGGCCTGCTCGCCATCACCAGCCCGGACCGGCTGCATGCCGGCTGGACCACGGCGCAGCGCGCCCGGCTGCAGGGGGATCGCGCCGCGCGCAGCCACATCGACCGTATCCTTGCGCCGCTGGCCGCCGATGCGCGGCTGGTGACGGTGCTGGACGGGCACCCGGCGACGCTGTCGTGGCTCGGTGCAGTCCGTGGCCAGCATGTCGTCGCGCTGGGGCCGGATCGCTTCGGGCAGGCGGGCGACCTGCAGGACCTGTACCACGCCTACGGCCTCGATGCGGACGCGATCCTCGACGCCTGCGCGCAGGCGCTGATCTGAAGGGTGGGGCGCTGCCCCACCCTCTACGCCGCCACGCCCAGCCTTCCCGCCATCTCCTGGATGAACTGCCACGCCACGCGGCCGGAGCGCGATCCGCGCGTGACCGACCATTCCACCGCCTCGCGCCGCAGCTCCTCGGCGCCGATCGGCAGCGACAGGGCGCGCGCGTAGCCCTCGATCATGGCGAAGAACGTGTCCTGGTCGCAGTTGTGGAAGCCCAGCCACAGCCCGAACCGGTCGGACAGCGAGACCTTCTCCTCCACCGCCTCGGCCGGGTTGATCGCCGTGCTGCGCTCGTTCTCGATCATGTCGCGCGGCATAAGGTGGCGGCGGTTGGAGGTGGCGTAGAACAGCACGTTGGCCGGCCGCCCCTCGATCCCGCCGTCGAGCACCGATTTCAGCGCCTTGTAGTCGGCGTCCTCGCGCTCGAAGGACAGATCGTCGCAGAAGATCAGGCAGCGGCGGCTCTCGACGCGCAGCACGTTCAGCAGGTCGGGCAGGGTGCGGATGTCCTCGCGGTGGATCTCGATCAGCGCGAGGCTGCCCGGCCGCTCCGCGTTCGCCGCCGCGTGCGCGGCCTTCACCAGCGAGGATTTTCCCATCCCGCGCGCGCCCCACAGCATCGCGTTGTTGGCCGGCAGGCCGCGGGCGAAGCGGCGCGTGTTCTCGACCAGGATGTCCTTCTGCCGGTCGATCCCCTGCAGCAGCCCGATATCCACGCGCGAGACCGTGGGCACGGGCGCGAGCCGTGGCGGGGAGGGGTGCCAGACGAAGGCGTCGGCGGCGGTGAGGTCCACGCGGCCCGGCGGCGGCGGGGCGAGGCGTTCCAGCGCCTCGGCGATGCGGAGAAGTGTCGTGTCGTCCATCTGCTTGACCCGGAAGGGCGCGGACGCTACGGCCGGGCTCCTTCCAGCACAACCCGCGACAGCCCGAGGACGACCCGCCATGTGGATCACGCCCGCCTACGCCCAGGATGCCGGTGCGGCCGGCGCGATGATGCAGATCATGCCGCTGGTGCTGATCTTCGTCGTCTTCTACTTCCTGCTGATCCGCCCGCAGCAGAAGAAGGCCAAGGAGCACAAGGCGATGCTCGCGGCGCTGAAGCGCGGCGACCGGGTGCTGACCGCGGGGGGCATCGTCGCCACCGTGGTGAAGGTCAAGGAAGGCACCAGCGAGGTCGAGGTGGAGATCGCGCAGAACGTGCGCGTGACGGTGATCCGCGACACGATCAGCGCCGTGCTCAACCCCACCGCCGCCAACGACGCCAAGGCGGCCGCCGACGCCAAGAAGGCGTCCTGACCGGAACGGTGGTTTGCCCGGCGGTGCCGGGCGAACGGCCTGCCGGCGGCGGGTGAGGCGACAGACCCGCCCGCCGATCCCCCGAGGCTTGCGACGAGGCGGGGCGGGGTTGCATAAGCGGTCTGCCGGGACGGCCCGGCACTTCCCTCAACCGGGTGGGGACGACCCCACCGCTTGATCCGCAAGGAGGCAAGCGATGGCGTGGTTCGTCCTGTTCCTGGCCGGCCTGTTCGAGATCGGCTGGGCCGTGGGCCTGAAATACACCGACGGCTTCACCCGGCCGCTCCCCACCGCGCTCACCGTCGGCGCGATGCTCATCAGCCTCGGCCTGCTCGGCATCGCGCTGAAATCGCTGCCGCTCGGCACTGCGTATGCGATCTGGACAGGCGTCGGCACGATCGGCACCGCGCTGCTGGGCATCGCCCTGTTCGGCGAGAGCGCGGAGGTGATGCGGCTGGTGTGCATCGGGCTGATCGTGGCGGGGATCGTGGGGCTGAAGCTGGTCAACGGCTGAAGAGGGCCCCGGAAACGGAACCGGGGGCCTTTCGGCCCCCGGCGCCTGCTACTCCGCGACTTCCGGCTCGCGTTCCGCCTCGCCCTCTCCGTCGCCTTCCGGCTTGGGCAGGGCAGGGGCGGCGGCTTCGACCACGTCGAAGGCCAGTTCGCCGTCCTTCAGCGTCACCTTCACCGACCCGCCCTTGGCGAGCTTGCCGAACAGCAACTCCTCGGCAAGCGGCTTCTTGATGTGCTCCTGGATCACGCGGGCCAGCGGCCGCGCGCCGTAGAGCCGGTCGTAGCCCTTCTCCGCCAGCCACTCCTTGGCCGAGGAGGACAGTTCGATCGTCACGTTGCGGTCAGCGAGCTGCGCCTCGAGCTGCATGACAAACTTCTCGACCACCTGCGCCACGATCTCCGGGGTCAGTCCGGCGAAGGCGATCACCGCGTCGAGCCGGTTGCGGAACTCGGGCGTGAACATGCGCTTGACCGCATCCTCGTCCTCGCCCACGCGCACCTCCCGCTCGAACCCGATGGCGGGCTTGGCCATGTCGGCCGCACCAGCATTCGTGGTCATGATCAGGATCACGTTGCGGAAATCGACCGTCTTGCCGTTGTGGTCGGTCAGGCTGCCGTGGTCCATCACCTGCAGCAGGATGTTGAACAGGTCGGGATGCGCCTTCTCGATCTCGTCCAGCAGCAGCACCGAATGCGGTTGCTGATCGATGGCGTCGGTCAGCAGCCCGCCCTGGTCGAAGCCCACGTAGCCCGGCGGCGCGCCGATCAGCCGGCTCACGCTGTGCCGCTCCATGTACTCGGACATGTCGAAGCGAATCAGGTTGATGCCCAGCGTCTTGGCGAGCTGGCGGGCGACCTCGGTCTTGCCGACGCCGGTGGGGCCGGAGAACAGGTAGTTGCCGATCGGCTTCTCCGGATCGCGCAGCCCGGCGCGGGACAGCTTGATCGCCGCCGACAGCGCCGTGATGGCCGCATCCTGGCCGAACACCAGCGCCTTCAGGTCGCGCTCCAGGTTGCGCAGCGTCTCCTTGTCGTCGGCGGACACGCTCTTGGGCGGGATGCGCGCGATCTTGGCGACGATCTCCTCCACGTCGCGCAGCGTAACGGTCTTGCGGCGCTTGTGCTCGGGCTGGAGCATCCGCGATGCGCCGACCTCGTCGATCACGTCGATCGCCTTGTCCGGCAGCTTGCGGTCGTGGATGTACTTCGCCGCGAGTTCCACCGCCGCGCGGATCGCCTCCGGCGTGTAGCGGACCTTGTGGTGCTTCTCGTAGTTGGTCTTGAGCCCGGTGAGGATCTTCACCGCATCCTCGACCGTCGGCTCGTTGACGTCGATCTTCTGGAAGCGGCGGACCAGCGCGCGGTCCTTCTCGAAGTAGTTCCGGTACTCCTTGTACGTCGTGCTGCCGATGCAGCGCAGCGTGCCCTGCGCCAGCGCGGGCTTGAGCAGGTTGGACGCATCCATCGCCCCGCCCGAGGTGGCCCCCGCGCCGATCACGGTGTGGATCTCGTCGATGAACAGGATCGAGCCGGGCTGTCCCTCCAGTTCCGCGACGATGGCCTTCAGCCGCTCCTCGAAATCGCCGCGGTAGCGGGTGCCGGCGAGCAGGGAGCCCATGTCCAGCGCGTAGATCGTGGACTTGGCCAGGACCTCCGGCACGTCGCCCTCGACGATACGCTTGGCCAGACCCTCCGCGATGGCGGTCTTGCCGACGCCCGGATCGCCCACATAAAGCGGGTTGTTCTTGGTGCGGCGGCACAGGATCTGGATCGTGCGCTCGATCTCGCTCTCGCGGCCGATCAGGGGGTCGATCTTGCCCTGCATGGCCTTGCGGTTGAGGTTGATCGTGTAGTTGGCGAGCGCGTCCTGGCCGCGCCGCTGCTGCGGCTTGTCCTCCCGCGCTTCCGCCTCGTTCTCGCTTGGCGCGGGCGTGCCCTGCACCGGGCGCTGGGCCGACCGGCCCGGCGCCTTGGCGATGCCGTGGCTGATGAAGTTCACCGCATCCAGCCGGGTCATGTCCTGCAACTGCAGGAAGTACACGGCATGGCTCTCGCGCTCGGAGAACAGGGCCACCAGCACGTTGGCCCCGGTCACCTCGTCGCGGCCGGAGGACTGCACGTGGATGGCGGCGCGCTGGACCACGCGCTGGAAGCCGGCGGTCGGTTTCGGGTCGCCCGAACGATCGGTGATCAGCCCCGACATGTCCTTGTCGAGGAACTCGGCGACATCCTTGCGCAGCTTGTCGAGATCGACGCCGCAGGCGCGCAGCACGGTGGCTGCGTCCGCGTCGTCGGCAAGGGCGAGCAGCAGATGTTCGAGGGTCGCGTATTCGTGCCGGCGCTCGGAAGCGAGCGAGAGGGCGCGGTGGAGCGTCTGTTCGAGATTGCGTGACAGCATTGGCGGGCGTGGTGCTCCTGTTCGCGCGCCCGGGAGGGTCAGCCGGTTCCCGGGCCTGTTGGGCCCAATATGTGGATCGTCAGCCTCGCCGGGCTCATCATTCTTTCTCGATTGTACACTGGAGAGGGTGCTGGTTCTGGCGCGCCAGGTCCATGACCTGTGTCACCTTCGTTTCTGCCACCTCGTACGTGAACACCCCGCAAACCCCCACCCCGCGGCGGTGGACATGCAGCATGATCCGCGTCGCTTCCTCGCGCGTCTTCTGGAAGAACCGCTCCAGAACGTGAACGACGAACTCCATCGGCGTGTAGTCGTCGTTCAGCATCAGGACCTTGTACATGGCGGGTTTCTTGGTCCTGGGCCGCGTCTTGACGACGACGCTGGTGGCAGGCGTGTCCGTGCCACGCCCGCCCGGAGGGGGATCCCCCCGGTCGCTGCCACCGTCCTTGTCGCGCCGTTCGTCGGCCATTCGCTCCACGCCCATCGATCACCGCACCATATCGGAAGCCCGCGCGCGCCGAAAAGCCCGTTGCGCGGTGCCCACACAAAAGCGAGCGGGCGGCGGAAAAAAGCGAAGGGGCCCTGCGCGCCGCGCGGGGCCCCTCCCTATCCGTGTCGTCCGCCGGCGGCCGAAGCCGCCGGAGCGGAGATCAGGCCGCCTTCGAGAACTTCTCGACGACGAACTGGGCGCGCGCGGTGATCGGCGCAGCAGCCTGCTCGGCCAGCTTGAACACCGTCTCGCCGAGCTTCTGGCTCTCGGCCACGGCCTTCTCCATCGAGGTCTTCACGAACTGCGCCTGCAGGTCGATCGCTTCCTTCACCGACTTCACGCCGGCCAGCGCCTTGGCGTTGGCAACGGTCTCGTCAACCGTGGCCTGGGTGGTGGCGGCGAACTGCTTGGACAGGTCCTGGATGCCGGCGGCCCAGATCTGGCCGGCCTTCACGAAGGCCTCGACATTGCCCTGGCCGATGGTGGCGAAATCTTCCGCCGCCTTCATCGCCTTCGCCATGTTCTCCTGCACGGTGGCCTGCGCCTGCTCGAAACCCTTCTGGGCGTTGGCGAACCCTTCGTCCGCGATCGCCTTCGCCGTCGCGACCGCCTCGGTCGCCTTCGCCTTCGTGGTCATGTTCGTCTGCTCTCTCGTTTCTGCGTTGGCGGGCCTCGGGGACGGCGGCCCGTAAATTTTTTGCTGCGGTGCAGCACGGGCTATCTATGAAGCGTCCGTTGCGGAGTCAAGCGGTTTTGTTGCGCCGCACAATGACCCGCTGAGAGGGCTGCGGAAGGGTGCTGAGACGGTATGGAGATTCGGCCTGCAAGTATCTGGCAGAGGCTAATTTCTGCTGGACGTGGCCGCGCTCCTCGCCATAAGGTCCGCCATCCCTTCGGACGATCCGCATGCCTGTCATACCCGCCGCGCGTTGCCGAGCCGCCCTGTTGACGTTGCTGCTGGGGCTGCTCCCCCCCTTCGCGCAGGCACAGGTGGGCTCGGACCGCTATTCCTCCATCATCGTCGAGGCCCGGACGGGCAACGTGCTGTCGGAGGTCGCGCCGGATGAGCTGCGCTATCCGGCCAGCCTGACCAAGATGATGACCCTGTACATGGTGTTCGAGGCCCTGCGGGAAGGCCGGATCAGCCGCTACCAGCTCGTGCCGGTCTCGGCCCATGCCGCCTCGATGCTGCCGTCCAAGATCGGCCTCGTGCCGGGCAGCCGGATCACGGTGGAGCAGGCGGTGCTGGCGCTGATCACCAAGTCCGCCAACGACGCCGCCGCCGCGCTGGGCGAGATGCTGGGCGGGACGGAGGAGCGGTTCGCCCAGATGATGACGCTGCGGGCGCGTGCGCTCGGCATGACCAAGACCGTGTTCCGCAACGCCTCCGGCTGGCCGCATCCCGACCAGGTGACGACCGCACGCGACATGGCGCTGCTGGGCCGCCGGCTGGTGGCGGACTACCCGGCGGAGTACGCCCTGTTCTCCACCCCGTCCTTCCGCTACGGGCGCGTGACGCTGCGGAACCACAACCGGCTGCTCACCGACTACGACGGGGCGGACGGGATCAAGACCGGCTACACGGGCGATTCCGGCTTCAACCTCGTCGCCTCCGCGGTCCGCGGCAATGTCCGGCTGGTCGGCGTGGTCCTCGGCGGCAGCACCGCCATCGAGCGCAACAGCCACATGATGGCCCTGCTGGACCGTGGCTTCGAGCGCATGGACGTGCCGGTGCTGATGGCGCGCACGCCGCGGATGCCCAGCCTCGTGTCCTCGGCCGAGGCCGCCTCCACGCCCCGGCTCGCGACGACCAGCGCGCGCACGCGCTCCACCTCGGCCCGCGCCCCGCAGCCCTGGTCGGTTCAGGTGGGTGCGTTCTCGACCGAGCGCGCGGCCCGCAACGCCGCCGCCACGGCGGCGCGCCGGCTGAGCCAGCCGGCGAGTTCCGTGCGGGTGGACGACGTCCGCGTCCGCAACCGCACCCACTACCGCGCGCAGGTCACGGGGCTGACCCAGGCCGAGGCGACGCAGGCCTGCACCCAGGCGGCGCGGCGCAAGCAGCCCTGCCTCGTGATCCGGCCGGAGCCGACACGGGGGATGGCGAGCCGCTGAGGCGGCGCGCCGGCACCCCGGCGCATCGGAGAGGCTGGGCGGGCGCGTCCGCTCAGCGCATCGCGCCCCGCGCGGCGACAGGCCACAGGCATTCGACCCGTCCGCCGCGCACGCCGACATACCAGTCGTAGCGGTCGACGGTGGGGTCGCAGTGGGCCGGGATCAGCCACAACTTCTCGCCCACCCGGGGCGCCTCCGCCTCGGGCGGCACTTCCACCTTGCAGTGTTCGTCCGACAGTCCGCCGGGCCGCAGGTCGGGGCGCCCGTTCACCAGCGGCGGGCCGGAATCCGTGGGCAGCGCCTTGTGGCCGGCATCCAGCACCACGAGGCCGCGCTTCGGCGCGCTCATCACCGTGGCCAGCACGAACAGCGACTGGCGGAAGGGCGGCGGATCCTGGTTGCGGGCGTAGTCCGCGTCCATGAACACGTAGGACCCGGCCTGGATCTCCGTGTACAGGCCGCTCGCCGCCTCCAGCGGGAAGGTGCCGGTGCCGGCGCCGCCGACGGTCGGACAGTCGAGCCCCTGCTGGCGGAGCTGTTCCAGCGTGCGGCGCACATGCTCCGAGGTCTGGGCGATCGCCGCCTGCCGTTCCTCCGGCGTGCGGCGGTGCTGGGCGCTGCCGTGATAGGCCTGCAGCCCGCCGAAGATCAGATGCCGGGATGCGGCGATGCGCTGCGCGAGCGCCACCGCCTCCGGCCCCGGCGCGACGCCGCAGCGGCCGGCGCCAACGTCGATCTCCACCAGCACCGGCAGGCGGATGCGCGCCGCCTCCGCCGCCTGCTCGGCCGCGGTGACGTGGTCCGGATGGTCGGCGCAGACCGCGACCTTCGCGATGCCGGCAAGGCCCGCCAGCCGCGCGAGCTTCGACGCGCCGACCACCTCGTTGCTGACGAGGATGTCCGGCACGCCGCCCCAGGCCAGCGCCTCCGCCTCGCCCACCTTCTGCACGCACTGGCCGACCGCGCCGCGCGCCATCTGGAGCCGGGCGATCACGGGCGATTTGTGGGTCTTGGTGTGCGCGCGCAGCTTCGCCCCGGTGGGGGCGAGCAGGGCGGCCATGGTGTCGAGGTTGTGCTCGAACGCATCGAGGTCGAGCAGCAGGGCGGGGGTATCGACGTCCTCCACCCGCATCCCGGGCGTCGCCGGCGGCGGCTGGAGCATCACGCGGCTTCCCGCGTGGCCATCGCGGCCGCCAGCCGCTGGCCGGACCCGGCAGCCATCGTCCAGCCCATGTGGCCGTGGCCGGTGTTCAGATACAGGCCGGGCACGCGGGTGGGGCCGATCACCGGCCGCCCATTCGGCATCACCGGGCGGAATCCGGCCCAGCGCACCGTGCCGGGATGGCGTGCGGCCCCGGTGATCGCGGGGAACATCTCCGCCGCGCGGCTCAGCACGGCATCGAGACGCGCGGGCGCGGGATCGGCGTCGGCGAAGCCGAACTCGGCGGACCCGGCCAGGCGGATGCGGTCGCCGACGGGGGTAAGGGCGTAGAACCGCTCGTGATCCATCACCCCCCAGCGCGGCGCGTCCGGCCACGCCTCGCGCGGGATGGTGAAGGAGACGCCCTTCACCGGCATCACGTTCAGCCGGATGCCGAGCGGGGCGAGCATCGCCCTGGAATCGGCGGCGAGTGCGACCACGACGTTGTCGGCCTTCAGCACGCCGTCCGCCGTGCGCACCCCGGCGACGCGGCCGCCGGTCTGCTCCACGCCCTGCGCCGCGGTGCCGAAGCGGAAGTCCACGCCGCGCGCGGCGAGCCAGTCCACCAGACCTTTCGCGAAGCTGGGGCAGTCGCCGATATCGGTCTGCGGAAAATGCACCGCGCCCGCGAGCTTGTCCGTCGAGACGGCGGCGAAGGCGGGATCGAGGGCCGCCACCTGATCGCGGTCCAGCCGCTCGATCCTGAGGCCACCCGCGGTCATGAACTCGTGCGCCGCCGCGTCCGCATCGCGCAGCGCGAGGCTGCTCCACGGCATGATGGCGTGCGAGGCGACGTAGTCGTAGGTGATGCCCGTCTCCGCCCGGATCGCCGCCATCGCCTCGCGCGTTTCCAGCGCGAGCGCGAGGTTGTGCAGCGTCGTCGCCTGCATCGCCGGCGTCGTGCAGGCGCGCAGGAAGGCGAGGCCCCAGGGCATCATCTTCGGCAGCGCGCGCGGACGCACCAGCATCGGCGCATCCTCCTTGCCCATCCAGCGCAGCAGCTTCCGCGTCGCGCCGGGCGCGGCCCAGGGCTGGATGGAGCAGGGGTGCTGCAGGGCGGCGTTGCCCCAGGACGCACCGTCCCCCGCCGCGTCGCGGCGTTCGAGGACGATGACCTCATGGCCGGCCTTGTGCAGGGCGTAGGCGGAACACACGCCGACCACGCCGGCGCCGAGAACAATGGTTCGCATTTGGGCGCGGATCGGACGCGCGGGCGGGGCGCGCGTCAAGATGGCGGCGGCGCCGGACTCTACTGCGCTGCGCCGCCCCTTACGTCTCCGCCAGCAGCTTGCTGGCCGTGGCGGGAGTGGTTACGCCTTCGGCAGCACCGCCGCCCGCGCCTCCAGCCAGTCGGCGAAGGCGTCGGCGAAGGCGTCGCATTCCTGCTGCGTCACCATCATCGACAGCGCGATGAAGCCGCGCCGCGCCATGTAGAAGCCGCGTTCCAGCATATCCAGGAACAGCAGGTCGCGGATGCGGGCATCGGCATCCTTCAGGTCGCCGGCATTGCGGATCGGTCCCGCGACCGGATGGAGGTTGATCATCGAGCCGAGCCCGGTCGCCTGCATCGCAAGCCCGCTGCGGGACGCCGCCGCGTTGAGCCGCCCGCGCAGCGCCTCGCCGCGCGCGTTCAGCGCGGCGCACACCTCCGGCGTGTACAGCTCCGTGATGGCGGTGAGTCCGGCCGACATGGTCAGCGTGTTGTTGTTGAACGTGCCGGCATGCGGCAGCGCCTTCGGATCGCGCGGGTCGTACATCGCCATCAGTTCGGCCCGTCCGCCGAAGGCGCCGAAGGACATGCCGCCGCCGATATACTTGCCGAGCGAGATCAGGTCCGGGATCACGCCATGCAGCCCGTGCAGCCCGCCGGGCGACAGGCGCGAGGTCATCACCTCGTCGAAGATGAGCTGCGCGCCGGTCTCGTCCGCGACCGCACGCAGCGCCTTGAGGAACTCGACCGTCGCCGGGATGCAGCCCGCGCCGCCCTGCATCGGTTCCAGCAGGATCGCGGCGAGGTCGCCGGCATGCTCGCGGGCGAGCGCGACCGTGCCCTCGATGTCGTTGTAGGTCGCGAGAACGAAATGGTGCGGCACGTTCACCGGGCTGCCGCCGCCGGCGAAGGTCATCAGCCCGCCATGGTAGCCGGCCTGGAAGACCAGCACGGTGCGGCGCTTCGTCGCGGCGACGGCGGTCGCCACCGCCATCAGGTTCGCCTCCGTGCCGCTGTTGGTGAAGCGCACGCTTTCCAGCGCGGGGAAGCGATCCACCACGGCGCGGGCGAACTTCGCCTCGAACAGGTTGTGCGCGGAGAGGTTCAGCCCGGTATCGAGCGCGCGGTTGATCGCCGCGCGGATCGCGGGGTGCGAGTGGCCGAACATCCCGGCGGTGTATTCGCCGACGAGGTTGACGTAGCGGTGCCCGTCCGCGTCCCAGATGGTGGCACCCTCGCCGCGCGCCACCGCGATCGGGAAGGGGCCGTGGAACAGCACCGAGCGCGTGTTGCCGCCCGGCATCACGGCCGTCGCCTCGACATGCCGGGCGAGGCATTCGGGCCGGGCGCGGGTGAAACCCTCCTTCGCCTCGGTCAGTACGGCATCGAGATCGCTGTTGCGCAGCGCGGCGGCGGAGGCAGACATCACACTCTCCCGGGCAGGTCCCGCGAAAAGCCTGACCCTCTCAGTCCAGCCGCGCAAGCAGGGCAGCGACCGCCGCCTCGAACATCTCCGTGGTCAGCCGGCCCGTGTTCGTGTTGTAGCGGGACACGTGATAGCTGTCGGCGAGCAGCAGGCCGTCCGGCAGGGCGTGGATCGCGCCATGTGCGAAGCGGGCGAAGGACATCTTCAGCCCGCGTGCCCGCAGCAGAGCGTTGTGCGCCACCGTCCCCAGCGCGAGCACCGCGCGCAGCCCGGGCATCGCGGCGAGTTCGGCGATCAGGAAGCGGTTGCAGGTGCGGATCTCGGCCGGCTCGGGCAGGTTCGCGGGCGGCACGCACCGCACCGCGTTGGCGATGCGGCAGCCGGTCAGCACCAGCCCGTCATCCGGCGCCGCGCCGTAACGCCCGGCGGCGAGGCCGAATTTCACCAGCGTGCCGTACAGCAGCGTGCCCGCGTAATCGCCCGTAAAGGGTCGCCCGGTACGGTTCGCGCCGCGCACGCCGGGCGCGAGGCCCAGCACCAGGATCGGCGCCCCGGCCGGCCCCCAGGAGGCGACAGGGGCGTTGTGCCAGTCCGGCCACGCGGCCCGGTTCGCCGCCCGGTAGGCGACGAGGCGAGGGCAGAGCGGGCAGTCGCGGTCCGGCGTTTCGGCCGGAGCGATCACGCCAACGGGTCGGTCGGACCTGCGAACGGATCGGCCGGGGTCGGCACGCGCGGCCCGCCGCGCGGGCGCGGTTCCACCTGCCGGCGGGTGAACTCGGGCGCGATGTCGGCGAGGTCGATGAACTGGTCCGCCTGCCGGCGCAGGTCATCCGCGATCATCGGCGGCGTGACCTTGATGGTGGAGACCACCGAGACGCGCACGCCCTTGCGCTGCACCGCTTCCACGAGGCGGCGGAAGTCGCCGTCGCCGGAGAACAGCACGACGTGATCGAGGCGAGGGGCCAGTTCGAGCATGTCGATCGCCAGCTCGATATCCATGTTGCCCTTCACCCGCCGCCGTCCGGTCGCGTCGGTGAATTCCTTGGCCGGCTTCGTGACCAGCGTGTAGCCGTTGTAGCC
The DNA here is from genome assembly GCA_037190665.1 of Rhodovastum atsumiense. Classification (GTDB taxonomy): domain Bacteria; phylum Pseudomonadota; class Alphaproteobacteria; order Acetobacterales; family Acetobacteraceae; genus JBBCJT01. The sequence goes on along the minus strand of JBBCJT010000205.1, from coordinate 1,293 downwards.
GAGCCAGTCGGTGAGCGGCTTCAGCGGCGAGTATTCCTCGGTCTCGAGCAGCGCCGTGTAGTAGTAGGCGCGCACCACGTAGGTACGCTTGCGGAAAAACTCGAGCAGGTTGCGGTAATCGACGTCGAACCCCAGCGTGCGAGAGGCGGAATAGAGGTTTGCGCCGTCAATGAAGAGCGCCAGGCGCTCATTGGTGGAAAAATGCAACGTCGTAGCCTCGAAACTGGAGGCGGCGGACAATACTCAAGGTAGTCCCCGTGTAAACGGGCAACAGGATAGAATATTGCACACAATCGTGGCAGTAGGGGCCAATCTTTCTACGGCCGATGGCGTTCCGCCGCTGAAAACCTGCCGCCGGGCCGCGGCCGCGCTGGACGGTGTCGCCGGGCTGCGGCGTGTCGCCGTGTCTCCGTTCTATCGCAGCGAGGCATGGCCCGATCCTACCGCGCCCGCCTTCGTCAACGGCGCTGTGCTGCTGGAGGGCGAGGCGGAGCCGGATGCCGTGCTGGCCGCGCTGCATGATGCGGAGGCGCGGGCGGGACGGGTGCGTTCGGTGCCGAATGCGCCACGGCCGCTCGATCTGGACCTGATCGCGATGGGCTCGCTGGTGGTGCGTTCCGCCACGCTCGTCCTGCCGCATCCGCGCGCGCATGAACGCGCCTTCGTGATGGTGCCGGTGGCGGACATCGCCCCCGGCTGGGTGCACCCCGTGCTGGGACGTTCGGCCGCGCAGATCGCTGCCGGGCTCGATCGGGCGGGGCTGCGGCGGATCGGCGCGGACGAGGCGTCGTGACGGACGGCTACCGCCGGCTCCAGCCCAGCACCATGACCCCGAAGGCGAAGCACGAGAGCGCGCCGACGCCCAGCAGCAGCCGCATCCGCCAGCGCACCGCCTCGCTCTGGCGCAGGAAGAAGGCGCGGCTTTCCGCACGGGCCGTCACGACGGCCGCGGTCCGGTCCGGCGTGTCCAGCACCCCGGCCGCGTCCCCCAGCTCCCGTTTCAGGGTGGCCAGCTCCGCCGCCGGCAATCCGCCCGGCGGCGCCGCGGCGGCGCGCTCCAGCGCGATTTCCCGCGCGACCCATCTTTCATGCGGCAGCCCGACCGCGTAGGTGGCGAACAGGCCGATCAGCGCGAGCACCGCGAACGGGGCAGCGAGGAAGGCGGCCCAGGTGGACAGGCCCGCGCGCGTGGGTTCGGTCTGCATGGCCGCCCCATGCACCGGAACTGTTGACTTCGCCACCCCCCGCCCGTATCTCCCGCCGCCTTATCGGAAGTGCCGTGCCATGAAGATC
>JBBCJT010000204.1:0-32654 GCA_037190665.1 Rhodovastum atsumiense | reverse complement strand
GCGAGGAAGGCGGCCCAGGTGGACAGGCCCGCGCGCGTGGGTTCGGTCTGCATGGCCGCCCCATGCACCGGAACTGTTGACTTCGCCACCCCCCGCCCGTATCTCCCGCCGCCTTATCGGAAGTGCCGTGCCATGAAGATCCGCAACAGCCTGAAATCGGCCAAGGTCCGCGACAAGAACTGCCGTGTCGTGCGCCGCCATGGCCGCGTCTACGTGATCAACAAGAAGAACCCGCGGATGAAGGCCCGCCAGGGCTGAGCCGCCGCGCGGGCCGCGCGCCCGCGCTCTCTGACGATCGCACCAACCGGACGGCCGCGCCCCCGAGGCGCGGCCGTCCGGCGTTTGCGCGTGCTTGTCCGCCCGCGGCCGCGACCGCATCTTCCAGACGGATGAGGGGAGAAGGCGCCGATGCTCGCCCAGCTTGAACCGAAGCGGGACGTGCTGGCCCGGCGGGCGGAGATCGTCGCCGGCCTCGCCGCCCTGCTGCCCGAGGACGCGCTGATCGCCGATCCGATCCGCCTGCGCCCCTACGAGACGGACGGGCTCTCCGCCTATCGCCAGCCGCCGCTTGCCGTGGTGCTGCCGGACAGCACCGGACAGGTCGCCGCTGTGATGGCGTTCTGCCACGCGAACGGCGTGCGGGTGATCCCGCGCGGGGCGGGCACGTCGCTGTCCGGCGGCGCGCTGCCCTCCGCCGATTCGGTGGTGATCGGGCTGATGCGGATGAACCGCATCCTGGACATCGACTATGCCGACCGCACCGCCACGGTGGAGGCGGGGGTGACGAATATCGGCATCACCAAGGCGATGGCCGATGACGGGTTCTTCTACGCGCCCGATCCCTCCAGCCAGCTCGCCTGCATGATCGGCGGCAACGTGGCGATGAACTCGGGCGGCGCGCACTGCCTGAAATACGGCGTCACCGCGAACAACCTGCTCGGCCTGACCTTTGTGACCGTCGAGGGCGAGGTGGTGAAGATCGGCGGCGCGCATCTGGATGCCGCCGGCTACGACTGGCTCGGGCTGATGACGGGCAGCGAGGGTCAGCTCGGCATCGTCACCGAGGTGACGGTGCGTATCCTGCGCAGCCCCGAGGGCGCGCGCGCGATGCTGGCCGCTTTCAGCTCGCTCGAATCCGCGGGTGCCGCGGTGGATGCGATCATCGGTGCGGGCGTGATCCCGGTGGCGCTGGAGTTCATGGATCGCCCCTGCATCCATGCCTGCGAGGCCTTCGCCCATGCCGGCTATCCGCTGGATGCCGAGGCGATGCTGATCATCGAGGTGGAAGGCAGCCTCGCGGAGCAGGACGCGCTGCTGGCCCGCATCCGCGACATCTGCGCGGGCTTCGATCCGATCAGCCTGAAGGTCGCGGAGTCGGCGGAGCAGTCGCTCGCGATCTGGAAGGGGCGCAAGGGCGCGTTCGGCGCGGTGGGGCGCATCAGTCCGGATTACCTGTGCATGGACGGCACCATCCCGACCTCGCGCCTGCCGGACACGCTGCGGCGGATCGACGAGATGAGCACGTCCTACGGGCTGAAGGTCGCGAACGTGTTCCACGCCGGGGACGGCAACCTGCATCCGTTGATCATGTTCGACGCCAACGATCCCGACAGCTTCCACCGCGCCGAGGCGTTCGGCGCGGACATCCTGAAGCTGTGCGTGGAGATGGGCGGTTGCCTGACGGGCGAGCACGGCGTGGGCGTGGAGAAGCGCGACCTGATGACCGTGCAGTTCGCGCCGCACGAACTCGCGCAGCAGCGGCGGGTGAAGTCCGCCTTCGATCCGGACTGGCTGCTGAATCCGTCCAAGGTGTTCCCGCTGGACGGCGATCCGGCGTGACGCCGACGATCGAAGCGCCGGCCGATGAGGACGCGCTCGCCGCCCTGATCGTGACCGCGGACGAGCCGCTCGCCATCGAAGGCAACGGTACCAAGCGCGGCATGCTGCGCCCGGTGCAGGCGGCGCGCACGGTCTCCACGCATGCGCTCGCCGGCATCACGCTCTATTCGCCGCAGGAGCTGGTGATCGCCGCCCGGGCCGGAACGCCGCTGCCGGAGATCGAGGCCGCGCTCGCCGAACGCGGCCAGCACCTGATCGCCGAACCGCCCGATCTCGCCTGGCTGTGGCGGGGCGGGACACAGACCATCGGCGGCGTGGTCGCCGCGAACCTCTCCGGCCCACGCCGCGTCGCCTGGGGGGCGACACGCGACCACCTGCTCGGCGTGCGCGCGGTGAACGGGCTGGGGGAGGTGGTGCGCTCCGGCGGGCGGGTGCTGAAGAACGTCACCGGGCTCGACCTGTGCAAGCTGCTGGCTGGCAGCCACGGCACGCTCGCGGTGCTGAGCGAGGTGACGCTGAAGGTTCTGCCCGACCCCGAGGCGACCGCCACGCTCGTCCTGCCCGGTCTCGACGCCGCGCGGGGGCGAGAGGCGCTGTCGGCCGGGCTGGGGTCCCCTTACGGCGTCTCGGCCGCCGCCTTCCTGCCGGTGGAGGCCGCTGCCGTCATCCCCGCGCTCGCCGGCCGGTCCGCGACGCTGCTGCGGCTGGAGGATTTCGCCGACTCGGTCACCTATCGCGCCGGTCGCCTGCGTGCCGACCTCGCGCCCTTCGGTGCGGTGGCGCTGGTCGAGGGCGAGGACAGCCGCGCCATCTGGCACGAGGTACGGGATGCGCGCCCGCTCGCGCCCACGCCGGAGGAGGCGGTCTGGCGCGTCTCCGTCCGCCCGACCGAGGGGCCGGGCGTGCTGTCCGCGCTCGCTCCGCGCGGGGTGCGCGGCTTCCTCGACTGGGGGGGCGGGCTGGCCTGGCTCGCCGGCCCCGCCGACGAAACCACGCACGCCGCCGTCGCGGCGGCGGCCATGGCCTCGGGCGGGACCTGGATGCTGCTGCGCGGCCCGCATGCGCTGCGGGCGTCGGTGGCGGTGATCCCCCCCGATCCGGCACCGCTCGCGCGCATCGCGCAGCGCGTGAAGGCGGCCTTCGACCCCAGGGGCCTGTTCTCGCCGGGCCGGATGCGCGCGGGCGCATAGCCCGCCCCAACGAAAAATCCCCGCCCGAGCGGTCGGGCGGGGATTTTCCTGAAGAAAGCCGAGGGGCCTGCCGGCCCCGGCCGGCTTAAGCCTTCTTGAGCTGCGCCTCGGCGAACTCGTAGTTCGCGAGCTTGTCGAGCCAGTTCTGCAGGTAGTCCGGGCGCCGGTTGCGGAAATCGACGTAGTAGGAGTGCTCCCACACATCGACGCCGAGCAGCGCCTTGCCCTGGCCCTCGGCGAGCGGGTTGGAGCCGTTCGCGGTCTTGGTCACCGCGAGCTTGCCGTCCTTGCCGAGCACGAGCCACGCCCAGCCGGAGCCGAACTGCGTGATGCCCGCCTGCTTGAAGGCTTCCTTGAACTTCGCGACGTCGCCGAAATCCTCGACGATCTTCTTCTCCAGCGCGCCGGGGATCTTGCCGCCGTTCGGCGACATCGCCTGCCAGAACAGGATGTGGTTCCAGTGCTGACCCGCATTGTTGAACACGGGGCCGCCGGCCTTGGCGGTGGCGAGCACGATCTCCTCGAGCGACTTGCCCTTCAGCGCGTCGTCCTTCTCGACGAAGCCGTTCAGCGCCGTCACATAGGCCTGATGGTGCTTGCCGTGATGCAGATCGAGCGTCTCCTCGCTCATGCCGTTCGAGGCGAGCGCGGATTTGGCGTAGGGAAGGGCGGGCAGCTCGAAGGCCATGGGGATTTCCTCGGCTTTGTGGGAGAGAGCGTTCGGTCTGTCCGAGGTATGATCGCGACCCGGGGGCGTCAAGCAGCGGCCGATTCGCGGCGATGCTGAGCGACTGCGCCGGGATCGTCCGCGCCCGCGATCCGGACCGCTTTTTCTGCACGCTGTTCGCGCCCGCGGAACGGCGTGAGACCCTGTTCGCGCTTTGTGCGTTCGACCAGGAACTGGCCCGGGCGCGGGAGGTTGCGAGCAACCCGCTGATCGCGGCGATGCGGCTGCAATGGTGGCGCGAGGTGATCGAGGGGGCGGACAAGCGGCACGAGGTTGCCACACCGCTGCGCGCCGAGATGGCGGCGGGCCGGCTGCGCGCCGGGGATCTGCTGGCGATGATCGACGCGCGGGAGATCGAGGCCGAGCCGGAGGTCCCGACCCGCGATGCGTGGTGGACCTATCTGCGCGGCACGGGCGGAACCGTCGCGCATGCGTCGGGCGGGGTGCTGGGCGTGGATGAGGCCCGATTGCTGGACATGGGCGCCGCCACGGAGGCGTCGCGGGTGTTGCGCGCGGTGCCGGTGCATGCGCGGCACGGGCGCTGCCTGCTGCCGGCGGATGCCCTGGCCGCGCAGGACCTCTCGCCCGAGGCCGTGATCGGCGCGGCCGCGCCTGACCGGCTGCTGCGCGTGGTGGCCGATCTCGCGGCCGAGGCGTTGGAGGTACTGGGTCCGCCGCGTCGGGTGGCGCGGCCGGCGCGTGCGGCGGCGCTGCCCGTGGTGCTCGCGCGACGGGATCTGCGGCGGCTCGCACGCGGCCTGCCGCCGCGCCCGCGCGGGACGGCGGATCGGCTGGCGGTGATGGCCGCGGCCTGGAGCGGGAGGATGTGATGCGCGGAGTCGCCTGGTTTGCCCTGCTGTCGCTGCTGCTCGCCGTGCCGTCGCAGGCGCAGATGATCGCCGCGCGCAGCGACGCGGAACACCGCCACGCGGAGATCCTGCTGCGTCTCGCCGACGCGCTCGGGGCGGGCGATGCAGCCGCTTTCGCCGCGTTCTACGCGCCGGATGCGGAACTGCACGCGACCGGCCGGCGGGGGCCGGACGGGGCGGCGACACTGCTGCGCGACCTGCGCGCCGTGCTGCCGGATGCGCGCTGGACGGTGGAGATGGTGATCGCCCAGGGCCGCTTCGCCTCGGCCCGCGGCTGGATCGAAGGCACCGCCCGCGGGCGCCGCATACGCTTCGAGGTGATCACCCAGCACCGATTCGAGGACGGGCGCATCGCCGAACAGTGGGAACAGTACGACAGCGCCCTTCTGCCGTAAGGGCTTGCGCGATGCCCGTTTCGCACTGCCAAATGGGCGGAATGATACGGCGCGATATATTTGCGATTGGTTCGCAATTGCACTACAACCGTGCCGGAGGCTGTCACAGGACTCGGAGAACGCATGCCACCGCTGCTTGAAGTCGAGGATCTGACGGTTCGATTCGACACCGTCGCAGGCACTGTCCAGGCGGTGACCGGCGTCAGTTACAAGCTGGATGCGGGCGAGACGCTGGCGGTGGTGGGCGAAAGCGGCAGCGGCAAGAGCGTGCACGTGCTCGCCATGGTCGGGCTGATCCCCCGCCCGCCCGGCCGCATCGAGCGCGGTGTCGCCCGGTTCGAGGGACGCGACCTGCTGACGATGGACGAGCGCGAGCTGCGCCGCGTCCGCGGCGGCAGGATCGGCATGATCTTCCAGGACCCGATGAGCTCGCTGAACCCGGTGCTCACCGTGGGCTTCCAGATCGCCGAGCCGCTGCGGGAGCATCTGAAGCTGTCGCGCAAGGCGGCGCACGCGCGCGCGATCGAGCTGCTCGACCTAGTCGGCATCCCCGAGCCGCACCGGCGCATCCAGCAGTATCCGCACCAGTTCTCGGGCGGCATGCGCCAGCGCGTGATGATCGCGATCGGCATCGCCTGCGAGCCCAAGCTGCTGATCGCCGACGAGGCGACCACCGCGCTCGACGTGACCGTGCAGGCACAGATCCTCGATCTGGTGCGCCGGCTGAAGAAGCAGTTCGACATGGCGATGATCTGGATCACCCACGACATGGGCGTCGTCGCCGGCCTCGCCGACAACGTGCAGGTGATGTACGGCGGGCGCATCATGGAACGCGGCCCGGCGCGCGCGGTGTTCCACGACACCCGGTCCGCCTACACCTGGGGCCTGCTGAAATCGCTGCCGGATCACGACGAGCCGGTGGCGCTGCCGGGCCAGAAGCGGGCGCGGCTGACGCAGATTCCGGGCTACCCGCCGAACATGCTCAGCCCGCCGCCCGGCGATCCGTTCGCGCCGCGCAATCCCTTCGCCACCGAGCGTTGCCTGGTCGAGATGCCGCCGCTGGTGCAGGCGAAGGACGCCGTGCCCGGCCATCTGGTCGCGGCCTGGTACGATCTGCGCGCGGAACGGGGGAACGCGGCATGAGCGCTTCGATGCAGAGGCAGGCGCAGGCCCCCGGGGCGAACGTGCCGCCGATCCTGACGGTGAAAGACCTGTCGCGGCACTTCATCACCCGCAACCCGCTGGGTCAGGAGACCCATCGCGTGCGCGCGGTCGATGGCGTGTCCTTCCATATCTCCCCCGGCGAGACGCTGGGGCTGGTCGGCGAATCCGGCTCGGGCAAGAGCACGACCGGGCGGCTGGTCCTGCGCCTCGACGATCCCACCGGAGGGGTCATCCATTTCGAGGGGCAGGACATCGGCAAGCTGCGCAAATCCGCGCTGCGGCCGATGCGCCGGCGGATGCAGGTGGTGTTCCAGGACCCGTACTCGTCGCTGAACCCGCGCATGCGCGTGGGCGACGCGGTGGGCGAACCGCTGCTCGCGCACGGCGTGGTCACGAACAAGGCGCAGCGGCGCGAGAAGGTGGCCGAGCTGTTCCGCCGCGTGGGACTGGAACCGAGCTTCGCCGAACGCTTCCCGCACCAGTTCTCCGGCGGCCAGCGCCAGCGCATCGGCATCGCGCGCGCCATCGCGCTGGAGCCGCGGCTGATCGTGGCCGACGAGCCGATCACTGCGCTCGACGTGTCGATCCAGGCGCAGATCGTGAACCTGTTCCAGGACCTGCAGGAGGAGATGGGCGTCGCCTACCTGTTCATCGCCCATGACCTCGCGATGGTGCGGCATCTGTGCCACCGCGTGGCGGTGATGCTGCGCGGGCGGATCGTTGAGCTGGCCGCGACGCACCAGTTGTTCGCCAATCCGCGCCATCCGTACACGCAGGCGCTGATCTCCGCGATGCCGATCCCCGACCCGGACAAGGAAGCGTCGCGCCAGCGGCTCTTCTACGAAGGCGGCACCCCGCCGGCGGACGCGGTGCTCAAGGAAATCGAACCCGGGCACTGGGTGCTCAGCTAGCTTTTCCGGCCCCCGCACTGGCGTTTCCGGCGCGGGTTGCGGGATCCTGCGCACGGATGCCGTTCACCTTGTCGATGAAACTCATCGACAAGGTTCGGCGGTATCAGCCGGCCGTCAGGCGCTCTTGCGGGCCGTTCTCCGCCGGCGCTCCTGCGTCTCCAGCAGCGGCGCGAGGAAGCGGCCCGTGTGGCTCTCCGGTTCGGCGGCGATCTGTTCGGGCGTGCCGGAAGCGACGATGCGTCCGCCGCCGTCGCCACCCTCCGGGCCGAGGTCGAGCACCCAGTCGGCGGTCTTGATGACCTCCAGGTTGTGCTCGATCACCACCACCGTGTTGCCCTGGTCGACCAGCGCATGCAGCACTTCCAGCAGCTTGCGCACGTCGTCGAAATGCAGCCCCGTCGTCGGTTCGTCGAGGATGTAGAGTGTGCGCCCCGTGGCGCGGCGGCCCAGTTCCTTCGCCAGCTTGATCCGCTGCGCCTCGCCGCCCGACAGCGTGGTCGCCTGCTGGCCGAGATGGATGTAGCCGAGCCCGACCTGCTGCAGCACCGTCAGCCGTGAACGGATGCGCGGCTGGGCGGCGAAGAACACCACCGCCTCGTCCACCGTCATCTCCAGCACGTCGGCGATCGACTTGCCGCGGAACAGCACCTCCAGCGTCTCGCGGTTGTAGCGCTTGCCCTTGCACGTGTCGCAGGTGACGTAGACGTCGGGCAGGAAGTGCATCTCGATCTTGATCAGCCCGTCGCCCTGGCACGCCTCGCAGCGCCCGCCCTTGACGTTGAAGCTGACGCGGCCGGGCTTGTAGCCGCGCGCGCGGCTTTCCGGCAGCTCGCTGAACCAGTCGCGGATCGGCGCGAAGATGTCGGTGTAGGTGGCCGGGTTGGATCGCGGCGTGCGGCCGATGGGCGACTGGTCGATGTCGATGATCTTGTCGAGATGCTCGATCCCTTCCAGCCGCGCGAAGGGGGCGGGCGCCACGCCGGCGCCCATCAGCCGCCGCGCAGCGGCCTTGTACAGTGTCTCGATCACCAGCGTGGACTTGCCGCCGCCGGACACGCCCGCCACGCAGGTGAAGGTGCCGAGCGGGAAATCGGCGGTGACGTCCTTGAGGTTGTTGCCCGTCGCGCCGGCCACGCGCAGCACGCGCTTCTTGTCGAAGGGCCGGCGCAGCTTCGGCACCGCGATCGCCTTGCGGCCGGAGAGGTAGTCGCCGGTCAGCGATTTCGGGTTGGCCGCGACCTCCGCCGGCGTGCCGGCGGCGATCACCTGCCCGCCATGCGCGCCCGCCGCCGGGCCCATGTCGATGACATGATCGGCGGAGCGGATCGCATCCTCGTCATGCTCCACCACCAGCACGGTGTTGCCGAGGTCGCGCAGCCGCCGCAGCGTGCCGAGCAGGCGTTCGTTGTCGCGCTGGTGCAGGCCGATGGAGGGCTCGTCCAGCACGTACAGCACGCCGGTCAGCCCCGAGCCGATCTGCGAGGCGAGCCGGATTCGCTGGCTCTCCCCGCCCGACAGCGTGGTCGAGGACCGCGCCAGCGTCAGGTAGTCGAGTCCCACATCCACGAGGAACTGCAGCCGTTCGATGATCTCGCGCAGGATGCGCCGCGCGATCTCGGCGCGCTGCGGCGTCAGCGTCGGCAGCACCGTCTCGAACCAGCCGAGCGCGGCGCGGATCGACAGTTCCGACGCCTCGGAGATGTTGCGGTTGGCCACGCGCACCGCCAGCGCCTCCGGCCGAAGCCGCGCGCCGCGGCAGGCCGCGCAGGGCTTCTCCGCCTGATAGCGCGACAGCTCCTCGCGCACCCAGGCGCTGTCCGTCTCCTTCATCCGCCGGTCGAGGTTGCGCAGCACGCCCTCGAACGGCTTGGTCACGGTGTAGGCGCGCACGCCGTCGCGATAGGTGAAGGCGATGTCGTCCGGTCCGCCGGACAGCACCGCATCCCGCACCTTCGCGGACAGCTCCCGCCAGGGCGTGTCCATCTTCACGCGGTAATGCTTCGCGAGGCTCTCCAGCGTCTGCTGGTAGTAGGGCGACTGCGTCCCCGCCCACGGCGCGACCGCGCCGGCGGCGAGGCTGAGGCGCTCGTCCGGGACCACCAGCGTCGGGTCGAAGAAGTTCTCCGTCCCCAGCCCGTCGCAGGAGGGGCAGGCGCCGCGCGGGTTGTTGAAGGAGAACAGCCGCGGCTCGATCTCCTCGATGGTGAAACCGGACACCGGGCAGGCGAATCGGGCAGAGAACACGGTGCGCTCGCCGTTATCGGCGTTCTCGGCATAGGCGACGCCGTCGGCGAGGCCGAGTGCGGTTTCCAGGCTGTCGGCGAGTCGCTGCGACAGCCCGTCCTTCACCACCACGCGGTCCACCACCGCGTCGATATCGTGCTTGAGCTTCTTGTTGAGCGCGGGGACTTCCGCGATCTCGTAGAGCTTCCCGTCCACCTTCACCCGCGTGAAGCCGCGCCGCTGCAGTTCGGCCAGTTCCTTGCGGTACTCGCCCTTGCGGCCGCGGATCACCGGGGCGAGCAGCAACAGCCGCGTGCCGGCCGGCATCGCCAGGATGCGGTCCACCATCTGGCTGACCGTCTGCGCCTCGATCGGCAGGCCGGTGGCAGGCGAGTAGGGCACGCCGACCCGCGCCCAGAGCAGGCGCATGTAGTCGTGGATCTCCGTCACCGTACCCACGGTCGAGCGCGGATTCTTCGAGGTGGTCTTCTGCTCGATGGAGATCGCGGGGCTCAGCCCCTCGATCGAGTCGACATCGGGCTTGCCCATCAGCTCCAGGAACTGGCGGGCATAGGCAGACAGGCTCTCGACATAGCGGCGCTGGCCCTCCGCGTAGATCGTATCGAAGGCGAGCGAGGATTTGCCGGACCCGGACAGGCCCGTGATCACCGTCAGGCTGTCGCGCGGAATCTCGGCATCGACATTCTTAAGGTTGTGCTCGCGGGCGCCGCGGACGCGGATGGCGTTGTGGGGCAGGGGGGCCATGGGGCGGGGACGGGCTCGCGTGTTCTCGGTGTGTTCCGCTCCAATATGGCACGGCTGGGCCGGTTGGGAAGCGCCTCCGAGGGGCGGGGCTGGGGTGCCGCGCACGCCGGGGCCAGCTTGCGCCCTGCCGGTTCTCCTTTAGCGTGCGCGCCTTTCTGCGAATTGGTGAGAAGAGATGGCGGGTAGCGTCAACAAGGTGATCCTGGTCGGGAATCTGGGCCGGGATCCGGAGGTCCGGAGCACGCAATCCGGCATGAAGATCGTGAACCTGCGCATCGCCACGTCCGAGACCTGGAACGACAAGACCAGCGGCGAGCGGCAGGAACGCACCGAGTGGCACAATGTCGTGATCATGAACGACCGGCTGGCGGACGTGGCGGAGCGCTTCCTGAAGAAGGGCAGCAAGATCTACGTCGAAGGCAAGCTCCAGACGCGCAAGTGGACCGACAAGGAGGGCCAGGAGCGCTACACGACCGAGGTCATGCTGGGCCGGATCGGTGCGGAGCTGGTGATGCTGGACGGCCGCTCCGGCGGCGGGGCGTCGATGGAAGAAGGCGGCGGCTACGGTGGCGGCGCGCGCGGCGGCGGATCGGGTGGCGGCTACAACCGCGATCGCGGCGGTCCGGGCGGGCCGGGTGGCTCCGGCGGCGGGCGTGGATCGGGCGGGCCGTCCTGGGACTCGAAGAAGGGCGGATCGGACCTCGACGACGAGATCCCGTTCTGAGGCGAAAGGGGGGCGGGGCTGGTGCTCCGCCTCATGGTCCCCCTGCCGAACGGAGGCGTCCGGCGGGGGGCGGCTGTCCTGACAGGGCCTTCGTCGCGGCCGCGACGAAGGCCGGCGTCAGCAGGATGGTGGAATACGCGCTGATGTGGTCCCCGTCCGAGAAGAGCGGCTTGTCGCCGCGGAACATGTGGCACATCTCGTCAGGGCACAGCACCGGCAGCGGATCCCAGACATCGACTTGCGGAATAGTCTCCGCGATCCGCGCGAAGCCGCTCATGGTCGGCTGGCGGAGGTGCAGGATGAAGTCCCGCTCGATCGACAGCCCGTCGGCGCAGGCCGGATTGCTGCTGTTGAACCAGTCGCTGCACCGGAAGCTGACCGAGCGGAACAGCGGCAGCGGCGCCTCGAACAGGAAGATGGCGCCGCGGTCAGCGAGCGGCCGCAGGATCGAGATGGCATTGTCGATGGCTTTGCTGCGCTGTTCCGCCCGCCCCGGCCCATAGACCCCGTTCACGGCGGCGGCGTCGCTGAAGCGGCGGAACTGTTCGGTCAGCCGCGGCAGGCGGAGGGAGGGAAGAAAGACCAGGTCTCCCGCCTTGAGGTGAGTCTGGAGGTGCCGGACCGCCGCCGCTGTCGGCGCCGCACAGCCGGGGTCGATATCCCGTTCGAGCTGCAGGCTGAGGAACGTGCAGCCGGCGGTGGTGACGAGCACGCTCTCGACGCCGGTGATCAGTGTGAAGCGCCGCATCAGGTTCTGCAGCACGTAGGAATGCGAGTCTCCGAGGAAGTAGACCCTCCGGCCCTCGGACGATCCCCCGCACCCGCCGCGAATGAACCGCAAGGCGATGCCCTCCACCTGGGGCAACGCGATGCACCCGGGCAGATCCTCGAAGGTCGGCCGTGCGATATCGGCCTTCCAGTCGAGCTTGTGCCGCGTGACCGTGCTGAGGGAGATGGCGTCCTTGTTCAGAACGACGGTGTGCAGCGCGAGCCAGGCCACGCCGATGCATGCAAGCCCGCCGAGGGCCGTCGCATAGCGGGGCAGGCGAAACAGGGCGCGGGAGTGCCGGACCGGGGTCTCCACGAAGCGGTACGACAGAACCGATAGCCCCATCGCGATCGCGAGCGAGACGGTCAGTTCGGCAACCGTCTCGAGGCCAGTGGTCCATCGCGTGAGCACGAAGACGGGCCAGTGCCAGAGATACAGGGAGTAGGAGATCTTCCCGATGAACCGCACCGGACCGGCCTGAAGCGGGGCGAACGCCGTCGCGGAAATGTTGCGGTCCCGCAGGGATGCGATGATCGCGACTGTTCCCGCGACGGCAGCGGCGTTGCTGATCCAGGCCGCGTTCGGGGCGGGACGGTAGAACAGGCAGAACGCGAGCAGCGCGAGGCCCGCCGACGTCACGGCGGCGGAGGCCGGCGTCACGAAACGGTGCCGTCGCAGGACCTGTGTCGCTTCGAAGCAGAGAACCCCCGCCGCCAGCTCCCAGAACCGCGAGTAGATCATATAGAATGCCTGAAGCGGGGCGGAGACAGACAGGCGGTACCAGATGATCGCCGAGACGACGAACGCCAGCAGGTAGGCCAGGAACGAGATCAGCTTTCCGCGCTTCAGGAACCAGGGAAAGAAGAGGAGCGGGAAAAGAAGGTAAAACTGCTCCTCGACCCCCAGCGACCAGGTATGCGTAAAGGGGTTGAACTCCGTGACCGGCGAGAAATAGTCGGTGCCTCGCGACAGCTCGACATTCGACAGGCCAAAGAGCGCGTAGAGCCCGACCCTGTCGTGCCCGCTGCTCAGCCAGGCGTCCGGAATGAACAGCGCGGAGACAAGCCCCGTGAGCAGGACGCAGACGATCAGCGCCGGCAGGATGCGGATGAACCGCCTCGCATAGAAATCGGCGACCAGGCGGTGAAATGGTAGCTTCTCCCGCCCTGCCACTGAGTAACTGACGATGAATCCCGATATGACGAAGAAAATATCAACGCCCAGATAGCCGTTCGGAACCCAAGACGCGTCAAGGTGATAGAGGACGACCGACGCGACCGCGATTGCGCGGAGTCCGTCCAGGAAATCCAGGTACTTCATCGTCCGTGATTCGCAGGGGGCGGCGGCCTGCCGGCCGGGCAGGGGCCGATGTCATCCTTTCGCCGCGATTGCAAGAGGGGACGCGGCCGGAACGTTCCGCGTGCCCCTTCGCCGCCGCTTCAGCCGCCCCGCCCGTCCGACAGTTTCGGCAGGAACCACGCCAGCAGCCCCATCGCCGGCAGGAACGAGCAGATCCTGTACACCGCCTCGATCCCGATCTGGTCGGCGAGTCCGCCCAGCAGCGCGGCCGCGATGCCGCCGAGGCCGAAGGTCAGGCCGTAGAAGAACCCTCCCACCAGCCCCACGCGGCCCGGCAGCAGGTCCATCGCGTAGATCAGGATCGCGGCGAAGGCGCTCGACATGATCACGTTGATCACGATCGTGAGCACCCCGGTCCAGAACAGGTTCGCGGTCGGCAGCATCAGCGCGAAGGGCAGCGCGCCGAGGATCGAGAACCAGATGATCTTGTTGCGCCCGATCCGGTCGCCCAGGATCCCGCCGCCTAGCACGCCGAGCGCCGAGGAACCGAGGAACAGGAACAGCATCATCTGCGACTGCTGGATGGTGACGCCGAACCGCTCCATCAGGAAGAACGTGTAGAACGACGTGAAGCTCTGCGTGTAGGCGTTCTTCGAGAACAGCAGCACGATCAGCACGGCGATGGCGATCACGACCGTCGCCGTCGACCGGACGGGCAGCCCGGCGGCGGGCGCGTTCCCGGCGGCCTTCTTCGCCGGCTTGCCGGCACCGATCAGCGCGTAGCGACCGGCAGTCCAGACCATCAGCGCCATCGCGATCAGCGCGATGACGGAGAACCACGACAGGCTCTGCTGCCCGTTCGGCACGATGATGAAGGCGGCGAGCAGCGGGCCGATCGCACCGCCGGTCTGCCCGCCGATCTGGAAGATCCCCTGCGCGAAGCCCTGCCGCCCGCCCGAGGCGTTGCGCGCCATCCGGGTCGCTTCCGGATGGAAGATCGCCGAGCCGACACCCACGCAGGCGGCCGCGAGCAGCAGCACCGCGAAGCTGTGCGCATGCGCCAGCCCGATCAGCCCCACCAGGCTGAACCCCATGCCGGCCACCATCGAGTACGGCATCGGCCGCTTGTCGGTGACGAAGCCCACCACCGGCTGAAGCAGGAAGGCGGAGGTCTGGAACGTCAGCGTGATCAGGCCGATCTGCGCGAAGTCCAGCGCGTAGGCCGCCTTGATGATCGGGTAGATCGCCGGGATCAGCGACTGGATCATGTCGTTGAGCAGATGCGTGACGCTGAGAGCGACCAGCACCGGCAGGGAGATACGCTCGGAAATGCCGGTGGCGGTGGTGGCACTCATGCTTTGGCCCTGTTCCCGTCCCTGGCCGCCATGACGGCGGGGCGGGGACACTAGCCCGCCGCCGCCGCCCGGTTCAGGCGGGCTTCGCGCATGGCTGGGTTGGCGCGAACGGTGCGGGGTCGGCGAAGCGGCGGATGGCGTTCAGCACCAGCCGCGCCGCCGGACACGTATACCCGTCCACCGGCATCGCGCCGATGTAGTTCATCGACCCGACCGACAGTACCGCCCCGCCGTTCGGCGCCTCGAAGAACACGATGTCGCCGCGCGCGATGTCCTCGCGGCTTTTGTGCGGCCAGTAGGTGTGGTCGTACCGCTCCTCGTTGACCATCGTGTAGGTCTCGTCCGGAACGATGCAGGTCGCCAGCACGATCGCATGGTGCGGCGTCCCGAGGCTGATGTCGGCGCGGTCCAGTTCGTGCCCGCCGGCCCCGCCGCCCATGAAGCCGCGCTCGCCGAACACGCTCCCGGGCTGCGCGATCTCCTCCATGCCCTCGCGCAGGAAGGCGACGCGCGGATCGAGGATGCCGGAGCCGAAGGTGTAGGGATAGCCGGCGTACTCGCCCTGCGTGCTGAAGCCGACGCCGACGATGGATTGCGGCGGCCGGCCCAGCCGGCGCCACAGCCCGCCATAGCTGCCGTCGAAGGAGTGATAGGACTCGCCCGGCTCGGTGGCCCATAGCCGGATGCCGCCCTCGGCGCGCCGGACCTCCAGCGCCCAGGGGCCGTCCTGATGCACGGCGACCTTCCAGTAGAAGCCGTTGCCGCCGAGATACATGAAGCGCCCGCCGGACTGGATGTAGCCGGCGATCGCATCCAGCGTCTGGTCGGAATGGTACTCGGGGTGCTGGCCCGTCATCACCACGTTGTAGGGCTTCAGCGCATCCACGCCTTCCGCGTGCAGGTCGTGGTCGGTGACGACCTCGTAGGCGATGCCTTCGCGGTCGAGCATGTCGGTGATGTAGCTGTCGGCGGCGAGCCAGTAGGTGCCCGATCCGTCCGGCGAGGGGTCCGGCGTCTGGATGTGGTTCACGCGCTTGTCCACCATCGGGCGCCGCATCGAGGCGTAGCAGATGCCGCTGCCGTCGGTGTGCCAGTTGTAGGTGGCCTTGCCGTATTCCGGATGCCCGTCCGCCGATTGCGGCAGCGCGCCCCAGGCGAGCGAGCGTTCGCGCAGCGCCGCCTGCCGGTTCGGCCGGGCGAACTGGCCGTAGATCGTGTAGCTGAAGGTCGGTGCGAGGAAGGCGACCTTCGCCTGCGAGCCGGGGATGCGGGCGCGGACGTGGAACGGGATGTTGTCGCGATGCCCGTCGCTTTCGAGGTGCAGCGCGTAGACGCCCGAGGGCCAGTCGTCCGGGATCGTCAGGCTGAGCGAGGGCGACCAGCCCGCATCGCCGATATCGTCGTCGTGGAAATGGATTGCCGCCCACTGGTCGTGCGCGTCGGTCCAGCGTTGCGTGTCGCGCTTCCAGGTCGCGCCCGTCATCGCCCGCGTGGGCAGGTTGACGCAGCGCCCGTCGAAACCGCCGGGGCCGGTATCGGTGATCGTGTCGGAGGCGATGCCGATGGCGAAATCCCACGCCGCGAGCGGCGCGGCCTGGCTGGTCAGCGCCGCCTGCGCATCGCCGAGGGCCAGGATGCGCGGGGCCTCCAGCTTGCCGTTGAAATGCGCGGTGGCGATGTCGTCGGCACCGCGCCGCGCGGCCAGCGTTACCTGTCCGGTGCCGGACAGCGCGCCGGCTTTCGCCTGCGCTTTCGCCCCGGCCTTCTCGTCGCGGTCGTAACGCGGCTGGTGCGGGCGCTGTGCGACGCTCAGCGTGCCGCCCGCCGGGTCCCACGCGCAGGAAATGTCGTGCCAGGACTGCAGCGTGAGCGGGGTGGCGGTGCTGATCCGCCCCCCTGCGCCGTTCGCATCCGAGACCGCCGCGAAGGCGCCCTCCGCGTCGATGCCGAGCACCAGCTCCGCCCCGTCGGCCCCGCGCCAGGCGAGCACCGCATGCGCGCCCTTCACCAGCGTCGGCCGGACCGTCGCCCTGAACGCCACCGGCCCCGCCGGCAGGTCGGCGCGCGGGACATCCACCCACGAGCCGAGCCGGATCGGCTGCTCCGCCCCTTCATGCGTGCCGGTGATCGCGCAGGGCTTGTCGTCCTCGCGGTAGCCCGGCCCCTTCGGGTTCGGATCGCCGCAATGCACCCGCGCCACCCGCGCCGTGTAGGGCCGGTTGCCCTGCACGGAGATCATGAAGCGGACCGTCTCGCCCTGCTTGACGTTCCAGCGGTCGGCGTAGCCGGTGACGTGGAGGGTCATCAGGCGAGCTTGAGGTTCCAGAACAGTGGCGCGCCTTCCAGCAGGCCGGAGATGCGGTCGCGATAGGCGGTCGGCTGGTAGAACTGGCCGAGCGGGATGTAGGGCACGTGCTCGAAGGCGAGCTTCTGCATCTCGCGCCCGATGCGCTGGTTGGCGTCCGGGTCGGAGCTGAACAGCCACTCGTCGCGCAGCGCCTCCATCTGCGGGATGTCGGGCCAGCCGAAGGTGGCGCGGTCGCCCGATCCGCGCAGGAAATTGTGCGTGGCGGGGTTCATGTGCGTCACGCCCAGCGAGTAGGTGCAGAAGATGCTGTAGCCGCCCTTCGCCGGGTCGTCCCGGTTGGCCATCCGCCGCAGCATCGAGCCCCAGTCCATCGCCGCGTAGTCCACGTTCAGCCCGATGCGGCGGAACGTGTCGGCGGTGACCTCGCTCATCGCGGTGATGGAGGCGAAGTCGGTCGGCGCCATCAGCAGCACCTTCTCGCCCTTGTAGCCGGCCGCCTCCAGCGCGCGCCTGGCGGCGTTGATGTCGCGCGGGGCGGTCAGCGCCTCCAGCCCCACGTCGTTGGCCATGGGCGAGCCCGGCGCGAAGTAGCCCACGCCGTCGCGCCACAACTGCCGGTCGGTGCCGGCCACCGCCGTCATCGTGTCGGTCTGGCTGATCGCGGGCAGCAGCGCGCGGCGGATGGCGGCGCTGTTGAAGGGCGGCTGGGTGTGGTTGGGCCGCAGGCAGGCGATGGCGCCCAGCTTGTCCAGCACCTCGACCTTGATCCCGCGCGCGCGGCCGACCACGGGCAGCAGGTCCGATGGCGGCTGCTCCCACCAGTCGATCTCGCCGCGGGTCAGCGCGGCCGCGGCGGTCGAGGCGTCGGGCAGGTTCAGCCACTCGATGCGATCGACGTTCGCCACCTTGCCGCCGGCGAGCAGGCTCGGCGCCTCCTGGCGCGGCACGTAGCCGTCGAACTTCGCGTAGACGGTGCGCGAGCCGGGAATGCGCTCGTCCGCGACGAAGCGGAACGGGCCGGAACCGACCATCTCGTTCAGGAGCGTGGCGATATCGGTCTTGGCCAGGCGCTCCGGCATGATCGCCGCGACCGGGGAGGAGGAGTTGCCCAGCACCTCCGGCAGCATCGGGAAGGGGCGCTTCAGCTTCCAGACGATCACCCGGTCCGACGGCGAGGACAGCTCGTCCACCACCGCGAACATGGCGTTCGCAAAGGTATTGCGCTCCTTCCAGCGGACGATGGAGGCGACCACGTCGCGGCCGCGCACCGGCTCGCCGTCGTGGAACTTCAGCCCCTCGCGGAGGGTCATCGTCCACTTCTTGCCGTCGTCCTCGACGACATGGCCCTCGACCATCTGGGGCTGGATCTTGAAGTCCTTGTCCACGCCATACAGCGTGTCGAAGACCAGATAGGCGTGGTTGCGGGTCACCAGCCCGGTGGTGCTGTGCGGGTCGACGATGGCGATGTCCGCCTGCGGCACGAAGCGCAGCACGCGGGAGGATTGCGCGCGGACGAGGGAGGGGGCGGCGAGGCCAAGGGCGGTGGCCTGCAGGAGCGAACGGCGCTGCATGAATTTCGTCCCGATATTGTGCTGTTGACGGAAAGCTTCCGGAGGGTCGGCAGGGCCGTCAACCACGGGCCGGGCCGGCGCGGGCGATTTTGCCCTCCGGGCCCCGCCGGCCTATAAGCAACCAGCCCATCCGCCCGGGCGAATCGGCGCCTGCGCTGCCGCCGGGGTCCACCACTAGGAACGAGTTTTGAGCGACGCGACCGAAGGCGGTCCGCCCGAGGACCTGCAGCCCGTGATGCTCGAGGAGGAGATGCGCCGCTCCTACCTCGATTATGCAATGAGCGTGATCGTCGCGCGCGCGCTGCCCGATGCGCGCGACGGGCTGAAGCCGGTGCACCGGCGCATCCTGTATGCGATGCAGGAAGCGGGCTACACGCACGACAAGGCCTACCGCAAATCCGCCCGCGTGGTCGGCGACGTGATGGGTAAGTACCACCCGCACGGCGATGCCTCGATCTACGACGCGCTGGTGCGCATGGCGCAGCCTTTCTCGATGCGCACCCTGCTGATCGACGGGCAGGGCAATTTCGGCTCGATGGACGGCGATCCGCCGGCGGCGATGCGCTACACCGAAGTGCGCCTCGCGCGCGCGTCGGGCTTCCTGCTGGGCGATATCGACAAGGACACGGTCGATTTCCAGCCCAACTACGACGAGAGCGAGGATGAGCCGCGGGTGCTGCCGGCGCAGTTCCCCAACCTGCTGGTGAACGGCGCGAGCGGCATCGCGGTCGGGATGGCGACCAACATCCCCACGCACAACCCGGGCGAGATCATCGACGCCACGCTCGCGCTGGTGCGCGATGCGGAAACGCCTCTCGAGGCGCTGATGGAGCTGTGCCCCGGCCCGGACTTCCCCACCGGCGGGTCGATCATCGGCCGCTCCGGCATCCGCAGTGCCTTCGAGGGCGGGCGCGGGTCGATCGTGCTGCGCGCGAAGTCCACGATCGAGACGATCCGCAAGGACCGCGAGGCGATCGTCGTCACCGAGATCCCGTATCAGGTGAACAAGTCCACGCTTCTGGAGCGCATCGCCGAACTGGTGCGCGCCAAGGAGATCGAGGGCATCGCCGACCTGCGCGACGAGAGCGACCGCGACGGCGTGCGCGTGGTGATCGAGCTGAAGCGCGAGGCAACGGCGGAGGTGGTGCTGAACCAGCTCTACCGCATGACGCAGCTTCAGATCGGCTTCGGCGTGAACATGCTGGCGCTGGATGGCGGCCGCCCGCGACTGCTGGGGCTGAGGGACGCGCTGCTGTCCTTCATCGCTTTCCGCGAGGAGGTCATCCTCCGCCGCGCCCGCTTCGATCTGAACAAGGCGCGCGAGCGCGGGCATCTGCTGATCGGGCTCGCGATCGCGGTCGCGAATATCGACGAGGTGATCCGGCTGATCCGCGAGAGCCCGGACGCGGCGGCGGCACGCGCGGCGCTGATGGCGCGCGACTGGCCGGCCGCCGATGTCGCCCCGCTGCTCGCGCTCATCGACGATCCGGGCAACGTGATCCAGTCCGGCACGGTGCGGCTGACCGAGGCGCAGGCGCGGGGCATCCTGGAACTGCGGCTGCAGCGGCTGACCGGGCTCGAGCGCGAGAAGATCGCCGCCGAGCTGGAGGAGGTCGCTGGCCGCATCCGCGAGCTGCTGGAGATCCTCGCGAGCCGCATCCGTCGCATGGAGGTCATGGAGGCGGAGCTGATCGCGGTGCGTGCCGAGATCGCCACGCCGCGCATGACCACGATCGAGGACTCCGAGGCCGATCTCGACGACGAGAGCCTGATCGAACCGGCGCGCATGGTCGTGACCATGACCCAGGCGGGCTACATCAAGCGCACGGCGCTGGATGTGTTCCGCGCGCAGAACCGTGGCGGGCGCGGGCGCTCGGCGGCGGGGATGCGGCAGGACGATGCGGTCACGCGCAGCTTCAACGCGCACACGCATCAATGGGTGCTGTTCTTCTCCTCCCGCGGCATGGCCTATCGCGAGAAGGTCTGGCGCCTGCCGGAAGCCGGCCCGGCCGCGCGGGGGCGCGGGCTGCGCGGCTTCCTGCCGCTCGCGGAAGGCGAGGGGATCACCGCCGTGCTGCCGCTGCCGCAGGATGAGAGCCTGTGGCAGAACCTGCACCTTGTCTTCGCCACCGCCTCTGGCGGGGTGCGGCGCAACCGGCTGTCGGATTTCCGCAACGTGCGCTCCTCCGGCCTGATCGCGATGAAGCTGGGCGAGGGCGACCGGCTGATCGGTGTCGAGACCTGCCGCGAGGGCGACGACATCTTCCTCGCCTCCCGCCAGGGCAAGTGCATCCGCTTCGTCGCAGATGCCGGCACGCTGCGCGTGTTCGCCGGGCGCGACAGTTCCGGCGTGCGCGGCATCCGGCTGGCGAAGGGCGACGAGGTGATCGCGCTGTCCGTGCTGCGCCATGTCGAGGCCGATGCGAGCGAGCGTGTCGCCTATCTGAAGGCCGCCGCGCTCAAGCGTCGCAACGCCAGCCCGGAGGATCCGGAAGGCGTGGCGGACGACAGCGACGAGGTGATCGAGGAGCGGGCGCTGTCCGCCGAGCGGTTCGAGGAGATGGAGGCGGCGGAGCAGACGCTGCTGACTGTCACCGATCTCGGCTTCGGCAAGCGCACCTCCGCCTACGACTACCGCGTCACCGGCCGCGGCGGGCAGGGCATCGCGAACATCACGCTCAGCGCGCGGACGGGCCGCGAGGTGGCGGCCACCTTCCCGGTGCGGCGCGGCGACGACGTGATGCTGGTGACCGATGGCGGGCGGCTGATCCGCCTGCCGGCCGACCAGGTGCGGCGCACCGGGCGCACGGCGCAGGGCGTGATGCTGTTCCGCCTCGACGACAACGAGCGGGTGACCAGCGTGTTCCGGGTGCTGGACGAGGATGCGGAGCCTGCCGCCGATGCCTGAGCGTGTGGGTGTGTATCCGGGCACCTTCGATCCGGTGACCAACGGCCATCTCGACATCATCGGCCGGGCGGCGCGGTTGCTCGACCGGCTGGTGGTGGGTGTCGCCATCAACATCGGCAAGGAGCCGCTGTTCCCGCTGAAGGAGCGCGTGGATCTGGTGCGCGCGGAGACGGCGGCCCTGGCCGCCGGGTCCGGCGCGGTGATCGACGTGGTGCCGTTCGAGGGGCTGCTGGTCGATTTCGCCCGTGCGCAGGGCGCACGGATGATCGTGCGCGGGCTGCGCGCGGTCTCCGACTTCGACTACGAGTTCCAGATGGCGGGCATGAACCACCGTCTTGATCCCGCCATCGAGACCGTGTTCCTGATGGCGAGCGAGACGCACCAGTTCATCGCCTCCCGCCTCGTGAAGGAGATCGCGCGGATGGGCGGGGATATTTCCAGCTTCGTGCCGAAGCTCACGCTCGACCGCACGATGGCGCGCGTGCGCCGCAAGATCTGAGAGGAAAGGAGTCCGCCATGAATCGACGGACGCTGATCGCCGCAACCCTTATCGCCGGAGTGCTCATGGCCGAGACGGACACCGCTGAAGCGCAGGCCAATCCCGAGAACACGCTGTACCTGGACCTCAAGGACGGGCGCGTGGTGATCGAGTTGCGCCCTGACCTTGCACCCAAGCATGTCGAGCGGGTGAAGGAGCTGGTGCGCAAGGGCTTCTACGACAACACGCCGTTCCATCGTGTGATCGAGGGCTTCATGGCCCAGGGCGGCGACCCGACCGGCACCGGCACCGGCGGCGCGCGCGACCAGGGTTATGCCGACCTGCCCGCCGAGTTCAGCCCGCCGAACCGCGCGCGCTTCCTGCGCGGAACCGTGGGCGCTGCGCGCACCTCGAACCCGAATTCGGCGAACAGCCAGTTCTTCATCATGTTCGCACCCGCTGAATCGCTCGATGGCCAGTACACGATCTGGGGCCGCGTGATCCGCGGCATGGAGTACGTGGACAAGATCAAGCGCGGCTCGGGCCAGTCCGGCATGGTGCAGAACCCGGACCGGATCGTGCGCGCGCGCATCGCGGCGGACGTCAGGGAGTAGACTTCCCCCGCGTTGACTGGCCGGGCGGCGGGCCTTACGCCGCCCGGGTCGGGAGCCCGTAGCTCAGCCGGTAGAGCACGTGACTTTTAATCATGGGGTCGTGGGTTCGAGTCCCACCGGGCTCACCAATTAAATCAAACGCTTGGAAGAACTGTCCAAAAGAGCAACCTGGACAGTTGGCTCATTGTAGAAAACAGGGGCGGAGCCAACGCGCGCGCACTTCGATGCGGGCCGTGTGAACGGCGTCATACCCCGGAATGATCCCGGCCTGAGGGACCGCGCTCACGGCGAACTGCGACAGGCGCTGGAACGTTCGTGAAGTCCGCAACACTGGTTGCATCCGCATTTGCGGAAGTGTTCGGACCCCGCATCGCCGGGAATACAGCGCGGCTTGAGCCGCAAACCCAACATGGAGGATTGCACCATGTTCAACCATCTTCAGCGCGCTGCTGCGCGCACGACAACACTCGCCCGCCAGCCCGGAGCGGTCGATCAGCCGATCGCCACGCCGGAGCTTCCTTCTGCCGTCCCGCTGATGGCGCTTTCCACCGGCTTCTGGGCCTTCAAGACCCTGGCCGCTGCGCACGAGCTGGATCTCTTCAGCCGCCTTGCGGGCGGCGCCGGCGTCACGAGTGCCGAGCTGGCGGAAGCGCTCGGCCTGCACCCACGCCCGGCCGAGATGCTGTTGACCGGTTGCGCCGCGCTTGGACTTCTGGAGCAAACGGACGGCCGATATCGCAATACGCCGTTGAGCGAAACCTATCTCGTGCGCGGGAAGCCGTATTACTTCGGCGGCTTCGTGCAGATGGCCGACAAGCGGCTCTACGCGGGCTGGGGAAGGCTTGTGGAGGCGCTGCGCACGAACCGGCCAACCACATGGGACCCGGCAGTGCAATCCTCGATCTTCGAGGGCGAGGACCCGACGATGCTGGCGCTCTTCTGGGAAGCGATGCATTCGCTCTCCGCGATGACCGCACGCAAGCTCGGCGAAGCCGTGGATCTCGGTCAATTCCGCCGCCTCCTGGACATCGGCGGCGGATCGGGCGCGTGCGACATCGAGCTTTGCAAGCAGCACGCGGAACTTCGAGCGACCGTTCTTGACTTGCCGCATGTGGCGGCGATCGCCGCGGGAAAAATCACGGAGGCCGGCCTGGCCGACCGCATCGAGACCGTCGGGGGCACCTTCTTCGACCGCCTTCCGGCGGACCACGACGTGCATCTCCTGTCGATGATCCTGCACGATTGGGACGAGGTGAAGAACCGCGCCCTGCTGCGCCGCTCCTTCGAGGCTTTGCCGAGCGGCGGCGCAGTCGTCATCAGCGAGCTTCTCGTCAACGACGAGAAGACCGGGCCGGCGCCGGCAGCGCTGATGAGCCTCAAC
The DNA here is from genome assembly GCA_037190665.1 of Rhodovastum atsumiense. GTDB lineage: Bacteria > Pseudomonadota > Alphaproteobacteria > Acetobacterales > Acetobacteraceae > JBBCJT01. The sequence goes on along the minus strand of JBBCJT010000204.1, from coordinate 9,164 downwards.
ATGCTGATCGAGACGGAAGGGCGAAACTACACGCCGGCCGAATATTCGGCGTGGCTCGAGGAAGCCGGATTCCGGCATATCGAGACGGTCTGGTTCGACGCACCCGGCGCGAACGGCGCCGTGATCGGCCACAAGCCGTAGGGCGCAAAGCGCGACCGTAGCCCGTCCCCACGTTGGATCAGGCGCTGTCGGCTGGCAGCGGGGCAGTTAGCGCCCCGCTTTCCCCGTCAGCGCGCATCCACGCCGACGAACTCAGAACTCAGGCAACGGTGCCCGACTCGTCCCGCCTGCGCAGCCTGCCCAGCGACAGCGCGCCCAGAAGCGCGAGTAGTCCGGTTCCGAACATGGATGCCGGTTCCGGAACCGGGGTGAAGGTGCCCTCCGGCGGCGGCGGGGGGGCGGGAGGTGGCGGCGGTACGATCCACGGCGTCGGGACGTCCGGCGGCAGGCCCGACCCCGGATTGCCGCCGCCGGAGCCGCCAGCGAAGTATGCCGGCGGCAGAAGCGGGAACGCGCCGATGCCGAAGGGCAGGGGCACGGGCCCGGCCAGCGGTGCGGCTATGGCCGCGGGCGCCGGCGGCGGAGCAGGGGGAGCCGACAGCGGCGCGGCGCTCGGCAGCGCGGTGACGGTGCAGACCATCGCGATCCGCGGCGCCCGGCGCGCGATGATACGCGCAAGCGGCCGCACGACGGGCGTGACGGCAGCCGCGCTGACGCGCGGGCGCGCACGCACCACGCGGGGGAAACAGCGAACGATCGGCGCGATCAGGTTTGCAAGCATCTTCGGCCTCCACAACCCAGCGCTGCCCCGGCGCGCCACCCCTGAAGATCGACGGGAGGGGAAGGATGGCACTGCAGCCACAAGGTGCGGTGAAAAAATAAGACTAACTTAGATTTTAAATCAAGCACAAACTCTGCAACCCGGATGCGCATGCGCGGCTCCCCGCAGGTTGCCGGCCTAGTTCTTAAGGGTTAGTTTATTGTTTTTAGGAAAAATATTGCGTGATCGTGACGTGATTGGGCCAGCCGGTACCGCCGGGTGTGCCGGAGCGCCGCTTCTACCGTTAAGTTGTATACCTCAACCTATACGTGGGTTCTGCGGCGTGCGGGGGCTTATTCGGCGGGCGCTGGCCGGGTCGGCCGCCGCGCCGGGGCGTCCCCGACCGGCACGCCCGCGCGGCGCAGCTCCTGCTCCGCGGCCCCGCGCGCCGAGAACGCCACGGCGAAGCTCACGAACACCAGCGAGGTCAGTGAGATGATGGTGTTGTCGGTGATCGACAGCAGCGCGAAGATCAGGAAGGCGAAGCGCAGCATGAACCGCTCCCGCCGGACCAGCGGCCGGGACAGCGTCAGGCACCACGCCACCATCGAGGCGACGAACACCGCGAGCCCCACCAGCCCGACATCGGTCGCGATGCGCAGGTACTCGTTGTGCGCCGCCGTGGTGCCGATGAGTTCGGCGAGCGGGTCTTCCTCGTTCAGCACGAAGCGCGCCGCGCCGATGCCGTGGCCGAAGAACGGCTCCTGCCGGATCGCGTCCACGAACAGCGGCCAGATCAGGTCGCGGCCGGACGCGCCGACCTCGCCGGCCACCCCCAGCGCCCGGATCGGCCCCATCGTCATCATCGCGGTCAGGCCCGCGACCAGCACCACCGCGCTGGTCAGGATCACCAGCATCCGCCGCCATCCGCCGAAGCGCGGCGTGGTCATGAACAGCAGGCAAAGGCCGCAGAACAGCGCCGCGTAGGCGGTCGGCGCGCGGGCGCCGGTGGCGAGCAGGATCACCCCGTTCAGCCCCAGCAGCACCATGTGCCGCATCCGCCCGGTGCGCAGGAGTTGCGCGGTGCCGACCACGATCGCCCACAGCGAGAAATGCGCGAGCGTTGGCGGGTTCTTCAGCGCCCGCAGCCGCCCACCCACGTCCAGCAGGGTACGGATGCCGGCCGCTTCCAGCAGCCCACCGACCACGATCTGGATTAGCGGCAGCAGCTCGATCATCGTCAGGAAGGCGGCGGCGATATAGAGCGGCATCCGCGCGAAGCCGAGCGTCCAGGGCGCGACCGTGCCGATGAAGGACCGCGCCGTCTCGCCGAAGGTCAGCCCGAATCCGTAGGGCCGGGCGGAGGTCACGGCGAACAACGCGCCGAACGGCAGGATCGGGTTGGTGAGGTCCGCCCGCAGCCCGAACCGCGCCACCAGCAGCCCGGCGAGGCCCACCATCATCAATTTCTGCGGCACGACCAGATCGGCTGTCACGCCGATATCCGCCAGCCAACCGTCGGGCGAAAGGCCCACCACCCCCATCACCGCGAACACCGCCAGCCGCGGCGCGATGAGCATGACCACCAGCAGCGCCTGCATCGTGAGGAACACGCCGAGTGCCGCCAGCGAGGACGGCATCGCCAGCGCCACGTAGGCGAACAGCGCCAGTTCCAGCACGACCGCGGCCGTGACGAGGATCGGCGGCACGTGCTGGTGCGCGCGCGGGGGACGGTCGATGGCGATGTCGGGGGCAGCCATGGCGCCACCGACCGCGCCGGGCGGTCCCGCGTCAAGCCCTTTGTCCGCCTCGACGCCGGCCGCGCCCGCATGCCATGGCTGCGCCCCGGCAAGGATGGAGGCAGGTGCAAGGCATGGCACAGACAGGACGTCGGCTCGACCTTGACCGTGCCAAGGGGCTCGCGATCCTGCTCGTCGTCTACGGCCACATCGTCGCCCGCCAGCCGCCCGCCGGGAACGACTGGTACGTGTGGAGCAAGCAGGCGCTCTACCTCTTCCACATGCCCTTCTTCATGTTCCTCTCGGGCTACGTGTCCTGGCTGAGCGGGGCGGCCGCGGTCCCGGCCGCGCGCTGGCCGCGCTTCGTCGCCTCGCGGGCGGAGCGGCTGCTGGTGCCCTTCGTGCTGTTCGGCCTGCTGATGCTGGCCGCCAAGCTCGCCGCCGCGCCGTTCACCGCCGTGGACAACCCGCCGGACGGGTTCCTCGGAGGGGTCTACGGGCTGCTCTGGGATACGGAGCGCAGCCCGGCGCTGTCGATCTGGTACCTCGCCGTGCTGTTCGTCGTCGGCTGCCTCACCCCGCCGCTGGTCGTCGCCGCGGGGGGCGGGCTGTGGCTGGTGGCGCTGGTGGCCGCGATCGCCTTCGCGCTGCCGGTGCCGGCGGTGGCCTACATGGACCGCGTCGCCGGGTTCTGGATCTTCTTCGTGGCCGGCCTCGCTGCCGCCCGGGCGGGCGGGGCGTGGCTGGCGGCGATCGACCGCTGGTGGCCGGCCGCGCTCGCGCTGCTCGCGGCCTTGTGCGTGCTGCTGGCGCGGGCGGAAGGCAGCTACTGGACCCGCATGCTGATCTGCGGCGCGGTGGCGCTGCCGGCGCTGCACGGGCTGGTGCGCTGGGGGGTGTTCGCGCGCTCCTCGGCGCTGCTGTTCCTGGGCGGCATGTCGATGGCCATCTACCTGTTCAACACGCTCGCCATCGGCGCCACCAAGGCGGTGCTGAGCCGTGTGCTATCCTGGGACGGGACGGGGTTCCTGGTCTTCGCACCGGTCCTGTTCGTCGCCGGCGTGCTGGGGCCAGTCGTGATCAAGCTGCTGGTGCTGCGGCGCATCCGGTGGCTGGATCGCGTCACGGCGTAACGTTCACGCGGCGTTGAGAGACGCGATACCGGAAGTCCGGCCTAGTGTCGCCGGATCGGGGGAGGGTTGCGATGCGCATCGTCGTCAGGCCGGGCTGGTACCTGCCGGAGACCGCCGCCACGCCGGAGGGGATCGCCCTGTCGCGTCGCGCGGTGCTCGGGGCGGCAGGCGCGCTTGCCGCCGCACCCGCGCTTGCCCAGTCGGCGATGCGCAACCCGCGCTACGCGCCCGGCCGCGCGCTGAGCGAGGAGCGCGACGCCACCACCTACAACAACTACTACGAGTTCGGCGGCGACAAGGGCATCTGGCGCGCCGCCCAGCGCCTGCCGCAGCGGCCGTGGACCCTGCGCATCGAAGGCATGGTCGAGCAGCCGCGCACCATCGACATCGAGGATCTGCTGAAGCAGGTCTCGATCGAGGAGCGCGTCTACCGCCTTCGCTGCGTCGAGGCATGGGCCATGACCGTGCCCTGGTCCGGCTTCCCCTTTGCCGAGCTGCTGCGCATCGCCGCCCCGCTGTCCTCGGCGAAGTACGTGATGCTGGAGACCGCCTCGCTGCCGGCGGTGATGCCCGGGCTGCGGCAGAGCTGGTATCCGTGGCCGTATCAGGAAGGCATGACGATCGCCGAAGCCGGCAACGAACTCGCCTTCATCGCCACCGGCCTCTACGGCAAGGCGCTACCGCCGCAGAATGGCGGGCCGATCCGGCTGGTGCTGCCGTGGAAGTACGGGTTCAAGGGTACCAAGAGCATCAGCCGCATCGTCTTCACCGACCAGCGGCCCAAGAGCTTCTGGGAGAAGATCCAGCCGCAGGAATACGGCTTCTGGGCCAACGTGAACCCGGAAGTGCCGCATCCGCGCTGGAGCCAGGCGAGCGAGCGGCTGCTCGGCAGCAACGAGCGGGTGCCGACGAAACTCTACAACGGCTACGCCGAGTTCGTCGCGCCGCTGTACGCGGACATGCCGGCGGGCGAGAAGCTGTTCATGTAGCCGGCGCGTACTGCGCGATCCCGTCTCCGAACGACCAGTCCTCCGGCCCGTTTTCCGTCAGCACGCAAAGCAGGTCACCCGGCCAGACTCCGGCCTCGGCCAGGAGCGTCGCCGCGCGGGCGTAGAAGGCACGCTTCTGCGCCGCCGTCCGGCCACGACGCAGGAACACCTGCACCATCACCAGCCGTTCCGATCGCTGCACGCCGAGATAGGTGCGGTCGTAGCGTAGGGCGCCGCTGGTGGTGACCACGTGGAACAGGTCGTCGGCCGGCACGTCCATCGTCTCGGACAGCGCCGTATGGATGGCCGCCGAGATTGCGTTCTGCTCGGCGGTCGAACGGTCGGGCGTGAGGTCGATGCGGACGAGGGGCATGGCTCATCTCCTTCATCCGGAAGATGGAGCCTGAACGGAAATCAGAAAATTTGAATGATTTTTCCTGATCATGTAATTTTTCTTAATCATGGCACCGCTCATGGATCTCGATGCCGCACGCGCCTTCGTGCTGGCGGCGGAGCTGGGCAGCCTCGTCCGGGCCGCGGAGCGGATCGGCAGGACACCTTCGGCGGTGACACTGCAGATGCAGCGGCTGTCACGCTCGCTCGGCGGCGCGAGCCTGTTCGCCCGCGCCGGGCGCGGGCTGCGTCTGACGCCTGCGGGGGAGACCGCGCTGGTCTACGCGCGGCGCATGCTGGCGCTGAACGAAGAAGCGCTCGCCGCCATGCGCGAACTCGGGCTGTCGGGACGGGTGCGCGTGGGGCTGCCGCATGATCTCGCGGAGACCGTGCTGACGCAGGCGCTGTCGCGCTTCGTGCAGGCGCATGCGCGCGTGCGGGTGGACGTGCAGGTGGCAAGGCAGGCGGCACTCGCCGCCGAACTGCGCGAAGGTGCGCTCGACGTGGCGGTTCTCTTCGAGACGGGGGCGGGGCAGGGACGCCCCTTGCCCATGCTCTGGATCGGCGGCGCCGATGCCGCCGTGCCGGAGGATGACGCGCCGCTGCCGCTGCTGCGTCTCGACCCGCCCTGCGTTTTCCAGTCGGCAGCGGAAGCGGCGCTACGTCGCGCCGGCCGGCGCTGGCGCGTGGTGCTGACCAGCGCCTCGGTCAGCGGGCTGTGGGCGGCTGCCGCGGCCGGACTTGGCGTGTTCGCGCGCACGGGTCTCGCGCTGCCGGAGACTGTCCGCGCGGTCCCCGACCTGCCGGCCCTGCCGCAGATGCGCCTGGCCTTTCGCCTCGGTCCGCAGGCCGGACCCGCGGCGCGCACCCTTGCTGCACTGCTGGAAGAGGCGGCAGCGCGACTGCCGGTGCGGGGTTAAACCCCGAGGACCCGCCGCGCCGACGCGATCGCCCGCAGCGCCTCGCTCCACAGCGCATAGTCGTCGAGCGCCTCCAGCGGTGCCCAGCACGCCTCGGCGGCATCGTCCGCGGCGGCGATGACGGTGGCATCGGCGAGCGCGCAGAAATCGAGGATCGTGTAGTGGAAGCGCACGCGCCCGTCCTCGTCCCGGTGGATCGAATCCACCGCCGCGCAGAGATGCAGGGCACCGACGCTGATGCCGGTTTCCTCCGCCAGCTCGCGCCGCGCGCAATCCTCGGCCGTCTCGCCGATCTCCTGCGCGCCGCCGGGCAGCGACCATGCGCCGGCGTTGGGGGCGCGGCCGCGGCGGATCAGCAGCACATGGCCGGGCCGCAGCACCACCACGCCGATGCCGACGATGGGGCGGGAGGGGTATTCCCGCCCGTCGCTCATTGCGCGGGCGGTGTGGCGGGAGGGGCTTCCGGTGCGGCCGCGGGCGGGGGCGCAGGGGTTGCCGCCGGCGGAGCCGCCGCGGCTGGGGCCTGACCCTGTGCGGGGCGGCGCTCCTCGGCCTTCAGGTCCTCCAGCCGCGGCAGGAACGCCTTTTCCTTCCACGCGCCGAGCTGGAACGCCCAGCCGGCGAAGCGGGCCTGCAGCTTCTCCGCCTCGGCCTTCGCATCCCCGTCGCCGGCGGCGGCGAAGCGGGCCCAGACCTCGTCGCCCTTCTTGGCGATGCGCACGGTGATGCGCACGCCGTCGGTCAGCGTGTAGACCGCGCTGCCGATCTCCTCGGTCGGCCCTTCGGCGTCGGGCAGGACGTCGGTGAAGGACAGCATCTCGAAGCCGCGGCTGACATCCTCGACGCGGTATTCGTCGAGCGGCGGATGCTCCGTGGGATCGGTCAGCGTGAACTTGCCGTCCGCGCCGGTGGCGAAGACCAGCCGCTCCTCCCCGCGCGTGACCTCGACGCCGGCGACGCGGTTGCGGGCGATGTTGGCGACATCGCGGTCGAACCAGAGCTGGCGGTCGTTGTCGACCGGGATGCGGGCCTCGGCGAGCCATGCCTGGTTCTCGCCCGGGCGGCGGACATAGACGGTCTCCGGCACGTTCGCCTGCACGCGCACGCGGCGGCGGCCGACGATCAGCTCGGCGATCGGCTTGTCCTGCGCATCGAGCACGCGCAGCAACTGCGCCGTCGAGCCCGGCTTCGCGGGATCCTCGAGACCGAGCCGGTCGAGCAGCGAGGGGTCGGCGGTGCGCCGTTCGGACAGGCGCAGCTCCGTCAGCCCAGTCAGCAGCTCGCGCACCTTGTTCGCGAGCGCGGGGTAGTTGCCGCGGTCGGCCACGCCCCACACCCCATCGTCCCGCCGCGCGATGACGAGCGTGGTGTCCTGCCGCGTGACCGTGATCTTGCGGGCCTGTTCCAGCTTCGCGGCAAGGCCGGGGAAGGCGAGGCCGCCTTCCTCCATGGCCTGCTGCACCGGCGGCGTGCCGCGGTCCGACAGCATCCAGCCGCCGACGCCGAGCGCGACGCCCGCGGCGACGAGAAGCGCAACGCTGCGTGGCTGCATCGCTGTTCCCCCTTACGCCCGTGCCGCCGCGCGCCGCCGCCGGCGCACCAGCGCGAGGCCGATGGCGAACAGGGTCAGCAGTGCCGGGACGAGCACGATGTTGAACAGTCGCAGCCGCGTCTCCATCCGGTCGATGTCGCGCCGCAGGTCGAGCTGCACGTTGCGGAGCTGCCGCCGCGTATCGACGATCTCATGCCGCACCTGATCGATCGTCGCGCGCTGCTCGGCGGTGATGACGGCCGCCGTCTGGCTGCCCTGGCCGCGTTCGCCCTGGCGCAGCTCGCGCAACTTCTTCTCGGCCGCCTCCAGCTTCTGCTGCAAGCCGCGCTCGGTCTGGCGATACGCCAGCTCGGCATTGCGGCGGATGTCGTCCACGGCGTCGAAGGGGCGCAGGCTCTCGCCACGCGAGCGCAGGCCGATCAGGCTGTCGCCGCCGGCGAGCGTGTCCACCAGATTGATGAACAGCGCGCCGTTATCGGCGAAGGGCGTTGCGACCTGCTGGCCGAAGAAGTCCTGCACGCGGACCCAGAACCGGTCTTCCAGCACGTCCGAATCCGCGAACACGACGAGGTTCGCCGGCCCCTGCGTCTCGGCGCGGTGCGCCGGGAAATCGGCCGGACGCTCGGCGCCCTCGGGCGGCGGCGGAGCCTCGGCGAAGGCGGATTTCAGCGTGCCGCGCACGCGCGCGGCGATCACGTGGCGCTGCCCGTCCGGCTTGAACTCGGCGAGGATGCGCGCCGGATCGGGATCGGTGCGCACCTTGTCCGCCGGCAGCACGGCCGCGCGCTCGGACGAGGTGAGGATCGGCGTGAACTCGATGCCGGCGCCATCCTTGCGCGCGATCTGCCCGGCCGAGCCGACGGAGACCTGTTGCAGCTCCCCGGTCGCGGGGTCGTTCCGCGCGATGCCGTCGCGGATGCTGAACCAGGCGACGTAGTCGACTGGCGCGCCGCGGTCGTTCGGCCCGCCCGCGCGCACGCGCGCCGCGTTGGTCAGGTCGCCGACCACCTGGTTGGGGTCGTAGGCGATGCCCCAGGCGTCGAACAGCTTCGCGAGGTTCGAGGCCGTGTCGCGCGGCGGCTGGCCGCCGGGGCCGGGGCGGGACGCCTGCGCCTCGCTGTGCGGATCGACCATCACCATCACCCGCCCGCCGCGCATCACGAACTGGTCGATCGCGTAGAGTGTGGCGTCGGGCAGGTTCTGCGGGTGGATCACCGCGAGCACCTGGATCTCGGGCGGGATCACCTGCGCATCCAGCGGCACGTCCTTCACGTTGAAGAACTGGCCGAGCTGGGTGCGCGCTACCCACGGCCCGCCCGCGCCGGTGCCGCGCGACATCATCATCAGCCGCGGGTCGCCGTTGAGCGGCAGGCCGGTCATCACGCCGACCACCGGCCGGCGCGGGTTGGACAGGTCGTAGACCAGCCGCGTCAGGTCGTATTCGAGGAAGCGCTCGCGGTCCGGCTGGAAGAACGGCACGGTGCGCTCGTCGTCGAGCAGGTTGGTGCCGACGAGGCCGAAATAGACCTGCTCGCCCGTCTGATCGACCGGCACGCCCTGCAGCCCGTAGGCGACCGCGCGGTCCTCGGTCTCGCTGAACGGCTCGGGGTCGAAGAATTCCAGCTTCAGCATGCCGTTCGACGCGGCGGCGTATTCGGCCAGCATCTCGCGCACCCGG
>JBBCJT010000203.1:0-4320 GCA_037190665.1 Rhodovastum atsumiense | reverse complement strand
TAGCGGTTGTTGACGCCGTTGGGGGCGAAGGCGTGGCTCTCCCGCGTGACGACCTGGATGCCGGTGGCGGACAGGCCCGCGACCTTGTCGGGATTGTTGGTCAGCAGCCGGATGCGGCGGATGCCCAGCTCCTCCAGCATGCGCGCGGCGATCAGGAAGTTGCGCTCGTCCGCGCCCCAGCCCAGTGCACGGTTCGCATCGAGCGTATCCAGCCCGCGATCCTGCAGCGCATAGGCGCGAAGCTTGTTCGCGAGCCCGATCCCGCGGCCTTCCTGCGACAGGTACAGCAGCACGCCCGCGCCTTCGTCGGCCATGCGCCGCAGCGCGCCACGCAACTGCGGCCCGCAATCGCAGCGCAGGCTGCCGAGCAGATCGCCGGTGAAGCACTCGGAATGCACGCGCGCGAGCGGCGCGACACCGTCCGCCGCCGCATCCTCCGGCCGGCCGACGAGGAAGGCCATGTGCTCGATGCCCATGTCCGGCACGCGGAAGGCGACGATGCGCGTATCCTCCGCGGCCTCCAGCGGCACCCGCGTCTCCACCACCTTCGTCAGCGCAAGCGCCGCGGCGGTGGGATAGGCGAGGATGTCGGCAGCGGGCACCGCGAGCAGGTTCAGCCGCGCCGCCATCTCCGCTGCGTCGGGCCGCGCGGGCGCGGCGAGCGTGGCGGGCAGCAGTCGCGCGAGCTTGGCCAGCGCCAGGGCGGCGGCGGCGAAGGGGGGAGCCTCGGTCGTTTCCGGAACCGGGCCGACGATCTGGGGCAGCGTCGGATCGGCGAGGGATGCGAGCGCGGCCGGGGTGAACAGCCCGGGCTGCAGCCGCAACGCCACGGCGGCGGCATTCTGCGGCACCGGTCGATGCCGCACGGAGGCCGCGCGCACCGGTGCGAGCAGCAGCACGCCTTCCCGCGCGGCGAGCGCGTTGAACTCGGCGAGGCCGGCCGTGCCCACCGTCTCAGCAGCCGCCACGACCAGCGGCGTCGGGCCCGTGATCAGCACCGGCGCACCGCGCTTGAGATCAGCGGCGGCGCGGTGGATGCCGCGCAGGGTCAGGTTGGCGGGGTCAGGAAGGGACAACTGGCCGGGCACTGGCGCTTCCGCGCTGTGGGCGGCGCTCTCGATCGGCAGGGACATTTCAGCTTGCTGCGGTTCAAAGCTCATGTGGTGGAGGGTCTTCCCGGAAACCAGTGTGGGGGCGCGAACGTGGCGCGACCAAGGCAGGGCTCCGGGAGGGACCGCTGCCATCATCAGCGCCCATCCGCGGAGTAAACGCAACGCCCGCTCCGGGAAGGCAGTTGCGCGCCCACGTCCTCACGCGTCCGTGTCCTGACCACAACCGGGCATTGCGCCGGCGCGACCGGGGTTGGCAGGGTCCGGCAGAAGGGATTACGCAGCGCCATGGCCGGACAGCGACCTATCCTCATCGTGGACGACGACCGCGCGTTACGCGAGACGCTGGTCGAACAGCTTGCCGTGGACGGCGAATTCGCGCCCTCGGAAGCCGAGACAGCAGCGCAGGCGGAGGAGATGATCTCCGTACCGGATGCGCGCTACGACGCGATCCTGCTCGACGTCGCACTACCTGACGGCGACGGGCGCGACCTGTGCGCGAAGTTGCGTCGGCAGGGTGTGCGCGTGCCGATCATCATGCTGACCGGCCATGACGAGGAAGCGGACGTGGTGCGCGGGCTCGAAGCCGGCGCGAACGACTACGTCGCGAAGCCTTTCCGTCTCGCCGAGCTGCTGGCCCGGCTGCGCGCGCAGCTCCGCATCTTCGAGAACAGCGAGGATGCGGTCTTCACCATCGGCCCCTACACGTTCCGCCCGGCGGCGAAGCTGCTGCTGGAACCCACGCGCAACCGCAAGATCCGGCTGACCGAGAAGGAAGCCGCGATCCTCAAGTTCCTCTATCGCGCCGGGTCCAAGCCGGTGGGGCGGCAGATCCTGCTGAACGAGGTGTGGGGCTATAACTCGGCGGTCACGACCCACACGCTGGAAACCCATGTCTACCGGCTGCGGCAGAAGATCGAACCCGATCCGCAGAACGCGCGACTGCTGGTGACCGAAGGCGGCGGCTACCGGCTCGATCCCAAAGGCGTGACCGCGGTCTGACAGCGCGGGGCGGGGCCCCGGACCCCGGGAGGGCTCTGCCCTCCACCCGGCAGGGGGCACGGCCCCCTGCACCCGCGATTCCTTCAGAAGGATTTCAGCAGGTCGGTCGTCTGACCCCATCCCCTCGATAATCATCGAGGGGATGGGGCCAGACGCCCGATTTGGCCGAAGGCCCTCTTGAAGAAACGCGGATCCACGGGGCCGTGCCCCTTGGCGGGGTGCAGGGGCAGCGCCCCTGCGGACCCCGCCGCCGGTGTGATCCAGACTATTGCGACTGCGCACCGACGGGCGCAGGCTCGACCGATGGCACGATCGAAGCGGATCCTGACGCTGGATGGCGGCGGCGCCTGGGCGCTGATCGAGGTGCAGGCCCTGATCGCCCTCTACGGCGCGTCCGCGCGCGGCCATGACGTGCTGGCGGAATTCGATCTCGCCTCGTCCAACTCCGGCGGGTCGCTGGTGCTCGGCGGGCTGCTGATGGACATCCCGTTGCTCGACCTCGCCGGGTTGTTCCTGGACGAGGCGCGGCGGCGGCAGATCTTCGCCTCCGGCGGCAATTTCCCCGGTCGTTACCGCGCGGAAGGCAAGCTCGCGGGGCTGCGCGCCGTGCTCGGCGCGACGGACCGGGCGGTGGCGGACTGGACCCCCGGGGCCGGCAAGCGCGGGCGGCGGCTGCCGCACCTGCTGTTCTGCGCCTACGACGTGGTGCGCCAGCGCGGGCATCTGTTCCGCAGCGACCTGTCCGCCCCGGCGGCGTCCTTCGATCCCGGCCGCTCGGCGACGGTGGCGGAGGCGATCCACGCCAGCTCCAACGCGCCGATCCTGTATTTCGACGACGTGGCGCGCACCGCCGATGGCAAGGCGTACTGGGACGGTGCCATCGCCGGTTGGAACTGCCCCTCCGCGATCGCGGTGACGGAGGCTCTGTCCTACGGCTGGGCGCCCTCCGACATCGCGCTGCTGTCGCTGGGCACCGGACGGGTGCTGGAGAAGGACCAGCCGGTGCGCCCGCCGACTGTCGATCTCGGCCTGCGGCTGAGCCGGGTGCTGACCGAGGTGAAATGGCTGCTCGGCTCCATCCTGAAGGAGCCGGCGAACGGCGCGCCGCTGCACGCGCATATCCTGCTCGCCGGCACGCTGCCGCCGCCGATGGGCATGCCGGTCACGGACGGGCCGGTGGTGCGGATGAACCCGATGCCGGTGCCCACGGATGCCGGCTACGCCGCGCTCGCCGCGCTCGACATGGACGCGGTGGCCGCTGCCGACGTGGCGCTGATCGGCCGGCTCGCCACCGACTGGCTGCAAAACCGCATCCGCAACGAGCCGGTGCGGATGAACGCCGCGACGACGCTGGAGATCGGCCAGGCGCGAGCCTCCGACGCGGTGCAACTCTGGCAGAAGCTGGCGCCGTCCCGTATCTGAGCGGCAACGGTTGCGTTTTGCCTGTCGGACGACGATGTAACGGCCAGACACGGCAACCGGCATACGGAGCAGCGATTCATGTTCATCGAGACCGAGGGCACGCCCAACCCGGCGACGCTCAAGTTCCTGCCGGGCCGCACCGTGCTGGCCGAAGGCACGGCCGATTTCGCCACCCCCGACCTTGCCGCGCGCTCCCCCCTCGCCACCTCGATCTTTGCCCTGCCGGGCGTCGCGCGGGTGTTCCTGGGCTACGACTTCATCACCGTGACCAAGGATGACGACCAGGACTGGCCGGCGCTGAAGCCGCAGGTGCTGGGCGCGATCATGGAGCACTTCCTCGCCGGGCGCCCCGTGCTGGAAGGCGAGGGGGCCGAGGCGGAGGAGGACGTGGACCCCGCCGATGCCGAAATCGTGGACGCGATCAAGGAACTGCTGGACACGCGGGTGCGCCCGGCGGTGGCCGGCGACGGCGGCGACATCATCTTCCGCGGCTTCCGTGACGGCGTGGTGAAGCTGCACCTGCAGGGCGCCTGCTCGGGCTGCCCGTCCTCCCGCGCCACGCTGAAGCACGGCATCGAGAACATGCTGCGACACTACGTGCCGGAAGTGGTGGCGGTGGAGCAGGTCGACGCCTGAGCGTCGGCAGGGGCTCTGCCCCTGCACCCCGCAAGGGGCCACCGGCCCCTTGACCCGGGATTCCTCCAGAGGGCCTTCGGCCAAATCGGTCGGTAGCCCCCACCCCCCCTCGGGGGTTATCGAGGGGGGGTGGGGGGTACCGACCGAGCTG
>JBBCJT010000202.1:0-15449 GCA_037190665.1 Rhodovastum atsumiense | reverse complement strand
GCCTGATCGTCGCCCGCGCTGCCGGCCGGCCGGATGCCGGGTACCACGAGCGGCGGGGCGCTGCCGAAGGCGTCGCGCAGCGGGGCGACCTCGCGCGCGCTGCACACCAGCCCGTCCGCCCCGGCCTCCAGCGCGATGCGCGCCAGCCGCAGCACCTGCTGCACAGGCCCGCCCGCAACCCCGGTCGCGGCGAGCGTCGCCGCGTCGATGCTGGTGAGCACCGTGACCGCGAGCAGCATCGGCCGCGACGTGCCTGCCTCGTCGGCGGCCTTGCGGGCGGCGGCGATCATCGCCGGGCCGCCGGCGGCATGCAGCGTCAGCATCGCGGGCGCGAGCGGCAGCACCGCGCGCACCGCGGCACCGACCGTGTTCGGGATGTCGTGCAGCTTGAGGTCGAGGAAGTACGGCCGCTCCCGCGCGACCGCCCGCACGCCCGCCGCGCCCTGGGCGAGGAAGAATTCCAGCCCCAGCTTGACCAGCCCGGCATTGGGCAGGGCCGCGTCGGCGAGCGCCATGGCCCGGGCGGGGTCGGTCGTGTCGAGGGCGACGATCACGCGGCCGGGGCCGCCATTGGGGCGCGGAAGCATGGTGCGGCTCACTACCAGAGCGCGGGGGCGCCGGTCACGCCGGTGGCGGCAGTCGCGCCTTCAGCTCGTTCACCTGCGCATCCAGCAGCCGCACCTTCTCCTCCGCGCGGCGCGCGCGCGCGATGGCGGCGAGCGTGCCGAGCCACGCGATCAGCGCGCCGATCAGGAAGGCCACAGCCATCGACAGCAGCACCGCGAGCGACAGCGGCGCCTCCAGCGCGAGGTCGAAGGGCCAGATCGTCAGCCGCACCGGCTGCGGGTTCGACAGTGCGAACAGAACCAGCAGCAGCAGCAGCGGAGCCCCGATGATCCAGCGCAGCATCAGGCCACGCGTGCGGAGGCGGACGCCCGCTCCGGCCGGCCGCGATTGACGCGCTCGCGCAGTTCCTTGCCGGCCTTGAAGAAGGGGACGGATTTCTCGCTCACCGGCACCGCATCGCCGGTGCGCGGGTTGCGCCCGGTGCGCGCGCCGCGCCGCTTGACGGTGAAGGCGCCGAAGCCGCGCAGCTCCACCCGGTCGCCGCGGGCGAGCGCTGCGGTGATCTCGTCGAAGATCGCGGCGACGATCTGCTCCACGTCGCGCAGCAGCAGATGCGGGTTCGCTGCCGACAGCTCCGCCACCAGTTCGGACTTCGTCATGACGCCAGTCTGCCCGTTTACAGCCCCGAAGGCTGCCAGAGCGACCAGGCCCCGTCAAGCTTAAGTCGTTCAGAAATCAGGGTTTTCCATATCCCGACCACGGAGCCGGCAATGAGGTTCTGATACAGGTTGCGCCATTCGATGTCCGACACCGGCAGCTCTTCCGGAACGTTCTTCTCCCGTGCGAGCCAGGCGCGCGCCTCGGGCTCGCCGCCGATCTCGTCCACCAGCCCTTCGGCGAGCGCCTGCCGGCCGGTGAAGGTGCGGCCGTCCGCCAGCGCGCGGACCCGTTCCACCGGCATCCTGCGGCCTTCGGCGACCAGGGCGACGAACTGGTCGTACATGTCGTTGATCACCGATTGCAGCGCCGCACGGCCTTCCTCCGTCAGCGGGCGGAACGGGCTCGGCTGGTCCTTCAGCGAGCCGCTGGTCAGCGCCTCCGCCCGCACGCCCAGTCGCGCGAGAAGGTCGGAGAACTCCGCGGTCTGCAGCAGCACGCCGATGGAGCCGGTGAGCGTGCTGCCGCGCGCGAACACGCGTTCCGCCGGCATCGCCACCATGTAGCCGGCGGAGGCCGCGGTGCCGCCCATCACGGCCACCACCGGCTTCTTCGCCGCGACGCGGGCGATCGCCCGCGGCAGCGCCTCGCCGCCGCCGACGGTGCCGCCGGGGCTGTCGATGGCGAGGATCAGGGCGCGGACGCTGCTGTCCTTCTCCACCTCGGCCAGCGCGTCGGTGATCTGCTGGTTGTCGGTGATCACGCCCTCGATGCTCAACCGCGCGACCCGCGGGCCGATGTCCATGGGGCCGATCGCGACGACGATCGCGGCGAGCACCGCGAGCACTGTGGCGATGCGCCATCCGGTCAGGCTCCGCTTGAGCCGCTTGCGGTCGATCAGCAGGTCGGTTTCGAACGACATGGGCGCGGGATAGCACGGGGGCGCGACGGGCGCTGCCCCCGCAAATGCGAGCGGTGTGGCTTTGCCCGGCGGAAGCCGGTGCGAGACGGTCGCGCTCTTCCCCCTCTCCCGCTTCCGGGAGAGGGCCGGGGTGAGGGGTCTGCCCGCGAGCACCACGGCGAGGTCTCGCCTTCGCGCGTACCCTCACCCTCCCGCGCGGGCGCGGGCCCCTCCCTCTCCCGCAAGCGGGAGAGGGGACGTTGCGCCACGGTCTCCTCCCTCGGCCGAAGGCAACGGCGTGGAGCACGAAAACGAAACCGCCCGGCTCCTCGCGGAACCGGGCGGCGTTCAGGCTCTCATGCGGATCGGCGGAAGCCGGTCCGGAGCGCCGGGGCGGGGCCCGGCGCCCGAGGGCAGCGACTAATCTTCCTTGTTGTCGAAGATCGCGGCGGCCGCCTGGTTCCGGCGACGGATCGCCGCACCCAGGATGTCGCCCAGCGAGGCGCCCGAGTCCGAGGACCCGTAATCGGCCATCGCCTGCTTCTCCTCGTCCAGCTCCTTGCCCTTGATGGTGAGCGTGAGCTTGCGCGCCGCGCGATCGACGGAGGTGACCTTGGCGTCCACCTTCTCGCCCACCGCGTAGCGGTCCGGCCGCTGCTCCGCCTTGTCGCGCGACAGCTCGGCGCGGCGGATGAAGCCGGTCAGCACGTCGTCCACCTTCACCTCGATGCCGTTCGACTGCACCGCGGTGACCACGCAGGTGACGATCGCGCCCTTGTGGACGCGGTCCAGCACCTCGGCGGCCGGGTCGGACTGGAGCTGCTTGATGCCGAGCGAGATGCGCTCCTTCTCGACATCGACGTCCAGCACCTTCGCCTTGACGACGTCGCCCTTGTTGTAGCGGGCCATCGCCGCCTCGCCGGCCTCGTCCCAGGAGATGTCGGACATGTGGACCATGCCGTCGATATCGCCGTTGAGGCCGATGAACAGGCCGAACTCGGTGATGTTGCGGATCTCGCCCTCGACCTCGGTGCCCGGCGGGTGTTCCTCGACGAACTGCTCCCACGGGTTGCGCTGCACCTGCTTCAGGCCGAGCGAGATGCGCCGCTTGGACGCATCCACGTCCAGCACCATCACGTCCACTTCCTGCGAGGTGGCGACGATCTTGCCGGGGTGGACGTTCTTCTTCGTCCAGGACATCTCGCTGACGTGGACGAGGCCCTCCACACCCGGCTCCAGCTCCACGAAGGCGCCGTAGTCGGTGATGTTGGTCACGCGGCCCGAGTAGCGCGCACCCACCGGGTACTTCAGCGCCACGCCGTCCCACGGATCGGCCTCGAGCTGCTTCATGCCCAGGCTGATGCGCTGCGTCTCCGAGTTGAACCGGATCACCTGCACCTTGACGTGCTGGCCGATGGTCAGCGCCTCGGACGGGTGGTTGATGCGGCGCCAGGCGATGTCGGTGACGTGCAGCAGGCCGTCCACGCCGCCGAGGTCCACGAAGGCGCCGTAGTCGGTGATGTTCTTCACCACGCCGTCGAGGATCTGGCCTTCCTTCAGGCCCTGGATCAGCTCGCTGCGCTGCTCCGCACGGGTCTCTTCCAGCACGGCGCGGCGCGAGACGACGATGTTGCCGCGCGCGCGGTCCATCTTGAGGATCTGGAAGGGCTGCGGCGTGCCCATCAGCGGCGTCACGTCGCGCACCGGGCGGATGTCCACCTGCGAGCCGGGCAGGAAGGCCACCGCACCGCCGAGATCGACGGTGAAGCCGCCCTTGACGCGGCCGTAGATGGTGCCGTTGACGCGGGCCTGGGTCTCGAACGCCTTCTCGAGGCTGCTCCAGGCTTCCTCGCGGCGAGCCTTCTCGCGGCTCAGGACGATGGAGCCGTCGCGGTCCTCGTAGCGCTCGACGTAGAGTTCGTAGACGTCGCCGATGCGGATCTCGGGCTTCTGGCCCGGCGGCGCGAATTCCTTGAGCGCGACCCGGCCTTCGCTCTTGAGCCCGACATCGACGATGGCGAACTCATCGGTGAGGCGGACGACGCGGCCGGTGACCACGGAGCCGTCGAATGCGGCGTCCTTGCCCAGCGTCTCGTCGAGCAGGGTCGCAAAGTCCTCGGTCATGGCCGAGGCGGTGGCGGATGCCATGCGGTTCGTATGTCCTCAGGTGGTCCGTAGCCTCCGGGGCGGGCCTGGACCGAAGCGTTTGCGCCCCCCGCCCTGTGGCGGGGCACGACGTGCGCGCGGTGGCGCCGGTCGATTTGGCGGCTGGACCATTCCACGCCGCGCAGCCGCGCGACCCCGGTCGTGCGGCTTGGCCCGGCATGTAGGAGCCCGCCCCCCCTCGGGTCAAGCGGAGTCCGGACCGATCAGCTCCAGCAATGTTCCATCCGGGGCGAACAGCCCCGCCAGCACGGCGCCCTCGACCTCGCCGAGGGTGACGGCGAGCGGCGTTTCGGCGAAGCCGCCGCCGCTGCGGTCGTGGCCGCGGACGATGCGGTCGAAGCCGTTCCAGGGCGGCTCGCTCTCCGCGAGCGAGGCGAACCCCGCATGGTCCCACCAGAAACTGTCGGCCTGCCCTTCCAGCGGGCGGGAGGGATCGACGCCGGCGGCGACGAACAGCGCGCCGGGGGCCGCGCCGGCGAGGTCCTCCGGCACGGTGAAGGCGGCGCGGCGGAGGCTCGCGAGCAAGGGATCGTGACCCGGGGCGGCGCGGATCGCCTGGCGGATCGTCCCGGTCCAGCGGGCCAGCTCGACCGGGCCGGCGCGGGCGCGGCGCAGCCCGTCCTCGATCCGCTGGCCCCAGGCGGCGAGCGTCGCGCCCACGCCCTCGCGCGCCATCCAGGCCAGCGCCTGCTCGGCGGCGGCGGGGCCGCGGGCGAACTGGATCTGCAGCAGCTTGTGCAGCATCTCCTCCTGCGCGCCGCGCAGCAGCACCACGTCGTCCGCCTCGAAGCCGGGCCGGGCGATGACCGCGCGGCGGAACAGCAGCATCTCGCGGATCGTGCCGGCCACGTCGGGCCCGCGGCCGATCAGGTTGCCGCAGTAGACGACGCGGTCGCCCCGCCACACCCGCGTCTCCAGCGCCGTGTGCAGCCGGGCGAGCGCGTCGGCGCGGCCGTGCACGGCGCCGATCGCCCAGATGCGGCGGGCGTGGCGCAGGATCGCGAAGCGGTGTTCTGCTGGAGGGCGCACGTCGCGCAAGCAGAACGGGCCGCCCGCCGTTTCGGCAAGCGGCCCGTTCGCGAAAAGCGCGGGTCGGGGCGGATTATCTGTCCCGGTGGGTACAATCACCCCCGCGGGCGGTGGCTCCGCAAAGCGGTCGCGCTCTTCCCCCTCTCCCGCCCGGCGGAAGAGGGCCGGGGTAAGAGGGTGCGTCCGCCGGCGCGACGATGAGGTTTCGCCTCCGCCCAGACCCCCTCACCCTCCCGCGCAAGCGCGGGCCCCTCCCTCTCCCGCCGGGCGGGAGAGGGGGATCTCCGCTGTGTCGATCAGGCGGCCTTTTCGGCCTTCTCCGCCTTCTCGGCCTTGTCCACGGCCTTGAGGAAGTTGTTCAGCTTGTCCGCCGCCGCCGTCTTGTCGGACTGGTCGATGGCGGCGAGCTCGGCGGCGAGGCGGTCCATCGCCGCCTCGTAGATCTGCCGCTCGCTGAACGACTGGTCGGGCTGGCCGGCGTTGCGGTGCAGGTCGCGGACCACCTCGGCGATGGCGATCGGGTCGCCCGAGTTGATCTTCGCCTCGTATTCCTGCGCCCGGCGCGACCACATGGTCCGCTTGATGCGCGCGCGGCCCTTCAGCGTGGCGAGCGCCTCGTCGAACTGCTTGCGCGTGGACAGCTTGCGCAGCCCGGTGGAGCGCGCGCGGCTGACCGGCACGCGCAGCGTCATGCGGTTCTCCTCGAACGTGATGTGGATCAGTTCGAGCGTGTGGCCCGCGATCTCCTCGGTGGCGATGCGCTCCACCTTGCCCACGCCGTGGGTCGGGTAGACGACATGGTCGCCCTCGCGGAAATCGATGTCGCCCTTGGTCGGCGCCGGCCGCGCGAGATGCGGGCGCATGGCGACGAACGGGGTCTGCGCCTCGCGGAAGCCGCCGGGGCGCATCTCGGGCCGCTTGGCCGGCATCGGCGGGCGCGGCGCGGGGGAAGCGGCGGCGGGCGCGGGCTTCGGCGCGGCAGCCGCGGGGGCCGGAGCCGGCGCCGTGGGCCTGGGGGCCGCGGCCGGCGCAGCCGCCGGCTTCGCGGGCGCGGCAGCGACGGTCTTGGGCGCGGAAGCCTTCGGCGCAGGGGCTGCCGCGGCCGCCTTCGCGACCGGCTTGGGCGGGGCAGCCTTCGGCGCGGCCGTCTTGGTCGCGGGCGCGACCTTCTTCGCAGGCACGGCGGCCTTGGGCTTCGCCGTCGGCTTGGCCTTGGCGGCGGGCGGGGCCTTCTTCGCCACGGCGCGCTTCGCCGCGGCCTTGGTCACCGACTTCGCTTTCGCGGCCGGCTTCTTCCCGGCATCAGGACGCGCAGACTTCACCATTCCCCTCACCCTGAAACTGCTGACGCCCGCGACACGACAGGGCCTGTCCGCCCGGGGCGGCAGGCTGGCGCATTGCGCGGGACACCGGCCACGTCGCTGGTGCGCTGTCTCAAAAAACGCAACAACGTCTCGGCCATTCACCGACTTGTATCACATCTGGGACCGGAAGTCATGCCGCACAATCGCCCGCGGGCCGCTTCGCATGCGGTCCGGGGCTGCAACCGGGACATGAGTGGGGGCGGGCGGCCCCGGCGGTCAGGGCTCGCCGGGTTCGGCGCTGAACAGCTCCGCCTTGCCGGGCTTGTCCTTCCACTCGTCGGCATCGGCCGGCGGCTCGCCCTTGCGGGTGATGTTCGGCCACTGCGCGGAGTAGACGCGGTTCTGCTCCAGCCAGGCGTCGGCCTTGTCATCGCTGTCCGGAACGATCGCCTCGGCCGGGCATTCCGGCTCGCAGACGCCGCAATCGATGCATTCGTCCGGATTGATGACCAGCATGTTCTCGCCGACGTAGAAGCAGTCCACCGGACACACTTCCACGCAATCCATGTACTTGCACCGAATGCAGTTCTCGGTGACGACGTATGTCACGGCGGCCGGCCTCGCTTGTCGCAGTGCGATATGACGTGCGCGCGCCGGGTGATCAAGTCGGCGGCGGCACCATCTCGTAAAGCGCGCGCGCTTCGGCGGCCGGGCCGCGACGTTCGGCGAGGGCCACGACCCGCCACACGCTGACGTCGCCGCGCCACGGGAATGTCACGACATCGCCCGGACGCAGCCGCGCGTGCGGCTTGTCGGTGGGCTGGCGGTTGATCCGGAAGCCCCCCGTCTCGACCAGCCGCGCGCAGGCGGCCCGCGTCTTCATCAGTCGCGCGCACCACAGCCATGCGTCCAGCCGTTGCCAGTCCCGCCCCTCGGCGTCGCCGGTCACCGCCGCAGCGTGGCCAAGATGGCGAAGGGCGAGTCGGGGTTGGGCACCGCGGGCGGCGCGGGCTTGCGGGGCGCCGGCGGCTGTCCCTTCGGACCGCCGCCCTTGTGATGGCCGCTGTGATGGCCGCCGCCCTTGGGGCCCTTGCCGTGCCGCTGGTCCTCGCGGCGGCGCGGCGGGCGGGGCGTCTCCGCGGCCGGGGCCGGCGCGGCTGCCTCGGCGGGCGCATCCGCCGGCTGTGGCGCGGCGGTCGCGGCGGCATCCGCCGGGGCGGCGGGGGCTGCTTCGGGCCGGGGGCGATGGCGCGGGCGGTGGCGCGGCTTGCCGTGCCTCTCCTCGTCCTCCCGCCGCGCATGGCGGGGCGGCTGGTCGGGGCGGCGCGGACGGGGCTGAGCGACCATCGCGGGTGAGGGCGGGCCGTAGGCGGTCTCGGATTCCGTCATCGCCGGCAGCAGCCGGAAGCCGAGCGCGGCGAGCACCGGGGCCAGCATGTCGGCCTTGATCGACAGCCGGCTGGTGAGGTCGCCGGGCAGCGGCAGCGGCGCGCGGCGGGTCAGGTAGCCGAGTTCGCCCGCGATCCGCTCCGCCACATCCTGGCGCAGCAGCACCGGCCCGGCCTCCACCCAGCCCATCGCGGCGGCGAAGCCGGCGGGCCAGTCGGGCGGCGGCGGGATGGCGACGAGGCCGGGGGCGGGCAGCTTCGGCACCTCCGCCCCGCGCCCGAGCGCCCAGAGCTGCGCGCGCAGCCCGAGCGGGCGCGGCTTCATCAGCGCCGGCACGAACAGGGCGAAGCGGCCCGCCCGCACGCCGAGCGCCTTCAGCGATGCCCGCAATTCCTGCGTGACGTCCTCGGCCGGGCCGGGGACCAGGCCCAGCGCCTCGGTCAGCAGGTGCAGCCGGCCACGCAGCGCGCCGTCCTCCTGCGCCTTGGCCGAGGCGTCGAACAGCGGCGCGAGGTCGCGGCGGATCGTCTCGTCCAGCCAGCGCTGCAGCCGCGCGCGGACCTGCTCGCGCGCCGGTCCGTCGAGGAATTCGGAGGCGTGGACGTCCACCTGCGGCCGGTGCGGCGCGGTGCCGGTGCGCAACCGCGCCACCTCCGCCCCGTCCCACAGCACGCGATGGCGCGGGCTGAGCGCGATGTCGGCGTCGGCCGCGGCCTCAAGCCGGGCGATGCGGCGCGGCATCTCCTCGCGCAGCGCGCGGCGGGCGGCGCGCAGCACCATCTTCTTCTCGTCGCCGGCCGCGGACGGGTCGGGGGTGAACTGGAACCCGGCGACGGTGCCGACCGGATGGCCCTCCACCACCACCTCGCCGCGGCGGGTGACGGCGGACAGCAGCTCCTCGCCCTGCTCCGCCTCGTCCAGCCGGCGGATCAGCGCGGCGGCGCGGCGGTCCACGAAGCGCTGGGTGAGCTGCTCGTGCAGCGCATCCGACAGGCTGTCCTCCACCTCCCGCGCGCGGGCCTGCCAGTCGGGTGCGTCCGCGACCCAGTCGGCGCGGGCGGCGACGTAGGACCAGGTGCGCACGCCGGCGAGGCGGGCCATCAGCGTGTCGATGTCGCCATCGGCGCGGTTCACCGCGTTCAGGCTGGAGGCGATCCAGTCGGCCGGCAGCGTCTCGCCGCGCGCCAGATGGCCGAACAGCCGGGCGCAGAAGGCGACATGGCTGTCGTCGGCGAGCTTGCGGAAATCCGGTACCTGGCAGATGTCCCACAGCAGCCGCACGCGGGAGCTTCTGTCGGCCGCCTCGCGGATGGCCGGGTCGCGCGACAGCGCATCGAGCGTGATGTGGTCGCTCGCCTGGTTGCCGCGCGTGAGCCCGGGCGCGGGCGGCGGGGCGGCGAGGCTCGCGAGCAGCGCGTCGATGCCGGAGAAATCGAGATCCGAGTTGCGCCAGGCGATCTCGCGCAGCGTCTCGAAGGCGTGGGTCTCCACCGCCTCGACCAGATCGTCGGCGAGCGGCGGGCAGTCGCCGGTGACGCCGAACGTGCCGTCCTTCATGCCGCGGCCGGCGCGGCCGGCGATCTGGGCGATCTCGGCCGCCGTCAGCGCGCGCGGGCGATTGCCGTCGAACTTGGTCATGTTGGCGAAGGCGACATGGTCCACGTCCATGTTCAGCCCCATGCCGATCGCGTCCGTGGCGACGAGGAAATCGACTTCCTTGTTCTGGTACAGTGCCACCTGCGCGTTGCGCGTGCGGGGGCTGAGCCGGCCCATCACCACCGCGCAGCCGCCCCGGCGGCGACGGATCGCTTCCGCGATCGCGTAGACCTCGCCCGCCGAGAAGGCGACGACGGCGGAGCGCGGCGGCAGGCGCGAGAGCTTGATCGGGCCGGTGTAGGCGAGCTGCGACAGGCGCGGCCGCGTCTCCACCTCCGCGCCCGGCACCAGCCGCTGCAGCAGCGGGCGGATCGTCTCCGCGCCGAGGAACATGGTCTCCGCCAGGCCGCGCGCGTGCAGCAGCCGGTCGGTGAAGACATGGCCGCGATCGGGATCGGCACAGAGCTGGATCTCGTCCACCGCCATGAACTCGACCGGCCGGTCGAGCGGCATCGCCTCCACCGTGCAGGAGAACCAGCGCGCGTCGGGCGGGACGATCTTCTCCTCGCCCGTGATCAGCGCGACGTTCTTCTCGCCTTTCGCGGCGACCATGCGGTCGTAGTTCTCGCGTGCGAGCAGGCGCAGCGGGAAGCCGATGATGCCGGAGGCGTGGGACAGCAGACGCTCGATCGCCAGATGCGTCTTGCCGGTGTTGGTCGGGCCGAGCACGGCCTTGACCCGCGGGGCGAAATCCATGGCCCTGCTTGTCGTGCCGGGCAGGCGGGGATGCAAGCGGCGGGTTGCCGATCACCGATATTTGCAATAATTCGCAGATATGCAGATTCAAACGATGGAAGCGGCGGCGGCGGAGGTGAGCGGGCTGCTGCGCGTGCTCGCGCATCCCGCGCGGCTGCTGCTGCTGTGCCAGATGACGGAGGGTCGGCCGACCGTGGGCGAGCTTGCCCGCCGCATCGGCCGGACCGAGCCGGCGGTGTCCCAGCAGCTTGCGCGGCTGCGGCTGGAAGGGCTGGTGCGGGCCGAGCGCGACGGACAGGCGGTGCGCTACGCGATCGCCCGGCCGGAGGTGCTGCGGCTGCTGTCCTTCCTCTGCGAGAATTTCTGCCCTGCGCCGGAGGATCGGCCGTGACCGTGGCACTTGCCGGCGGTGCGCTGATCGGGCTCGCCGCCGCGTGGCTGATGGCGGCGAACGGCCGCATCGCGGGGATCAGCGGCATGCTGGGCGGGCTGCTCTCCGCCGGCGCCTGCTGGCGCGCGGCGTTCCTGATCGGCCTGCCGGTCGGGGCGGTGCTGGTGGGCGCCGTGACCGGCCGGCCCGTGATCGGCGTGCCGGAGGCGGGCGGCGGGCTCGCGCTGCTGGCGGGACTGCTCGTCGGCGCCGGCACCGCGCTCGGGTCCGGCTGCACCAGCGGTCACGGCGTCTGTGGGCTGGCGCGCCTCTCGCTGCGATCGCTGGCTGCCACAGCCACGTTCATCGCCGTTGCGGCGCTGGTCGTGTGGGCGATGCGCCATGCGGTGTAGGGCGGTCCGGAGCGCGGCGGCGCTGCTGGCCGGGATCGGGTTCGGCGCGGGGCTGGCGCTGTCCGGCCTGACCGATCCGGCGGTGGTGCTGGGCTTCCTCGACATCGCCGGCGCGTGGAACCCGGCGCTGCTCCTTGTGATGGTCGCCGCGATACCGGTGGCGTTCCTCGGCTACCGTCTCGCGTGGCGGCGCGGGAGCCCTTTGCTGGACGATGCGTTCCACCTGCCTGCACCGCGTGCGGCGGACGCCCGGCTGATCGCCGGCGCGGCGCTGTTCGGCGCGGGGTGGGGACTCGCCGGCTGGTGTCCCGGCCCCGCCATCGCATCGGTGATCGCGCCGAGCATCCCGCTGGCGCTATTCTTGGCGGGCATGGCCGCCGGCATGGCGGCGATCCGTCTGAAGGAGGCAACGCGATGAGCGAGGGCTCACGCCCGGAGGTCGCCGGCTTCTTCGACAAGGCGACCAACACCGTCTCCTACATCGTCGCCGATCCCGCGAGCGGGCTCTGCGCGGTGATCGACACCGTGCTCGGCTTCGACCCGGTGTCGGGCCACACCGACAAGGGCCCGGCCGATGTGGTCATCGCGGAGGTCCGCAGGCGCGGGCTGACGGTGGAGTGGGTGCTGGAGACGCATGTCCATGCCGACCACCTCTCCGCCGCGCCCTACGTGCAGCAGCTTCTCGGCGGTAAGCTCGGCATCGGCGCGCGCATCTGCGTGGTGCAGGACGTGTTCGGCAAGGCGTTCAACGCCGGCACGGAATTCGCGCGCGACGGCAGCCAGTTCGACCGGCTTTTCAAGGACGGCGACCGCTTCGCCGTGGGCGGCATGCCGGCGGAGGTGATCTACACCCCCGGCCATACGCCGGCCTGCGTGACCTACGTGATCGGCGACGCCTGCTTCGTGGGGGACACGCTGTTCATGCCCGATTACGGCTCCGCCCGTTGCGACTTCCCCGGCGGCGATGCGCGGGAGCTGTATCGCTCGGTGCAGCGCATCTACGCCCTGCCGCCCGGGACGCGGATGTTCCTGTGCCACGACTACCTGCCGGAAGGGCGCGCGACCTACCAGTGGGAGACGAGCGTGGGCGCGCAGCGCGCGCGCAACATCCATCTGCGCGACGGGGTGAGCGAGGACGAGTTCGTGGCGATGCGCACCGCGCGCGATGCGAAGCTGTCGCTGCCGAAGCTGATCATCCCGTCGGTGCAGGTGAACATGCGCGGCGGCAAGCCGCCGCCGGCCGAGGATAACGGCGTGCGCTACCTGAAGGTGCCGCTGGACACGTTCTGAGGCGGACGCGCCCTAACCCGCCGGGGTGCAGGGCTGCCTCTGGTCCGCGACGATGGCCTCGCCGCTGCCGTCCACGCGGCTGGCGCTGTCGTGCGACCGCTCCACGCAGAAGGGGTTGAAGGCGCGTTCCCATCCGCCGTTCAGCGAGCAGTCGGTGCAGCCGGCAAGGCCCGCCAGAGCCGCGATCCAGATCAGTCGCATCCCGTAACTCAGGACCTTTCCAGGCGCGGCGCCGTCCCGGGCTTGCCCTTCGCCGTCGCCATCTCTGCCCAGATGCGGTTGTGCTCCTCCACCGACACGGTGCGCAGCCGCTGCGCGAGGCCCCACGGATGGCCGAACGGGTCCTCCAGCACCGCGATCCGGTCGCCCCAGGCTTCCGCTTCCTGCGGCGCATCGACCGGGCGCGCCCCCGCCGCGACCGCACGGGCGAAGGCGGCGTCGAGATCGTCCACGCGCAGGGTGAAGACGGTGCTGAACCCGCGCAGCATCCGCGGCGTCTTGCTGCCCCAGCGATCCATTGTTTCGGCCGTGCGCGGATTGGCCGTGGAGATGTGCAGCACCACGCCGCCGAGATGCATGTGCACCGCCTTCACCGGGCCCACGCAAGCGGGGTGGTCCGGGATCACGTAGCGCGCGTGTTCCCCGGCCCCGAATGCGGCGGCGTAGAATGCGGCCGCCGCGGCGGCATCGGGAACCGCGAGCGTCAGTTCGAGGCCGGTCTGCGGAATGCCGTCGATGGCCATGGGGGAAGCCTCCTGCGACTCGGTGCAGCGGCATCATCGCATGGGCGGGAGGGTGCCGGTCCCACATGATACGGACGGGAAACGTGGCGATGGCGGGGTCTCCGCTGACCACGATCATGCCATCGAGCCGCGCCTGCGCGACGATCATGCCGGACCGCTGGCTTGCCAGCCCGCGCGATCACCGCCTGCTCGCCCGCTTCCGCGCGCACGATCCGCCGGGAGAGCCGGGATTCCACCTCACGCACGTTGACGACGATGGGCATGCTGCCTAGCTGAGATGCCAGACCAACCTTGTTCAGCCATCATCATGCCCGACACCACTGAAACCCGCCCCTTCGGCGCCGAGGTTGGCCGTCTGCTCGATCTCGTCGTCCACGCGCTGTACTCCGAGCGCGAGATCTTCCTCCGCGAGCTCGTCGCCAACGCGGCGGATGCCACCGACCGCCGCCGGTTCGAGGCGCTGACCGATCCCGCCTTCGCGCCGCCCGAGGGCGCGAAGGTGCGCATCCTGCCCGACAAGGACGCGCGCACGCTGGCGATCGAGGACGCCGGCATCGGCATGACCCGTGACGAGCTGGCGGAGAACCTCGGCACCATCGCGCGGTCCGGCACGCGGCTGTTCGGCGAGAAGCTCGCCAGCGCGAAGCCCGAGGACCGGCCGAGCCTGATCGGCCAGTTCGGCGTCGGCTTCTATTCCGCCTTCATGGTCGCCGACCGGGTCGAGGTCACGTCCCGCAAGGTCGGCGCCGACGAAGCCTGGACCTGGGCCTCCGACGGCAAGGGCAGCTTCTCCATCGCGGCGGCGGAGATGGACGCGCCGGGCACGCGCGTCGTGCTGCACATCAAGCCCGACGCGGAGGAGTATCTCGATCCCGTCCGCATCGAGACCGTGGTGCGCAAATGGGCGGACCACATCGACATCCCGGTCGTCATCGTCCGCGACGGCGAGGACGTGTCCGCGAACGAGGGCGCGGCGCTGTGGCGCAAGCCGAAATCGGCGCTCACCAGGGCCGATACGGATGCGTTCTACCGCGGTCTCGGCAACCTGTTCGACACGCCGTGGGCGACGATCCACTGGCGGGCCGAAGGCGCGCTGGATTTCGCCGCGCTGCTGTTCATCCCCGGCGCCAAGCCCTTCATCCCGGTGGAGGAGGAGCGGCGCAGCAAGGTGCGGCTGCACGTGCGGCGGATGTTCATCACCGACGAGGCCGACCTGCTGCCGCCCTGGCTGCGCTTCATGCAGGGCGTGATCGACACCGAGGACCTGCCGCTGAACGTCAGCCGCGAGATGCTGCAGGCGACCCCGGTGCTGGGCCGCATCCGCCGCGCGGCGGTGGGCAAGGTGCTCGCCGAGCTGAAGACGCGCGCGAAGGATGCGGCGGATTACGCGACCTTCTGGGAGAATTTCGGCGCGGTGCTGAAGGAAGGCGTCTGGGAGGATGCCGAGCATCGCAAGGACATCGCGGCGCTGCTGCGCTTCCGGTCTTCCGCGCGCGAGGGCTGGGTCTCGCTCGACGACTACGTCGCCGCGATGAAGCCGGGGCAGGAGGCGATCTACATCCTCGCCGGGGAGGACCCGGCCGCGCTTGCCGCCTCCGCGCAGCTCGAGGGGTTCCGCGCCCGTGGCGTGGAGGTGCTGCTGCTGTCGGACGGGATCGACGCGTTCTGGCCGGAGCGTCTGGGCGAGTACGAAGGCCATAAGCTGCAGAGCATCACCCAGGGCGCGGACCTGTCGAAGATCGAGGGCGATGCGCCGGCCGGCGAGGCGGCCGATGTCGCGCGGCTGTCGGTGCTGCTGAAGGATGCGCTGAAGGACGAGATCGCCGAGGTGCGCGCGACCGACCGGCTGACCGACAGCCCCGCGGTGATCGCAGCCTCCGCGAACGGGCCCGACCTGATGATGGCGCGAATGATGCGCCGCGCCGGCCGCATGAAGGAGGCTCCGCCGGTGGTGCTGGAGATCAACCCGCGCCATCCGTGGATCGCGGCCATGGCGGCACGCGCCAACGACGGCGGCGAGGTGGCCGACGACGCGCGGCTGCTGATGGACCTCGCGCGCGTGCAGGACGGCGACGTGCCGTCCGATCCGGCGGCGTTCGCGCGGCGTGTGGCGGTGCTGGCGGCGAAGGGGTGAAGCGCCGGGGCTTTGCCCCGGGACCCCAGCAGGGGCGCTGCCCCTGCACCCCGCAAGGGGCCACCGGCCCCTTGACCCGGGATTCCCTCAGAAGGGTTTTGATCAGGTCGGTCCTCTGCCCCACCCCCTCGATA
>JBBCJT010000201.1:0-4657 GCA_037190665.1 Rhodovastum atsumiense | reverse complement strand
CCTGCAGCCAGCCCTTGCCCCAGATCCCGCCGGACCCCAGCGCGATACGCGACTGGATGATGTTGTAGCCGGCCCCCAGCGGGTCGCTCTCCGGGTTCAGGAAGGTCGTGATCCGGGCGCGCTGGTAGTCGTGGAGCTGGGCATAGGCGATCGGCGCGGCGAAGGCGGCGAGGCCGGCGGCCAGCGCAAACTTCCAGATCCGCACGCCCGCGGCGAAGAACACCATGGCGCCGATCACCGCCGTGATCACCGCCGTGCCGAGATTGGGCTGCTTGAGGATCAGCGCCACCGGCGCCAGCACCAGCGCCGCCGGCACGAGGAGGAACAGCGGATTGCCCATCCGCTCCCAGCTTGCGCGGTGGAACCAGGAGGCGAGCACCACCACCAGCGCGATCTTCATCAGCTCCGACGGCTGGAGCTGGATGACGCCGAGGTCGATCCAGCGCTGCGCCCCCTTCCCCACCTGGCCGGTCACGGCGACCAGCACCAGCAGGCCCAGCGCAAGGCCGTAGAACGCCCAGGCGAAACGCTGGATCAGCCTGATATCCACCATCGCGATGCCGAGCATCATGATCAGGGCGAAGCCGAAGCGCAGCGCGTGGCGGGCGGCATAGGGCTCCGGCGCGCCGCCGCCGGCCGAATACAGCGCCACATAGCCCACGCCGGCGAGCGCGCAGAGCAGGATCACCAGCCCCCAGCTCACCCGCCACAGCTTGCCGGCGATGCCGAAATCCGGATTGCGGAGCAGCCGCCGTTCCATCATCGGCGCGGCCCCTCCGCCACCCGGGCCGCCGCCGGCGGCGGCTGGCGGGAGGCAGGCTCGCGGGCGAGCGTCTCGGCCATGATGTCGCGGGCCACCGGTGCCGCGGCAGCCGCGCCACCCAGCCCGTGCTCGACCACCACGGACACCGCGTAGCGCGGCGCCTCGTACGGGGCGAAGGCGACGAACAGCGCGTGCGGGCGGAACTCCCAGGGCAGGGTCTCGGCACGGAAACCGCGCTCGCGCTCGGCGCGGGAGACGCGGCGCACCTGGGACGTGCCGGTCTTGCCAGCCATGGCGACGGAGCGGTCGGCCAGCCGCGCACCCAGCGCGGTCCCGCCCGGCTCGTTCACCACCGCCCACATCGATTCCCGCATGAGCCGCAGGTCGCGCTCGGGGATGCCGAGGCTCGCCCAGTCCTCGGCCTTGCCGCCCTTGCGCGGCACGCCGCCGATCGCCTTGGTCAGATGCGGCTGCACGGCGCGGCCGGTGGCCAGCCGCGCCGCCATGGTCGCGAGCTGCAGCGGCGTGACCTGGGTGAACCCCTGGCCGATGCCGTGCACCACCGTGTCGCCCTGCGCCCAGGGCTTGCCCTGCGCGATGCGCCAGCCGCGCGTCGGCACCAGCCCGCTGCGCAGCCCCGGCAGCTCGATCTCGAGCGGCACGCCGAGGCCGAAGCGATGCGCCATCGCGGCCACGCGATCCTGGCCGGTGCGCTTCGCAATCTCGTAGAAATAGCAGTCGCAGGACAGCTTGATGCCGGCGCGCATGTCCAGCCAGCCGTGGCCGTAGCGGTTCCAGCAGTGGAAGCGCGAATCGCCGAGATCGTAGTAGCCGGGGCAGTAGATCCGCTCGCCGACCGAGACGGATCGCGCCTCCAGCGCCGCCAGCGCCACCACCATCTTGAAGGTGGAGCCCGGCGCGTAGAGGCCGGTCGCGGCCTTGTTGATCAGCGGCGCGCGCTTGTTGCGCGTCCATTCGCGCCACTGCGCCTGGCTCACGCCCTCGTTGAACAGCGACGGGTCGAAGGAGGGGTTGGTGGCCATGGCCAGCACCTCCCCGTTGCGCGCGTCCATCACCACGGCGGACGCGCTCTCCTCCCCCAGCCGCTGGCGCACGGCCTGCTGCAGCCCGGCGTCGATGGTGAGATGGACGTCCTGCCCCTGCTGGCCCTCGCGGCGGTCGAGTTCGCGGATGACGCGGCCGACGGCGTTGACCTCGAGCTGCAAGGCGCCGGCGCGGCCGCGCAGCACCGGGTCGTGCGCGCGTTCCATCCCGGCGCGGCCGATGCGGATGCCGGGCAGCTCGAACAGCGGGTCCTCGCCGATATCGTCCTCGGACGGCGGGGCGACGTAGCCGATGACGTGGGCGAGGTCCTCGCCGAACGGGTAGACGCGCGTGGTGCCGACATCGGTGAGCACGCCCGGCAGGTCCGGGGCGTTCACCTCCAGACGGATCATCTCCTCCCAGGTCAGGAACTCGCGCACCACCACCGGGACGAATCGGCGGCGGCGGCGCACGTCGCGCAGGACGCGGGCGCGCTCGTGCTCGGCGAGCGGGACGAGGCGGTTGAAGTTGTCGAGCACGGCGTTGATGTCGCCCGCCTGCTCGGCGACCAGCAGCGCGCGCCAGTTAAGCCGGTTGCCGCCCACCACCTCGCCGCCCCGGTCCAGCAGCCTTCCGCGCGGCGGGGCGAGCATGCGGGCGGAGATGCGGTTCTCCTCGGCGAGCGTGGCGTAGCGTTCGCCCTGGATCGCCTGCAGCCCCCACAGCTTCGCCCCCAGCGCGCCGAGCAGGCCCGCCTGCCCCGCCATCAGGAACAGGGTGCGGCGCGTGAAGACGCCGAGGGTGCGGCGTTCCTTGTTCATTCGGCCATCGCCTGCGCGATGCCGCGATGGGCGCGGATGAAGCCGAACGCGAGCGCGGGATAGACGGCGGCCGTCAGCGCGATCTGCGGCAGCAGCGGCTCCGGCGACAGGATCGCGAACCGCAGCAGCGAGGTCATGAGATAGACGACCGCGCCATAGAGCAGCGTGAGGCCAAGCACGATGCCCCAGACTCGCGCGAAGGACTGGCGCGCGATCTGCCGCCGCCAGCGCAGCGCGACGGCGTGCACGGTCAGCAGCCCGAGCGAGCCGACGCCCAGCGGCGCGCCCGACAGCAGGTCGAGCAGCAGGCCGAGCGCGAAGACCGCCGGGGCGGGCATCACCACCGGGCGGAACACCGACCAGAACGCCACGCAGGGCAGCACGAGCGCCGGGCCGAGCGCCGCGCCCGGCAGGCCGAGCGGGATGTCGCTCGCGATCACCAGCAGCACGGCGCTGACCACCGGGAAGGCCAGCCGAGCGACGAGGTCGAGCCGCTGCCAGACGGTGCGCCGCGGCCGGATGCCCGGAACCCGTGCCATCTCAGCGCCGCTCGCGCGGGGAAGCGGGGCGCAGCGTGACTTCCGGCGGCAGCACGCCACGCAGGCCGTAATCGAACAGGCGCACGATCTCCAGCCGGTCCAGCCGGGCGAACAGCTCGACCTCCGCCGCGCCGTTCGGCGCGAAGCGGACGGTGCCGACCGGCAGGCCGGCGGGGAAGGCGTTCGCCTCGGCGCTGGTGACGACGCGCTCGCCCTCCTGCGGCAGCGTGCCTTCCGGCCAGTGCTGCAATCTCGGCCGTGCGGCATTCGTGCCCACCAGCAGCGCGCGCGCGCCGGACCGTTCCAGCATCACCGGCACGCGGGCGTTGAGGTCCGTCAGCAGCAGCACCCGCGCGCTGCGGGCGCCGACCTCCGTGACGCGGCCGACGATGCCGCGTTCGTCCAGCGCGACCTGCCCCTTGGCGACCGAATGGCCGGGGGCGAGCGCGAGCAGCGCGGCGCGGGCATACAACCCGCCCTGATCGGCGACGACGCGGGCGGTGGTGAACTGGCCGGCGATCTCCGGCACCCAGGCAAGCTGCGCCTTCAGCCGGGCGTTCTCCGCCTCCAGCGACAGGGCGGTCGCGTGCCAGCGGCGCAGGCGCTCGTTCTCCTCCCGCAGCCGGGCGTTCTCGCTGCGCATCTGCCACAGGGCCTGCACCTCGCGGATGGCAGCGCCGGCGGTGCCGATCGGCTCGGCCAGCGCGGCATAGGCAGGTGCCAGCGCATCGGCCAGCGCGACGCGCGCGCCCTCCGCGATCACCGTGTCCGCCTTGCCCAGCAGCATCACCACGAAGGCCGAGACGAACGCCGCCGGCAGCACGAGGCGCGAGAGAGCCTGCCGGGTCTGGATCGAAAGCCGGATCAAGCGTGCCGTTCCGCCATGGAGGTGTCCCGCCGGGGCGCGAGGATCAGTACATGGAGGTTAACACATTGCGGAGCTTCTTCATCTCCTCCAGCGCGCGCCCCGTCCCGAGCGCGACGCATTGCAGGGCGTTCTCCGCCACCAGCACCGGCAGGCCGGTCGCGGCGCGCAGCACCACGTCCAGCTCGTGCAGCAGCGCACCGCCGCCGGTCAGCACGATGCCCTTGTCCACGATGTCGGCGGCGAGTTCCGGCGGGGTGTTCTCCAGCGTCACCTTCACCGCCTCGACGATCTGGCTGACCGGCTCGGCGAGGCTTTCGGCGATCTGGCGCTGGCTGACGATCACCTCGCGCGGTACGCCGTTCATCAGGTCGCGGCCCTTCACCTCGCGATAGGGGCCTTCGTCGCCGTCCTCGGGCGGGGCGGCGGCGGCGATCTCCATCTTGATCCGCTCGGCCGAACCCTCGCCGATCAGCAGGTTATGGTTGCGGCGGATGTAGTTGATGATGCTCTCATCCATCTTGTCGCCGCCGACGCGGACGGAGCGCGCATAGACGATCCCGCCGAGCGAGATCACCGCGACCTCCGTCGTGCCGCCGCCCACGTCCACGATCATGGAGCCCGA
>JBBCJT010000200.1:0-14512 GCA_037190665.1 Rhodovastum atsumiense | reverse complement strand
GCGTGCATGATGGCCAGACGCGCGCTAGTGCCCGTGCCGCAGGGCGAACGGTCCAGCCGCCCGGGGGAGACGACCACCGTGTTGCGCGCCGTGAGGCCGCGGGACTCGCGTTCGACGGGGCCGGCGAACAGGGTCTGGTTGATCGTGTGGATCTCGGGGTTCTCAGGATGCCGCGCGGGGCATTGCTCGGCGGCGGCGGCCTTGATCCGCTCGCCCACCGCGACAAGATCCTTCGCCTCGGACGGGTCGAGCGCGAAGCCCAGCGCGCGTGCATCGACCATCGCGTAGATCATCCCGCCATAGGCGACATCCGTGCGGACCGTCCCCAGGCCGGTCACTTCCACAGGCCGGTCCAGCCCGAACACGAAGCACGGTACGTTGCGCAGCGTGACGCTTTCGCAGCGGCCGTTGACGCATCGGGCCTTCACGCGGATCAGGCCGCCCGGTGCTTCAAGTGCGAATTCGGTGACCGGCTCCTGCATCGGCACCATCCCGGTCGCAAGCAGTGCCGTCGCGGTGCAGATCGTGTTGGAGCCCGACATCGGCGGATAGGACGCCGATTCCATGATCACGAAGCCGGCCACCGCCTCCGGATGCGTCGACGGCAGGATCAGGTTCACGCATTGCGTGACCTTGCCGCGCGGCTCGTGCAGCAGGAACTGGCGCAGCTCGTCGGCCTTCATCTCGAGATAGCGGGCCTTGTCGAACATGGTGCGGCCGGGCACGTCCAGCACACCGCCCGTGATCACCTCGTTCAGCTCACCTTCGGTGTGCACGCCCACGACATTGATCAGCCGGCTGAACTGCATCGTGCCTCTCCCGCTGCCCGGCCTCTCACCAGGCCGTCATGCCGCCATCGACAGTGAAGATCCCGCCCGTGGCAAAGGAAGATTCCGCTGAGGCGAGCCACAGGATCATCGGCGCGATCTCCTCCGGCTGGCCGAGGCGGGCCATGGGCGCACGCGCCTTCAGTCCCGCCACGAACGCCTCGGGGTCGGGCACGGTCTTCAGCATCGCCTCGTAGTAATTCGACCAGATCACGCCGGGGGCAACCGCGTTCACCCTGATCGAATCCGCCGCATGGTCGAGCGCCATGGCGCGTGTCAGTGCCGCCACACCGCCCTTCGCAGCGACATAGGCCGCGCGCGCCCTGATGCCCACCTGCGCGACGTTGGAGGCGACATTGACGATGGTGCCGCTGCCGCGCGCGCGCAGCAGCGGGATGGCGTGCTTGGAGCAGAGATAGACGCTCTTGAGATTGATCGAGACGATATCGTCCCAGTCCTGCTCGGCGATCGACACGACATCGCCGATCAACCCCTTGCCGGCGTTGTTGACGAGGATGTCGAGACCACCGAACGCCTCTTGCGTCCGGGCAATCATCCGCGCCACGTCGGGCTCCGACCGGACATCGACGGGCATGGCAAGGGCGGCCTCGCCGATGCCTGCCGCGACGGCCTGCGCGCCGTCCCCGTTCCAGTCCGCGATCACCACCCGCGCGCCTTCGGCCGCAAAGAGCTTCGCCGTCGCCTCACCGATGCCGGCAGCCGCGCCGGTGATGATGGCAACCTTGTCCTTCAGACGCATATAGGCCTCTAACCCGAAAGGAATTGTCGCGTTTCGATGATCGCCGGATCGGCGGATCAGACCTTCTCGCTGCCGGCGGCGAAGACGGTGCGGCGTTCGATCTCAAGGACGTCGGCAGGGCGGGGAAAGGGTGTGGGATCGACGCCGCCGGGCACCTTGGAACGGCCGATGGCTTCGAAGAAATCCTCGAGGCCGTTGGGCACGATCAGCCAGAGCCAGTGCAGATCGGTTTCGCCGTCGTTGATGAACTTGTGGCGGCGGTTCTTCCCGACGAAGATCGTGACGCCGGGCTTCAGCTCGTACTCTTTGCCCTCGACGACCGCCTTGCCGGTGCCCGAGATGAAGTGCAGCACTTCCTCGTTCCTGTCATGGGCATGTTCGCGCACGAAGGAGCCCGGCGGCAGCGTCTGCGTGCCGAGGCCAATCGGGTGTTCCATCTCGACCAGCTTCGGCGAGACCCGGACCGAGATATGGCCGTTCGCGGGCTCAGGCTGCCAGTAGTCCTGCCCCTCGTCCGGCTGCATCACCAGCGTGGCGCCGCCCTGGCTGTCCGCTTTCGTGGTCATCCTCATCGCATTCGGTCCGCTCGTCTGGTTGGCCCGCTCGGCATTGCCACCATGATGTAAAGGTTTTCATTCGCGCGCAAGTGCGAGGACCGGAGAGTGCTCAATCCGCTGGTCTCAGCGTGTCGTTCGTGGTGGGGCGGCCGATCCGCGGAGCACCAGTCGTGTCGGCAGGCAGAGACTCTGGACAGGTCCCGGCCCCTCCAGCGCCGCCACGATCCGCTGCCCCGCAATCCGGCCCATCTCGTCGGCACCGATCTCCACCGTCGTCAGCGGCGGGTCGAGAAGCGGGGCGAAATCGAGATCGTCGAAGCCGGTCACCGACATGTCCTGCGGCACGGAGATGCCCAGCGACTTGCAGGCGTGCAGGACGCCGAAGGCGAGGATATCGCTGCTGCACACCACCGCCGTCGTCTGCGGATAGAGCGCCCGCGTCGCATGCAGCGCGTCGATCCCGGCCTGGAACGTGTAGCGCGTCTCGATCACACTCCCCGCGCCGGGGGGGAGGCCGGCATCGGCAAGCGTGGTGCGGAAGGCTTCGACGCGGGCGATCTGCCGGTCGTTTCCCCGCATCGGGCCGGCGAGCATGACGAGGTGGCGATGGCCCAGCGAGAGCAGGTGCTCGACGACGCTGCGCATGGCCGCCGCGTTGTCGAAGCCGACGGAGGCCTGTCCCGGGCGCTCCGCATACGAATAGGTCTGGATCACCGGCGTGCGCTTCTTCGCCAGGAACTCCAGCAGGACCTCATCCTCGATGGCGCCGACGATCATCAGCGCTTCCGCGCCCCGTTCCACGACCTGACGGATGGAGGCGCCGGCATCCGTGTTGTCGAACCCCACCGTGAGAACGACCACGGTGTAGCCCGCGCTCGCCATCTGGGTCTGGAACGCGTTGACGAGCCGCGCATAGATCGCGTGATCCAGCGTCGGGATCACCGCGCCGACGATATCGGTGCGGCGAAGCCGGAGCGCCTTTGCCGCCGGGTTGGGCATGTATCCCAGCGCGTCGGCGACCTCGAGAATCCGCTTCCTGACGTCCTCGCGCACGAGCCCCGGCTCGTTGAAGCTGCGGGAGACCGTAGCGATGGAGACCCCGGCACGCTCCGCTACCTCGTGGACACCTCGTTTCCCGGATTTGCGCACGGAACTCCACATCACCCTTGCTGGCCGCCCGGTCACTAACGGCAAACCGGCCTGCGCGCCACTCTGCCGAATGGGCGCTTGACTCGTCCAGAAAACGTTTTCATCGTTCCTATCCGGCCTCTGGACCGCGGGCGCAACCCGGGTACGGGGCCGGCGCACAGGGCGTGCGCGCGCAGAGCGTTTCGCAAGAAGAAGAGGGGGACATCGTGGTCGGGATATTCTCACGCAGGGCCGTCGTCGGCCTCGGTCTGGCCTGCGCAACGTTGGCGACTTCCGCCGTCGCGCAGACAACACTGCGCCTGGTCCCGCAATCGGAGGCCACGGTCTTCGACCCGGTGACCGCCGTGGCCGCGGTGACGCAGCAGCACGCCTACATGATCTACGACACGCTGTTCAGCATGGACGGCAACGGCGTGCCTCAGCCGCAGATGGTGGACACGGTGGTGCCCAGTGACGGCGGGCGCACGCTGACCATGACCCTGCGGCCGGGGTTGCGGTTCCACGATGGATCGCCTGTCCGGTCCGCCGACGTGATCGCCTCGATAGCCCGTTGGGCCAAGCGCGACGTGGTCGGCGTCCGCCTCGTCGGGATGGGCATGAAGCTCGCCGCCGTGGACGACCGGACCTTCACCGTCACCACCGACATCCCTACCCCGCTGGTGATCGAAGGCTTCGCCAAGCCGACGAGCAGTGCGCTGTTCATCATGCGCGAGGCCGATGCCGCCAACGATCCGGCGCGGGCGGTCACGGCCAATATCGGCTCCGGCCCGTTCCGCTTCGTCGCGAACGAATACGTCTCGGGAAGCCGGCTGGTCTATGAGCGCAACCGCGATTACGTCCCTCGCGACGAACCGGCCAGCGGCTTCGCGGGCGGCAAGCGCGTTCATGTCGACAGGGCCGAATTCCTGATCATCGGCGATGCCGCGACCGCCGCGGCCGCCATTCAGGCCGGCCAGATCGATATCTACGAATCCCCGCCGCTCGACCTGCTGCCCCTGTTCCGGCGCGATCGGAACATCACGCTGCGCGCGCTGAACCGCAGCGGCATTGCCGGCTTCTTCCGCCCGAACTTCCTCCATCCGCCGCTGAACAACCCGAAGGTGCGTCAGGCGGTGATGATGGCGTTCGACCAGGCGGAGTTCATGGAGCTTGCCGCCGGCGGTGATGCCAATGCGTGGCGGCGCTGCCACTCCTTCCTCGCCTGCGTCGGGGACGATGCGCCGGAAGGCGGCACCGAAGCCTTCCGCCAGCCGGACCTCGAGAAGGCGAGGCAACTGCTGCGAGAGGCGGGTTACAACGGCGAGCCGGTCGTCGTCATGCAGCCCACCAACTTCCAGTTGATCTCGGATTTCGTGGAAGTGGCGGCGGCCCGGATGCGCCAGATCGGCATGACGGTGAACGTCGTCACGCTCGACTGGGCATCCGTGCTGCAGAAGCGTGCGAACAAGGGTCCGATAGCCGAGGGCGGCTGGAACGCCTTCGTGTCCTGGGGCTACACGTTCGAACTCGGCAATCCGGCGACGAACTTCCTGCTGAACTCGGTCTGCGACGGTTCAAGCTGGTTCGGCTGGCCCTGCGACAAAGCCATGGACGACATCCGCAACGCCTGGATGCGGGAGACGGACACAGCCCGGCGGCGGGCGCTCCGTGACCAATTGCAGGCTCGCGCGGCCGAATTCGTTCCCTTCATGCCGCTCGGGCAGTATCTGAGCCAGGTCGCCTATCGCAACAACGTGTCCGACCTGCTCGACACGCCGGTGACCGTGCTGTGGAACGCGAGGAAGCCCTGACGTGCCCCAGGCCGATCTCTCGCCGGTGATGGCCGAGGCTCTGGCAGCACTGTCACGGCCCGGCCAGCCGCAGGCCACCTTCGAAGCGGTCGACCGCGCGATCGATGCGCGGTTCGGCCGGGCCTACACGACGATCCTGCGCGTGACCGGCGGCCTGCATACGGAGCGGGTGTTCTCCACCGTACCGGACACCTACCCACTCGGCGTGCGGAAGACCCTCCCTGATACGCCCCGCGCGCGCGGGATCCTCAGCACCGGCGAACCCTTCGTCGCCAACTCGGTGGCGGAGATCGCCGCGCAGTATCCCGATCATGACGTCGTGGTCCGTCTCGGCGCCTCGAACCTCGCCAACCTTCCGGTCGTCTACAACGGCGAGGTGATCGGCCTTCTGTGCGTCGCAGGCGGCGACGGGCCACGCCCGCCATCCTTCGCGACCGAGGCCATGCCATTCGCACAACTTCTGGCGGCCGCCCTCCTCGCGACCGGCTAACGTCCGACAAGCTTCCTTCCTCAACCTCCAGACCAGCCGAGCGACCGCCCATGCCCGCCCGCACCAGACTCGACATCCGCACGCGCCGTCCGTTCGCTGGCGGGCACGTATTCGGCGATGCCGGCGCGTACGAGATACTGGAGGGACGGGCGTACTTCTCCTACGAGCGGGACGATCCGTCGCTTTCCGCGGTGCCGGACATCCGCCTCGCGGAACGGGATGCGGACGGGCTTGTTCAGGTCGCGACCGATGTCTGGTTCCTCAAGCCGGTCGATCAGGCGAAGGGCAACGGCGCGCTCCTGTTCGAACTGGTGAACCGAGGCAACAAGCGATGCCTTCAGTTCTTCAACGACGCGCCGCACACGAACGCGCCGTCCAGCGTGGCCGATGCTGGCAACGGCTTCCTGCTGCGCAACGGCTACACCATCGTCTGCGCGGGCTGGCAGGGCGATGTGCTTCGCGGCGACGACCGGCTGGTGCTCGACCTGCCGGTCGCCCGCAACGACCACGGCCCGGTGAGCGAGACCATCCGTGTCGAATTCGTCGTCGATGAACCCAACGTCTTCAGCCTGCCGCTGAGCGGCAAGTACTCCACCCGCTCCTACCCTGCCGCTTCCCTCGACAAGGCCGGCGCCCGCCTCATCCGGCGGCGCTACCCCTGGGAAGCCGCCGAGGAAGTGCCCGCGTCGGGCTGGGAATTCGCTCGGATCGAGCGCGACCCGAAGGAGCGCAAGCCGGGTGATTCCGGAGGAGGAGAGGCAGGAATCCTGCCCTCCGACTCCCACCTCCTCCTCGCCGATGGATTCCGTCCGGGCTGGATTTACGAGCTGACCTATAAGGCGAAAGACCCGCTCGTACTTGGCCTGGGCTACTGCGCTATCCGGGACCTGATCGCGCACCTGCGCTACGGCACGGATGCGGACAACCCGCTGCGCCAGGACGGCAAGCCCCTGCGCTTCTTCTATGGCTGGGGACGGTCGCAGTCCGGACGGAGCCTGCGGGAGTTCCTGTATCGCGGCTTCAACGGTACGGGAGATGGCCGCCCGGTCTTCGATGGAGTGCTGTCGCACATCGCCGGCGGCGGCCGCCTTCCCATCAATCGCTTCAGCAATCTGGTCGTGGCCGCGTCGCGCCAGTTCGAGGATGCGCTGAACCCAGCCGACCGGTTCCCGTTCTCCTACGCGCGCAGCCGCGATCATCTGACCGGCAGGGAGGACGCCATCCTGCGTCATCCCGAGACCGATCCGCTGGTGATCCATACCCAGACCGGAAGCGAGTACTGGAACCGACGCGGTTCCCTCGTTCACACCGACACGCAGGGCAACGACCTCGAACAGCCGGACCGCGTGCGGGTGTATCATTGGGCGAGCTCCCAGCACTGGTCCGATCCGCTGCTGTCGCGGTGCAGCCGCGGGATATGCACCAACTTCGCCAACACCGTCGCGACCTCGGCGCTGTTCCGGATGGTGCTGACGGCGATGCACCGCTGGGTGGCGGATGGCGTGCCGCCGCCGCCCAGCCGCGTCCCACGCCGCGGTGACGGCACGTTGGTGCCGTTCTCCGACTGGAAGGCGCAGTTCCCCGCCATCCCCGGCGTGGCCATCCCGCGCGGCCCGAACGCGCTGCCGCTGGTCGACTACGGTCCGGCATTCGAGAACGGGGGCGCGATCGCCGAGCCGGCATCGATCATCGACGGCGCCGGCTATGCGGTTCTTGTCCCGGCGGTGGACGAGGACGGGAACGACATCGCGGGCATCCGCATGCCGATGGTGCAGGCCCCGCTGGGCACCTTCACCGGCTGGAACCTGCGCACGCGAGGCTTCGGCACCGGTGCGCTGCACGATTTCAGCGGCAGCTACATCCCCTTGCCGGAGCGTGCGGGCGAACGTGCGGCAACGGGCGATCCGCGTCGCGCCATACTGGAACGCTATCCGTCGCTGCAGGATTACGTCGCGGCGATCGGTGCGGCATGCGACCGGCTGATCGCCGACGGCCTGATGCTCACCGAGGACAAGGACGCCGAGATCGCCCGGGCCCGTCGTTGGGGACGGCAGCGGCACGACATCCTGTCGCTTTGAGCAGGAGCGCGGAGCAGTGACAGACGCGACCTCGGCACGGCTCCCGCCTCTTCGCCAGCTCGTCCCGGCCACGCTCACGCCCGGTGCGGCCCTGCTCGACGCAGGGCGGGCCATGGCACGCGACTGGACCGTTGGCCCCTGCCCGTTCCTCGATGCGATGCAGGTGGCCTCGGAAGCGGAGTTCAAACGGCGCACGATCGCCGAGCAGCGGATCACCCAGCACGCGCATATCGGCTTCCGCAGCGTCGACCGCACGGTCGAGGCGATCCGCCACGTGCACGAGACGGCGGCACGCCATGGCGCGAGCGTGGACCGCTTCGGCATCACGCTCGACTGGTCCATGGGCTACCCGCTCGCCCAGCGGGCCGTTCGGTCGCGGGGAACCGGCATCGTCCTGTCCGGCCCCGAGGACTTCGCGCGCATCACCGGCGCGGTACCCGCGGCCGCCCATTTCGGCGACTTCATGCTCGGCCTTCCAGGCGCGGTGGAGAACACCCGTGCCGCGCTCGCGGCCGGCGCCACCACCATCGGCAATCTGGGCCAGTACTTCACCTTCCGACTGCCGGACTGGGACGACGATGTCGCGACGACGGAGGCGACGGTCACCGCCCTCGGCCTGATGGCGGCGCAGCCCGTCGAGGTGCTCGTTCATTCGAATCTCGACGACGGCTTTGCGGGACTGCTGGCGGATATGAGTTCCGCGCTCGGGATGGTGCTGATCGAAAAGTACATCGTCGAGGATCTGATCGGCGCGAAGCTCGCCCATTGCTACGGCCACCACTTCACCGCACCGCTCCTGCGGTTCGCCTTTCATCAGGCGCTAATGAAGGTGACGTCCACGCCCGGAAGCATGATCTATGGCTGCACGGTCAGCTACCGCTCCACGCCCGCCGGCAACTTCGCCAGCCTCGCGAGCTATCTCCAGGCGGACATCTGGGCGCTGCGGCGCCACCCGAGCGGGCATGCGATCAACCCGGTGCCGGTGACGGAGAACGAGCGCATTCCCGATCCCGAAGAG
Organism: Rhodovastum atsumiense; assembly: GCA_037190665.1. Lineage (GTDB taxonomy): Bacteria > Pseudomonadota > Alphaproteobacteria > Acetobacterales > Acetobacteraceae > JBBCJT01. The sequence continues at coordinate 5,843 of JBBCJT010000200.1, read as the reverse complement.
ATCATCGACGCCCAGGTCTTCGCCCATCGCCTTGTCGAGCATGCCTCCGTGAGCCTTCCGCTGATCGACCTCGCCCCCGTCGATGCGATGGCTGACCGGCTGGTCGAAGGGGGGCGCGTGTTCTCGGACAGGGTGCTCGCCGGCTTTGCCGATGCGGGTGTCGATACGCGCGATCCCGCGCAATTGATGCTGGCCCTGCGCCGAACCGGGCCGCGCCGGCTCGAGGCGCTGTACGGCGCCGGTGCTCCGGATCGGACCGCCTGGTCCGGCCGCCAGATGATCGTCGCGGCGGAGTGGGTGGAGGATCTGCAGCGAGCGGCTGCGACCTGGCTGGACCGCGTGCCGCAGCCCACGCGTGCCGTTCTGGCGGCAAGGGCGCCAAAGGTTTGCATCGCCAGCAGCGATGTCCACGAGCACGGCAAGAACCTGATCGAACAGGTCCTCGCGCGGCTCGGCGTGGAGGTTGTCGATGGCGGCACATCGGCGGATCCGGACGATCTGGTCGCCACGGCGGTGGATGCGGGCTGCCAGCTACTCGCCGTCAGCACGTACAACGGCATCGCGCTGCGCTATGCCGGAGATATCTTCGCATCGCTCGCAAAGGCGGGCCGCGCGATGCCGCTGTGCATCGGCGGCAGGCTCAACCAGATCCCGGAGGATTCCAACTCGGGACTGCCGGTCGACGTCACGCAGGAACTCGCCCAGCTCGGGGCGGTCCCGTGCGCGACGCCGGAGCGGATGATCGAGGAACTCGAAAGACTGCTTGGCACGACCTGAGCGACAGTCACGGCCAGCGGTCCGATTGCCCGCGTGCAATCGGACCGCCGTTACGGTTCAGCCCGCCGTCACTTCGCCGGTGTCGCCTGCATCGCCATCGTCCATTCGTCAGCGCGCGGCGCGTAGACGAGGCCCTTGCGGGTCGCGACCGCGGTCATCTGGGTATGCAGCGGGATGATTGCCCCGTCCGCGATCGCGGCCCGCATCGCACCCTGCATCAGGGTGAGCCGCGCCGTGGGATCCATGGTCGTCGTCGCCTGCTCGATGCGCTGGTCGACATCCTTCGAGGCATAGGCGCCGAAGTTGTAGGCGCCGTAGCCGCGTGCAGCGTCGACGCCATGCAGAAGCCCGGTGAGCGCGCCCGAGGAATCGCCTGTCGATGAACTGCCCCAGCCCACCAGCACCATCGGAAACTCCGACTGGCCCGCCCGCGCCCTGCCGAAGAAGACGTTGGAGGGATAAGCCTCGACCTTCATGGCGAGTCCGATCCGGGCCCACATCTGCCCTGCCGCCTGGCAGATCGCGGCATCGTTGACGTAGCGGTCGGTGGTGCAGGCGACAGTCATACCGAACCCGTCCGGCCAGCCCGCCTCGGCCAGAAGCGCACGTGCGCGGGCGACGTCGAATGCCGGAGCCGGAATGCCCGGATCGAAGCCGAAGAAGCCTTCGGGAACGAGCTGGCTGGCAGGTGCAGCGAAGCCTTCCATCACCTGCTCGATCAGTGCCGGTCGGTTGATGGCGAGTGACAGGGCCTGACGGACTCTGGCGTCGCGCAGCGGATTGCGATCGAGCGGCTGGCCGGCCTTGGTCGTCAGCCCCGGAAGCGTGTCGGCACCCACGTTCGGCGCGAAGTAGATCACCCGGTCCGATGCGCGGGTAAAGAGGCTTACCCGTGCGTCCGACTTCAGCCGCGGCAGGTCCGCCGTCGGCACGTAGTCGATCATCTCGACATCGCCCGCCAGCAGGGCTGCCACCCGCGTGGCCGGATTGGGGATGAAGCGGAAGGTCACCTTGTCCCAGGCCGGCGCCGGTCCGCGATGATCGGCGAAGCGCTCGAGCTCCAGCCGCTCTCCCCGAACATAGCGCACGAAGCGGTAGGGGCCGGTGCCGATCGCGGCCTTGCCGGATGCGAAGTCTCCCGGCATCGCCCCGGCCGCCGCCTTGTGCGAGACGATGGACATGATCGTGAACTGGCTGGGCAGGATCGGGTTCGGCCGGTCGGTGCGGAAGATCACCGTGTAGGGGTCGGGCGCCTCGGTCGCGACCACCGAGCGGAGCGCGCCCGTGTAGGGGCTGGGGTTGTTCGGCAGCGACGGCACCCGCTTGACGCTGAACAGCACGTCCTCGGCCGTGAAGTCCTGCCCGTCGTGGAACTTGACGCCGCGGCGCAGCTTGAACTCCCAGGTCCGGTCGTCGACGGCCCGCCAGCTCTCGGCCAGGCCCGGGATCGGCTGCGAGTTGACGTCGCGCGCCACCAGCGGTTCGAAGATGTGCTGGGCATAGGCCATGTTGGTCGAGAGATAGAGGTAATGCGGATCGATCGAGGGATCGAACCGCGCCCCCACCGTCAGATCGGCCGCGAGCGCCGGCCCGGCCATGGCGGCGCAGAGCGCGATCGCCGCGAGATTCTTCTTCATGGTCCCCTCCCTGTCTTGTTGCCGGGCTGCCACACCTGCCGCGCCACGCGCAGCCAGTTGCCGCCCAGGATCTTGTGCACGTCGTCGTCGCTCCATCCCGCGGCGGCGAGCGCGTCCGTCACGTCCGGCACCTGCTCCGGCTGGAAGAACCCGGGCACCCGCGCACGGTCGTAGCCGCTGCCCGCCGGATAGCGCTGGGCGGTGCCGCGGATCAGCACGTTGGTCAGCGTCTCCGGATCATAGACGAAGTCGAGGCCGAGACCGACATGGTCCGGCCCGACGAGATCGAGGCAGTGGCGCATGTGCGACAGGAAGCGCTCCACCGTCGGCGGGCCGCCGAGAAAGATGTCGAGCCCGTTGATGCCGACCACCCCGCCCGAGGCGGCGCAGGCGCGGATCTGGTCGTCGCGGATGTTGCGCTCGTGGTCGAACACGGCGCGCGGGTTGGAATGGGAGAAGATCACCGGCGCCGTCGATGCCTCGATGGCGTCGAGCGAGCTGCGGTGGCCGACATGGGTCACGTCGACGATCATGCCCACCCGGTTCATCTCGGCCACCAGCGCCATGCCGAAGCGGCTGAGGCCGGCATCGGTGCGCTCGTGGCAGCCATCCGCCGCGAGGTTGCGCATGTTGTAGGCGAGCAGCATGTGGCGGATGCCGAGATCGTAGAAGAGCGCCACGTTCTCGAGCCTGCCTTCGAGCGGATTGCAGCCCTGGAAGTGGAAGGCGACGGCGAGCTTGCCTTCCGCCTTGGCACGCTCGACGTCCGCCGCGGTGTCGACCAGCACGAAGCGGTCCGGCCGCTCCAGGAAGAAGCGCCGCTCCTTGGCAAGCGAGGCCATGGCTTCCGCGAACGGCGTACGATCCTGCGCGATGGTCAGCGAGACCATGGTGTAGCCGCTGCCGATCAGCCGCTCGAGCGTGTCCGGCTTCATCTCGGCCCGCTGGGCGTAGTCGCCCCACGGCATGGTCATGTCGACGACGATGGCGCCGCGATGCAGCGCGGAATGGGGAGCAGCGGGCGATCGGGAAACGATGGCGCTCATACTCCCCCCTCATCGTCGGCTTGACGACCATACAGTGCTGTATGGAAGCTGGGCAAGCACGGTTGACCCGGAAGCGGGCGGGAGGAATTCGGCATGTCGGACACGAGCAAGGGATCACCCGCCTGGAAACTCAGCCCCGCGGCGTATCTGGCGGCACGGCCGAAGATCGAGACCGGCGGGATCGCGCGGCGCTCGCTCTACGTCCCGGTCCGTGACGGGGTCCGGCTGGCAGCCGACATCCACCTGCCGGCGAACGCCACGGACACGGCGAGGCCGTCCGTGGTTCTCTTCACGCCCTACTATCGCCGCTTCCGGCTGAAGGCGGATGCGCCGCCCGGCGTCGAGGCGAGCCCGAGCTACGCCATCATCCGCGACTTCTTCGTCTCCTACGGCTACGCCGTCGTCATCGTCGACGTGCGCGGCACCGGCGCATCGTTCGGCGCGCGCGAGGGATTCCGCTCCCCGGCGGAGCGGCTCGACTACCATGACGTGGTCGACTGGATCGCGCGCCAGCCCTGGAGCGATGGCCGCGTCGGCATCACCGGCATCTCCTATGTCGGCGCGGCCGCCGACGTCGCCGCCTCGACCGCCCATCCCGCGATCAGGGCGGTGATGCCGACCTTCTCGGTCTGGGACACCTGGGGCGACATGTTCTATCCGGGTGGCCTTGCCTATATCGGCATGATCGGCGGCTACGGCCGGATGATCGAGGCGCTCGACCTCGACCAGCGGGACGTGCTGCAGGCGTTTCCCTATTTCGCCGGCCCGCATTTCGCCGGCCCGGCGCCAGTCGATGACGATGCGGATGGCGGCATGGTCGCGGCCGCCCTCGCCGACCACGCCGCCAATTTCGACACGACCGCCTTCGTCACGCAGCTCCAGACCCGCGACGCCGCCTTCGCCCATGATCGCGACTTCCGCGCCACCACGGTGGCGCCGCGCACGTATCTCTCCGGCATTCCCGCCGACCTGCCGCACTACGGCGTCTCAGGCTGGATGGACGGCGCCGCCTATACCAACGGCGCGGCGGGACGCTTCCGGGCGCTGCCCTGCCGCGAGAAGCGGCTGCTGTTCGGACCGTGGGATCATGGCGCCCGGACCAATGTCAGCCCGGCGCGCGAGGACGCCCGGCCGCAGTTCGAGATGCATGCGGAGATACTGCGCTTCTTCGACCAGCACGTTGCGGGGCGCGACACCGGCATCGCCACCGAGCGGCCGGTCCACTACTTCACCATGATCGAGGAGGCGTGGAAGGCAGCCGACACCTGGCCACCCCCGTCCGAGCCCCGCACCCTCTGGCTTGCTGCCGACGCCGCCCTGACCGACGCGGCACCCGAAGCTGCCGGCAGCGACACCTACCGCACCGACCACGGCATCGGCACCGGCCGCAACACCCGCTACGAGCGGATCGCCGGGCAGCCGGTCGAGGAATACTACGGCGACTGGCATGGGCGCGACGCCCGCATGTCGGTGTGGACGAGCACGCCGCTCAGCCGCCCGATCGAGGTGACGGGCCACGCGGCGGCCCGCATCTGGCTGGCGTCGGAGGCGAAGGATGCCGCCGTCATCCTCTATCTCGAGGACGTGGCCCCGGACGGCGCCACCCGCTACGTCACCGAGGGGATGCTACGGGCGATCTTCCGCCGCACCGCCGAGCCGCCGGCGGACTATCCCCATTTCGGTCCCTGGCATCCCTGCGGCGAAGCGGATGTCGAGCCGCTGGTGCCGGGCAAGCCGGCGCTGCTCGAGATCCAGCTCATGCCGACATCGTGGCTGTTCAGGCAGGGGCACCGCATCCGGCTGGCGCTGGCGGCGGCGGATCGCGATCACCTCGCCCGGGTGCCCTTCGGGCGATCGCCGCTCCTGACCATCCTGCGCGGCGGCGAGCGTGCCTCCTCGCTCACCCTGCCGATCGTGCCGCGGAGCTGATCGGGCATCGGGAAGCCGGTGAGGACGCGGTAGTAATGCGGCAGCAGGTCGAAGCGCAGCGTCCGTGGCTCCCGGATCGCGAGGGCGTAGTAGCCGACCTGGTGGAAGTAGGCGACGCGCGCCCGCACGAACGCGTCGGTGCCGGCATAGCCGAGATCGCCGAAGATATCGGTGAGCAAGGCGATGCGGCGGTCGTCGGTGCGCCGCACGGCCGCGGTGGCCGCCGGATCGTGGCGCGCCCAGTCCCGCACCGCCGCGTCATAGGCCGGGCTGAAGGCGACCTCGTCGATCCAGAGCTGGATGATGGCCATCAGCTTCGCGTGCCCGTCGCTGCCGGCACGGGCGACCGCCTGCTCCATCGGCGCGGTGTTGGTCGCCTCCCAGTGCGCGAGGAGTGCGGACAGCAGCTCCGTCCGGTCGGCGAAGTGCCAGTAGAAGCTGCCGCGGGTGACAC
>JBBCJT010000199.1:0-24306 GCA_037190665.1 Rhodovastum atsumiense | reverse complement strand
CAACGGCTTCGCCCGAAGGCCGCGCCAGCGCACTCAAGGCTCTGCCTGATCCGGATCTGCCGAGACAGATGGCCGATGTCGCTGAACTGACGGAGATGCAGGCGAACGGGATCGCGATCGGCGGCCATGGCCACAGCCATACCCCGCTCACCGACGTGCCGGATGCCGCAGCCGAACTGGCCACCTGCCGTGCCGCCCTGAAAGCGGCGGGATTGGGCGGCCCGCTTCCGTCGCTGTCCTTCCCGCACGGAAGATGCAGCCCGGCACTCATACAGTGCGCGCAGGAGGAGGGTTTCGGTCTCTGCTTCACCAGCGAGGCCTGCCTGACGGCGCCGGAACACCTTGCCGATCCCCGCGGCATCGGCCGCGTGTCGGTTGAGTTGCGATATCTGCGCGGAGGTGACGGCTTCGATCTACCCGCGCTGGCCTTCTCACTGCTGACACGCCCGCACAGGGCCGCCGCATGAGCGGCGACGGACTGCACGCGGAGATCAAGCGCCCATCCGAACTGACGGCGGATGAACGCGCGGACTGGGCGGGGATGCTGAAGCAGACGCCGCATCTTCGTCGTGCCTTCTTCTCCCACGGCTTCGCGCTGGCCTGCGAGCAGGCGACCGGCCTGGCCCACGTGGCGTTGATTCGCGACCGGAGCAACGCGGTCGCCGCCATCCTGCCGTTCCAGTTCGCGGATGCCTGGAGCCGCCGCATGGGCGTCGCCCAGCGTATGGGGGGTGGGCTCGCCGATCATTGCGGCCTGATCGCGCGGCCCGGCGTGCAGATCGCTCCGGCGCGGCTGATCGATCTCGCCCGCATCGGCGTGCTGTTCTTCGATCACCTCAGCGACGGTCAGGCGATCTTCGGCCTGGTAGCCAGCCAGACACGCCCGGGTCATGTGATCGAACTGCCGGATGGTTCCGCCGCGTATTTCGCCGCTCTGGCTGCCGCCAACAAGAGTTTCCTCCAAGACACCGAGCGAAGGTCGCGCCGGCTTGAGAAGGAATTCGGCTCGCCACAGTTCTCCTTCACGGCGAACCCGGACGAGGCCGCGGTGCAGGCGTTGCTCGAAGCCAAGCGTGCCCAGTATGCGCGTACTGGCGTGGATGATTCGTTCGCCGATCCAGGGCACATGAATCTCGTTCGCGCCCTGGTGGCAGGGAAATATCCCGATTGCATACCGGTGCTGACACTGCTCAGTGCTGGCGGACGGGTGCTCGCCCGCCATCTTGGCCTGTTGCACGACGGGCATCTGAGCTACTGGTTCCCCGTCTATGACCGCGAGGCCCAGAAGGTCTCGCCGGGGCGGATGCTCGTGTGGCACACTCTCATGGCGGCCGATGCGCACGGCATTTGCCTGATAGATCGCGGCGAAGGCGACAGCCAGGCGAAGCGCGATTTCTCGACCGGTGTGAGGCAGTTCGGCCTGTTGAACTTGCGGGCGGAAGGGTGGCGGGGACACGTCGCGCGCGGCTGGCAGTCGCTTACCTGGAGGCTTCGCAGATGACCGGCAGCGCACCCCGGGTAAGCGTCGTCATTCCGGCCTACAACGCCGCTTCCCTGATCGATGTGGCGATCGGCTCCGTCGCGCGGCAGACCCTGCGCGACCTTGAGGTGATCGTCGTCGACGATGCGAGCGCCGACGACACGGCCGCCCGCGCCGAAGCGGTGCTGAAGCAGCATGGCCTGCGTCATGTCGTGGTGCGCCAGGAGACGAACGCGGGTCCGTCCGCGGCCCGTAACCGGGGGGTGGCGCTGTCCTCGGGCGAGTACGTGGCCTTCCTCGACGCTGACGACGAATGGCTCCCCGAGAAGCTCGCCCTGCAATCGGCGCTGATGGATGCGCATCCGCAGGTCACGCTTTGCGGCTGCCAGGCTGACTGGGTGGATACCGAGGGCGCGCTGATCCGCCCGCTGTACGAGGATCTGCCGGAACTGCTGCCGGAAGGCTGGAAGCTGCTGCTGTGGAACTGCTACGTGGCCACCCCCTGCGCGATGGCCCGCCGCGTCGATCTCGGCCTGCGCCCGTTCGATCCTGCGCTCCGCGTGGGTGAGGACCGCGATCTCTGGATCCGTCTTGCCAGCAACGGCACCGTCGCGCTGGTCAACAGCCGGCAGGTGATCATCCGCATGTCGACCGGCAGCCACATGGCGCGGCACGCGACCTTGGTGATGCAGGATACGATGCCGATGATCCGGCGCCATCTCGCGCGTCTGGGCGACTTCCTGTCCTGGCGTGACCGGCGGCGTGCGATCGGGCTGCTGCACAGCCAGATCGGCAAGAGCCTCGATAATGTGCCCGGCCAGTATCTGCGCAGCGTGCACCATCTGGGGCTGGCGGCGCTGTCCGGTTTCCGCCCGTTCGACAGCCTGCGCCAGATACTGTTCACCGCGCCGGGACTGCGTGGGACGAAGACCTTCGTCAAGGCGCGGCTGCGGGTCTGAACCGGTGGCAGAAACCTTCCTGCCGGCGGCGATCGCGACACTCGATCGGCCGCTTCTCTGTGTGGTGATCGACACGGAGGAGGAGTTCGACTGGTCGGGCCCGTTCTCGCGCCGCCATGACCGGACGGAGTCCATCCGCCATATCTGCCGTGGACAGGCGATCTTCCGTCGCCACGGCCTGCAACCCGCCTATCTGATCGACTACCCGATCGCGGACGATCCGCGCGCGGTCGATGTGTTCGGACCCTGGCTGGCCGCGCAGGAATGCCTGATCGGCGCGCAGCTCCATCCGTGGGTCACCCCGCCGTATGAGGAAGTCGTCTGTCCCTATAACTCCTATCCCTGCAACCTCGACCCTGACCTTGAGCGCCGCAAGCTGGAGGCATTGACGGCGCGCATCGCCGAACAGCTCGGCGTTGCGCCGCGCGTCTACAAGGCGGGCCGCTACGGGTTGGATATCAGCCGCGAGTCGATGCTCGCCGAGCTGGGCTATGAGGTCGACACCTCCGTGATGCCTTACCGGAATTTCGCCGGACTTGGCGGCGGCCCGGATTTCTTCGGTTACCCGGATCGGCCGTTCTGGACATCTCCGGAGCGCCGTCTGCTGTACCTGCCGGTGAGTCAGTCACTCGTCGGCCCCCTGCGTCATCTTGCGCAGGGTGGATTCGGAAGGAAGGTGTTCGGCAAGATGTCGGCGCGCCTGCGCATTCCGGGCATTCTCGCCCGGTTCCGCATGCTTGAGCGGATCATGCTGACGCCGGAGGGCGTGTCGCTGGATGAGATGCGCCGGCTGGTCGATGCCCGGCTGGCTGACGGCAACGGCGTCTTTGCCCTGTCGCTGCACAGCCCGTCCTTCATGCCGGGCGGTACGCCCTATACGCGCAGCGAAGCCGAACTGCGCGGCTTCCTCGATCGGATCGACCGGTTCCTGGATGACTTTCTCGGCCGGCTGGGCGGGCAGCCGACCACGCCACTCGCGCTGCGCGAGATGCTGCTGCGGCAGACAGCGTGAGCGAGAGCCCGATCACGCCAGCCGAACAGACGCCGGCGCGTCTGGGCCGTGCGATGGCGGCGGGATCTGCGTGGATGGTCGCCGGTCGATGGATGCTGCGAGGCATCGGCCTCGTCAGCACGGTGATCCTTGCCAGATTGCTCGTCCCGGCCGATTTCGGCCTGATCGCGAGTGCGATGCTGGTGATCGGCGCGCTTCAGGTCCTGACCGAGACGGGCCAGCGCGCGGCGATCATCCGGATGCGGGACCCGCAGCGGGCGCACTATGATTCCGCGTGGACGATGGGGCTGCTCATCGGCTTCAGTGTCGCGGGCGTTCTGGCGCTGCTTGCGCCCTTCGTCGCCGTGTGGCTGGACGATCCGCGACTGAGCTGGATCGTCTGGGCGCTGGCTCTGCGGCCGGTGATCCAGGCCTTCGAGAATATTGGCCTTGTCGATCTGCAGCGGCACTTCGATTTCAGGCGTGATCTGCAGATCATGCTCTTCGGCAAGCTTGCCGGCTTTGCCGTGACTGTCACGCTTGCCTTTCTGTTGCGCAACTATTGGGCGCTGATCGCGGGCACGCTGGCCCAGGCGGTTGTGGGCGTCGTGGTGAGCTATGTGTTCATCCCGTACCGGCCCCGAATGGCACTGAGCAGAGCACGGGAATTGTGGTCGTTCTCGATCTGGTCTCTGGTGACCAGTATCGGCAACTACTGTGCCACCCGCGCCGACCACGTTGCAGTTGCGGCCACGCTCGGGCCCGAAGCAATGGGCACCTATACAGTGGGCGCGGAGCTGGCGGCGCTGCCGACGGAGGAACTCGTGGTTCCTCCCGTTCGCGCACTGTACGCAGTGTATGCGCGTGTCTCCCACGATCAGGCTGCAATGCAGGCGCACTATCTCACGGCACTCTCCTTCGTCGCACTCGTCGCCTGCGCGACCGGCACGGGCATGGCGCTGGTGGCGGAGGATGTGGTCGCCGTCGTGTTGGGGCCCCGATGGAGCGGGGCAGTTCAGGTATTGCCGTGGATCGCGGTCGCATCCGGCGCGATGGGGGTGGCGCGAAGCGTGAACCCTGTGCTGTTAGCAGCCGGCCATGCGCGCGCCAACGCGTTGCGCGCGCTTGCGTTTGCTGGGTTTCTGCTATGCGCGGCGCTGATCGGTGCGGACTGGCGCGGCGTGGAGGGCGTGGCTATCGCATACCTTGTCGTGACGCTTGCCTTCGTCCCGATCATGTTTGCGTTGCTAGTAAGAATTCTGAACGTGCCTGTGACGGGTATCGTCCGAGCAGTCTGGCGACCCTTGTGTGCAGCAGCGGGGATGGCAGGGGTGGTTATCGCTGTGCATCCACACTTGCCATCCGTCCCGTGGATTCGGCTGATCGGGGATGCGGCTGCGGGCGCCCTAGCCTACGCAATTGTCCTTGTGGGGTTGTGGGCGGCCGCTGGCCGACCGGATGGGGTCGAGCGGACGATCCTGAGCTTCCTCGGCAAAGTCCACCTACGACATCAACATTAGCTCTGCTGAAGAGTGGGTGCCTCTCACGTGGTGACCTCTGCTTCCCGCAGCAGGGTACGAAGCCATTGCTCTCCATCGGATCGCGTCAGGCAGTAGACCTGCCAGATTCGACGCAGGGTCAGCAAATTGGCGGTCGCGATGAGGTGCTCTTTATGCAGGCCATGGAATGCGAGGCTTTTCTGTAGTGCAGCCATCCAGCTGGCTTCAGCCTCTCCCTTGACGATGGAGGTAAGGGCCGCTGCCAATCTGCCACCCCGGCTCCACGCGAGCGTGCTCGATAGTAGATGAAGAATATCGACCAAAGGCGCGCCGCCTTTCCGCGCCCACTCCCAATCAATAATGCCGATCACTCTGCCCTTGTGATCAAAGAGCATGTTGCCATACCAGGAATCTCCGTGGACCAAGGCACCGCCAGGCAGCTCCATCTCGAACATCCGTCGTGTTCGTGCGACCAGATCCTCTACGGGAGCACGAAGCTCGTTGGGGACAGAGCGGCATAGAGTGTCCATCGGATCCCGCAAGAATGCGAGTTCGGCCTGTGCAGTATCGGCTCGGGTTAACGACTGGATCTCATACAGACTATCAAGAGCTGCCAGCATGGAAGAAAGTGGGTCACTGCCCCCCGGCGACCCTGAAAGCCGTGATTGAACAAGGAAGTGGCATCCCATGACGACATCGTGCGCAAGCGTTGTCGGAACCTGAATATCTGTGCGTTCCGGCAAATTCGTCTGCGCGAGAGCAAGCCCTTTCGCATGGCGATCGATCCCGTCGTGAAACCCGCTGGGAGCGATGTGAACGACGACATCGCGTCCGGATCGCCGGCCGAATAAGACCAGCGTATCATTGCTGGAAAGGCGTCCGGACAACGGGCCGTCGGCATCAAGATGCAGTGCGAGGTGTAGATTCTCGAGCACCGCGCGGCTGACAATTACGCCGCGGAGGCCTCCACTAATCCGCCTCAGCCCGTGCATTGGGCTTGAGGTAGCTTCGATAGTAAAGCCACCTCGAAAACTGGGAATGAAGTTTCCGTGCAGCAGGACACCCGGGTGGGAGGAAGAGAGCCGCCTCGCTTCCACAGCGGCATGCATAACGGAGAGGTATCGAGCCGTTCGGCTGTATGGCACCGTGTAGCGAGATACGGCACTCCGGCGTGCGTCGCCCGAAAGAAGGGCGACGAGCGTGTTCAGTTGCGTCAGGCCAGCATCGAGCATGCGGGGCGGGCAGACGCCACTTCCCGCAGATGAATCTGCTGCAGCGATCGCCTCACCTGTAGTTGCCTCGTCTGCATGTGCGCTGTCCAACAGCGATGCGCCTCGGCCTCGCTTGGCGAGCGGGCGGACTGATCCAGCGCCCATTTCCCCCCTCCCTCGGGGCACGGATAGAGCACCATGGGCAGTCAAACTGCAACGCAATCTTCATGAAACTCGCATCGCGCCGCCACGTCAGTTGGCTAGATGGACGCTGTTTGAGACTGCGCCGGCGCCGTTGTGGTCGGGCTGCGGTGTGGTCCGGGCTCGGTCGGGGAGGAAAGTTGCCTCATCAGCGCGCGTTGAAGTTCATCTCGGGCGCAGAAAGCAAACTTGCGGCGGTCGAATCGAGGTGTAGACGTGCTGGATCTTGCAAGAGATCTGTCAATAGTATCTGTGACAAGTGTTGTCATATACTCAACTATTTCCGGAGTTTCTCAGTTCCGGCCACTTGACCGAACGGCGAAGGGCCGTGTCGGGGCGCGATTGCGCCGGATCGGCGACCAGATGCGCTGGCAGATCGGCTGCGAACAGAGTGTCAACTATTACTCGTGGCAGCGGTTTGAGAACACCAACCGGGGTGACATCGCGATCCGGGAGACGATCGAAACGCAAGTCGCCGCGCGTGCCCGGCCAACCCCTTGCGAGTTCGTCGAGGTCCAGTGGGGCGAACTTTCCGACGCTCATGTGGAGTGGCTGAACAAGACCGGCGGCATCTTCGTGCTAGCGGGCGGCGGCTATCTGTTCCTGGACGACGACGGCTCGATCTCCCCCCGCATCGAAGCCGATATTGCACTGATGCGGCGCATGTCGTGCCTGCGCGTCGGCTACGGGATCGGTATCAACCAGGTCCGCGTCGGCAGCCATCTGAGCCCGGTCAAGGCGGAGGACCTGCCGCGAGCCACGCACGAGACGTTGCGGCGCTTCGCCGATACGGTCGATCTGATCTCGGTCCGCGACCAGAGCAGCCGGAACGTGCTCGATACCATCATCGGCGGCCGAGGGCCGCGGGTGCATCTGGTCGGCGACCCGGTCCTGTTTCTCAACCCCGGCCCGCCGCCACCGCACCGCCCGCCGCCGCAGCAGGGGATGCTGCTCGGCCTCAACTTCGCGCTGCATGGACGCAACACCGCGGCGACGCTGCCGGAGCGCATGCGCTGGATCGTGCCGTTCCTCCGCCGGATGCAGGCCCGCTGGAACTGCCGCTTCCGCTACTTCGTCCACAGCGACACGGAACGCGTGCTGGTCCACCTGCTGCGTCAGGCCGGCTTTCAGATGGAGGTCATCGACGGCGACACCGCCGAACTGATGCGCGGCTACGCGGGCCTCGATGCCCATGTCTGCCAGATGATGCACTCCAGCATCATGGCGATCAGCGCCTGGGTGCCGACCCTGAACATCGGCTACGACGTCAAGAACCGCGAGTTCTTCTCACTCCTCGGCGTCGACGACTATTGCATCGATCAAGCCGAGGCGAACGAGGAACTGCTGTTCGAACGCACCTCCGCCCTGCTTGCGGACACGGCGGGCTTTGTCGAGACGGTCGCGCGGAACCGGCAGGTGCTGGAGCGCAACCTCGCGGCTTTCCAGTCCGAGATCCTCACACGTGCCGGCGCGGCACGGGTCGCCTCGGAAGCCTGATCGCGTTAGGCTGCGGGGATGCCTCACTACCTCGTCACCGGCGGCTGCGGCTTCATCGGGTCCCACCTCGTCGCCGCCCTGATCGCCGGCGGCCACAAGGTGCGCGTGCTGGATGATCTCTCATCCGGCTCGATGGACAATCTCGTCCCCGGCGCCGCCCTCATGGAGGGCGATGTCGCCGATGCGGCGGCCGTGCAGCAGGCCATGGCCGGCGTGGACGGCTGCTTCCACCTCGCGGCCATCGCCTCGGTCGAACGCGGCACGCGCGACTGGCTGGGCACGCATCGCGTCAACCTCACCGGCGCCATCGCGGTGTTCGACGCCGCGCGCGCGCACGGGCGCGTCCCGGTCGTCTATGCCTCCTCGGCCGCGGTCTATGGCGATCCGGCAGCCCTGCCGATCGCCGAGGATACCGCGACCCGGCCGCTCTCTGCTTATGGCGCGGACAAGCTCGGCTGCGAGCAGCATGCGCGCGTCGCCGGCGTCGTGCACGGCGTGCCGACGCTGGGGCTGCGCTTCTTCAACGTCTTCGGCCCGCGTCAGGACCCGCGCTCGCCCTATTCCGGCGTGATCTCGATCTTCTGCGACCGGCTGGCGGCCGGGGAGCGGGTTTCGGTCTACGGAGACGGCCTGCAGACGCGGGATTTCATCTTCGTCGAGGACGTGGTCGCCGGGTTGATGGCCGCGATGGGCGCCGCGTCCACCGAGGCGCCGGTGCTCAACCTCTGCACCGGGCGCGCCACCTCCATCCTCGACCTCGCAGGCATCATCGGCCGGCTGTGCGGCACCGATCCGCGGCCGCAGCACCTGCCGCCCCGTGCGGGCGAGATCCGCGAATCGGTGGGGCAGCGCACGCAGGCGGCGCAGATTCTCGACCTGCCGGAGCCGCGTTCGCTGGAAAGCGGGCTCGCCGAGGTGATCGGCTGGATGCGCGCCGGCCGGCCCGGCCTGCGCGCGCCCCAACCGGCGGGCTGACCCCGCCGCGCCGCTACAGCGCCGACAGGATGCGTTCGGCCAGCTTCAGATGCGGCCGGTCGAGCATCTTGCCGTTCCAGGAGATCACGCCCGCGCCCGGATTGGCGGCGAATGCCTCGGCGACCATCCGCGCCCAGCCCACCCGCTCCTCCGACGGGGTGAACGCCGCGTTCACCGGGCCGATCTGATCCGGATGGATGCAGAGCTTGCCCGCGAATCCATCCGCCGCCGCCGCTGCCGCCTCGCGCGCCAGCGCGTCGGGATCGCGCGGATCGGGGTAGGGCGTATCGAGCGCCGGTACGCCCGCCGCCCCCGCCGCGACCAGCATCTGCGCCCGCGCCGCCGCGACCGGCGCCGGATAGCTGCCGTCCGGCAGCCGCGGCGCGATGCCGAGATCGGCTGACAGATCCTCCGCCCCGAAGGCGAGGGCGAGCAGCCGCGGCGTGCCCGGATAGCTGGCGAGATGCAGTACGGACGCCGCGGTCTCGGTGGCGATCGCGATGATCTTCAGTCCGCCGACTTCCATCCCCGCGGCCACCTCCAGCGCCGACAGCGCCGCATCCAGTGTCCGCAGGTGATGCGCCCCCTCGCATTTCGGCAGCATCAGCGCCGCCGGCCGGGCCGGGACGATGGCCGCGAGATCCGCCAGGTGCCATTCGCTGCCCGCCGGGTTGATGCGCACCACCGCCTTGCGCTCCGTGCTCCGCAGCGCCGCCGCCACCGTCGCGCGCGCGGCATCCTTGGCGGACGGGGCGACCGAATCCTCCAGATCCAGGATCACCGCGTCCGCCGGCAGGGCGAGCGCCTTGGCGATCTTGCGGTCGGAGTCGCCGGGGGCGAACAGGGGGGAACGCAGCTTCATGCAGGGGTCTTCCTCATCAGGGCGGCGCGCTCGCAGGTGGCGACCAGCTTGCCGTCCTGCTTGAACGCCTCATGCCGCAGCACCACGATGCCGGCATCGGTGCGCGACTTGCTTTCGCGCCGGCTCACCACAGTCGTGCGCACGCGGATCGTGTCTCCGGCGAAGACCGGCGCCGGGAAGGCGGTCTTCTCCATGCCGAGATTGGCGATCGTGGTGCCGAGCGTGGTGTCGTTCACGGTGATGCCGATCATAAGCCCCAGGGTGAACAGCGAATTGACGATGGGGCGGCCGAACTCGGTGCCCTTGGCGAACTCCGCGTCCAGATGCAGCGGCTGCACGTTCATGGTCAGCGAGCTGAACAGCACGTTGTCCATCTCGGTGACGGTGCGCGTCCAGGCGTGGTCGAAGACGCGGCCGGGCTCGAAATCCTCGAAATACAATCCCGCCATGGTCAGGCCGCCTGCCGCCAGCGCCGCGGCGAAATCCCGTGGCGGTCGGCGGGTCGCGTGCCGGGTGCGTCCTCCGCGATCAGTGGGCCCCGGTTGATGATCGTGTACGGGCAGGTCATCGCCTGCAGGTTCATCGTATAGCCCCGCTCAGGCTCCAGCCGACTCAGCTCCTCGCTAATCGCGATAACCGTTTCCAACCCGAGGTCGCTACCGCCGGCCGTCTCAGGGAAGCCCGCGACGCCCATCGCGGCGACTGGTTCGCGCGGAGACCGGCCCTCCGCCTCGATCCCGGCCGTGACCGGATCGACCTCCCGGGCGACGAAGCGCCACAGACTCTCGACAATCGCCCCGGTTTCCGCCCGTTCCACCGCCTTCTCCGCACTGTCAACACGTCGATCTTGCTTGCGCCCCGCACGGCATGCAATGCAACGTTAACGACGGGGAGTGGGGGAACATCCAGGTGGACTACATCCTGGAAACCGAAGGGCTGACCAAGGAATTCCGGGGCTTCGTCGCGGTCAACGGCGTTGCCCTGCGCGTGCGCCGTGGCGCGATCCATGCGCTGATCGGCCCCAACGGCGCCGGCAAGACAACCTGCTTCAACCTGCTGACCAAGTTCCTGCAGCCGTCGCGCGGAACGATCCGTTACGACGGCCGCGACATCACCCGCATGAAGCCGGCGGACGTGGCGCGGCTGGGGCTGGTGCGGTCGTTCCAGATCTCGGCGGTGTTCCTGCAGCTCACCTGCCTGGAGAACGTCCGCGTCGCGCTCCAGCGCGAACGCGGGGCCAGCATGGATTTCTGGCGCTCCGACCGGCTCCTCACCGCCTACGACGACCGGGCACGCGCCCTGCTCGACGACGTGGGGCTGGCGGAATACGCGGAGACGCCGGCGGGGCAGCTCTCCTACGGCCGCAAGCGTGCGCTGGAGATCGCGACCACGCTTGCCCTCGACCCGCAGATGCTCCTGCTCGACGAACCGACCGCCGGGATGACCCATGAGGACGTGGAGCGTATCGTCGCCCTGGTGCGCCGGATCCGCACCGGGCGTACAGTCCTGATGGTGGAACACAACCTTTCGGTGGTGCAGGGCCTGTCGGACACGATCACCGTGCTCGCCCGCGGCCAGGTCCTGGCCGAGGGGGACTACGCCGCAGTCAGCGCCAATCCGGACGTGATGAGCGCGTATCTGGGGTCCGAGGCGCCTGTGCATGCTTGAGGTTCGCGGCCTGGAAGCCTGGTATGGCGAAAGCCATATCCTGCACGGCGTCGATCTCGACGTGCGGGAAGGCGAGGTGGTCACGCTGCTGGGACGCAACGGCGCCGGCAAGACCACGACGATGAAGTCGATCATGGGGCTGGTGCCGCGCCGCAAGGGCTCGGTCCGCTTCGGCGCGACGGAGACGATCGGCCTGCCGTCGAACACCATCGCCCGCGCGGGCATCGCGCTGTGTCCGGAGGAGCGGGGCATCTTCGCCAGCCTGAACGTGACCGAGAACCTGATGCTGCCCCCGAAGGTGGCCGAAGGCGGTCTCGACCTGCCGACCATCTACGCGCTGTTTCCCAACCTGAAGGAACGCGCGCGCAGCCAGGGCACGAAACTGTCCGGCGGCGAGCAGCAGATGCTCGCCATCGCCCGCATCCTGCGCACCGGCGCGCGGCTGCTGCTGCTGGACGAGCCGACCGAGGGGCTCGCGCCCGTGATCGTGCAGCAGATCGGCCGCACCATCCGCGAGATCAAGGCGCGCGGCTTCACCGTGCTGCTGGTCGAGCAGAACTTCCGCTTCGCCGCCACCGTCGCCGACCGCCATTACGTCATGGAGCACGGCAAGGTGGTGGACATGATCCCCAACGCCGACCTGGCCGCCAGCATGGACAAGCTGCGCGACTATCTCGGCGTCTGACTGAAAAGACGAACGAAACGACAGGAGGCCACGACCCATGACCATCAACCGCCGCACGCTTCTGACCGGCGCCGCCGTCGCGCCGGCGCTGTCCGCCCTGCCGGTCGGCCGTGCCCGTGCCCAGGGTACGACGATCAAGATCGGTGTGCTGAACGACCAGTCCGGCCTGTACCGCGACCTTTCCGGCCCCAGCTCGGCCGGTGCCGTGCGCCAGGCGCTCGAGGATTTCGGTGTCGCCGGCAAGGGCTTCAACGTCGAGGTCCTCTCGGCCGACCACCAGAACAAGCCCGATGTCGGCGCGACCATCGCGCGGCAGTGGATCGACCGTGACGGCGTGGACGTGATCGTGGACGTGCCGACCTCCTCCGTGGCGCTCGCGGTGAACGAGATCGTGCGGGAGAAGAACAAGGTCCACATCAACTCCACCGCCGCGACCGCCGACCTCAGCGGCAAGTCCTGCACGCCGAACACCGTTCACTGGACCTACGACACCTGGATGCTCGCCAACTCCACCGGCGGCGCGATGGTGAAGGCGGGCGGCGACAGCTGGTTCTTCATCACCGCCGACTATGCCTTCGGTCATGCGCTGGAACGCGATACGGCGGAGTTCGTGAAGAAGGCGGGCGGGCAGGTGCTGGGGCAGGTCCGCACGCCGTTCCCGGGCACCACGGATTTCAGCTCCTTCCTGGTGCAGGCGCAGGCGTCGCGCGCGAAGGTGATCGGCCTCGCGAATGCGGGCGGCGACACGATCAACTCGATCAAGCAGGCGGCCGAGTTCGGCATCACCCGCCGCGGCGTGAAGCTCGCCGGACTGCTGGTGTTCCTCACCGACGTCCACGCGCTGGGGCTGCAGACGGCGCAGGGCCTCGTGCTGACCGAGACCTTCTACTGGGATCTGAACGACCAGACCCGTGCCTGGACGCAGAAGGTCCGCCCGAAGCTCGATCGTGGCCTCTACCCGGCGATGAGCCATGCCGGCTGCTACGCGGGCGTGCTGCACTACCTGAAGGCCGCCGCCGACATGGGCGTGGACAAGGCGAAGGCGAGCGGCGCGGATGCGGTGGCGCGGATGAAGGCGATGCCGACCGACGATCCCTGCTTCGGCAAGGGCGAGATCCGCGCGGACGGCCGCAAGATCCACCCGGCCTACCTGTTCGAGGTGAAGAAGCCGGAGGAGAGCAAGGGGCCGTTCGACTACTACAAGCTGCTCGGCACCACGCCGATCGGCGAGGCGTTCCGCCCGGTCGCCGAGGGCGGCTGCCCGCTGGTCCGCACCTGAGACAAGGCGGGGCCGGCCGCGCGCCGGCCCCCATCCGCCCCGGGACCCCATGGACGAGATCTTCGGCATCCCCGCCCCGTTGCTGTTCGGCCAGCTTCTGCTGGGGCTGATCAACGGGGCGTTCTACGCGCTGCTCTCGCTCGGGCTCGCGGTCATCTTCGGCATGCTCAACGTCATCAACTTCGCGCACGGCGCGCAGTTCATGATGGGGGCCTTCGCGGCCTGGATGCTGCTGGAATGGGGCGGCATCGGCTACTGGCCGGCGCTGATCCTGGCACCGCTGATCGTGGGTGCGATCGGCGTGGTGCTGGAGAAGGCGTTCATCAGCCGGCTCTACAAGGTGGACCACCTGTACGGCCTGCTGCTGACCTTCGGCCTCGCGCTCACGATCGAGGGGCTGTTCCGCAACCAGTTCGGCTCCTCCGGCATGCCCTACCGCATCCCGGAGGCGCTGCAGGGCTCCACCGATCTCGGCTTCATGTTCCTGCCCAACTATCGCGGGTGGGTCGTCATCGCCTCGCTCGCGGTGTGCATCGCCACCTGGCTGGTGATCGAGAAGACGCGGCTGGGCTCGTATCTGCGGGCGGCGACCGAGAACGCGCCGCTGGTGCAGGCCTTCGGCATCAACGTCCCGCGCATGCTGACGCTGACCTACGGGGCGGGCGTCGCGCTCGCCGCCTTCGCGGGCGTGCTCGCCGCGCCGATCTACTCGGTGAACCCGAACATGGGGGCGAACTTCATCATCACCGTCTTCGCGGTCGTGGTGATCGGCGGCATGGGCTCGATCATGGGATCGGTGCTGACGGGCTTCGGCCTCGGCATCGTCGAGGGGTTGACCAAGGTGTTCTACCCGGAAGCCTCGGCGACCGTGATCTTCGTCATCATGATCGTGGTGCTGCTGACGCGCCCCGCCGGCCTGTTCGGGCGCGCCTGAGATGATGGGCCTTTCCCGTCCGCAGGCGACCGCGCTGCTGGCGATGGTGGCGCTGATCGTCGCTGCGCCCTTCATCGGCCTGTATCCGGTCTTCCTGATGAAGGCGATGTGCTTCGCGCTGTTCGCCTGCGCCTTCAACCTGCTGATCGGCTATGTCGGGCTGCTGTCCTTCGGCCATGCGGCGTATTTCGGCATGGGTGCCTATGTCACCGCCTACACGGCGAAGACCTGGGGGCTGACGCCGGAACTCGCCATCGTCGCGGGCGGGCTGACCGGCGCGGCGCTGGGGGTGGTGTTCGGATGGATCGCCATCCGCCGCCAGGGCATCTACTTCGCGATGATCACGCTCGCGCTCGCGCAGATGGTCTACTTCCTGTGCGTGCAGGCGCCGTTCACCGGCGGCGAGGACGGCATCCAGCAGGTGCCGCGCGGCAGGCTGTTCGGCCTGATCGACCTGCACGCCGACATGACGATGTACTGGCTGGTGGCGGTGGTCTTCCTGCTCGGCTTCCTGCTGATCCACCGCATCGTGCATTCGCCCTTCGGCCAGGTGCTGAAGGCGATCCGCGACAACGAACCGCGGGCTACCTCGCTCGGCTACCGCACGGACGACTACAAGCTGCTCGCCTTCGTGCTGTCGGCCGCGCTCGCCGCGGTCGCGGGCGGCACCAAGTCGCTGGTCTTCGGCATCGCCACCCTGACCGACGTGCACTGGACCATGAGCGGCGAGGTGGTGCTGATGACGCTGCTGGGCGGCCTTGGCACGCTGTTCGGCCCGGCGGTCGGCGCGGTGGTGGTGGTGACGATGCAGAACTACCTCGCCGAGTTCGGCGCCTGGGTGACCGTCACGCAGGGGGTGATCTTCGTTATCTGCGTGCTGGCCTTCCGCCGTGGGATCATCGGCGTGCTGGCCAACCGGCTCAGGATCGGCCTGTAACGCGGGGTTCCTCCGGCGGCGGAACGGCGGGTTCCGCCACCGGAGAGACGGTCATCAGGCCCGGCGCGGGATGCCGCCGCCCCCGTCCACCGACAGCCGCGTGCCGGTGATCGAGCGCGCCTTGTCGGAGGCGAGGAACAGCACCGCCTCCGTCATCTCCCAAGGTTCCGGCGGGCGGCCCATCGGCATCTGCCGGCGGATCGCCGCGATGTGGTCGGCCGGCATGTCGACCTCGGTCGATCCCTCCGCGAAGCCCGGCGCGACCTCGTTGCAGCGGATGCCGTGCGGCGCGAGGTCGAGCGCCATGCCCTTCACCAGCCAGTCGAGCGCGCGCTTCGACGCGCAGTAGACGATGCCGTTGCGCCGGACGAGGTCCGCCGCCGAGGAGCCGATGTAGACGAAGCTGCCCTTCCGTCCGGCATCGATCATCGCGCGCGCGATGCGCTGGGTCAGCACGAAGCCCGCGCGCACGTTCACGTCCATGATGCGGTCATAGGTGGCGATGTCGGTGTCGAGCAGCCCGCCGAACGGATAGATGCCGGCGTTGCTGACCACGACATCGGGCACGCCGCCGGCGATCACCGCATCGGCCATGCGCACGATGTCGTCCGCGTCGGTCAGGTTGCAGGCGATGGCCTGCGCGCCGTGCGCGGCGGCGACGGCGTCCAGCGCCTCCTTGCGGTAGTCGGTGAGCACGAGGTCCGCGCCCTCGCGCGCGAAGGCCTTCGCGAGTTCCCGGCCGTACACGCCCGCCGCCCCGGTGATCAGCGCCCTCATGCCAGCAATCCCCTTTTCGCAAGATTTTTCATCAAGGCCCCGGCGCCGAAATCCCAGCGTTCGCAGGCGTCGCAGGGCTTCATCCGGTTGACCAGCGCGCCGAGCTTCGGCGTGGCGACGGTGACGATGTCGTCGGTCTTGTGCGTGAAGCCCTTACCCGGCGCGTCGCGGTCGTCGGTGGGGGCGAACATGGTGCCGAGGAACAGCATCGCCCCGTCGGGGTAGCCGTGGTGCGGGCCGAGCATCTGGCCGGCGATGTCGGCCGGATCGCGGCTGATCTTCGACAGCGAGGAATGCCCGGTCATGCGGAACCCGTCCGTGCCTTCCACCGTCATCGCCACCTCCGCGCGGCGGATGTCGTCGAGGCTGAAGCCATCGTCGAAGAAGCGGATGAACGGGCCGATGGCGGAGGAGGCGTTGTTGTCCTTCGCCTTGCCGAGCAGCAGGGCAGAGCGGCCCTCCACGTCGCGCAGGTTCACGTCGTTGCCCAGCGCGGCGCCGACGATGCGGCCGGTGCTGGCGACCGTCAGTACCACCTCCGGCTCCGGGTTGTTCCAGGTGGAGGCGGGGTGAAGCCCGGCATCCGCCCCGGTGCCGACCGAGGCCATGGGCTGCGCCTTGGTGAAGATCTCCGCATCCGGGCCGATGCCGACTTCAAGGTACTGTGACCACAGCCCTTTCTGCACCAGCAGCGCCTTCAGCGCGGCGGCCTGTTCGCTGCCCGGCTTCAGCCCCTGCACCTCGCCGCCGATCGCCGCCATGATCTCCGCCCGGGCGCCGCCGGCGCGGGAGGCGTCGCCGCGGGCGTGCTCCTCGATCACCCGCTCCAGCAGCGAGACCACGAAGGTCACGCCCGCCGCCTTCACCGCCTGCAGGTCGCAGGGGGCGAGCAGCCAGGGCCGGCCGGCATCGCGCCTGTCGCGGGGGGTGTTGGCGAGGATCGCCTCCAGCCGGCCGATCTCCGGACCCCTGGCGTCGCGGAGGGCGCGGGCCGGGTCCCCGGTCTCCGCGAGGTCGCGCATGGTGGGATACTGCGCGGAGATGTCGATCACCGCCCCGTCCCGGAGGGCGACCACGGAGGGGCCACCTACGTCCGGGCGCCAGACGCGCCCGGCTAGCGCAGCCGCGGCGGCGTCCTCCGGCAGGGTCGACTCCAGACGCAACTGCAGGCTTACCATGTACGACTCCTCGTTTCCCCGGCGCGCAGCATGGCCCCGGACGACGCTGGCGCAAATCCGGGTCGATTGGGTATGGAGGTCGTATGCGTCCGCTCATCCTGCCGCTTGTGTTCAGTCTGTTCGCCGGCAACGCGCTGGCGCAGTGGCGCGGGGCCGATGGCGCCGCCGGACCCGCCGCGCGCGTGGCCATGGAACGGATCGCCCGGGCGGCGGAGGACGGGCTCGACCCGCGCCACTATCCGCTGCCCGACCCTGCCGATCCCCTTTTCGATCAGCACATGACCCAGACGGTCGCGGCTTTCGTGGCCGATCTGACCGGCGGGCGGGTGCGGGAGCTGATCTCGCGCCCGGATATCGTGCGAGGCGGCCGCGCGCCGGATGCCACGCTCGCCGCCCTCGCGATCGCCGCCGCCCCGGACCCGGCCGCGGCGCTGGGCGCTCTGGAGCCCGCATCGCCCGCCTACCGCGCGGTCAAGGCGGCGCTGGCCCGCGAGGTGGCGGCCATCGCCACCGCCCCGGTCCCCTTCGAGATGGGCGGCACGATCGAACCCGACACCGAGGACCCCCGCGTGCCGGCGATCCGCGAACGGCTCGGCGTGGCGGGCGAGGGGCTGCTCTACGATGCGCCCCTGCAGGAGGCGGTGCGGCGCTATCAGGCGGAGAGGGGGCTCGCCGCCGACGCGCGCATCGGCCGCAACACGCAGGCGGCTCTGAACGAGGGGCCGGCGGCGCGTGCGCGGCGGCTGCGCGTCGCGCTCGACATGCTGCGCGACCCGCCGCACTGGGCCGGTCCCCGCATCGAGGTGAACGTCGCCGAGCAGCGTCTGCGGGTGCTGAACGGCGAGGAGCCGGTGCTGGAGATGAACGTGGTCGTGGGCAGCCGTGCGCGTCCCACGCCGATGCTGCGCACCGCGCTGACCGCCGCCCAGTTCAACCCGCCCTGGGGCGTGCCGATGCGCAACGCCAAGGAGGACCTGCTGCCGAAGCTGCGCGCCAACCCCGAGGCGGTGATCGCGCGCGGTTTCCGCGCCTACCAGTCGATCGACGGCGAGCGGGTCGAGGTCGATATCCGCAGCGTGGACTGGTCCACGATCAGCGCCGACCGCTTCCCGTTCATCCTGCGCCAGGACGCGGGGGAGACGAATGCGCTGGGCCGCATCAAGTTCGTGATGCCGAACCGCGACGACATCTTTATGCACGACACGCCGGAGCGCAGGCTGTTCGCCCGCGAGCAGCGCTTCTATTCGTCCGGCTGCATCCGGCTGGAGAAGCCCTACGACCTGCTGGCCTATGTCTTCGGCTGGGATCGCGCGCGCGCCGATGCCGCGATCGCGCGGGGCACCACGTTCGGCGTCTCGGCGCCGCGGCAACTGCCGGTGATCATCGGCTACCGGACCGCCGCCGTCGCTGCCGATGGCAGCGTCAGCCTGCGGCCGGATGCCTACGGGCTGGATGAGGCCTATGCCCGGCTGCTCGACCGGATGCCGACGCGAATCGCCGCCCGGTAGGTTGACGACTCCGCCTCAGCCTGCATTCTGGCCGGGCGATGCACCCCCCTGATTGTGCCTGCCGGCTCCACCTGGGTCGGCGGGAAGTTATTCGTGCCGCATTCGGTTTCACCTGCCTCGCAGCCGCGCCAGCGGCCGTGGCGGCGGGTGCCGGCGTGCGAAGTCTCAACCTGATGGCGGTCAACACGCGGGAAACCTTCCGCGGGGTCTACTGGCGCGACGGCCGCTACGACCCGGCCGCGCTGCAGCGGCTGAACTGGCTGTTGCGCGACCACCGTCGCGGCGCGGCGACGCGCATGGAGCCGCGCCTGTTCGACCTGCTGCACACGATCGGCCTGCGGCTGGAGACACGCGGCGCGCCGATCGAGATCATCAGCGCCTACCGCACGCCGCAGACCAACGCGGCGAAGCGTGCGCGGTCGCGGGCGGTGGCCAAGAACTCGCTGCATATGGAAGGCGAGGCGGTGGATATCCGCATCGAAGGCCGCAGCGCGGCCGGTATCGCCAACCTCGCCGCCGCGATGGGCGCCGGCGGGGTGGGGCTGTATCGGCGGGACGATTTCGTCCACGTCGATATCGGCCCGCCGCGTCGCTGGTAGTTCTGCCGGCCCTCGGCCGCCGGTCCTACAGGCGCCGCACCGGATAGCCGCCGGCCTCAAGGGCGGCGACGATGGAGGCGCCGTGCACCGCGTCGCGCGCCTCGATCAGCAGGTCGAGTTCCGCGCTCTGCGCCGAGGGCGCGTGCCACAGCCGCTGGTGCGCGACCTCGATGATGTTGCCGCCCGTGGCGGCGATGCGGGAGGAGACGTCGGCGAGAACGCCCGGCCGGTCGGCGATGTCGAGGGACAGGCGCTGCAGCCGCCCGTCCCGCAGCAGGGTGCGCATCAGCACGTTGGCGAGCATGCGCGGATCGATGTTGCCGCCGCAGATCGGGATGCCGACGCGCCTGCCGGCGAAGCGTTCAGGCTGCGCCATCAACGCCGCCACACCCGCCGCACCCGCGCCTTCGGCGACGATCTTCGCGCCCTCGATCAGCAGGTCGATCGCGGATTCGACCTGTTCCTCGCTGATGACGATCGTGTCGGTGACCAGCGCCTCGATCACCTCCCAGGGGGCCGCGCCGATATCGCGCACGGCGATGCCCTCGGCGATGGTCGGCCCGCCGGCCCGTACTTCCTGCCCGGCACGGCGCTGGGTGGCCGAGGCATAGGAGGCGACCTCGACGCCGATGATCTCGATCCCCGGCCGCAGCGCCGCGGCCACGACCGCGCTGCCGGCGATCAGTCCGCCGCCGCCGATCGGGATCACCAGCGCGTCCAGCTCCGGCTCCTCGGCCAGCAGCTCCAGCGCCATCGTGCCGGCGCCGGCCATGACGGCCGGGTCGTCGTAGGGATGGATGAAGGCGTAGCCTTCCGCACGCGCGAGTTCGCGGGCATGCGCCCCGGCCTCGTGCAGGCTGTCGCCGTGGAGCACGACCTGCGCGCCCCAGCCGGCGGTGCGGGTGATCTTCGTTGCCGGGGTGAAGCGCGGCATGACGATGGTCGCGCGGATGCCCAGCAGGGAGGCATGGCGCGCGACCGCCTGGGCGTGGTTGCCGGCCGACATCGCGATCACGCCGGCCCGGCGTTCGGCCTCCGTCAGCAGGGCGAGCTTGTTGGCCGCGCCGCGTTCCTTGAAAGAACCGATCGGATGCAGGTTCTCCAGCTTCAGCGCCACCTGGGCGCCGAGCGTGCGGGAGACGGCGTCGGAGCGCAGCACCGGGGTGCGGACGACCTTGCCCGCGATGCGGGCGGCGGCCGCCTCGACCTCGGCGAGCCCGATCAAGCGAACTTGACGGTCAGGATTTCGTAGGAACGGTCGCCGCCCGGGGCGGGCACCGCGACCGAATCGCCCTTCTTCTTGCCGATCAGCGCCTTGGCGAGCGGCGAGGAGATGGACAGCCGGCCCAGCTTGATGTCGGCCTCGTGCACGCCGACGATCTGGTAGGTGGCTTCCTTGTCGGTCTCCTCGTCCACCAGCTTCACGTGGGCGCCGAACTTGATCGTGTCGCCCGACAGGGTGGACGGGTCGATGACCTCGGCGGCGGAGACGATCTCCTCCAGCTCGGCGATGCGGCCCTCGATGAAGGACTGACGCTCGCGCGCGGCATGGTATTCGGCGTTCTCGGAAAGATCGCCGTGCGACCGCGCCTCGGCGATCGCACGGATCACCGCGGGGCGCTCCACGCTCTTGAGCTGCTTCAGCTCCTCCTCCAGGCGGGCCAAGCCCTGGGCCGTCATGGGGAACTTCTGCACGGTCACGTCGGAACCTCGTCAGTCAGTCGTCGAATGATTGCGGAGGGAGAAGACGCCACCGCCGCGGCCCGGTCCCAGCCGCGGCGGATGCCGTCAGAACGAACCCGCAAAATAGGACTGGAGCGGCGCAACTTCAAGCGTGCCGCCTTTCAGGGCCGCGATCGCGTGAACCGCCGCCCGCGCCCCGGCGATGGTGGTGTAGTGCGGCACGCCGTGGGTCAGCGCGGAACGGCGGATATCGAAGCTGTCCGAAACCGACTGGCCCGAGGAGGTGGTGTTGATCACCAGCCGGATTTCGCCGTCGCGGATCGCATCCACGCAGTGCGGCCGGCCTTCCAGCACCTTGTTGACGGTCGCGACCGGCAGGCCCGCCTCGCGGATCACCCCGGCGGTGCCGCGCGTGGCCAGCAGCCGGAAGCCCATCTCCGTCAGCCGCCGCGCCATGGCGGGCACGGCCGACTTGTCGGCATCCTTCACCGACAGGAAGACAGTCCCCTCCGTCGGCAGGCGCACGCCCGCCCCGAGCTGGGACTTGGCGAAGGCCCGCTCGAAGGACACGTCGAGGCCCATGACCTCGCCGGTGGACTTCATCTCCGGGCCGAGGATCGTGTCCACGTTCGGGAAGCGGCTGAATGGGAAGACAGCCTCCTTCACCGCGACGTGGCGATAGATCGCGGTGTCGTCGAGGCCGAACTCGGCGACCTTCGCGCCGGCCATGACACGCGCGCCGATCTTCGCGACCGGCACGCCGGTGGCCTTGGCGACGAAGGGCACGGTGCGCGAGGCGCGGGGGTTGACCTCCAGCACGTAGATCGCGCCGTCCTTGATCGCGTACTGCACGTTCATCAGCCCGACGACCCCGAGCGCCTTGGCCATCGCCTCGGTCTCGTCCTTGATCTCGGTGATCAGCGCCGGCGACAGCGAGTAGGGCGGCAGCGCGCAGGCGGAATCGCCGGAATGGATGCCGGCTTCCTCGATGTGCTCCATCACGCCGGCGACGTAGACGCTGGTGCCGTCGGCGATGCAGTCCACATCAACCTCGGTCGCATCCGACAGGTAGCGGTCGATCAGCACCGGGTTGCTGCCGGAGACCTGCACCGCGGTGGTCATGTAGCGGCGCAGCCCGGCGAGGTCGTGGACGATCTCCATGGCCCGGCCGCCCAGCACGTAGGACGGGCGGATGACGATGGGAAAGCCGATGCGATCGGCCACCGCCTCGGCTTCCTCGGTGCTGCGCGCGGTGCCGTTCTCCGGCTGGCGCAGGCCGAGGCGTTTGAGGAGCTGCTGGAACCGCTCGCGATCCTCGGCGATGTCGATCGCATCCGCGCTGGTGCCAAGCAGCGGGATGCCTTCCTTCGCCAGCGCCTGCGACAGCTTCAGCGGCGTCTGGCCGCCGTACTGCACGATGCAGCCCAGCAGCGTGCCGCGCGTCTGCTCCTTGCGGATCAGCGCGATGACGTCCTCATCCGTCAGCGGTTCGAAGTAGAGCCGGTCGGAGGTGTCGTAGTCGGTGGAGACGGTCTCGGGGTTGCAGTTGACCATGATGGTCTCGAACCCCGCCTCCTTCAGCGCGTAGGCGGCGTGGACGCAGCAATAGTCGAACTCGATGCCCTGGCCGATGCGGTTCGGGCCGCCGCCGAGGATCACGACCTTGGTGCGGTCGGTGGGATCGGATTCGCAGACCGGCGTGCCGAAACCGCCCTCGTAGGTCGAATACATGTACGGCGTGGCGGACGCGAACTCGGCGGCGCAGGTGTCGATGCGCTTGTACACCGGCTGCACGCCGAGCTTCGTGCGCAGTGCCGCGACGTCGCGCTCGCTCTGGCCCGACAGATGGGCAAGCTGGCGGTCGGAGAAACCGAGCGCCTTCAACCGCCGCAGCCGGTTTGCCGTGCGCGGCAGGCCATCGGCGCGCACATGCTGCTCGGCGGCGACGATGCTGGCGAGCTCGCGCAGGAACCAGCGGTCGA
The DNA here is from genome assembly GCA_037190665.1 of Rhodovastum atsumiense. Taxonomy (GTDB): domain Bacteria; phylum Pseudomonadota; class Alphaproteobacteria; order Acetobacterales; family Acetobacteraceae; genus JBBCJT01. The sequence goes on along the minus strand of JBBCJT010000199.1, from coordinate 1,401 downwards.
AGCGGCAGGCGTCGTACACCTCGTCCACAGTCAGCCCGGCCCGCAGCGCCTGCGCGGCCATCAGCACGCGGTCGGGCTTGGGCGCGGACAGGGCCGCGATATAGGCGGCCTTGTCGTCGCCGGGAGGCGTGATCTCGTCGAGGCCGGCAAAGCCGGTCTCCATCGAACGCAGGCCCTTCTGCAGGGCCTCCGCGAAGGAGCGGCCGATAGCCATCGCCTCGCCGACCGACTTCATCGAGGTGGTGAGCAGCGCCGGCGTGCCGGGGAACTTCTCGAAGGTGAAGCGCGGGATCTTCACCACCACGTAGTCGATGGTCGGCTCGAAGCTCGCCGGGGTGACGCGGGTGATGTCGTTGGCCAGCTCGTCGAGCGTGTAACCCACGGCCAGCTTCGCGGCGACCTTGGCGATGGGAAAGCCGGTCGCCTTGGACGCCAGCGCGGAGGAGCGCGAGACGCGCGGGTTCATCTCGATGATCGTCATCCGCCCGTCGGCCGGGTTGATGGCGAACTGCACGTTCGATCCACCGGTATCCACGCCGATCTCGCGCAGGCACGCGATCGAGGCGTCGCGCATGCGCTGGTATTCCTTGTCGGTCAGCGTCAGCGCCGGCGCGACGGTGACGGAGTCACCGGTATGGATGCCCATCGGATCGAGGTTCTCGATGGAGCAGATGATGATGCAGTTGTCCGCGCGGTCGCGGACCACCTCCATCTCGAACTCCTTCCAGCCGATCAGCGATTCCTCGATCAGCAGCTCGTTCGTCGGCGAAGCCTCCAGGCCGCGCTTGCAGATGGTCTCGAACTCCTCGCCGTTATAGGCGATGCCGCCGCCGGTGCCGCCGAGCGTGAAGCTGGGGCGGATGATGACCGGAAAGCCGATGTTCTTCTGCGCCGCCCAGGCCTCGTCGAGCGAATGCGCGATCGCCGAGCGCGCCGAACCGAGGCCGATGCGCGTCATCGCCTCCTTGAACTTCTGCCGGTCCTCGGCCTTGTCGATGGCTTCGGGCGAGGCGCCGATCAGCTCGACGCCGTACTTGGCCAGCACGCCGTTGCGATGCAGGTCGAGCGCGCAGTTCAGCGCCGTCTGGCCGCCCATCGTGGGCAGGATCGCGTCGGGCTTGTCCTTCTCGATGATGCGCTCGACGACCTGCCAGGTGATCGGCTCGATGTAGGTGACGTCGGCCGTCTCCGGGTCGGTCATGATCGTCGCCGGGTTGCTGTTGACCAGGACGACACGGAAACCTTCCTGCCGCAGTGCCTTGCAGGCCTGCGCGCCGGAGTAGTCGAATTCGCAGGCCTGGCCGATGACGATCGGACCTGCGCCGATGATCAGGATGCTTTTGATGTCTGTGCGCTTGGGCATGGTGCAGCGATCGTTAAACGGGACGGGCCATCAGCGAC
>JBBCJT010000198.1:0-3533 GCA_037190665.1 Rhodovastum atsumiense | reverse complement strand
CTTGAGAAGCTGCCTGGCACGGCAGGCGTCGCATTCGAAACGGCTGGCCGCCCGAAGAGCATCGTCGTTCAACTCGATCACGCAGCACTGTTGCGCCTCGGCCTTGGCACCCAGGCCGTAAACGAGGCGATACGGGACGCGCTGGCCGGAGCGGAAGTCGGCTTCATCCCTCATGGTCCTGCCCGCCACATGATCGTCATCCGTATGCCCGAGAGCCTGCGCGCTGATCCCTCGGCGATCCTGGCCTTGCCCTTGCGCGTCGGCGATTATGGGATGGTCCCCCTGTCTCGCGTTGCGCGCCTTCAGGAAACAATGATCGTCGAGCCCATCCTCCACGACGACGCCAATCGTCGTGCCGCGTTGATGGTCAACCTGTCGACCAGCGATCTCGAAGGCTATGTCCAGAAGGCAAAGGCTGCGATTGACGGGCAGGTGAAGCTGCCTCCCGGTTACCGGATTGAGTTCGGCGGCCAGTATCATCAGTTGGAAGCAGCGCAGAAGCGTCTGTCGATTGTCGTCCCCGCCGCACTGATCCTGATCTTCGCGTTGGTCTACGCAGCGCTTGGCAGCGTCCGGGAGGCGGCAATTGTCTATACAGGAATACCGTTTGCGGTGACGGGCGGCGTGCTGGCCTTATGGCTTCGTGGCATGCCGTTCTCGATTACCGCTGCGATCGGTTTCATTGCGCTGTCGGGTATCGCAATGCTTAACGGCCTCGTCCTGATTGACCATATCAACAGCTTGCGTGATGGCCGGGAGGGCGATCCGCTACCTGTCGAGGACGCTGTTCGGCAGGGTGCGCACGACCGCTTGCGTCCCGTGCTGTCGACAGCACTCGTTGCCTCTGTCGGCTTCATTCCGATGGCAATAGCGACAGGGGCAGGTGCAGAAGTGCAGCGTCCGCTCGCTACCGTAGTCATCGGCGGCATCATCACTTCGACGATCCTGACGCTGCTGCTGCTCCCGAGCCTGTACGCCTGGATCGAGCATCACTCGACGAAGGCGGCTACCCCAGGTAAGCGTCCGGTGACGGCGTCACCTCAAACGGGCCGGTAGTTCCACGGCAGCAGTTCAGCGACCCGGCGGGCCGGATGGTCTGCGATGCGTCTGATGGTGTCGGCCAGCCAGGCCTCGGGGTCGACGCCGTTGAGCCTGGCGGTTTCCACCAGGCTGTAGATGCTGGCGGCGCGGTGCCCGCCCTGGTCGGAGCCCGCGAATAGCCAGTTTTTGCGCCCGACGGCGATACCGCGCAGCGAGCGCTCGGCGGCATTGTTGTCGATCTCCAGGCGACCATCGTCGGCATAGCGGGTCAGCGCCTGCCAGCGGGCGAGCGCATAGCGGATGGCGACCGCAAGGTCGGAGCGCCGGGACAGCTTCGGTCCGGTCGCGTCGAGCCACTGGCGGAAGGCATCGAGCAGCGGTCCGGCCCTGGCCTGGCGCGCGTGCCGTCGCTCGTCAGGGAGCCGGCCACGCACATCCCGTTCGACGGCATAGAGGCCGGCGATATGGTCCAGTGCCTCGCGGGCCGTGGGGGAGCCGGTTGCGGCATGGACGTCGAAGAACTTGCGCCTGACATGCGCCCAGCAGGCCACCTCTGCGATGCGGTCGCCATAGAGGCGGTCGAACCCGGCATAGCCATCGGCGTGCAGATCGCCCCGGAACCGGGCAAGATGTCCGGCGGGTCGTTCGCCCTTGCGGTCGGGCGCGTAGTGGAACAGCACGGCGGGCGGAGCCTCGCCGCCAGCCCCGCGCTCGTCGCGTACATAGGTCCACAGCCTGCCCGTCCTGGTGCGACCGGCACCAGGGGCCAGTACCGGCACCGGCGTGTCGTCGGCATGGAGGGTCGCGCCGCCCATGACGTGGCGCTCGAGCGCGTCGACCAAGGGGCCGAGGAGCGCGGCCGAGCGCCCGACCCAGTCGGCGAGCGTGGAGCGGGCAAGGTCGACGCCCTGGCGAGCATAGATGCCCGACTGGCGGTAGAGCGGCAGATGGTTGGCGTATTTGGACACCAGCACATGGGCGAGCAGCCCCGCACCGGGTCGACCGCGCTCGATGGGCATGGACGGCAACGGCGCCTGCACTATGCGCTCGCATGACCGGCAGCTGAGCCGCGGCCGGACGTGGCGCACGACCCGGAACGAGGCGGGCACATAGTCGAGCTGTTCCGTAACGTCCTCGCCCATGCGCCGCATGGCACCACCGCAGTCGGGGCAGACGCACGGTGCCTCATGCACGACCTCGGTGCGGGGCAGATGATCGGGCAGCGGCTGTCGATACGGCCTGGCGGTCTCCCGTGTCCGGGTGACCACCGGCATCGCCGCAGTGGCGGCTTCCGCCTCGCGCTCTTCCAGCCCGAGTTCCAGCTGGTCAGCCTGGTGCGTCAGCTTCTCCGACGAACGGCCGAAGGCCATGCGCCGCAGCCGCGCGACCTGCATCCGCAACTGCTCCAGCTCGGCGCCGGCAGCAATGAGCATGGCCTTCAGAAGGGCGATATCGTCGGGCAGCGAGGCGGCATCGGGCGACACGCCCGCTTATACCAGAACCCCCGTGCCGATACACGCGAAAGCCGCAGGAAACCGTACTTTTTACCAGGCCAAGGTCGGCTGCGAGGACCGGATCGGATGCCGCCAGTCCACCCCTTCGAGCAGCATCGACAGCTGCGCCGGGGTCAGCACCGCGACGCCGTCCGCGGTCGCCGGCCAGGTGAACCGGCCCCGCTCCAGACGCTTGGCATGGAGCACGAGACCCTGACCATCCCACCACAGCAGCTTGACCAGATCGCCACGCTTGCCCCGGAAGGCGTACACCGCACCGCCAAACGGATCCTGGCGCAGCCGCTGCTGTACCAGCGCGGCCAGCCCGTCGAAGCCCTTGCGCATGTCCGTGACCCCGGCCGCCAGATACACCCGGACACCGCCCGGCGGCCCGATCAAGCAAACCCCGCCAGCACGGTCTTGAGCACCCGCGCGTCGATGGGAGGTGCCAGGCGGATGCGTTGCCCGGCCGGGCCGACCACTTCCACCACACCCGGTCCGAGCGGCTCCGAATGCGGCACCATGGGCGCGCCCGCCACCTCGACCGGAATGAATGCCGGCCCCGGCAACGGCAATGCTTCGCTCGCCACCCCGTCGCGCAGCAGCGTGCGTCGCCAGCGATACACCAGCGACGTGCACACCCGGTGTCGCCGCGCCACCTCCAGCACGCTGGCACCCGGCATCATCGCCTCCGACACGATCCGCGCCTTGTCATCTTCGCTGAACCGCCGGCGCGGTTCAGGCCCAACCATCTCGATAATTCGCGTCGCCATGATGCCGCACCGGTGTCTGCCACAGTGCCGAACCTGTGGCTTGCGCATCACCTCGTCAGCAAGGTGGAGAAGACCGGACGCTTACTCTGAAAGCGCACCGGACGGCGGCCAGCCTGCTCAAAAAGGGGCTCTTCCCCGATGTATCGGACGCACCAGGGGCGGCCTGAACTCTAAGCTGCACGCCGTCTGCGATGATCGTGGTCGCCCGCGCGTCATGCTGCTCACC
>JBBCJT010000197.1:0-28597 GCA_037190665.1 Rhodovastum atsumiense | reverse complement strand
CGCTTGTTGTGGGGGGTAGGGGCTGTCGAACGACCTGCTTAAGCCTTTCTGAAGGAATCGCGGGTCCAAGGGGCCGTGCCCCCTGGTGGGGTGAAGGGGCAAAGCCCCTTCCGGGGCCCGGGGCAGCGCCCCGCGCTATGGCCGCGGTGCCGTCTCCAGCACGAAGCCGTTGACCGCGACGCGGCTGCCGCGCTGCCGGGCCGTGGCGAGGGCCGCGTTCAGGTCCGGCATCAGTTCGGCGAGGGGTTCGACCTGCGAGCGGAAGCCGGGGAACAGCGGCTGCTCGGTGGCGATGGCGAGCATCATGTCGGTGCCGAAGGGCTCGCCCACGGCGATCGGGGTGCCGCGGGTCGGGCCCGAATCCTCCTTCGGATCGAGGTCGAGGCGCTGGCGCGGCGCGAAGCGCTTGCCGGGATCGAGCCGGTTCGGGTGGAGGTGCCCGACCCAGACCTGCCCCTGCTCGTCCCGCGTCAGGTAGAGCAGGGTCAGGTAGGCCGGGAAGTCCGGCATGGTGACGACCGGGCGCACGGCGTCGTGGTCGAGCAGGCGTTCGCCGCCGCCGCGCAGTGCGACGGTGAGGCCGCTGGCGCGGACGCCGAAGCGGTCGGCATCCCCGCGGACGGCGTCGATCGCCGGGCAGTAATCGGCGGCGAAGGCGCGCACGCGCAGATCGGCCCGGCCCGGGGCGGAGGCGGATACCGCGGCGCGCAGCATGTTCTCCGACATGCCGCTACGGGTGATGGCGGCGACGCGGGCGCGCTCGCCCTCCATCTCGCCCGTCGCGAGCGTGCAGCCGAGGCCGGCGAGGCGCGTGGACAGCGCCTCGCGGATCTGGCCGGCCGTGGGGCCGGCGGCCGCAACCTGCGGCGGAGGCTGCGTCTGCGGCGGGGGTGACTGCACCGTCGGCGCGGGAGGCTGCGGCGGCGGGGCCTGCACCTGGGGCGGAGGCGGCGCCGGCGGCGTCTGCACCGGTGGCGGCTGCGGAGGCTGGATCGGTGTGGCCTGCTGCGGCGGCTGGGCGGGCAATGGCGTCAGCGGCGGCAGCACGACGGAAGGCGCCGGCGGTTGCGGCGGCGTGGTCGCGGTCGGTGGCTGTGGCGGGGGCGAGGACGGTTCGCTCGTCGCCCGCGGCGTCGGCGGCGTGGTGGTGGCCGGCGGTGTGACCGGGGTCTGCTGCGGCGGCGGCGAAGATGGCTCGCTGCTCGCCCGCGGCGTCGATGGCGTGGTGGTCGCCGGCGGCGTGGCCGGAGTCTGTTGTGGCGGCGGCGAAGTCGGTTCGACGCTCGCCCGCGGTGTCACCGGCGTGCTGGTCGCCGGTGGCGTGGTCGGAGTCTGTTGTGGCGGCGGCGAAGACGGTTCGCTGCTCGCCCGTGGTGTCACCGGCGGCGTGGTGGTCACCGGCGGTGTGGCCGGAGTCTGTTGTGGCGGCGGCGAAGACGGCTCGCTCGTCGCCTGCGGTGTCGCCGGCGGCGTGGTGGTCGTCGGCGGTGTGACCGGGGTCTGCTGCGGTGGCGGCGAGGAGGGTTCGCTCGTCGCCTGCGGTGTCGCCGGCGGCGTGGTGGTGACCGGCGGTGTGGCCGGGGTCTGCTGCGTCGGCTGCTGCGGCGTCGCATCCGCCGTCCGCGTCGGCGGCGGAGTCTCGGTCGTGGCCTGCGGCGGCTGGGGCGGCGTCGGCGCGGGCTCCGGCGTACGGATCACGAAGAACCACACCGCCGCCGCGATCGCGGCCAGCCCCGCGACACCACCGCCGATCACGACCCCGGTTGAGGACTTCCCGCGCGGCGCCGCCGGATCGTGGCTGCCCGCGCGCGTGGGCGACGGCGGCGGCGGGGTGGGCGGCGCGGCCGCACGGGTCTGCGTGGCGGTGCGCGTCGCGGGCGAGACCATCGTCGCATCCGCGTCGAACGCATCGGGGCCCATCGCGATGGACTGCGACACCCCGCCGCCCGCGATCGCCCGGCGCAGCGCCTCGGCGAACTCGGCCGCACTCGCGTAGCGGTCGGACGGGCGCTTGGCCATCGCCTTCGCCACCACCGAGTCGAGCGTGGTGGGCGAGGTCACGGCAAGGTCCGACGGGCGCGGCGGCTCCGTGTTCAGCGCCTTGTGCATGATCGCGGAGGCCGATCCGTCGAACGGCCGCTCCCCGGTCAGCAACTGGTACAGCACCACGCCCGCCGAATATATGTCGCTGCGCGCGTCCACCGTCTCGCCGCGGAACTGCTCGGGCGACATGTAGGCCGGCGTGCCCAGCACCGTGCCCACCTGCGTCATCGAGCTGCTCTCGATCCGCGCGATGCCGAAATCGGCGATCTTCACCGCGCCCTCGGAGGTGAGCATCACGTTCGCGGGCTTGATGTCGCGATGCACCACGCCGCGCCCGTGCGAGTAGGCGAGGCCGGCGAGCAGCCCGTCCATCACCCGGCCGATCTCCGGCAGCGGCATCCGCTCGTTCTTGTCGAACGCGGCCTTCAGCGACGGGCCGTCCACGTACTCCATCACGATCCAGGCGAGATCGCCCGTCTCGCCGGTGTCGTAGACGCCGACGATGTTGGGGTGGCTCAGCCGTCCCGCCGCCTGCGCCTCGCGCCGGAAACGCGCCACTTCCTCCAGCGCGTCGGGGTCGTGGCTCGACGGCAGGCGCACGGTCTTGATCGCGACCGTGCGTTCGATGGCCGGGTCCCAGCCTTCGTACACCGTGCCCATCGCGCCTTTGCCGAGCACGCGGCGAAGCTCGTATTTGCCCAGCCGTTCGAGGTCCATGGATCCGCCTTATAGCCGCTGCGCAACCGACGCGGCAGTGCGCCCGCCACTGCCGATCACCGCGAACGCCGCCCAGTAGGCCGGATGGCGCCATTCGGGAATACGATCGCGCATCTCCTTCTGCGCGGAGCGCAGCGCCTCGGCCAGCCCGGCGCCGGCCTCGACGTTGCGCAGCGTGGTCGCCACCAGCCGCGCGGCGGCGATGTCGTCCACATACCAGTGGGTGATCAGCAGCGCCCGGGCGCCGGCATAGAACACGGCGCGGGCGAGGCCGGACAGGCTCTCGCCGCCTGCCCCGTCGCCGCCGCCGGAGTTGCAGGCCGACAGGATCACCGCATCGGCCTCCATCTTCAGCTCCAGAAGCTGGGAGGCCGACAGCAGCGCCGCGCGCGCATCCGGCGCCCCGGGCGGGACGGAGGCGAGCACGGCGGGTTCGTCCAGGCAGGACAGGTCGGTGGGCAGCAGGCCGTGGGTGGCGAAATGCACCACGCGGAACTCGGCGAGCGAGGTGCGGCGCACCGCCTCCGCGGTGAACGCATCGGCCAGCACCGTCTCGTCGGGCCGCGCGCCCATGATCTGCGCCGCCGCCGCCAGCTCCAGCCGCGTGCCGGGCAGCGCGCGGAGCTGGCGGAAGCCGCGCGCGCAGGCCGGGTTGGCGAAGGCGCGCGCGACCTGCGCATCGGATGGCGGGCGGAAATCGCCGAAGCCGATCCACGGCCGCGGCGCGCGGCGGCCGGCGGCGGCGCGGCGCAGCGCGATGAAGTTCGCCGGCGCCGGCACATGCGCCAGCGCGAAGCGGTCGCCCATCCAGGCGGCATTGCCGTAATCGCCCGCGGCGACGGGCTGCGTGACCAGCAGCGCGAAGGGCAGCGCGAGCAGCGGCCCCGCCGGGGCGACGGTCAGCGCCTGCACGCCGCCCAGCGCCGGCGCCACGCCCCCGAACAGCGCCGCATGCAGCCGCTGTGCGGCATCGAGGTCGAACGGCACGCTGTCGTTGCCCGCCTCCACGCCGGCGCGGATGCGCGTGACCATCGCGGCGACGGCGGGGGTGGTCGCGTCGATGCGGCCCACGTCGATGCGCCCGCCGTGCAGCAGCAGCGTCCAGCCGCCGGTATCGGTCAGCGCGATCGTGGCCAGCCCCTCCTGCGGCCCCAACGCCGCCAGCACGTCGCGGGCGGTGACGACGGACTGGGTGAGCTGGCCGTAGTTCGGCGCCGCCGCCTGCAGCACCGCGTCCGCCTCGGCCAGGGTGCGCTGCGCCTCGCCGATGCGGGCGTCGATGTTCTCCGCGCCCGGATCAGCCCGCCCCTCGGCCGCGGCGGCGCGGGCCTCGTCGCGGGCGCGGTACAGTTCGGCGAGCGCGCGGCTCGCATCCTGGCGGCGACGGATCGCCTCCGCCGCGCGGGGATCGCGCGCGCTCTCGGACAGCCGCGCGGCCGCCTGCGCGATCTGCGTCGCGGTCACCCCGCCCTGGGCGATCTGCGCCGTCTCGAACATCTCGGCGAGCAGCGGCTGGGCGGCGGAGGGGCGGACGAGCGCGGCCTCGCCAAGCGCGTTCAGGCAGGGGGCGAGGCGCTCGCCCTCGGTGCCCTCGTTCAGCTCGCGCAGCACGCGCACAGCCTCGCGGCAGTAAGGCAGGGGATCGCCCTTCAGCCGCGCGCGCTCCCGCGCCCGCAGCAGCAGCGTGTCGGCGAGCGGGCGGGACCGGGGCAGGCCGCGCTGGAATTCGATGGCCGCGGTGGCGAGGCTCGCATCGGCCGCGGCGGTGCGCCCGGCCGTGGCGCTGACCACGCCCGTGGTCCGCGCGAGCCGCGCGCCGATCAGCCCGCGGTCGAGCTGGCTTGCCCGCGCCAGCGCCTCCGCGCTCGCGGCGGCTTCCTCCGCCTCCTCGGTGCGGCCGGCGGCGCGCAGCAGGGCGGCGCGGTTGCGGCGGGTCTCGATCACGCCGATCAGCGCGGTCTGGATGGTGGGATCAGGGGCGAGCGCGCGGGAGAACACGTTACGCCCCAGCGCCTGCATCGCGAACCGGCCGCCGCCCGCGGGTTGCGCGCGCGCCTGCAGGATGTCCTCCGGCACCAGCGCGGCGTAGGCGCGCTCGGCCTCCGCGAGTCCGGCCAGCGCGCGATCGGTCTCCTCGCGATTGGAGACGTCCAGCGCGCGATAGTGGATCAGCCGCGCCGGGGCGGTGCGGTCGGCGGCCTTGCCGACCAGCTTCTCCGCCCGCTCGAACAGCGCGGTCGCCTCGGCCAGCTTGCCCTGGTTGGAAAGCTGCAGCGCGAGCGGCAGCAGCGGCGCGACGGTCGCGGGGTTGTCGTCGCCCAGCGCCTTCTCCTGCACCGCGAGGGCGGCGCGATACGCCGATTCCGCGGCGGCGAAGCGTTCCGCCTGATTGGCGAGGCGGGCCGCGTCCATCAGCTCCTCATAGGCCGCGATGTCGTCGCTGCCGAAGGAGGACGCGGCCAGCCGCTCGACCAGCCGGTCCGTGTCCACCGGCGCCGCAGCGCCCGCGGCGACGCGGCCGGTGATGACGCCGATGCCGCGTTCGATGGCGGGCAGTGCCGGGGCGACGCCGTCGGCCACGAAGCCGCGCCCGCCCGCGGATGCCACCAGCGCCAGATGCGGCCAGCCACCCACGCGCCGCGTGCAGCGCATCAGCAGCGCCTGATCGCCGAGCAGGCGGAGGGCTTCCGGCGCGCCGCAGTCGAAGCGGCCGGCGAGCGCGGTGCGCTGCTCCTCCGCCATCACCGACAGCGGCTGCGCCGGCACCTCGCGGATGCGCGCGGACGGCTGCTGCCAGGAGCCGCAGAACACCTCGTGCCCGCTCGGGTCGCCGGGGGCGGGACTCTGCGTGCACGCCTCCCCCGTCGCGTTGGCGCCGATGGACACCGACGCGGCGGTCGACGCGCCGGGCGCGCGGCCGCGGACATAGGCTTCGGGCGGAGGGGTGGTGCAGGACGCCAGCCCCAGCAGCAGCAATAGCGTGGCGAGGGGCGCGCGCATCAGTAGTCGCGCGCCGCGACGCCGGGGAGCTGCACGTCCTCGTCGTCGTCATCGGTCTGGGCCGCCATGATCGCCACGTCGCGCAGCGGGCTGCCGGGCGGGATGGCGGACGCGCCGGGAATGACGGAGCAGTTGATGGTGCGCACCGGGCAGCCGTTCATCAGCAGCTTCCGGTCGTCAGGGGTGGCGGGCAGCTTGGTGCCGTCGAGCGCCTCGCGTTCCACACGCGTGGCCGCGGCCTGCCCGCCGATGCCGCCGACGCTGCCGGTCATGGACCCGATGCCGCCCAGCCCGACGAGGACCAGCCGCCCCGCATCCACCGACCCGTTCACCACGCCGCCGAACAGTTCGAGGTAGAGCGCCTGGCCGCGGGCATCCACGCCGTCCAGCTTCATGTCCGGCGCGCTGAGCATGATGACGCCGCCCGCCTCCAGCCTGTTGCCGATGACGAGGCGTTCCTTGCCCTCGACATCGACGTCGCCGCCGGCGGACAGCCGCGCATCGCTTTCCACCGTGAGCCCGTTGATCAGGATGTCGCCCGCGCCGGCGGTGAGCGACGGCGCGGTGATCGTCAGCGGGCCCAGCAGCGCGGCCAGCGTGATCGTGCGCCCTGCCGCGAGGCTGCCGCGGATGGCGAGACCCTGCGTGCCCTCAATGTCGATATCGCCGCCCGCGGTCATTGCCGCGTCGCTTTCCACCGTGAGCGCGCTGAGCACGATGTCGCCCGCCCCGGCGGTGAGCGACGGCGCCGTGATCGTCATCGGGCCTTGCAGGGCGGCGAGCGTGATCGTGCCGCCCGCCGCTAGGCTGCCGCGGATGGCGAGACCCTGTGTGCCCTCGATATCGATGCCACCGCCCGCGGTCATCGCCGCGTCGCTGTCCACCGTGAGCCCGCTGATCGTGATGCCGCCCGCACCAGCGAAGAGCGACGGCGCCGCGATCGTCACCGGCCCCTGCAGCGCGGCCAGCGTGATCGCGCCGCCCGCCCCCAGGCTGCCGCGAATGGCGAGGCTCTGCGTGCCCTCGATATCGATGTCGCCGCCCGCGGTCATCGTTGCGTCGCTGTCCACCGCGAGCGCGCTGATCGCGATGCCGCCCGCACCGGCGAAGAGCGACGGCGCCGTGACCGTGATCGGGCCCTGCGGCGCGGCCAGCGTGATCGTGCCGCCCGCCGCGATCGGCCCGGCGATGGTCATCGCGCCGAGCGTCGCCGTCAGCGTCACGCTGCCATCCACGTTGATCTGCACGCCCTGCGGCACCAGCAGCAGCGGCGCGGTGGACGCGAAGGCGAGGTCGCCGCCGCGCAGTTCGATCGGCCCGAGCCGCGCGACCGCATTGGCGCCGGTCAGCACGATGCTGCCGGTGCTGCCCGCATCCGGCGTGCGGAACAGATCGGCGGTGATGCGCCCGGCCGGCCCGGTGCCGATGCCCCCCGCGAGCGTGCCCAGCGCGACGCTGCGGCCGGGGGCGTTCAGATGGCCCGCGAGCAGCAGCGCGCCGCCGTTCACCAGCGTCACGTCGCCGGTGGAGGCGATGTCGCCCAGCGCGCCGATTGCATTCGCCCCGGTGAGCGACAGGCCCGCGAAGCTGCCCGCGAGCGTGGCGGCGGACAGCCGGCCGCCCGTCGCGGTCAGCGCGCCGCCCGTGGCGATGCGCACATCCTGCCCCGTCGCATCCACATGGCCCGTCAGCGCAAGCCCGTCCGTCTCGGTCAGGACCAGCGCGCCGCGCAGCCGCGAATTCCCCAGCGCACCGATGAGGTTCGGCCCGCCGAGCGTCGCCGCGCCCCCGGTATCGAGAAGCAACGTGTCCGCCTCGATATGGCCGGCCTGCTGGGTGAGCGCGCCGCCGCTGCGCAGCGACAGCGTCGCCGCCTGCACCACGCCATCGAGGATGGTTGCGTTCGCGGTGGCGATGGTGATGTCGCCGGGGGCGACGAGGTCGCCGATGCGCGCGATGTCGTTGGCATCCGCATCCAGCACCATCGATCCCGCGCTGCCGGTCAGCCGCTCCGCCGTCACCCGCCCGCCGGACGTCGTCAGCGCGCCGCCGATATCGAGCGCGAGCGTGTGTCCGCCCGCATCGAGATGCCCCGCGAGCGCAAGCGAGCCGATGGTCCGCAGCGAGGCGTCGCCCGTCCCCGAGGACGCATCGCCCAGCACCGCCACGTCATTGGCGCCCGTCAGCGCAAAGCCCGACCCCGCGGAGACCGACAGCGAATCCGCGACGATGCCGTCCGCGCCCTGCGTGATCGCTCCGGTCGCGGTGAGCGATACCGCTTGGCCCGTGGCCATCAGCGTCCCGTCCAGCAACAGGGACCCGTTCGTCGCGAGCGTCACTGGTCCCGTTGCCGTCAGCCCGCCCACGCGCGCGATCTGGTTGCCGGCGTTGTCCAGCGTCAGCGCGCCGGTCACGCTGCCCGTGAGGCGATCGACCTCGACCGTCCCCGCGCCGGTCTGCGTGAGGGCGCCGTCGATCGCCAGCGTCAGCTCATGCCCGGCGAGCGACACCGGCGCGGTGATCCGCAGCGCCTGCGCGTTCGTCAGCACCACATCGCCGCCCGCGACCAGCCCGGCGAGGTCGTCGATCATGTTCGGCCCGAGCAGCGCCACGCCGCCGCCGGCCTCGAGGCTCAGCGTGTCCGACGCGATGAAGGCCGACGCCGTCTGCGACATCGCGCCGGCCGTGGTCAGCGACACGTCCGTGGCCGAGACCGCGCCCGTCAGGGCGAGATCGGTGGTCGTCGCCAGCGACAGGCTGCCCGTCACCGCGTAGTCGCCCAGCGCGGCCACCGCATTGCCCGCGCCATCCAGTGCCAGCGACGCCGCGCTGCCTTCCAGCAGCGCGGCTGTCAGCCGTCCGGACGTGCCCTGCGTGACGGCCCCGCCCGCGTGCAGCGTCACGGTGCGGCCCGGCGCGTCGAGATGGCCCGCGATCTCCAGATCGCCGCCGGTGCGCAGCAGCGCATCCCCCGATGTGACCGCGAGATCGCCCACGGCCGCGATCGCATTGCCGAGGGCGTCCAGCGACAGGCTGCCCACCACGCCCTCCAGCACGCCCGCCGTCAGCCGGCCTGCGCCCGTGCCGGAAAGCGTGCCGGACACGTCGAAGGTCGCGGTGGACGAACCCGCGTCGAGATGGCCCACCAGCGCGAGGCTGCCGAGGTTGCGCAGGCTGAACGCCCCGCCCGCGGCGATGTCGCCGAGCTGGCCGATGACGTTCGCCCCGGGCAGCGACATGCCGCCGATCGCGGAGCCTTCCAGATGCCGCGCGACGATCGCGGTGCCGGGGGTGGATACCTGTGTCAGCGCCCCGCCCGCGTCGATGCGGACGGCGTGGCCCGGCGCGGTCAGTGCGCCGTCCAGGACGATGGCATCGGCGGTGGCGATGATGATGTCGCCGCCGGCGGCGAGGTCGCCGATGCGCGCGATGTCGTTGGTCGCGGCGTCCAGCGTCACCGACCCTGCGCTGCCGGTCAGCCGGCCGGCCGTGACATGCCCGCCCGCCGTGGTCAGCGCGCCGCCGATATCGAGCGCGAGCGCACGGGTGCCCGCATCCAGATGCCCTGCCAGTGCGAGCGGGCCGATTGTCCGCAGTGACGCATCGCCCGTCCCCGAGGACGCATCGCCCAGCACCGCCACGTTGTTCGCACCCGTCAGCGCGAAGCCCGCTCCGGCGGAGACCGCCAGCGAACCCGCGACGATGCCGTCCACGCCCTGCGTGATCGCGCCGGTCGCGGCGAGGGACACGGGCTGGCCCGTGGCCGTCAGCGTCCCGTCCAGCACCAGCGAACCGCCTGTCGCGAGCGACACCGGCCCCGTCGCCGTCAACCCGCCCGCCCGCGCGATCTGGTTGCCGGCGTTGTCCAGCGTCAGCGCGCCCGTCACGCTGCCGGTCAGCCGGCCCACCGCCACGGTGCCCGCTCCCGTCTGGGTCAGCGGCCCGCCAAGCGCCAGCGTCAGCGCCCGCCCGGAGAGCGACACCGGTGCTGCGATCCGCAACGCCTGCACGTTCGTCAGCGTCACATCACCGCCCGCCACCAGCCCGGCGAGATCGCCGATCCTGTTCGGCCCGAGCAGCGTGACGGGGCCGCCGGCATCGAGGCGCAGCGAGCCCGACGTGATCGAAGCAGAGGTCGATTGCCCGATCGCGCCCGCCGCCGTCAGCGACGTGTCCGTTGCCGTGACCGTGCCTGCCAGCGTCAGCCCCGTCGTCGTCGCCAGCGACAGGCTGCCGGTGGCCGCGTAGTTGCCCAGCGTCGTCACCGCGTTGCCCGTGCCGTCCAGCGCCAGCGACACGGCGCTGCCTTCCAGCAGGCCCGCACTCAGCCGCCCCGACGCGCCCTGCGTGACCGCGCCGCCCGCGTGCAGCGTGACGGTGCGGCCGGCCGCGTTCAGATGTCCGGCCACCGCCAGCGCACCGGACGTGCGCAGGAGTGCATTGCCCGACGTGAGCGTCAGATCGCCGACCGAGGCGATGGCGTTGCCCGTCGAGCCCAGCGACAGGCTGCCGACCGTCCCCTCCAGCACGCCCGCCGTCAGCCGCCCCACGCCGCTTTCGGACAGCGTGCCGGACATGTCGAACCTCGCGGCGGACGCCCCTGCGTCCAGATGTCCGACCAGCACGAGGCTGCCGAGGTTGCGCAGGCTGAACGCTCCGCCGGCTGCGATGTCGCCGAGCTGGCCGATCGTGTTCGCCCCCAGCAGCGATATCCCGCCGGAAGCGGTGCCTTGCAGGTGCTGTGCCGAGATTGCGTTGCCGGATGCGGAAGACTGCGTGATCGGCCCGCCCGCGTTGATCGCGAGCGTGGAGGCGATGATGTTCCCCTGCAGCGCCAGCGCGCCGGCGGAGGACAGGGTCAGCATGCCGCCCACGTTCGCGCTCGTCAGCGTGCCGATGGCGTTGCCCGGCTGGCCGAGCGAGACCGGGCCGGAGAAGGTCGCGACCGAAAGCTGGCTCGCGGACAGGCTGCCGGCGGACTGGGTCACGCCCGAGAAGCTGGTGAGGTTGACCGCCCCGCCCACGAGGATCGTCCCGGCCAGGTCCAGCACGCCGATGTTGGAGACCGCGAGGTCGCCGCCGACGGTCAGGTCGCCCAGCGTCCCGATGTTGCCGAACCCGGCGTTCAGCAGCAGCGATCCGCCGACCGATCCGGTCACACGATTCGTGGTCAACCCGCCGCCGGTCACGTTGCCGGTGGTGCGCAGGTCGAGCGTGGCGACGCCGCCCAGCGCGGCGGCGGAGGCGATGTTGATGCTGGTCGCGGTGATGTCGCCCGGATCGGTGGTCGGCGCGCCGATGCGCAGCACCGAGCTTGCCGTGATGCGGCTCAGGTTGGCGGCGTCGATCTGCAGCGCGGCGGAGGGATCGTTGCCGATCACCACGCTGCCGGGGCTGCGCGGCGCGAGTGCCACCACCGGCGCGGTCACGCTGCCCGTGGTGCCGATCACGAACGTCCCCACTGACAGCGCCACCGTGCCCGTGGCCGCGATGTCGTCGTCCACCGTCAGCAGCCCGGCGGTGGACAGGCGCAGGTTGGCGGCGGAGGTCGCGCCGGCCACCGTCATGTCGCCGGCGGTCGCCACCTCGACATCGCCGGAGACGCTGCCGAACGCGCCCAGCGAGGCGATGGCGTTGTTGCCGTTGGCAAGCGCGATGGCGCTCGCGCTGCCCTGCAGCCGGCCCGTCACGATCCGCCCCGTGCCCGACTGACCGATCGCGCCGGCATGCAGCGTGAGCGTGCCGCCGACCTCGACCAGCCCGGTGACGGTCACGTCGCCGCCGGTGCGGATGGTGGCGCTGCCGAGGAGCACGCTGACATTGCCCAGCGCGCCGATGGCGTTGGCGGGATTGTCGAGCGTGGCGCCGAACAGCGCCGACAGCGACAGCGTGCCGGCCGAGATGCGCCCGCCGGGATCGAGCCGCACCAGCCCGCCGCCGGAGGTGAGCTGCACCGCGCCCGGCGTGGAGACGTGGCCCGCGAGCAGGATGTCGGTGCTGCGAAGCGTGATGCTGCCGCCGGAGGTGATGTTGCCGAAGCGGGTGATCTGGTTGGCGCCCGCGAGCGACAGGCTGCCGCTCTGCCCGATGCCCAGCAGCGGCGTGGTGATGACGTTGCCCGACGCGGAGGTCTGCGTGATCGCGCCCGAGGCGTTGCCCAGCGTGATCGCCTGATCCGCCTCGATCGCGCCGGCGAGCGTAAACGCGCCGGTATTGCCGAAGGTGAGCGCGCCGATCCCCGCGTTGAACGGGCCGAACGTGCCGACCGTGTTGCCCGAACCGAAATCCGCACCGGCCCCGGCGGAGCCGGTGAGCGTGCCGGCCGTGATGCTTCCGCCCGCGGTGCCGATCGCCCCGCCGGCATCGAGCGTCACCGTTCCGGGCGCGCTGACCGCGCCCTGGATCAGGAGGCTGCCGGCCGTGCGCACCTGCGCGGCCGACCCCGACGTCATCGCCTGCAACGCGGCGATCGTGTTCCCGAAATTGTCGAGGACGATGCCGCTGCCCGACGCGTTGAGCGCGCCGGCCGAGATGGCGGCGGTCTGCGCGATCTGCCCGGTGCTGCGCAGGGTGAGCACGCCGGGCACGTTCAGCGCGGCGTCGATGTTGATGGCCGACGCGCTCGTCACGCCCTCGGCGCTGCCGAGCGTAAGGTTGGTCGCGACGAGGACGAACGGGTTGAACCCGCCGGTGCCGATCTGCACCACGCCGCCCGCATAGGGCCCGATCTCGACGGTGGGGGCGGCGATGCTCGGCGCGCCTACGGCATCGGTGTTGAACGAGATGCGCGTGGTGGCCGCCAGCCCGCCCGACAGCGTGATCTGCCGCGCGGCGAGATAGACGTTGCCGCGCGTGCCGAGGCCGATGACCGTCAGCGCGCGGTCGCCCGCATGCAGGCCGAAATCGCCGGTGCCGCCGAAGTTGCTCACGATCCCGATGCTGTTGCCGGCGGTGCGCAGCGACACCGCGCCGCCGGCGCTGCCGGTCAGCACGCCCGCGGCGACGCTGCCGCCGACCTGCGTCAGGACCCCGCCCGCGACGACGTTCAGCGTGCCGCCCGTCGACAGCGCCCCGCCCGACAGCGCGATCAGTCCGCCCGCCGTCAGCGCCAGCCCGCCGCCCGAGATGATGCCGGCGGCATGGCCGAGATCGCCCCCGCCCGCGTTCAGCGTGACGAGGCCGCCGGAAGCGGTGATGTTGCCGTTGAGGCCGAGTCCCTGCCCTTCCAGCGTCACGGCCGATCCGCCGATCGACACGCCCGCCCCCAGCGTCAGCCCGCCGCCCGAGGACAGGTGCACGCTGCCCGCCGTCGTGGAGCCGCCATTGATGAGGTAGCCGGGCACGGCGTTCACCCGTACCGGGTTGTTGCCCGTCGTGCTGAAGGACAGCGCGGCGATGCTGTTCGCCTCGGGCAGATTGATCGTGCCCTGGCTGGTCAGCGTGAGCTGCCCGGCGGTGATGGTCCCGGCGGTGCCCTGGCCGATGCCGCCCGCGGCGGCGGCCAGCGTCACCGCGCCGCCGCCGGTCGCGACGACCGGCGCGGCGAGCATGATCCCGCTGCCGCTGACAGAGATCAGGCTGCCCTGAAGCTGCGCGCCGACATTCACGGTGCCGCCCGCGACCAGCACCACACCGCCCGCCCCGCCATCGACCGCAGCACCGATGCTGATCGATCCCGCATTGATCCGCACGCCGCCGCTGCTGGCGACCGTCGCGTTGATGGTGATCGCGCCGCCGGCCGTGAGCGTGAGGTTGCCGCTGCGGGAGATCGCCGCACTGACGGTGATGGTATCCGTCGCTTCCAGCACCACGTTGCCGGTCAGGCTGTTCAGCAGCCCGGTCGTGATCAGCACCGGGCGGTTGGGATCATCGGCGGGATTGGTGCCCGCCGGCAGCGAGCCGTCCGGGCCGGTGACGGTCACCAGCCCGTCATCCTGCTCGCCCGCGCCGCCCGCGACGATCTGGATGTCCTTGGGATCGAGCAGGATCGTGCCGGCCGCGCCGAGTGCTGCGGACACGTCCACCGTGCCGCTCCAGTTCATGCCGCCGCGCGAGGAGACCTCGACGAAGCCGCCATCGCCGCCCTGCGGTCCGCCGCGCGCGGTGATGGCGCCGGCATGGGTGGTGAATGTGTCCGCCATCACCCGCACGGTCCCGCCCGGGCCCGCCACGGTCGCATCGGCGGTCACGGTCGCGCCGCGCTCGATGCGCACGCGCTGCGCGGTCTGCGGTGCAGCACTTCCGGGCCGCGTCTCGCCGATATCGATCCGCCCGCCGCCGCTGCGGCCGGATGCATCGACATGCGCGCCGGCGGCGACCGTGACGCGATCGGCCACCGCCGCGACCTGCCCGCCGCGCGCGCCGGTCGCGGTGACCACGCCTTCCACCCGCAGCTCGCCGCCCGACCCGCGCAGCGCGATCGTGCCCGCCGTGCCGGCGGGGTTGTCGGCGCTGATCCGCCCGCCGGCGCGCACCAGCGTGGAGACCAGCCCTTCCGCCGCCGTCGCGGTCAGCAGCACGGTGCCGCCATCGGCCTCGATCATGCCGGTGTTGGTCACCAGCGCCGTGCCGCCATCGGCCGTACGCCGCACCTGGGAGCTGACGTCGAGCGAGACCAGCCCGTCGCCGTACAGATCGACCGTGTGCGTCTCCGCGCCGGCCAGCACCACGCGGCCCATCTGCGCGCGGATCACGCCGCTGTTGGCGACCTGCGGGGCGACCAGCGCCGCGATGCCCGCTTCCTTGATGGTGATCGTGCCGCGGTTCTCGATCCGCGCGCCGGGCTTGCCCGGCTCGCTGAAATTCATCCGCCCGGCCATGAAGTCGCGGTTGGCGATGTTGGCGGTGGAGACGACGAGCCCCGCCGCATCGACCCTCGCGCCTTCGGAGAAGACGACGCCGTTGCGGTTGATGATCACCACCTGGCCGTTGGCGCTGATCCGCCCGGCGATGGCGGACGGGTCCGGCCCGGTGACGCGGTTGAGCACCACCGCCGAGGAGCCCGGCTGCGCGAAGGTCACGCTGTGCGCGGAACCGACGTTGAAGCCCTGCCATTCCACGATGGCGCGCTGGGAGGACTGGGTGACCGTGGTCGCGGCGGCGGACTGGCTGATGCTTGCCTGGCCGGCCACCACCGCACCGCCCTGCGGCCGGGCCGTGGGGGCCTGCGCGTGCAGCGCGGCGGGCGCGATGGTCAGAGCGGTGCCGGCAAGCAGCACGGCACGCCACCCCGGCCCGTACGAACGCCTCACCCCCACCGCCATCCCCACCGCCGGTTGAGATCAGCCTACCCGACCGCGGTCCGCGCGGACAACGCCCGCGTGCATGCCGGTCGCGTCAGTAACGCAGGTAGATGCGCCAGTAGAGCGCGTATTCCTTGAGCGCACCGCCTTCCTGCGCCGCCCCCAGCGGCCGGCGCGTGAGCCGTCTCACACCTTCGAGATCGAAGGACAGATGCTCGCTCCAGTTGGTGCGCAGGCCCAGGCCGACCGAGGAGATGCGGCGCGCCGGGTCGTCCGGCTCCTGCTCCCAGGTGCGGCCCGAATCGAAGAACGCATAGGCCTGCGTGCCCAGGATCAGCGTGTCGCCCAGCGCGTCGAGGGCGAAACTCTGCGAGAGCTGGAACTCGACCGAGCCGAAGAAGGCGATATCGCCGGTGATCTCGCCGGCATAGAAGCCGCGGCCGAAGCGGGGGCCGCCGAGATAGAACTTCTCCGACGACGGCAGCACGTCGTCCGACCACTGCCCGGCGATCAGCCCCTGCACGCCGAAGGTCGCTTCCGGCCAGGGCGAGAACAGGGTCTGCACGCGCGAGATCTCGGCCGCGTACTTGGTGAAGTCGACGCGCGTGCCGGCGCGTACCGGTTCCGGATTGTCGTTGTGGCCCGCGCCCAGCCCGTCCAGCCCCTGGCTGATGCGCACGGAGACGGTGTTGATCCCCGGCCGCGCATCGCCCGCCCACAGGTCCTGCCGCGCCCAGTCGACCCCCGCGCGCAGGATGCGCAGGCTGTCGAAGGCGACGCGGGTGGGCGTGTTGTCGGTGCCGACGAGCGTGATCTCGGACTGGGTGGCATCGAAGATGCCGAGGATCTGCAGCGTCTCCGACCGCTGCCGGATCAGCGGGTAGGTGAGCTGCGCGCCGACCAGCTTGTTGTCGCCGGCATAGCCGATCTGGCGCAGCGTGCCGGACGGGTGGCTGCTGCCCTGCCCGGCATAGAGGCGCAGCCGGAGGCCGGAGCCGCCGAGGAAGGCTTCCACCGCGCCCTGCAGGAAGTGCTGCGTGCCGCCGTCGGAGAGGTAGTACTGGATCTCCGACCGCTCGCCGAGTTCGGTGAAGCTGTTGGCGGCAAGCGTGCCGATGCCCTGCTGCGGCCCGGTCAGCCGGTAGCTGCGGTTGTCCGCCAGGATCGAGCCGCTGAACGGCTTGCGCGCCACCTGCGCGACCAGCGCCAGCGCGCCCGGATCGGTGCCGGTCGGCCGCAGGACGGAACGGACGGACACGCCGGGGATGTCCTGCGCGAGCAGCAGCCAGCGTTCGAGCGAGGCGACGTTGAGCGGCGTCTCGCCGATCAGCCGGTTGAGGAAGCGCAGCACCTGTGTGCCCGCCGGGCCGATGTCGCCGTCGAGCTTCACCTCCACGATGCGGCCTTCGATCACCATGAAGCGCAGCACGCCCGATGGGTCGACGACGGCATCGACCTGCACGAAGACGAAGCCGCGGTCGCGGTACAGGTCGAGGATCGCCTGCCGCGCGGCGGCGATCGCCGGCAGCGGCGTGGCGGGCCCGACCAGCCCCTGCGCGCGGGCGGCGAGTTCGGCATCGGGGAACGCGGTCGCGCCCACGAAGACGATGTCGCGGATGGCGACCGGCACGTCGGGCACGTCCTGCGTGCCGCGATCGGGCTGCGGGATCGGGACCGGCGGCGCGGTCGCGGGCGGTTCCCGCGGGGCCATGCGCGGGATCGGCGAACCCGGCGGCGGAACGCCGAACGTCTGCGCGCCCGCGCCGGTCGCGACGAGCGTGACGAACGCGGCCAGCCAGGGAGTCGGGTCTACGCGCATCCGGCGCGACAATGACCGCAGGTGGCGCCGTTTCGCCAGTGCCACGGGTCTGGCGGCGGGGAAAACAACCTGTGCGGTCGGCGGAGCGTGCGCGGAGGGTTATCCGGTGTGGGGCGGCTGCTCCTCTCGCCCGGCCGGGGCGAGGGGCACTCCTGCTCTCGCCTGTGGGGGCCTTGCGGAAGGGCGGAGGCAAGGAGCGTCACGCCCCCGGCGATCTTTTCCCCCTTCCGGCAGCGCGGCGCCTCGCACACAGTCCGCCCCTTGCGATGCCGCACGCGCACCTTAAACGTGCGGCCGTTGTCCGGAGTCGGCCGATGATCCTGCGTTCCCTCGCCGCCCTGCTGATCTGCCTCACCTCCGCCATCGCGCAGGAACGGGTGGTCAATGTCTACAATTGGACCGACTACATCGATCCCTACGCGATCGAGCGGTTCCAGCGCGAGACCGGCATCCGCGTCCGCTACGACGTGTACGACAGCCTGGAGACGCTGGAGGGCAAGCTGCTCGCCGGCCGGTCGGGCTACGACGTCGTGGTGCCGACCAGCGAGCCGACGCTGTCCAAGCTGGTGCAGGCGGGCGCGCTGCTGCCGCTCGACCGGTCGAAGCTCGCGAACTGGCGCAACCTCGACCCCGCGCTGGTCGAGCGCGTCGCCGCGTCCGACCCGGACGCGAAGCACGCCGCCATCTACCTGTGGGGCACGGTCGGGCTGGGCATGAATGCCGAGCGTATCCGCGCGCTGCACCCCGAAGCGCCGCTCGACAGCCTCGACCTGCTGCTCAAGCCGGAGCACGCGCGCAGGATCGCCGGCTGCGGCATCTCGATCATGGACAGCGCCATCGACGTGATCCCGACCGTGCTGCGCTATCTCGGCAAGGACCCGAACAGCACGGACGCGAACGACCTGCGGGAGGTCGAGCGCACGCTGATGGCGATCCGCCCCTACATCCGCACCTTCCTGTCGGGCGGCGCGGTCGAGGCGCTGGCGAGCGGGCAGGTCTGCCTCGCCTTCACCTATTCGGGCGACGTGATCCAGGCCGCCGCGCGGGCCGAGGAAGCCGGGCGCGGCGTGAAGATCAGCTACGTCGCGCCGAAGGAAGCGGCCCAGCTCTGGTTCGACGTGATGGCGATCCCGAAGGATGCGCCCAACCCGGAAGCGGCGCTCGCCTTCATCAACTTCATGATGCAGCCGGACGTGATGGCGGGCGTGACCAACCAGGTGCGCTATCCCAACGCGATCCCGGCGAGCCGTGGCGCGATCCGCCCGGAGATCGCGAACGATCCCAACATCTACCCGCCGCCGGACCAGATGGCGCGCTTCTTCACCATCGGCGCGGTGCCGCAGGCCGCCGAACGCGCGCGCAGCCGCGTCTGGGCGCGGTTCAAGGCGGGGCGCTAGATCATCGGCGCGCCCACGCGCGGCAACGCGCTTGCCATCGTCCGGCCGGGCAGCGCCGAGCCATGGCGCGACCCGGATGCGGTGCCCTACGTGCGGATCGAGGGCGTGTCCCGCCGCTTCGGCGGCGTGGCCGCCCTCGATGACGTCTCGCTCGACATCTATCGCGGCGAGCTGTTCGCGCTGCTGGGCGGATCGGGGTCCGGCAAGACAACGCTGCTGCGCTGCCTCGCCGGGTTCGAGACGCCGGACGAAGGGCGCATCCTGATCGACGGGCAGGACATGTCCGGCGTGCCGCCCTACGCGCGGCCGGTGAACATGATGTTCCAGTCCTACGCGCTGTTCCCGCACATGAACGTCGCGGCGAACATCGCCTTCGGGCTGAAGCAGGACCGCATCCCGCGCGCGGAGCGCGACGCGCGGGTGGAGGAGATGCTGGCGCTGGTGCGGCTGGAAGGGCTCGGCCGGCGCATGCCGCACGAGCTGTCCGGCGGGCAGCGCCAGCGCGTGGCCCTCGCCCGCAGCCTCGCCCGGCGGCCGAAGCTGCTGCTGCTCGACGAACCGCTCGGCGCGCTCGACAAGAACCTGCGCGAGGCGACGCAGTTCGAGCTGGTGAACATCCAGGAGAGCACCGGCACCACCTTCGTCATCGTCACCCACGACCAGGAGGAGGCGATGACGATGGCCACCCGCATCGCCGTGCTGGAACGCGGCGCGCTGATGCAGGTCGGCACCCCGGCCGAGGTCTACGAATACCCGGCGAGCCGCTTCGTCGCCGAGTTCCTCGGCACCGCCAACCTGTTCGCCGGCATCGTCCGCGATCCCCACCGGGTGGAGAGCGTGGACGACGAGACGTGGTTCGTCGCCGACGAGGCCGCCCCGCGCCCCGCCGGCGGGCGCGTCTTCGTCGCGGTCCGGCCGGAGAAGATGCGCCTGCGCCGCGCGGAGGCGGAGGACGGGCCCGGCGAGAACCGCATCGTCGGCGAGGTGCGCGACATCGCCTACTACGGCGACTTCTTCATCTTCGTCGTCGCGCTGCCGGACGGGCGGACCATCCGCGTCAGCCAGCCCAACCTCGACCGCATCACGGAGCTGCCGGTGAGCTGGGGCGACCGCGTCGCCGTCACCTGGCCGGCGCACGCCAACGTCGTGCTGGGCGACTAGGGCGATGCGCCGCGCCGTCCTGCTGCCGCCCTATCTGTGGCTGCTGGTGTTCTTCCTGCTGCCCTTCGCCATCGTGCTGAAGATCGCGCTGTCGGAATCCGCGATCGCGGTGCCGCCCTACGCGCCGATGGCGGAATGGCAGGACGGCGCGCTGGCGCTGAAACTGAACTTCGCCAACTTCGCCCTGCTGGCGGAGGATGCCTTCTACCTCGAAGCCTATCTGCGCAGCCTGCGGGTGGCCGGGATCTCGGCGGTACTGGCGCTGCTGGTGGGCTAC
Organism: Rhodovastum atsumiense; assembly: GCA_037190665.1. Taxonomy (GTDB): domain Bacteria; phylum Pseudomonadota; class Alphaproteobacteria; order Acetobacterales; family Acetobacteraceae; genus JBBCJT01. The sequence continues at coordinate 8,941 of JBBCJT010000197.1, read as the reverse complement.
CCGATGGCGCTCGCCATCGCCCGTGCGCCGCAGCACCGCCAGCCATTGCTGCTGATGCTGGTGATGCTGCCCTTCTGGACCAGCTTCCTGCTGCGGGTCACCGCCCTGATCGGGCTGCTGCAGGACGAGGGGCCGATCAACAACCTGCTGAGGGGCCTCGGCCTGACGGATGCGCCGCTGCCGCTGCTCTACAGCGAGGGCGCGGTCTATCTGGGCATCGTCTACTGCTACCTGCCCTTCATGGTGCTGCCGCTCTACGCCACGCTGTCGAAGCTCGATCCGACGCTGCTGGAGGCGGCGGCCGATCTCGGCGCGCGGCCGTGGCGCGCCTTCCTCTCCGTCACCCTGCCGCTGTCGCTGCCGGGGATCGCGGCGGGGCTGATGCTGGTCTTCATCCCGGCGGTGGGCGAGTTCGTCATCCCCGAGCTGCTGGGCGGGCCGGATGCGCAGCTCATCGGCCGGGTGCTGTGGGCGGAGTTCTTCCAGAACCGCGACTGGCCGCTCGCCGCCGCCCTCGCCACCGTGCTGCTGCTGGTCGTCGTTGTCCCGATCGCGCTGCTCCAGCGCCGGCTGACGTCATCATGACGCGGCTGCGCCGGCTGGCCCCGCCATGACCCGGCTGCGCCCGCTGACGGTCGCGCTCGCCTTCGGCTACGCGTTCCTGTTCGGGCCGATCGCGCTGATGGTCGTGCTGTCCTTCAACGACAGCCGGCTGGTCACCGCCTGGACCGGCTTCTCGCTGCGCTGGTACGCCGCGCTCTGGCAGAACGAGGCGCTGGTCGGCGCCGCCCTGCTGAGCCTGCGGATCGCCGCGGTCTCCGCCACCGGTGCGGTGATCGTCGGTACGCTCGCGGGCTTCGCGCTCTCCCGCTTCGGCCGGTTCGGGGGGCGCACCCTGTTCGCGGGCATGGTGGCCGCCCCGCTGGTGATGCCGGAGGTGATCACCGGCCTGTCGCTGCTGCTGCTGTTCGTCGCCATGGCGGACGCGGTCGGCTGGCCCGGCACGCGCGGGGTGACGACCGTGACCATCGCCCACATCACCTTCGGGGCGGCCTATGTCGCCGTGGTGGTCCAGTCCCGCCTCGCCGGGTTCGACCGGTCGCTGGAGGAGGCGGCGCTGGATCTGGGCGCCCGGCCGTGGAAGGTGTTCGCGGTGATCACCCTGCCGCTGATCGCCCCGGCGCTGGTCTCCGGCTGGCTGCTTGCCTTCACCCTGTCGATGGACGACCTGGTGATCGCCTCCTTCACCTCCGGCCCCGGGGCGACGACGCTGCCGATGCACGTGTTCTCCGCCGTGCGGCTGGGGCTGACGCCGGAGCTGTATGCGCTGGCGACCGTGATCCTGGTGCTGGTCACCGCCTGCCTGCTGGCGGCCCTGCGGCTGGCACGGGTTGCCGCGCTCAAGGGGGGTGGATAGGTTCCCGGGCCTTCCCGGAGCCCGCTCAATGCACCTGACCGCCCAGCGTCTCGACCGCATCAGCCCCAGCCAGACCATTGCGATCACGGCCAAGGCCCGTGCGCTGAAGGCGGCGGGCCGCGATGTGATCAGCCTGTCGGTCGGCGAGCCCGACTTCGACACCCCGCGCAACATCAAGGACGCGGCGATCCGCGCCATCGAGGCGGGCGAGACCAAGTATACCGACGTCTCCGGCACGCCCGCGCTGCGCAAGGCGGTGGCGGCGAAGTTCAAGCGGGACCAGGGGATCGACTACGCACCGGACGAGATCATCGTCACCACCGGCGGCAAGCAGGTGATCTTCGACGCCATCCTCGCCACCATCGACGACGGCGACGAGGCGATCATCCCCACGCCGTGCTGGGTGTCCTACCCCGACATCGTCGCGCTCGCCGGCGGCAAGCCCGTCTTCGTGCCGTGCGGGGAGAACACCGGTTTCAAGCTGCGCGCCGAGGACCTGGACGCGGCGATCACGCCGAAGACCAAGTGGTTCATCCTCAACAACCCCTGCAACCCGACCGGGGCGGCCTACTCGGCGGAGGAGCTGCGGGGGATCTGCGACGTGCTGCTGAAGCACCCGCATGTCTGGATCTTCACCGACGACATCTACGAGAAGCTCGCCTATGGTGGGTTCGCGCCGGCGAGCATCGTGCAGGTGGAGCCGAAGCTGCGCGACCGCACCATCACCATGAACGGCTGCTCCAAGGGCTACGCCATGACCGGCTGGCGCATCGGCTTCGGCGGCGCGCCGAAGGAGCTGATCAAGGCGATGGACAAGCTGCAGGGCCAGTCCACGTCCAACACCTGCTCCATCGCGCAGGCGGCGGCGGTCGAAGCGCTGAACGGCCCGCAGGAGAGCGTGGCCGAGATGGGCAAGGTGTTCGAGCAGCGGCGCGACCTGGTCGTGCGCATGATCAACGAATGCCCCGGCCTGCGCTGCCTGACGCCGGAAGGCGCGTTCTACGTGTTCCCCTCGATGAACGCCTGCATCGGCAAGACCACCGCCGGCGGGACGAAGATCACCGATGACGAGACGTTCGTCTCCGCGTTGCTGGAGGAACAGGGTGTCGCCGCCGTGCATGGCAGCGCCTTCATGTTCCCCGGCCATTTCCGCATCAGCTACGCCACCAGCACCGAACTGCTGACCGAGGCGTGCAAGCGTATCCGCAAGTTCTGTGAGGGTCTGCACTGATGCCCGCGATCGCGCAGCGGCTGAAGGAAGTCCAGGTCTCCGCGTCCGTCGTCATGGGCATCAAGGCCCGCGAGCTGACGGCCGCCGGCCACAAGGTGATCGCGCTGAATGTCGGCGAGCCCGACTTCAGCACGCCCGACCATGCGATCGAGGCGGCCTACAAGGCGGCCAAGTCCGGCGACACCAAGTACCCGCCGCAGGACGGCACGAAGGCGCTGAAGGAGGCGGTGCAGCGCAAGTTCAAGCGCGACAACAACCTCGACTACGCGCTCGACGAGATCATGGTCGCCAACGGCGGCAAGCAGGTGATCTTCAACGCGCTGATGGCGACCGTCGATCCGGGCGACGAGGTGGTGATCCCCGCGCCGTACTGGATCAGCTACGCCGACATGGCGAAGGTCGCGGGCGGCGTGCCGGTGCTGGTGAACTGCCCGCAGAACAACGGCTTCAGGCTGCGGGCGGAGGATCTGGACGCGGCGATCACGCCGAAGACGAAGTGGCTGTTCCTGAACTTCCCGAACAACCCGACGGGCGCTGCCTGCGGGCGGGAGGAGATGAAGGCCATCGCGCAGGTGATGCTGAAGCACCCGCATGTCTGGATCCTCACCGACGACATGTACGAATCCATCGTCTATGACGGGTTCGAGTTCTGCACGATCGCCGAGGTCGAGCCGAAGCTGAAGGACCGGACGCTGACGGTGAACGGCGCGTCCAAGGTCTATGCCATGACCGGCTGGCGCGTCGGCTTCTGCGGCGGGCCCAAGCCGCTGATCAAGGCCATGGTCAACATGCAGGGCCAGGCCACGTCCGGCATCTCCACCGTCAGCCAGGCGGCCGCGGCCGCGGCACTCGACGGTCCGCAGGATCTGGTGAACGAGCGGCGCGCGACGTTCGAGAAGCGGCGCGACCTGTGCCTGTCCATCCTCGCCCGCGCGAAGGGCATGACGGTGCACAAGCCCGAAGGCGCGTTCTACCTGTATCCCAACATCGCGGGCTGCCTCGGCAAGACCTCCGCCGGCGGGGCGAAGATCGCCAACGACACCGATTTCGCGCTGGCGCTGCTGAGCGAGAAGCATGTCGCGGTGGTGCAGGGCGCGGCCTACGGCATGTCGCCCTATGTGCGGCTGTCCTATGCGACCGACGAGGCATCGCTGCGCGAGGCGTGTGAGCGCATCGTGACCTTCTGCGAGGAACTGCACTGATCCGCCACGTCCGCGACGAGGACGCCGACGGCATCATCGCGCTGATCGGCGGCTGCTGGGCCGAATACCCGGGCTGCATCATGGATGTGGACGGGGAGAACCCGGAGCTGCGCGCCTTCGCCACCTACACCGCGCGCAAGGGCGGCGTGAGCTGGGTGGAGGAGCGGGACGGCGAACCGGTCGGGGTGGTCGCGACCTGGCCGCTCGGCCACGACGACGCGTGGGAGATCGCGCGCATGTATGTCGCGCAGTCCGGCCGCGGTTCCGGGCTCGCGCACACGCTGCTCGACATGGCGGAAGCGCATGCGCGCGCGGCCGGTGCGGCGCGGCTGGTGCTCTGGACCGACACGCGGTTCGAGGCGGCGCACCGCTTCTACGAGAAGCGGTCCTATGTCCGCGCCGGATCGATCCGCATCCTCGACGACCGTTCGCGCTCGCTGGAATTCCGCTACGCCAAGCCGGTCAACGGGCTGACGGTGGAGGCGCTGGACGCGGCGGCGTCCGCCTCGGCCGAATGGCGGCTGGCGGCCGTGCTGATGGACTGCGTGAACGCGGGGGCGTCGGTGTCCTTCCTGCCGCCGCTGTCGGCGGAGACGGCGCGCGGCTTCTGGCGCAAGGTGTCGGCCGATGTCGCCTCCGGCGCGCGGCTGCTGCTGGGGGCCTGGGCGGACGGGGTGCTGGCGGGCACGGTGATGCTCGATCTCGGCATGCCGCAGAACCAGCCGCACCGGGCGGAGATCCAGAAGCTGCTGGTCCACCCCGATTTCCGCCGCCGCGGCATCGCCCGCGCGCTGATGGAGCGCGCCGAGCAGGCAGCCAGCCGTATCGGCCGCACGCTGCTGACGCTGGATACGCGCGCGGATGACGCGGCCGAGCCGCTGTTCCGCTCGCTCGGCTGGATCGAGGCGGGGCGCATTCCCGGCTACGCCCTGAACGCGGACCGGAAGGCCTGCGACACGGTTATTTTCTACCGGAAGACCGTCTGATCCTTTCCGATCGGCGCGCGGCCGCCGGTGCGCCGGCCGTCATTGTGGCCCGTTCCGACCGGACCGCTCCGGCATCCGTGTGAGGGACGGCGGCCCTTCGCTGCCTCGTCCGGCCCCGGCAGCGCGCGCCTTGCGCGCGGCGGCGCACTCCCTCAGCCTGCCCCCATGATCACCCCCGCCTACGCCCGCACCATGGCGGCCTACAATGCGGAGATGAACCGGCGCCTCTACGCGGCGGCCGGACGGCTGGACGATGCCGCCCGCAAGGCGGAGCGCGGGGCGTTCTTCGGCTCCATCCACAAGACGCTCTGCCATCTGCTGTGGGGCGACCGGATGTGGATGTCCCGCTTCGCCGACTGGGACCGCCCGCCGGTCGGCATCGCCGGCGGGGTGGCGCTTTTCGACGATTTCGCGGCGATGGCGGCCGCCCGGGTGGCGGACGATGCGCGGCTGGAGGCCTGGGCCGCCGGGCTGACGGACGAATGGCTCGCCGGGGACCTGACGTGGTTCAGCGGCGCGCTGGGGAGGGAACTGACCCGACCCCGCGCGATCCTCGTCGCACACATGTTCAACCACCAGACCCACCACCGCGGCCAGGTCCACGCCATGCTGACCGCGGCGGGGGAACGGACGGGCGATACCGACCTGCCGTTCATCCTGCCGTGAGGGCGTGCGTTGGCCTTCGCCTCCGCGGCTGGTAGGTTCCGGCGAATCGACACTCACGGGCCACGGCCCCTTCCCTAGGGACGGCAGGATGAAGCTCACCGCGGACCGCGCCGCGCTGCTCAAGGCACTCGCCCACGTCCAGAGCGTGGTGGAGAAGCGCAACACGATCCCGATCCTCGCCAACGTGATGATCGCGGTGCGCGACGGCCGGCTGACGCTCGCCGCCACCGACATGGAGATCGCGATCACCGAGGAGGTGCCCGCGATCGCCACCCGCAACGGCGCGACCACCGCGCCCGCCGCGACGCTGTACGAGATCGTCCGCAAGCTGCCGGACGGTGCGACCGTGGAACTGGACCACCCCGGCGGGGATGCGCACCTCGCGCTGCGCGCGGGCCGCTTTGCCACCAGTCTGAACGTGCTGCCGGTGGAGGATTTCCCCTCCATGACCGCCGGCAACCTGCCGCACAAATTCTCGCTGCCGGCCAACGCGGTGCGCGGGCTGATCGACCGCACGCGGTTCGCGATCAGCACCGAGGAGACGCGCTACTACCTCAACGGCATCTACCTGCACGCCGCGGACTCCGAGGGTGCGAAGGTGCTGCGCGCGGTCGCGACCGATGGCCACCGCCTCGCCCGCGTGGAGGAGCCGCTGCCCGATGGCGCGGCCGGCATGCCGGGCGTGATCGTGCCGCGGAAGACCGTGGCCGAGCTGCGCAAGCTGGTGGAGGAGACCACCGGGGAGGTGCAGGTGTCGCTGTCGGACACGCGCGTCTCCTTCGCGTTCGACACGGTGCGCCTGTCGTCCAAGCTGATCGATGGCACCTTCCCCGAATACGAGCGGGTGATCCCGAAGGACAACGACAAGGTGCTGCGCGTCGGGCGGAAGGATTTCGCCGATGCGGTCGGCCGCGTCGCCGCCATCTCCACCGAGCGGTCGCGGCCGGTGAAGCTGTCGATCTCGCGCGACCTGCTGGTGCTCTCCGCCGCCTCCCCCGACCAGGGCAGCGCGACGGAGGAGCTGGACGAGGGCCGTGCGAAGTATGAGGCGAGCCCGCTCGAGATCGGCTTCCAGGCCCGCTACCTGAACGACATCACCGACCAGATCGCGGGCGAGGTGGAGTTCTGCTTCTCCGACGGTGCCGCGCCGACCATCGTGCGCGACGCGGCGGATGCCTCGGCGCTGTACGTGCTGATGCCGATGCGGGTGTGACCGATGCGGGTGTGAGCGGAGGGGGCTCCACCCCCACGCTGCGCCTCGCCCGCCTCGCGCTCACCGATGTCCGTTCCTATGCCGAGCTGACCTGGCGGCCGCGGGGGCGGCTGTCGGTGATCGTCGGCCCCAACGGCGCGGGCAAGACCAACCTGCTGGAGGCCGTCTCCCTGCTCGTGCCCGGCCGCGGGTTGCGCGCCGCGCGGCTGGCGGACGTGCTGCGGGCCGGCGCTGAGGCCTGGGCGGTGGCCGGACGGTTCGAGACGCCCGCCGGGCCGGTGGAACTGGGCACCGGCACGCCGCCGGGCGGGGGCGCGCGCGACCGCCGCGTCTTCCTGCTGGACGGGGCCGCCGCGCGCAGCCAGGCGGAGATCGCCGCGCGCGTCGCCATGGTCTGGCTCACCCCGCAGATGGACCGGCTGTTCCAGGAAGCCGCGGGCGGACGGCGCCGCTTCCTCGACCGGCTGGTCTGGGCGCTCGATCCCGGCCACGCGCGCAGCATCGCCGCCCACGACCACGCGATGGCGAGCCGCAACCGGCTGCTGGCGGAAGGCCGCGCCGAGGACGGATGGCTCGCCGGGCTGGAGGATGCGATGGCCCGGCACGCGGTCGCCGCCGCCGTGGCCCGCCGCGGCCTCGTCGCCCGGCTCAACGCCGTGCCCGCCCCGGCCGCCTTCCCCGCCGCGCGCATGGTCCTGCGCGACCCGATCGCGGATCGCCTCGCGGATGCCCCGGCACTCGCGGTTGAGGAATGGCTGCGCGGCACGCTCGCCGTGGACCGGGCGCGCGACCGGGCCGCCGGCGGCGCCGCGCTGGGCGCGCATCGCGCGGACATGGAGCTGGAACTGGCGGAAACCGGGCTTTCCGCCGCACTCGCCAGCACCGGGGAGCAGCACGCGATGCTGGTCTCCGTGGTGCTGGCCCATGCGGCGCTGATCGCGGAGCTGCGCGGCTTCGCCCCGATCCTGCTGCTCGACGAGCCGGCCGTGCATCTGGACGAATCCCGCCGCCGCGCGCTGTTCGCGGCCCTCGCCGCCCTGCCCGCCCAGGTGCTGATGACCGGGCCGGACGCCACCGCCTTCACCCCGCTGTCCGGCATGGCGGAGGTGCTGCGCGCAGGGGGCGGAAACCTGCGTCCGGAACCCGGTTTTTCCTAAGAGTTCCCTAGGCTCGGCGGGGTTCAGGCCCTATATTGGAAGCTGTTCCCGACATGCCGCAGGAGACTCGATCGCGCATGAGCCAGAGCGCCGCGCCGCTGCCCGAATCCGAGCCCGAGCAGGAAGACTACAGCGCCTCCTCCATCACCGTGCTGCGGGGGCTGGAAGCCGTGCGCAAGCGCCCGGGCATGTACATCGGCGACACCGATGACGGCTCCGGCCTGCACCACATGGCCTTCGAGATCATCGACAACGCGGTGGACGAGGCGCAGGCCGGCTTCGCGACGAAATGCGAGGTGATCCTGAACGGCGACGGCAGCGTCACCGTGCGCGACGACGGCCGTGGCATCCCGGTGGACATCCACCCGGAGGAGGGCGTGTCCGCCGCGGAGGTCGTGCTGACGCGGCTGCATGCCGGCGGCAAGTTCAACCAGAACAGCTACAAGGTCTCGGGCGGGCTGCACGGCGTCGGCGCGGCCGTGGTCAACGCGCTGTCCGAATGGATGGAGGTGCGGATCGCGCGGCAGGGCGGGCTGCACCTGATCCGCTTCGAGCACGGCGAGGCGGTCGCGCCGCTGAAACGCATCGGCGATCAGGACGGCCACGCGGGCACCGAGGTCACGTTCCGCCCCAGCCCGCAGACCTTCACCCGCACCGAGTTCGATGTCGCGGTGCTGGAGCGGCGGCTGCGCGAGCTTGCCTTCCTCAACTCCGGCCTGCGCATCGTGCTGCGCGACGAGCGCCACCCGCCGGTGAACGAGGTGGTGATGCACTACGAGGGCGGGCTCATCGCCTTCGTGCAGTGGCTCGACCGCGCCAAGACGGCATCCTTCTCGCCGCCGGTCTCGATCCGCGCGAAGGAGGAGAACGGCATCCGCGTGGAGTGCGCGCTGACCTGGAACGACAGCTATCACGAGACGATGCTGTGCTTCACCAACAACATCCCGCAGCGCGACGGCGGCACGCATCTCGCCGGCTTCCGCATGGCGCTGACGCGCGTGGTGTCCAAGTACGCCGAGGGGATGGGCAAGAAGGACAGCCTGCAGCTCACCGGCGACGACATGCGCGA
>JBBCJT010000196.1:0-4902 GCA_037190665.1 Rhodovastum atsumiense | reverse complement strand
CCCGCCGCGCGCGTGATGAGCCTGCGCGACGGGACGAAGAAGATGAGCAAGTCCGATGCGTCGGACCAGTCGCGCATCAACCTCACCGACGATGCGGACGCCATCGCGCTCAAGATCCGCCGCGCCAAGACCGATCCGGAGCCGCTGCCCTCCGAGCCTGCCGGGCTGGAGGGGCGGGCCGAGGCGCGCAACCTCGTCGGCATCTACGCGGCACTCGCCGACACCGACCCCGCCGCGGTGCTGGCCCAGCACGGCGGCAAGGGCTTCGGCCCGTTCAAGGAGGCGCTGGCGGAGCTGATGGTCGCCAAGCTCGGCCCCATCGCCGCCGATGTGCGCCGCCGCCTCGCCGATCCCGCGCAGATCGAGGCGGAGCTGCGCGACGGCGCGGCGAAGGCCGCGGAGATCGCCGATCCGATCGTGACCGAGGCGGAGAAGCTGGTCGGCTTCCTGCGTTAAGGCCGCCTCAGAGATCGATGCGATAGCGAAGCCCCTCGGCCGTGCCATAGGCCGGGGGCATCGCGAACCGCTCGACCAGCCGGCCGCCGCAGGCGAGGATCACCCGCTGCGACGGCGCGTTGTCGGGATCGGTCGTCAGTTCCACGTAGGTCAGCTTCCGCCGCCGCGCCTCCGGCAGCAGGAGGCCGAGCGCCCGCGTCGCGCAGCCGGCGCCGCGCTTCCACGGCACGACCGCGTAGCCGATATGGCCGAGCACGTGCGCCGGCAGCGCGGACGTTCCCGGCTGCCAGCGCAGGCCGATCGACCCGCAGAGATCGCCGTCCCACATCCACCGCGTGAAGCCGGGCAGCCGCGGCACCAGCGCCCCGTCGGGCAGCCGGATCGGCTCGCCCTCCGCCGCCTCGTCGTCCAGGCTCGCGAGGAACGCGGCGGAATCGGACGCGATGCGGGCGAGCTGCTCGCGCGCGGCGTCGGCCCCGCGGACGTTGTCCGGTGACCAGCCTTTTTCCAGCGCCGCGACATAGGCGGGCAGCTCCGCGAGGGACGGCTTGACGAGACGCAGATCCGACATGCCGCGACCATCCGTGCCGGACGCCGCTTCGAGCAAGCCCGCCCATCCGCATGGTTGCCACGCTGCGACGCGGACTCCATCCTTCCCCCACCCGGTCCGCAACGAAGGCCGGGGTTGGAAAATGCCGGGCGCGGTGTGACCCATCACCGCAGGGGAGTTCCTGTCTTGAAGCGTCGAAACCTGATGACTGCCGCGCTCGCCGCGGGTGTGCTGGCGCGGCCTGCCCTCTCGCAGGGCAACGCGCGTGCGCTGCGGTTCGTCCCGCATGCGGACCTCGCCAATTTCGATCCGATCTGGGGCACGCAGTACGTGGTGCGCAACGCCGCACTGCTGGTCTGGGACACGCTGTACGGCGTGGACGAGACCATGACCCCGCGTCGCCAGATGGTGGAGGCGGAGGAGGTGTCCGGCGACGGCCTCACCTGGACCTTCCGCCTGCGGCCGGGGCTCAAGTTCCACGACGGGACGCCGGTGCTGGCGAAGGACGTGGTCGCGAGCCTCGCGCGCTGGTCGGTGCGCGATCCGATGGGCCAGATGATCCGCGCGCGCCAGCAGGAGCTGGTGGCGATGGACGACCGCAACTTCCGCTGGGTGCTGAAGCAGCCTTTCCCGAAGATGCTGCTCGCGCTGGGCAAGAACAACTCGCCCTGCACCTTCATCATGCCGGAGCGGATCGCGAAGACCGACCCGTTCCAGCAGATCACCGAGTATGTCGGCTCCGGCCCGATGCGCTTCGTGCGCGACGAATGGCTGCCGGGCGCGCGCGCGGTGTTCCAGAAGTTCGACGGTTACGTGCCGCGCGACGAGCCCGCATCGTGGATGGCGGGCGGCAAGCGCATCGCGATCGACCGCGTCGAATGGGCGATCATCCCCGATGGCGGCACCGCCGCGGGCGCGCTGCAATCGGGCGAGGTGGACTGGTGCGAGACGCCGCTCGCCGACCTCGTGCCGGTGCTGCGGCGGAACCGCAACGTGCAGGTCGATATCGGCGACCCGCTCGGCAACATCTGCTCCTTCCGCATGAACCACCTGCACAAGCCGTTCAACGACGTCCGCGCGCGGCGCGCGATCCTGACGGCGCTGAGCCAGGAGGACTACATGCGCGCCATCGTCGGGTCCGACGATGCGGCGTGGAAGCCTCTCGCGGGGTTCTTCACCCCCGGCACGCCGCTCTACACCGAGGCCGGCGGCGACATCCTCAAGGGCCCGCGCGACCTCGACGCGGCGAAGCGGCTGCTGGCGGAGAGCGGCTACAACAACGAGCCGGTTGTGTGCATGGTCTCGCAGGACCTCGCGCCGCACAAGGCGATGGGCGACGTGACGGCGGATCTGCTGAAGCGGCTCGGGATGAACGTCGATTTCGTCGCGGCCGACTGGGGCACGGTGGTCAGCCGCCGCGCCTCCAAGGCGCCGGTCAGCCAGGGCGGCTGGAGCATGTTCCACACCTGGCATTCGGGTGCGGACTGCGCCACGCCCGCCGGCTACACCGCGATCCGCGGCAACGGCGATCAGGCGTGGTTCGGCTGGCCGACCAGTGCCGAGACCGAAGCCGGCATCAACGAATGGTTCGCGGCCGCCACGCCGGAGAGCGAGAAGGCGGCGATCGACAAGACCAATGCCGCGGCGATGAACGACGTGGTCTACGCCCCGGTCGGGCTGTTCATGGCCTATCAGGCGTGGCGGTCGAACGTGTCCGGCATCACCAAGGGTCCGTTCCCGGTGTTCTGGGGCGTGACCAAGAGCTGATTCCGCAGGGCCGGGCCCACCCGCCCGGCCCTTGCCTCCCGCGCGGCGCGGTGCCTAAGCACCTTGCGAAACGAAGCAGCGGCCCACGCACGGCCGCGCAGGAGGAAGCATATGCGTCGCCGCCAGTTCCTGGCCACATCAGCCGCCGTCTCCTCACTGGCGATGCCGCGCCTCGGCGGTGCGCAGGCCGCGCGCCCGCTGCGCTTCGTGCCCTTCGTGGACCTCTCGCTGCTCGACCCCATCGCGACCACGGCCACGCCCACGCGCAACCACGCGATGATGGTCTTCGACACGCTGTACGGGCTGGACAAGGACTTCCAGCCGCAGCCGCAGATGGTGGACGGCCATGCCGTCGATGCGGACGGGCTGACCTGGACGCTGACGCTGCGCGACGGGCTGCGCTTCCACGACGGCGAGAAGGTCACCGCACGCGACTGCGTCGCTTCCATCCGCCGCTGGGGTGCCCGCGACAGTTCCGGCCAGACGCTGATGGCGGCGACCGCGGAACTGTCCGCGCCCGATGACCGCACCATCCGCTTCCGGCTGAAGCACCGCTTCCCGCAACTGCCCTTCGCGCTCGCCAAGGCCTCGCCGAGCATCTGCGCGATCATGCCGGAGCGGCTGGCCAGCAGCGATCCGGCGAAGCAGGTGACGGAGATGGTGGGCAGCGGCCCGTTCCGCTTCGTCCCCAGCGAGTACATGTCCGGCTCCCGCGTGGTCTACACGCGCTTCGCCGACTACAAGCCGCGCGAGGGCGGCGGCAGCGGCAACACGGCCGGCCCCAAGGTCGCGCATTTCGAGCGTGTGGAGTGGCACGTGATGCCGGATGCCGCCGCCGCGTCCGGTGCGCTGCGCGCGGGCGAGGTCGACTGGTGGGAGACGCCGAGCCCGGACATCGTGCCGCTGCTGCGCCGCGATCGGAACCTTGTCGTGCAGGTGAAGGACCGGCAGGGGCTGACGCCGATCCTGCGCTTCAACTGCATCCAGCCCCCCTTCGACAACGTGAAGCTGCGCCGCGCGGTGCTGCGTGCGGCGAGCCAGGCGGACTTCATGCAGTCCTACAGCTCCGATCCGGAGATGTGGCACATCAAGCTCGGCATGTTCTGCCCCGGCACGCCGATGGCGAACGATGCCGGCCTCGCCGACCTGTTCGGCCCCACCGACCTGGCGCGCGCGAAGGCCGAGGTCGCGGCCTCCGGCTACAAGGGCGAACGCGTCGCCTTCCTGCTGCCGGCGGACCATCCGGTCAGCGCGCCGCTCGGCACCGTGGGCGCCGACCTGTTCCAGCGCATCGGGCTGAACGTGGATGTGCAGAACATGGACAGCGGCACGCTGTTCCAGCGCCGCAACTCGCGCGAGCCGGTGGAGCGCGGCGGCTGGAGCGTGTTCCCCTCCATGGTCTCCGGGCTGAACATCCTCGACCCGTCCGTCACCTCGGTCGCGCGCGCGAACGGCCTCAAGGCTTGGTACGGCTGGCCGGAGAGCGCGGAGGCGGAGCGGCTGTACGCGTCCTGGATGGAGGCGGAGGACCTCGCCACGCAGAAGCGCATCGCGGCCGAGATCCAGCTTCAGGCGTGGCAGGATGCGACCTTCATCCCCAACGGCCAGATCTTCCAACCGATGGCATGGCGCAAGAGCATCGACGGCATCCCGGATGGCTTCGTGAAGTTCTGGAACGTGAGGCCCGCATGAGCGCAGCACCCGCACAGATCCGCCTCGGCCTGATCGGCTACGGCGAGGTCGGAAGCTGCCTCGGCTCCGGGCTGCGCGGCAACGGGCTGGCGAGCGTCGCCAGCTACGACATCGCCGCCTTCGAGGGACCGTATAGCGGGCTGATCCAGTCCCGCGCCACCGCCGCCGGCGTCACGCTCGTGCGCTCGGCCGCCGAGCTGGCCGAGGTCGCGGATGTCATCCTCGGCGTCACGCCCGGGTCCTCCTCGCTCGACAGCGCCGCGGCGCTCGCGCCGCATCTGACGAAGCGGCACGTGTTCGCCGATGTCGCCTCGGCCACACCGAAGGTGAAGCACGGCGTGGCGGGCAGGCTCGGCGCCACCGGCGCGCTGCTGGCCGACGCCTCGATCATGGGCACGCCGCGCGACGGCGTGGGCCTGCCGATCCTGTCGAGCGGC
>JBBCJT010000195.1:0-11014 GCA_037190665.1 Rhodovastum atsumiense | reverse complement strand
CCCCGCGCAGCCCGCGCAGCGACAGCGAGCCGATGCGCTTGGACAGCTTGCCACCCTCGGCATCGGCCAGCAGCGGCAGGTGCGCGAAGCCGGGCGGTTCGGCGTCCAGCGCGCGGAAGATGTCGGTCTGGATACCGGTGTTGGTGACATGGTCCTCGCCCCGGATCACCTGCGTGATGGCGAGATCGATGTCATCCACCACCGAGGTGAAGGTGTAGAGGAAGCTGCCATCGGCGCGCACCAGCACCGGGTCGGACACGGCAGGCAGCTTCACCCGGCGCTCGCCCAGCACCGCGTCGTCCCAGTGGACTGTCTCTGTCGACAGCAGGAAGCGCCAGTAGGGCCGCGTGCCGTTCGCCTCCGCCTTGGCGCGCTGCTCCGCCGTCATCTTCAGCGCCGCGCGGTCGTAGACGGGCGGCTTGCCCATCCGCCGGCGCTGCTCGCGCTTGTAGGCAAGTTCCTCCTCGCTCTCGAAGCAGGGATAGAGCCGCCCGGCCGCGCGCAGCGTCTCCGCCGCCGCCTCGTACAGGGCGAGCCGGTCGATCTGGCGCACCTGCATCGACCAGCCGATGCCAAGCCAGGCGAGGTCCTGCACGATCGCGTCGGCGTAGTCCTGCCGACAGCGGGCGGTGTCCGTGTCGTCGAGCCGCAGCAGCATCTCGCCCCCGGCGGCCTTCGCGGCGAGCGCGTTGACCACGGCGATGCGCGCGTTGCCGGCGTGCAGGTAGCCGGTCGGGCTGGGCGCGAAGCGGACGCGCATCAGGCGTCGCCCTCGTCATCGTCGTCCTCGTCCGCATGGCGGCGGGGATCCAGCGCGCGCCAGTCGCGGTCCTCGGCGCCGGACGGGCGCGCGGCGAAGTCTCGGATCTCGGCCGCGCTGCGCCAGCCCTGCTCATCGGCCACCACCGCGTCCTCGCCGAAGGCGAACCACGTATCCAGCACCTGGGTGGCATCCAGCCCCGGCGCGCGGCAGCGTTCGATGCTGTCGCGCACGTAGCGGCGGGCGAAGGCGTTCGCGTGCATCAGCGTGGCGAAGCCCTTGATCGTCTCGACCGGCTCGGAGCCGTTGGCGCCGGACAGGTCCATGATGCGCACGGCGAAGCCGCCGGCAGGCGCGAACAGGTCGCTCATGAGTCTCCTTCGGCCGCGATCTCCTCGCGGCGCAGTTCCAGCGCGAGCCATTCGTCCTCGGCGGCGGCGAGATCGGCCTCGGCGGCGGCAAGGGAGGCGGAGTGCCGTTCGAAACCGGCACGGTCGCGCGCATACAGGGTGGGGTCGGAGAGGATCGCGCGCAACCGCGCCACCCCGGCGGACAGGGTTTCCATCCGCGCGGGCAGCGTCTTGAGCGCGTGCTGTTCCTTGAAGCTGAGCCGGGCGCGGGCCGGCTTCGGGGCGGGCGGCGGCGCGGCGGCAGCGGGCCGCGAGGTGGCGGCGGGCTTCGGGGAAGCGGGCTTCGCCGTCACGCCCTCGCCGCGCTGGGCGACCATGTCGCTGTAGCCGCCCGCGTATTCCTGCCAGCGCCCCTCCCCCTCGGCCACGATCACCGAGGTCGCGACGCGGTCGAGGAAGTCGCGGTCGTGGCTGACCACGATCACCGTGCCCGCATAGTCCGCCAGCAGTTCCTGCAGCAGGTCGAGGGTTTCGAGGTCGAGGTCGTTGGTCGGCTCGTCCAGCACCAGCAGGTTGGACGGCCGGGCGAGGCCGCGCGCCAGCAGCAGCCGCCCCCGCTCGCCCCCCGACAGCGCCGAGACCGGCGTGCGCGCCTGCTCGGGGGCGAACAGGAAGTCCTTCATGTACCCGATGACGTGCTTGCGCTGGTTGCCGACGAACACCGTCTCGCCGTTGCCGCCCGTCAGCGTGTCGGCGAGCGTGGCGTCCGGGTCGAGGCTGGCGCGGCGCTGGTCGATCGTCACCGTCTGCAGGTTGGTGCCGAGCACCACGCGGCCCGAATCCGGCGCCAGTTCCCCGGTCAGCATCCGCAGCAGCGTGGTCTTGCCGGCCCCGTTCGGGCCGACCAGCCCGACCCGGTCCCCGCGCAGGATGCGGGTGGAAAAGTCCTTCACCACCGTGAGGTTGCCGAAGGATTTGGTGATCCCCTCGGCGGCGGCGACCAGCGTGCCGGACCCGTCGGCCTCGGTCGCGGCGAGCTTCACCGTGCCCACGGCGGCAAGCCGGGTGCGGCGGCGGTCGCGCAGTTCGGCGAGTTCGCGCACCCGGCGCACGTTGCGCTTGCGCCGGGCGGTGACGCCGTAGCGCATCCAGTCTTCCTCGCGCGCGATCTGGCGGCCGAGCTTGTGGGCCTCCGTCTCCTCCTGCTCCAGCACTTCGTCCCGCCACGCCTCGAAGCCGGCGAAGCCCTGCTCCAGCCGCCGCGTGCGGCCGCGGTCGAGCCAGACCATCGCGCGCGACAGCCGTTCCAGGAAGCGCCGGTCGTGGCTGATCAGGACGAGCGCCGAGCGGAGCGACGCGATCTCCTCCTCCAGCCAGGCGATGGCGGGCAGGTCCAGATGGTTGGTCGGCTCGTCCAGCAGCAGGATGTCGGGCGACGGCGCCAGCGTGCGGGCCAGCGCGGCCCGCCGCGCCTCGCCGCCGGACAGCGCGGCGGGCGGCTCCTCGCCGGTCAGGCCGAGCTGTTCGAGCAGGTAGCGGGCGCGATAGGGATCGTCGCCCGGTCCCAGCCCCGATTCCACATAGGCGAGCGCGGTCGGAAATGCCTCAAGATCAGGCTCCTGCGGCAGATAGCGCAGCGTCGCCCCGGGCTGGACGAAGCGGGTGCCGGAGGCCGGTTCGATCATCCCGGCGGCTATCTTGAGCAGGGTGGACTTGCCGGACCCGTTGCGGCCGACCAGCGCCACCCGCTCCCCCGCGCCGACGCCCAGCGTCGCGCCGTCGAGCAGCGGCGCGGTGCCGAAGGTCAGCCGGATATCCTGGAGCAGCAGTAGCGGCGGCGGTGCCATGGGCGCGGCTTGTAGGACGGGCGCGGCGATCCTTGAAGCCGGCGGGTGATGGCTATCCGGCTGGCCATCTGGAATAGGATCGCCGCATGACGATCACGCCGACCGACGCAGGCATGCCGACCGCCGAATCGGGTTTCGACCGTGCACGGGCGCATGAGGCGGCGGAGGGCCTGATCGCCGCCGGCCGGGGCCTGAGCCTCGGCGGCATGTCACTCCGCGATCTGGTCAACGAGGGGCGGCGATGAACCACAGGCTGCCGGCATGATCCCGGTCGCGCCCGGCATCGCGCTGGACGAGAGCGAGATCGAGGAACGCTTCATCCGCGCCTCAGGCCCCGGCGGGCAGAACGTCAACAAGGTCTCCACCGCCGTGGAACTGCGCTTCGACGTCCGCAACTCCCCGTCCCTGCCCGAGCCCGTGAGGGCGCGGCTGATGGCCCGCGCCGGGCGGCGGCTGACGCAGGAGGGGGTGCTGGTGCTGACCGCGCAGCGCCACCGCACGCAGGACCGCAACCGTGCCGACGCGCTGGCGCGGCTGGTCGCGCTGATCGCCGCCGCCGCCGAACCGCCCCGCCCCCGGCGGGCGACACGGCCCACGCTGGCGTCGAAGACGCGGCGGCTGGAGTCGAAGGCCGCGCGGGCGCGTACCAAGCAGGGGCGCGGAAAGGTGAAGGCGGACGAGTAGCCGGCCCGCCGTCAGCGGTGGCTGAGGATGTTCACCAGCCGCCCGCCCGAACGGGTCGCGGACATAGAAGCGGCGCACGCCCCATGGCTCGGACGCGGGCCCGTACTCGATGCGGATGCCGGCCAGCATCATCCTGCGGTGGACCTCGTCCACGTCGTCCACCTCGATCGACAGGTCGGGCACCGGTGTGCCGGACCCGCCTTCGGTCGCGAAGCTGACCTGCGGCGCGGCGCTGCCGGCGGAGGCGTAGGTGACGATCCAGCCGTGATCCATCACCACCTCCATGCCGAGGATGTCGCCGTAGAACCCCCGCGCGGCCTCGATCTCCGCCACCGCGATATTCGCGACGATGCGCCGGACGGCCATGCCTACTTGATCCCCGCCGAGACCAGGCTGCCCACGTAGAAGCGCTGCAGCAGCAGGAACGGAATCATCGCCAGCAGCACGGCGAGGTTGGTGGAGGCGAACAGCCCGCCCCAGTCGCTCTGCTCGAAGTTCACGTTCCGCGCGATCGCCACCTGCACCACCGTGTGGTCCGGCCCGCTCGCCGCCACCACCGGCCAGAAGAAGGAGTCCCACTGCACCAGAAACAGCATCAGGCAGGAGGTCGCGACCGTGGGCCAGGACAGCGGCAGGGCGATGCGCCACCAGATGGTGAACCAGGAGGCGCCGTCTACGCGCGCGGCCTCGTAGAAGTCGCGCGGCAGGCCGGCGAAGAACTGGCGGAACAGGAAGATCACCACCCCGCTCGCCACTTCCGGCAGCACCAGTGCGGCGTAGGTGTCCGTCATGCCGGCGGCGTTCACCAGCAGGTACAGCGGGATCACGATCGCCTCGAACGGCATCATGAAGGAGGCGATCACCAGCGCGAACAGCAGCGTCCGGCCGCGGAACTCGAACACCGCGAAGGCGAAGCCGGCCAGCGAGTTGACCAGCACGCCGGCGATCACCGTCGCGGTCGCCACGATGGTGGAATTCAGCACTGCGCGCGGGAAGTCGCCCCGCACCAGCGCGGCGTAGTTGGCGAGCGTGATGCGCGAGGGGATGAAGGTCGCCCAGCCGAACTCCACGGCCGGGCGGAAGATCTCCGCCTGCGGGCGCAGCGAGGCGAGCGCCAGCCACAGCAGCGGCAGCAGGATCACCATCGCCGCCACCGACAGCAGCCCGTAGCGCAGCGGCCCGCCCCGCGCCTCTCCCACTACGCCCGACATCAGCTTCCCTCCGCCGGGCGGAACATCCGGAACTCGATGGCGACAAAGACCAGGATGATGAACAGGATCACGGTCGAGATCGCGAGCGCCCGGCCCGGATCGAAATGCGTGAACGCCGCCTGATAGGCCTGGAACATCAGCAGGTTGGTGGACCCCGCCGGCCCGCCGGAGGTCAGGATGTAGACCGGCGCGAAGAACAGGAAGTTCGCGATGGTGTCCACGACCAGCACGAAGGCCATCGGCCGCTTCATCAGCGGCCAGGTCACGTGGCGGAAACGCTGCCAGCGGCTCGCCCCGTCGATGGCGGCGGCCTCGTTCACCGACTCAGGGATCGCGTAGAGCCCGGCGAGCAGGAACAGCATCCAGTACCCCGCCCCCTTCCAGGTCGCGACGCCGATCAGCGTCGGCAGCGCCTGATACATGTCCCGGTAGAAGGGCTGCGCGCCGATGCCGATCCACTCCAGCAGCCCGTTCATCGGCCCCATGTTCTTTTCCAGGAACAGGCCGAACAGGATCGCGCTGAGCGCGGTGGAGACCGACATCGGCAGCACCAGCACGGTGCGGAAGGCGATGATGCCGCGCCCGGGCGGGCGCACCAGCAGCGCGAGACCGAGCGCCACGAAGAGCTGCAACGGGTTGATGATGACGTTGAACAGCAGCGTCACCCGCACCGAGGCCCAGAATTCCGGGTCGGTGAACAGCACCACGAAGTTGTCCAGCCCGACGAAGCGCACGTCGCCGCGGATCGACACGCCGAACAGGCTGCCGACCAGCGCGATCAGGATCGGCAGCAGGCGGAAGATGGCCAGCCCCGCCAGCGCAGGCGCGAGGAACCACCAATGCACGCCACGGGAGCGCAGCATCGCGCCGGCTCAGCGGTACTTGCGC
Organism: Rhodovastum atsumiense; assembly: GCA_037190665.1. Classification (GTDB taxonomy): domain Bacteria; phylum Pseudomonadota; class Alphaproteobacteria; order Acetobacterales; family Acetobacteraceae; genus JBBCJT01. The sequence goes on along the minus strand of JBBCJT010000195.1, from coordinate 5,274 downwards.
ATCTCCCGGTCGATGTTGCGCGCGGCGGCGGCGAGCGTCGGCTGCACCGCGGCACCACCCTGCATGTCCTGCAGCGCGAGGCGCAGGTAGTCCTCGTACTCGCGGTAGCCGGGCGTGGCGGGGCGCGGCGTGGCGGTGTGCACCAGTTCGTGCTGCACGATCTGCCAGGCGGGCGCTGCGAAGGTGGTCTTCGACCGCTTCTCCCACACCTCCTTCAGCACCGGCGGATAGGGGCGCAGGTCGAGCCACAGTTCCATCGCCGGCGTGATGGCGAGCCACTTGACGAAGGCCTGCGCCTGCGCGGCGTTGCGGGTGCGCGGGTTGATGCCGACATGGAAGCTGCCGGTGGGGGTGACCGGCTTGCCGGCGGCGAAGTACGGGTGCGGCGCGACGCCGAAATCCACGCCCGCCTTCTCGAACCCTTCGAGATTCCAGGTGCCGCCGAGCACCATGGCGATCTTGCCGGCGCCGAACATCTGCTGGATCACGCCGTTGTCGAACACGTTCGCCGGCGAGACCTTATGGGTGGTGAAAAGCTGCTGGTACCAGGTCAGCGAGGCCACCATCCCCGGCCCATCCACGTAGCCCGTGGCCGTCAGCCCGTCCGGGCCCAGCACGGGGGCGCCCCAGCTCTGCGGCACGGCAAGGATCTGGTAGGGGCGCGAGCTGTTCTCGAAGGAGAAGCCGAACACGCCGGACCCGGCGTTGGTCAGCTTCTGCGCCATCGGCAGCAGCGCCTCCCACGTCAGCCGCTGCGCCGGATCGGCGGATGGTGCGGCCACGCCGGCATCGGCCAGCAGCTTGCGGTTGTAGAACAGCAACTGGGACGAGGTGGCGATGGGCGAGGAATACAGCTTTCCCTCGAAACTGCCCTGCGCCAGCGCCGACGGCAGGAAGCGGTCCTTCTCGGCCGCCAGCACAGGGCCGAGATCGACCAGATGGCCGCGCGCGGCGTAGGAGGCGGTCAGCGGCCCGTCCACGATGTAGACGTCCGGCGTGGCGTTGCGGGCGGCGAGCCGCACTTCCAGTGTCTTGAGCAGCTCGCCCAGCGGCAGCCGCTCCTCGCGGACGCGGATCGCCGGGTTGGCGGCCTCGAACGCCGCCATCAGCGGCCGGACCTGTTCCTCGGGCCATCCCATCCAGGGCACGGACAGCGCCGTTTCCTGCGCCGACAGGCGCGGCGCGGCGGTCACGGCGGCGAGCCCGGCCAGCAGGGCGCGACGGCTGATTGCTTCGTGCATCATGTGGTCGGGTGTCCCCTGGGGCATTGACGACGCGCGGCAAAGCACGGCGGCATGCTGCGGCGCAAGTGCACCGAGCGACAAGAGGCGATGACCAAGATCCTGATCGACTGCGATCCCGGCCACGACGATGCGGTGGCCATCCTGTATGCCGCGCGGCATCTGGACCTGATCGGCATCACCACCGTTTTCGGCAACCAGTCGCTGGACCATACCACGCGCAACGCTCTGTCGCTGTGCCGGCTGGCGGGACTTGCCACCCCGGTGGCGATGGGGGCCGCGCGGCCGCTGGTGGCACCCCCCATCCATGGCGGCGACATCCACGGCAAGAGCGGCATCGACGGCGCCGACCTGCCGCAGCCCGACCGCCCGCCGGAGAGCATTTCCGCCGTCGAGTTCATCCTGCGCGCGGCGCGGCAGCATCGCGGCGAGCTGGTCCTGTGCGCCGTCGGCCCCTACACCAACATCGCCACCGCGCTGCGGGTGGAGCCGAAGCTCACCGAATGGGTGAAGGCCATCACCGTGATGGGCGGCACCACGCAGATCGGCAACACCACCTCGGTGGCCGAGTTCAACGTCTACTCGGACCCCGAGGCGGCGGACATCGTCTTCCGCAGCGGCGTGCCGCTGTGGATGGTCGGGCTGAACGTGACCCGCCGCGTCGGCGTGGGCGAGGCGGAGATCGCGGCGCTCCGCGCCGGCGGCAGGGTGGCGCGCACGATCGGCGACCTGATGGCCTTCTTCCGCACCTCGCTGATGGAGGTGCACGGCATCACCACCGCCTCGCTGCACGACCCGTGCGCGCTGGTTCCCTTCATCCGGCCGGAGATGATCGAGTACCGCCACCTGCCGGTGGAGATCGCGCTCGCCGAGGGGCCGACGCGGGGCATGACCGTCTGCGACCAGCGCACGCTGACCGGGCGCAAGCTGTCGGTCATCCGCAACAGCAAGGCGCCGAACTGCCACGTCGCGCTGGACGTGCGGGGGCCGGAGCTGGTGGGCCATATCGTGGAGGCGATGCACGGTTTTGCCTGATACGACGCACGCCGACGTTCTCATCCTCGGCTCCGGCTGCGCCGGGCTGACCGCGGCGCTGGCCGCCGCGCACGCCGGGCTCCGCGTCACCGTGCTGGAGAAGGCGGACACGGTCGGCGGCACCAGCGCGATGTCCGGCGCCGGTACCTGGATCCCCGCCAATCGCCATGCGCGCGAAGCCGGGATCGCCGACAGCGCCGAGGACGCGCTCACCTACATCAGCGCCGCCGCGCCGGACGGGTGGGCAGCGACCGAGGCGCCGCTCTGGCGCGCCTTCGTCGAGACAGCGCCGGAGATGCTGGACTTCGTCGAGGCGCACTCGCCGTTGCGCTTCCGCCTGACGCCCGAACCCGATCCGCTGCGCACCCTGCCCGGCGCGAAGCCACGCGGCCGGATGCTCTCGCCGCTGCCGCTGCGCCGCTCGCTGGCGGGTCCGTTCGCGCGGCATATCTGCCGCTCCACCATCCCCGACCTGTTCACCTATCACGAGGCGGTCGAGACCGATCTCTATCACCACCCGATCCGCACCAGCCTCGAACTCCTGCCCCAACTCCTCCGCCGGCTGCTGACGGGCGAACGCGGCAAGGGCACGGCGCTGACGATCGGCCTGCTGCGCGGCTGTCTCGATGCCGGCTGCCGGATCGAGACCGGCGCGCGAGTGGTGGAACTGCTGACCGACGCATCCGGCGCGGTGACCGGCGCGCTGGTGGAGCAGAACGGCACGCACCGCCTGTGGCACGCGGCGCGCGGCGTGGTGATCGCGACCGGCGGGTTCGAATGGAACGCGGCGATGCTGGCCGAGCACTTCTCCGGCCCGGTCGATTATCTCGGCAGCCCGGCGGACAATACCGGCGACGGGCAGCGCATGGCCGCCTCGGTCGGCGCGCAGCTTGCACACATGGACCAGGCGACGCTGACGCCGTCGATCCCCAAGCGGCATCAGGGTCGCGTGCTCGCCATGCCGGTGCCATTCCATACCGAGCCGAACGCGATGCTGGTGAACCGGCACGGGCGGCGCTTCGTCAACGAACTGACCTTCAACATCGGCGAGGCGCTGGACGCGCGCGACGCCACCGACGCGCCGATCCACCTGCCCTGCTGGATCATCAGCGACGCCACGATGCTCGATGCGATGCCGCTGGTGCGCTGGGCGGCGCGGGACGATCGCGGCTGGCTGCGCCGCGCCGACACGCTGGCGGACCTCGCGCGGCAGGCCGGCCTGCCGGCGGAGGCGCTGGCGGAGTCCGTCGCCCGCTTCAACGCGGCCGCCGAGGCGCAGCACGATCCGGATTTCGGGCGGCCCGCGCGGCGCGACGAGAAGCCCGCCGACAAGCGCCGCCGTGCCGGGCTTCAGCCCATCGCGCGGGCACCTTTCCTCGCGATGCCGTTCAACCGCTCGATCCTCGGCACCAAGGGCGGGGCGCGCACCAACGAGCACGGCGAGGTGCTGCGGCCGGATGGCAGCGTCATTCCCGGCCTGTTCGCCGCCGGCGGCGCGATGGCGAACCCGATCGGCACGCGCAACGTGGGCACCGGCACCACGATCGGGCCGTTCATGACCTGGGGTTATATCTGCGGGCGGCGGCTGGCCGGCCGCTGAACGCTACCAGCGGCGGGCGGTGAAGGAGGATTCCTCGCCGCGATCGAAGCGGATCTCGCCGCTGAGCGTGCCGTCTTCCTTGAGTTCGGCATCGCCATCGCCCCGGACGGACCCCATGTCATCGCTTCCCTCCCAGGTGAAGAAAGCCGTCTCGGTGCCGATCTCGCAGTCGAGCGTGCCCTCGACCGATCCGAACTTGAACTCGCCGCCGCGATCCGCATCGAACCGGATGTAGCCCGGCCCGGACAGGTCGGTGGACGCAGCGTCCCAGGGATCCATGCTGGTGATCCGCCACTTGCCGAACAGGGGATGTTCCTCGGTGCTCACGGCAGAACGCCTCCGATCGGCCTCGACAGCCGGGAGAGGTTGCGGGCGGCCATGGTACGACGCGATCAGCCCGGCAGGAAATCCGGCACCGAGAGGTAACGCTCGCCCGTATCGTAGTTGAAGCCGAGGACACGGCTGCCCTTCGGCAGCTCCTTCAGCTTCGCGGCGATGGCGGCGAGCGTCGCGCCGGAGGAGATGCCGACCAGCAACCCCTCCTCCGTCGCGGAGCGGCGGGCGTATTCCTTCGCATCCTCCGCGCTCACCTTCAGCACGCCGTCGAGCAGATCGACATGCAGGTTCTTCGGAACGAAGCCCGCACCGATGCCCTGGATCGGATGCGGCGACGGGGCGCCGCCGGAGATCACCGGGGAGGCTTCCGGCTCCACCGCGAAGACCTTCAGCTCCGGCCACGCCTTCTTCAGCACCTGCGCGCAGCCGGTGATGTGGCCGCCGGTGCCGACGCCGGTGATCAGCACGTCGATCCTGTCGGGGAAGTCGGCCAGGATCTCCTGCGCGGTGCCGTTCACGTGCGCCTCGATATTGGCCGGATTGTCGAACTGCTGCGGGATCCACGAGCCCGGCGTCTGCGCCGCAAGCTCCTCCGCACGCGCGATCGCACCCTTCATGCCGAGTTCGCGCGGGGTCAGGTCGAACGTCGCGCCATAGGCGAGCATCAGCCGCCGCCGCTCGATCGACATCGACTCAGGCATCACGAGGACCAGCTTGTAGCCCTTCACCGCCGCGACCAGCGCGAGGCCGATGCCGGTGTTGCCGGACGTCGGCTCGATGATCGTCCCGCCCGGCTTGAGCGCGCCGCTCGCCTCCGCCGCCTCGACCATGGACAGCGCGATGCGGTCCTTGATCGACCCGCCGGGGTTGGCGCGTTCGGACTTGATCCACACCCTGGCGTCGCCGAACAGGCGGTTGATGCGGATATGCGGCGTGCCGCCGATGGTCTGCAGGACGTTCTCGACCCTCATCGTACCCTCGTCTCGGTTCGGGATTGCCGGGGCGGCTATTTCACCAGTGCGGTGAAGCCGTTGGTGATCGGGTAGCGGCGGTCGCGACCGA
>JBBCJT010000194.1:0-8390 GCA_037190665.1 Rhodovastum atsumiense | reverse complement strand
GCGGGTGCAGGGCAGCGCCCTGCCGGGGTATGGGGCAGAGCCCCACCCTTTGCTCAGCCGAACGTCCGGGGGTCGTGCACCGGCGTGGGCACGCCGAGCATGCGCGCCTGAATCTGCAATGCCAGGATGCGCGAGTAGAAGCGCACCTGCGCGAGATTGCCCGCCTGTATCCAGAGCCCTTCCTGCCTTGTTGGCTTCCACATGTTGCGCAGTTCTCCCGCCCACGGGCCGGGATCGCGCCGTGTGTTCGAGCCGAGACCCCAGACATGACCGACGCGCGCGGCGACTTCGGGCGAGATGAGCTGCGCGATCCATGTCTCCATCGCATCGTAGCCGGTGGCGTGCACGATCAGCTCCGCCGGCAGCACGCTGCCGTCGCTGAGTTCCACGCCCTCGGGCCGCAGCCGCGCGACCTGCACGCGGCTGCGCAGCGCGATCTCGCCGCTGGCGATGAGGTCCGACGCGCCGACATCGATGTAGTAGCCGGAACCGCGACGAAGGTACTTCAGCGTCAGGCCGGTCTCGTCCTCGCCGAAGTCGAGCATGAAGCCCGCCTTTTCAAGCCGCGCGTAGAAATCGGCGTCCTGCTCGCGGAGGTCGCGGTACAGCGCGCGATGCAGATCGGCAAGCATCGCGAAGGGACGGGAGGCGGCCGTGTAATCCGCCTGTTCGGTGCTGATGCCCGCGGCCAGCGCGTCCTCGGAATAGAGCCTGCTGGTGATCATGCGGAACATCGTGTCGATGCGCGCCACCATCGTGGAGGAGCGCTGCACCATCGTCACATCCGCGCCGTGCTCCCACAGGTCCGCGCAGATATCGTGCGCCGAGTTGTTGGAACCGATGACGACGCATTTCTTCCCGGCCCATGCCTCGCCGCTGAGGAAGGCGCTGGAATGGCACTGCACGCCGCGAAAGGTCTCGGCGCCGGGAAAGTCCGGCATCTGCGGCGCGCCGGACAGGCCGGTCGCGATCACGAGCTGCTTCGGCCGCAGCGTGACCGGCTGGCCCGCACGCTCCACCTGCACCGTCCACTCGCCGGCATCCGCGTCGTAGCTCGCGCCCTTCGCGACGGTGGAGTTCCAGATGTGGACGCCGGTCACGTCCGCGTACATCTCCAGCCAGTCGCCCATCCGATCCTTCGGGATGTAGACCGGCCAGTGATCCGGGAAGGGCATGTAAGGCAGGTGGTTCGCCCAGATCGGGTCGTGCAGGTGCAGCGACCGGTAGCGTTGCCGCCACGCATCGCCGGGCCGCGCGAGGCTGTCGATCACCAGCGTCGGCACGTTCAGCCGGTTCAGCCGCGCCGCCAGCACCAGCCCCGCCTGCCCGCCGCCGATGATCACGCAGTAGGGCTGAGCCGTGGTGCCGAGCGCGGCCCCGGCGCGGTCGCGTCTCTCGGTCCAGGTCGGGCGACCGCGTTCCGCGCCGTAGGGCACGCCGCGTTCGCGGCGCGGGCCGGCCGTTTCGGGATGGCCCTTCAGCTCCTCCGCGGCGGTCAGCAGCGTCCGGCACAGCCCGTCCTGCAGCCGGACATGGCCGCGCCCGCGCAGCCGCGCGGTCTCGAAGCGGAACCATGCCTCGACCACGCCATCGGCCTCGCGCGCGGAGCCGGGTTCCACCGTCATCGCGCCGGGCGCGGCGCTGTCGAGGCAGGCGCGCAGCATCGCCTCGATCTCCGCTCGGCCGGAGGAGGTGACGATCGACCATGTGAAACACAGCAGGTCGCGCCAGTGGCTGTCCTGGCCGAACAGCGCGAGGGCGGCGGGGATGTCCCGGGCTTCGAGCGCGGCGCCGAGGCGGGCGAGAAACGATGTGGCCTGATCCTGCGCGGTGAGCTGGAGCACGTGGTGCCTGTCCTCGGGTGGGTGCGTGTCGCGGCCGCGATGATCGCGGGCGGGCCACGGCGGCGCAATCCGGGCCGGGCGGGCGCAGTGCCGGCATGCCGGCGCGGCGCGTTGACCCCTCCCGGACCCGCTCCTAGCGTTCGTCACGCCGGCAGCTCGGCCGAAAGGGAGGATATGGCGAACAAGCTCAAGCAGCGTTGGAAAGAGGGCAAGGCGGCGGTCAACGGCTGGCTCGCCATTCCGAACGGCTTCTCGGCCGAGGTGATGGCCCAGGCGGGCTGGGACAGCGTCACCGTCGACATGCAGCACGGCGTGCAGGACTACCTGTCCATGGTGACCTGCTTCCAGGGCATCCAGCCGCACGGCAACACGCCGATGGTCCGCGTTCCGTGGAACGAACCGGGCATCGTCGGCAAGGTGCTGGACGGCGGCGCGCAGGGCGTGATCTGCCCGATGGTGAACACGCCGGAGGAAGCCCGCGCGCTGGTGCAGTACTGCCACTATCCGCCGCACGGCACGCGCAGCAACGGCCCGATCCGCGCCGGCATCTACGGCGAGCCGAGCGACTATCACAAGCACGCCCGCGAAGACACGCTCGTCATCCCGATGATCGAGACGAAGCAGGCGGTCGAGAACCTCGAAGCCATCCTCGACGTGCCGGGCGTGGACGCCGTTTACATCGGCCCGTCCGACCTCGGCCTGTCCTACGGCATCGTGCCGAAGCTCGATCGCGAGGAGCCGGAGATCCTCAAGATCTACGAGCGCGTCATCGAGCAGACGGCCAAGCGCGGCCAGTCCGCGGGGCTGCACAACGGATCGGCCGCCTATGCGGCGCGCATGATCAACATGGGCTTCAAGCTGGTGACCATCGCCAACGACAGCGGCCTGCTGCTGCAGGCGGCGCGCGCGGCGCTGAAGGCCACCCGCGACGGGGCGAGCGGCAAGGTCTGATGCTGTTCATGGTGGTGGAGCGGTTCCGCAACCGCGACGCCAAGGCCGTCTACCGGCGCTTCCGCGACGAGGGTCGCGGGGCGCCGGAGGGGCTGACCTATGTCGGGAGCTGGATCGAGGCGAATTTCGACCGCTGCTTCCAGCTCATGGAATGCGACGACGCGACCAGACTGCAGCAATGGGTGGCGTTCTGGTCCGATCTGGTGGAGTTCGAGATCGTGCCGGTGGTGCCCTCCGCCGACACGCGCGCGGCGATCGAGCATCTGCTGTAGCAGCGGGCGACATCCCCGCGAGGCGACCGCGCCGTTCCCCCCTCTCCCGCTTGCGGGAGCCTTGCGAAACGGCTGCGCTATCTCTCCCTCTCCCGCTTGCGGGAGAGGGCCGGGGTGAGGGTTCTCTCCGCCAGCATCACGATGAGGCTCCCTCCCGCGCAAGTGGGACCCTCGCTCTCCTGCCGGGCGCAGGGCAATCGCATTGCCCCTCGTTGTGCTCCGGACAATGCAATTGCCCCCGGCCGGCGGAACCGGATCTTGAGGGCTGCGGAGGGAAGAAGTCCCCAACGCCATGTGCGATTGCCCTGCGCAAGGCGGGAGAGGATGTTGCGCGGTCGCGTTTGCCCTCCCGCAAACGGCGATCCGGGCGGCATCCGCGTGACTCGGCGGACCTGATTAGGGTCCGGTGATGCGCGGACTTTCCGTCCTTCTTTCCGCCGTGGGCATCGTCGCCGCACTGCTGCTGTGGCGCACGCTCGCGGCCGCGATCCCGGCGGACCCGGGCGCGAACTCCATGGCGGTGCGGATCGGGCTCGCCTTCGGTGCGCTGATGCCGGCCGCGGCGGTGCTGCTGGCGATGACGCTGACGCAGGCGGGGTTGCGGTTCCTGACCGGCGCGATCGATCCCACACAGGGCGGCGACGGGCGGCTGCTGCGGGTGAACCAGCGCTGCATCGCCAACACGGTCGAGCAGTTGCTGCCGTTCGCGGTGTTCCTGCCCGCCTGGGCCGCGGGCGCGCCGGCTGCGGGGGTGCCGGGGATCCTCGCCCTCGGCGGGGTGTTCGCGGTCGCCCGGCTGGCGTTCTGGCTGGGCTATCTCGCCGCGCCGATCCTGCGCGCGCCGGGCATGGCGGCGAGCTTCGCCGCCAACGCGGCCGCCTGTGCGGCGACGGTGCTGGTCTGGTCAGGATGAAGCAGCGAGCAGCAACGGCGGAGGGCCCGAACCGGCGCCGAGCAGAAGCTGCGGCCGCCAGCCGGCGGCGCGGGCGACCTTGAGCGCATAGGCAACCGGGCCGGTGTCGCAGGTGGCGCCGAATGCTGCCGTCAGTGCCGATGGCCAGGCTGCCCCCGGCCCGTCCGGCGTGAGCACGATATGTACGGCCGGATCGCCAGCCACGGCCACCGTGGTGGAGGGCGGCAGATGCGGTGCCAGCCCGACAGTGAGCGCGAGCAGGGGGCGCGCGAGCCCGGGAGGGAACGTGGCCTCTGTCAGGTGCGGGGCGAGACGCAGCACTCCACGTCCCGCCGCTTCCGCGGCGAAAGCGTCGAGTTCGCGGCCCGTGAGCGGCGTCGTCTCTCCGGCCCAGACCAGCCGCAGCAGACGCAGGTACCGGTCCAGCGCGGCGGGATCGGTGGTGGTCCACAGCCTCGCGGCGATCGCGTCGCACACCGCGGCCGCGACGTGGTCGGCGAGATGCAGATCGGCCGTGTCGTCCAAGTGTCCTCCCTCGGCGGGCATGAACCCGGGCGATCCTGCCGGCCTTCCGGTGAAACGCCCGTGTCGGGGGCGCCGGTACGCACGAAATATCGGGTCACGATCGCGTGACAGGATACAAGAAGGCCGGGCGCTGCATGTACCCAAAGAGGAATGGTTTGCGAGCGGATAGATTTTTGCTCGTTAACGGGGGCTTCATGCAATACCCCGCAAGTAATTCAAATGACTCATAAGCGGATTCTGCTTTCGGGCAGGCCCGACACTGCTGCCGGCTCGGCGGAGGCCCTGAAGCGTCCTGCCGCGCCGACATCCGCTAACCCATTGCGATAACGTGAATATCCGCTGACAGGACACCTCTTTTCCGCTAGCTGTTATAAAGTATTTCTATCATAGGTTGCTGATGGCGACCTCAGGAGAGGAGGCGCCGTGCGAGCGCGCATGGTTCTCGATGCATTGGTCCGAACGAGTCTCCGCCGGTGGCCGCAGCGTCCCCCCGGCTTCCGCGAACCGCGGAAGGGGCCCGATTCATGGCTGCGGGGGCGGCCCGGCGACGAACACGGCATGTGCCACCCGTATCTGAGGTTTCCCGGCAGCGACCGGATGCGCACCCTGCCGGATGGACTGTGGCTGCATTTCAACGGCACGCCGGCGGACCCGTTCGTGGACATCTTCGCGGTCGAGGCGTGCTCGACGCTCGCGAACCTGCTCGACAAGCGCTTCCGCTTCGCCCCCAGCACACAGTCGCTGCTCGCGGTGTGCCCGGTGCCGTGGCTGCTCGCGCCGGTCCAGCCGGGCGATCCCACGCCGCGCTGGCAGGTCACCGGCATCCTGCGCTACCCGCCGGTGCAGGCGCTGATCCTGCCGGTGCGCGACGTGCGCGTCCTCTATGGCCTCAAGATGGATCACTACGCCGGCTTCGCGGCCACCCAGACGCCGCACCCGCACGAATACTTCGCGCCGATGGAGCGCCTGATCACCGATGGCGGCGGCGTCGATCCCAAGCTGCGCGAGCTTCTGGCGCGCGCGAACCCGCGGGCGAACTTCCTCGAGGAGGAGGCGGAGGGCGCCCCGGTCCCGGCTGTGCCCGCGCGCAATCCGTTCCCGGTGCGCCGGCCGGTGCCGCTCTGGCTGAGCCCGTGCGCCGGCACGCGGGCCGCGGCTGCGGGGTAGGGCTTTCTGATCCGCAGGGCCCGCTCGTTCTGGCCCCTTCCTCCGAAGGCGGGGAGCGAAGGGGGGGACGGGACACGCGGGACTGAACGGACACGCGAGACTGACGAGAGGCAGAAGGCGAGGACCGTCACGCAACGTCCCCTCTCCCGCCGGGCGCAGGGCAATCGCATATGGAACCTGCCCTCGGTCGCGTGGCCAGATGGGGAAGTCGAAGACCAATATTCTTCGCGTTCGGCAAATCGAAATCAGGTCGTTCTCGCCCCGTCTTCCGCCCGCAAATTTCCATATGCGATTGCCCTGCGCCCTGCGCCCTGCGCCCGGTGGGAGAGGGACAGGGTGAGGGGGTTTATGTGGAGGCGAAACCTCGTCGCGCCGCTGGTGGAGGCACCCTCACCCCGGCCCTCTTCCGCAACCGGGAGAGGGAGAAGCGTCGCGGCCGTTGCGCAAGGCTCTCCCGGTAGGGCAGCGAACACCGACCCTGCACGCGGACATCACGCGCCTGCCGATGAAATTCATCGGCACGACCCGGCGGTATCAGCCGGCGCGCGGCGGCAACGGCAAACCGGCGGCGACGAGTGCAGTGCGGCCGAGGTCGGGCCGGTCCGTGATCAGCCCGTCCACGCCCCAGCCGATCAGCCGCGCCATGTCGGCCTCGGCGTTCACGGTCCAGGGCACCACCCTCAGGCCGAGCCCGTGCGCCTCGGCCACCAGCTCCTCGGTGAGGCTCTGCCAGTCCGGAGCCCATGTCACGCCGGCGCCCTCGGCAGCGACCGCGCGGGGCACCGATCCGCCGAAATCCTCGGCCGAGGGGCCGTCCCACCACAGCCGCGCTTCCTTCGCCGTGGCGGCGCTCGTCAGGTAGGCGCGGGCCACGGCAGGCGCGACGCGGGCAACGTGGCGCACGTTGCGCCAGTCGAAGGACTGGATCACCAGCCGCCCGGTCGCACCGGTGCGCGCTGCCGCCGCAAGGACGGCTTCGGCCATCTGCTCCGGCGGCGCGGTCAGGCCCGGCTCCTTCGGGAAAGTCTTGATCTCCGTGTTGAAGCGGACCCGGTCATCGAGCGCGAACATGTCCGCGAGGGTCGGGATGCGCACGCCGTCCTGCCCGCGCTGGTCGGGATAGCTGCGCGCGTAGTTGCTGCCGGGCCGGATGCGGCCGACATCGTAGCGCTGCAGCTCCGCGAAGCTCAGCGTGCGGATCGCCGGGCCACGCGCGGACAGGAACGCCCTGTCCGGCCCGCGCGTGATGTCCGGATTGAGATGCGGATCATGATGCGCCACCGCCACGCCGTCGGCCGTCATCGCGACATCGGTCTCCAGCGTCGTCACGCCGATCGCGATCGTCGCGCGGAAGCCCTCCAGCGTGTTCTCCGGATGCAGCCAGCGCGCGCCGCGATGGCCCTCCAGGTCGAAATCCTGCCGCGGCACGCGCTGCTCCGATTGCTGTGTGCGGCGCAGGCTACACCGGCCCGACCTGCCTGCCAGCCGGCCCCCGCGTTGCCCGCGCCGGCACAGGCGCGCATAGAACCAGCATCGCAACAAGGAGGGACGAAGGATGCGGACACGAAGGGCGTTCGGCCTCGCGGTCGTGGCTGGCATGGTGGTCCAGATGGCGGCCGCGGTGGCACAGCAGCCGCAGGCGCCGACGCGCAGCCCGACGCTGGAGGCGGTGCGCGCGCGGGGTCACATCGTCTGCGGCATGCAGGGCGACAACCCGCCCTTCTCCTTCCCCGACGCGCAGGGCGTCTGGCACGGCCTCGACGTGGATTCGTGCCACGCGCTCGCCGCCGCGATCTTCGGCGATCCGGCGAAGATCCATGTCCGCCCCGTCACCGGACTGACCCGCTTCCCGGCCGTGCAGAGCGGTGAGGTCGACGTGCTCTTCGGCAGCACCACCTGGATCACCACGCGCGAGACGCGGCTGGGCCTGATCTTCGCGGCCACCAACTACTTCAGCGGCCAGGGCTTCATGCTGCGCACCGCGCTGAACGTGAAGAGCCTGAAGGAGATCGACGGCGCGACGATCTGCGTGCCGCCCGGTTCGACCACCGAGGTCATCCTGCAGGACTGGTTCCGCAAGAACGGCGGCAGCTTCACCCCCGTGGTGATCGACGATCCCAACCAGATCCAGGCGGCGTTCCTGTCCGGCCGCTGCGACGTGTTCACGCGCGACGTCACCGGCCTGTCGGGCTTCCGCTTCCGCCAGACCAAGCCGGAGGAATTCGTCGTGCTGCCGGAGGTGATCACGATGGAGCCTCTCGGCGCCTTCATCCGCAAGGGCGACGACGCGTGGTTCGACATCGTGCGCTGGACGCAGCTCGCGCTGCTCGCCGCCGAACAGCTCGAGGTGACGGGTGCGGACGTGGACAAGCTCGCCGGCTCCACCAACCCCGACATCCGCCGGCTGCTGGGCGCGGAAGGCGATATCGGCCCGTCCATGGGCCTCGATCGGGCTTGGGCCGCGAACGCGGTGAAGGCGGTCGGCAACTACGGCGAGATGTGGACGCGCAACGTGGAGCCGATGGGGCTGCCGCGCGGACTGAACCGGCTGTGGGACAAGGGCGGCCTGCACTTCGCTCCGCCGCTGCGCTGAGACGAGAGGGGCTTTGCCCCTCTCGCGCTCTCCCCACCAAGGGCCACCGGCCCTTGGATCCGGGATTCCTTTAGGGGACCTTCGGTCAAATCGGTCGGCAGACCCCACTCCCCCACAACAATCGT
>JBBCJT010000193.1:0-5049 GCA_037190665.1 Rhodovastum atsumiense | reverse complement strand
TTTGGTCGAAGGCCCTCCTGAGGAAACGCGGATCCAAGGGGCCGTGCCCCTTGGCGGGGTGCAGGGGCAGCGCCCCTGCTGGGGCGTGGGGCAAAGCCCCACACTTCCCTCAGAACAGCAGCAGGATGTCGAGGATCTGCTGGCCGATGCGCGGGGTCTGCACGTCCGAGAGCTGGCCGCGTCCGCCGTAGCTGATCCGCGCTTCCGCCATGCGGTCGTGGCGCACCGTGTTGTCGGAGGCGATATCCTGCGGGCGGATCACGCCGGTGACCTGGAGTTCCCGCAACTCGCTGTTCACCCGCACCTCCTGCCGGCCGGAGACGGCGAGGTTGCCGTTCGGCAGCACCTGCGTGATCACGCCCGCCACGCGCAGCGTGACCGTCTCGTTGCGCTTGATCGCGGCGTTGCCGGCCTGTGCGCCCGCGGACTGGGTCTGCACCAGATTGCTCGGGTCGATGGTGTTCGGCAGGATCCGCGTGAGGCTGCTTTCCAGCCCCAGCATGCGCGGCATGCCCATCTGTTCGGTGCCGGAGCGGTCGCGGCTCGATTCGTTGTTCAGGTCGGCCTTGTCGCCGATGTTCACCAGCACGGTGATGATATCGCCCACCTGTGCGGCGCGCTGGTCGCGGAAGAAGGCGCGGCTGCCCGGTCGCCACAGCGAGTTGGCGAGCGGCTCGGCCTCCTGCGGCCGCGGCATCGGCATCGAGACCGGCCGCCAGCGCGGATCGGCTGTGGGATCGGCCGTGGGCGACATCTCCGGCCGCCGCCCGACCTCCGAGAGGCGGGTGACCGTGTCGCAGGCCGCGAGCGGAAGGATCAGCGCGAGCAGCAGGGCGGGCTTCATCGGCGCGGCTCCTGCACCAGCGTGCCCAGCGCGCGCGCCTGACCGGGGCCGGTCACCTCCGCCTGGATCACGGCGCGGGAGCCGGGATTGAGCACCTCCACGATCTCGCCCTGGCCGCCGGTGGTCAGCGCGCGCCCGCCGAGGGTGAGGCTGAGCCCGCCCGAGGTCAGCGCGACACGCACGGGCTCCCCCTTGCGCACCATCGGCGCGCGGGCGAGCGGACCGGGCGGGAAGGGCTGGCCGGCCGGCAGCGCGCGGTCCAGCGCGCGGCCGATGGGCGGGGCTGCCGCGGCCTCCTGCGCGCGGCTCGCCGGCAGCCGCGCCATGCGCACATCCGTCGGCTGCACCGTGGAGCCCGCCGCGAGCCGGCGCACCGCGACCGGCACCTCGATCATCGTGATCGCACGGCCGGTCAGCGTCAGCTTCTGCGGCTCGTTGCCGGCGGCGAGGATCGCGACCACCGCCGTGAATCGCCCGGTGGCCGGATCATGCGCGATGCGCTCGACCGTGACGGTCGCGCTGGCCGCCGCGGGGACCATCGGCGTGGTCCAGCCGGCGAACTCGATGTCGACATTGCGCGCATCGGCGCCGCCGGCCAGTGCGGCGCGCAGCGGCTCGACGATCTCCTCGCGCGGCAGCGCGCGGCCCGGGCGTTCCAGCACCACACGTTCGCCCGCATGGGCGGGCTTCCAGCCGATGCCGTAGATACGCGCGATATGCGCGAGCTGCGCGGCGGCGATGATCTGCGAGGAGCCGGGCGCCGGCGCCGGGCCGATCACCTCGCCGGCGCGCGGTCCGGCCTCGTTCCAGAGATCGGACAGCCGCACATGCGATCCGTCGATCACGACATGGCCGCGAAGCGCGGGATCGGCGAGCGCCGGCAGCGCGCAGAACGCCGCCGCGGCGCAGAGCAGCGCGGCACGCATCAGCGCAGCCTCGTCAGCGCGCCGAGCATCTCGTCGCTCGCGGTGATGACCTTGGAGTTCATCTCGTAGGCGCGCTGCGCGGTGATCAGGCTGGTGATCTCGTGCACGACGTTCACGTTCGACGTCTCCACGAAGCCCTGCATCGTGCTGCCGTAGCCGACCGCGCCGGGGCTGCCCTGCAGCGGATCGCCCGAGGCCGGTGTCTCGAGGAACAGGTTCTCGCCGATCGCCTCCAGCCCGACCTCGTTGGGGAAGATCGCGAGCTGGACCTGCCCCACGTTCTGCAATTCCACCTGCCCGTCGAAGGCCACCAGCACCTCGCCGCTCGCGTTGATCGTCACGTCGCGGGCGTTGTTCGGGATGGTGATGCCGGGTTGCAGCGTGTAGCCGTCCGCGGTGACGATCACGCCTTCCGGCGACAGGCCGAACGTGCCGTCGCGGGTGTAGGCGGTGTCGCCGGACGGCAGCAGGATCTGGAAGTAGCCGTTGCCGCGGATCGCGATGTCGAAGCGGTTCTCGGTGTTCTGCAGGTTGCCCTGCTCGGTGATGCGGTAGACCGCGGCGGTCTTCACGCCGAGGCCGACCTGCGCGCCGGCGGGGATCACCGTGCCCGTGTCGCTGCTGGTGGAGCCGACCCGGCGGAGGTTCTGGTACAGCAGGTCCTGGAACTCGGCCCGCCGGCGCTTGTAGCCGGTGGTGCTCATGTTCGCGATGTTGTTGGAGATGACCTCCACGTTGGTCTGCTGGGCCAGCATGCCGGTGGCGGCGATATGCATCGAGCGCATCTGGATCCTTCCCGTGTCTTCTCGGCGGTTGTTCGTGGGTGGCGCGGACGTGCGGTTCAGCTTCGCCGGCTGCGCAGGATGCGGTCGGGGATGGAGGCGAGGCGTTCGGCTTCCTTCTCGATGAAGGTGGTCGCCATCTGGAACTCGCGCATCTCTTCCATGAGCAGCGTCAGCTCGACGACGCTGCGGACGTTGCTTTCCTCGACCGCGCCCTGGACCACTTTCGGCTGCGGCACGTCCTGCGGCGGGATCTCGGCGCGGAACAGCCGGTCGCCTTCGCGGCGCAGCCGGTTCTCGTCCTCGAAGCGGACGATGCGCAGGCGGCCGATCTCGCCCTGGTCGTTCGCGACCGCGCCCTCGGCGCTGATCGTCACGGGACCGGTGTCAGGCGGAATCAGCAGCGCGCCGGCAATGCCCTGCAACGCGTTGCCCGAGGCATCGATGATGCGGCCGTCACCGTCGAGCGTGAACCGGCCGGCGCGCGTGTAGCGCTCACCCTCCGGCGTGGCGACGACGAAGAAGCCTTCGCCGGCGATCGCGAGATCGAGTGGATTGCCGGTCTGGGACAGCGCGCCCGGGGCGTTGTCGCGCCACGTCGCGCGGTCCTGCACGTATTGCAGCACCCGTCCGCCGGCAGGGTCCGCGGTGCGCGCCTGCCGGACCAGATAGTCCGAGAACAGCATCCGCTCCGCCCGGTAGCCGGGGGTCGCGGCGTTGGCGATGTTGTGGGCGCGGACCTCCACGCCTCTCTGCTGGGAAACCACGCGCGACAGCGCGATCGTCAGGGCATTCTCCACGGGGCGCCTCCTGCGGCCGGATCGCTTCCCCGCAACTGCCGTGCCAGCCGCATCGCGCCGTAATGCGGCCTGAAGCGGCAAAACCTGCCGCCTGTGCATCGCCCCGCAACGCGACGTTAACCGCCACGCGCCATTTCTGCCGGGCGCCAGAACGGCGCGGAGAAAGGGCGATGAGCGCAGACGCGGCAGCGATGACACCGGAGCCGGCTCACGAGGCCGGGACGCAGGCCAGGACGTCGGGCGGGCGAGGGCGGCTGATCCTGCTGCTCGCCGCTGCCGCGTCCCTGTGCGCGGGCGGTGGGCTATGGTTCAGCGGCCTGCTGCCGGGCTGGCTCGGCCTGCCGCGCGATCGCGCGCCCGTCGCTGCCACGATGCCGGTGCTGATCGACATCCCCGATATCGTCACCAACCTGAACACCGCCGGCCGCCGGTCCGTCTTCGTCAAGCTGCGGGCCAAGGTGGAAGCGGCGCAGGCGGATGAGGCGGCCGTGGCCGCGCAGATGCCGCGCATCGTCGATCTGTTCCAGACGCTGCTGCGCGAATTGCGGCCCGAGGAGCTGCGCGGTTCGGCCGGCACGCACCGGCTGAAGGAAGAGCTGGTTGCGCGCGCCAACATCGCCATCGCGCCCGCGCGCGTCACCGACGTGCTGTTCGTCGAGATGCTGGTGCAGTGATGATGGGCGGCTATCTCAGCCTTGCGGTGGAGCTTGGCGTGCTGATGCTGCTCGCGGTCACGCTGTGGCGGGCCGCGCGGCTCGAGCGGGCGCTCCGCGTGCTGCGCGGGGAACGCGGCGCGCTGATGGAAGCCATGCAGGGCTTCCAGGAGAGTGCGAACCTCGCCGAGCAGGGTGCCGCCAAGCTGCGTGGCCTGACGGAGGGCGCGTGCCGCGGCCTGACCGTGCGTGTCGGCGATGCCGAGACGCTGCAATCCGACCTCGCCTACATGATCGAACGCGGTGTGGCGCTCGCCGACCGGCTGGAAGCGATCGTGCGCGATGCGCGCCGGTCCGCGGGCGTCGCCGCGATGGCCGGGCCGGAGGCGGCGCCGTTGCCGGACATGATGGTCGACAACCGGGAACGGCGGATGCTGCGTGCGCTGGGGCTCGGCCGATGAGGCGCATGCTGCGTCCCCTGCCGCTGGCGATGGCGGCCTGCGCCGGCCTCATCGGCCTGCGTGCCGCCGACCTCGCACGCGCGCCGGCCCCGCCGGGTGCGCAGGCCGCGCCGGCACGCGAAGCGCCGCAGGCACCCGCCGCGGAGCCGCCGCGCAGCGTCGCGCCCACGCAGTCGCTGCTGGACGAGCCTGCCCCGCTCGCGGATGCGGCCGAGCGCGCCCTGCTGATGGATCTGCGCGCGCGTCGCCTGGAACTCGACCGGCGCGAGCGTGCGATCGCGGACCGCGAGCTGATGCTCGGCGCGATCGAACAGCGGGTGGCGGCGCGCGTGGAGGAGCTGTCCGCGCTGCAGCAGCGCCTCGACGCCATGGCCCGTGCGCAGCGCGACCGCAGCGAGGCGGGCTGGCGCGGCCTTGTCCGCACCTATGAAGCGATGCGCCCGCGCGATGCCGCGGCGATCTTCAACGAACTCGACCTTCCCGTTCTGCTGGAGGTTCTCGACCGCATGAAGGAGAATCGCGCGGCGCCCGTGCTCGGCGTCATGCAGCCGGAGCGCGCCCGGCAGGTCACGGCGGAACTCGC
>JBBCJT010000192.1:0-6581 GCA_037190665.1 Rhodovastum atsumiense | reverse complement strand
GTGGCCTATCGTCTGAACTTGTACGACGGTCTGATGCGCTGGCTCGACAATCCGCCCAAGCTGGAACCGTGGCTGGCCGAGAGTTTCACCGCCAGCGACGACGGGCTGCGCTACACCTTCAAGCTTCGCCCCAACATCAAGTTCCACGACGGCGCAGAGCTTACCTCGGCCGACGTGGTATACTCCATGGAGCGCATCCTCGCGCTGAAGCAGGGTGCGTACGGCCTGTTCGCGCCGCTGATCGATCCCGGCAGCACCAAGGCTCCAGACAAGCTCACCGTCGAGTTCAACCTGAAGGCCGCCTCGGCCATCTTCGCCGCCTGCCTGCACGACCTGTATGTCGTGAACAGCGCGCTGGTGAAGAAGAACGAGAAGTCGGGTGACTGGGGTGAGGCCTGGCTCGCCACCAACGATGCAGGCTCGGGTTCATTCGTCCTCCGCCGGTTCGACCCTGCGCGCGGCTTCCTGGCGAGCCGGAACGATCAGCACTTCCTCGGGCCGGCGAAGCTGGCAGAGATCGACTTCCGCTACGTGGCCGAGGTGAACAGCCGCGTACTGGGCCTGATCCGCGGCGACTTCCAGGGCAGCGACCCCTACATGCCGATGGACCAGATCAAGCGGCTGCAGGCCGATCCCAACATGAACATGATGGATGCGGAGTCGACCCGGCTGTTCTACGCCTCCATGCACTATGGCCGGCACCCCACCAGCGACGTGAACTTCCGCAAGGCGATCTGCCACGCCTTCGACTACGATGGCTGGATCAACAACGTGCTCGGCGGTTCGGTGGTGCGGAATACGCAGGTCATCCCGAACCCGATGTGGGGGGCGCCGAAGAACTGGGCCGGCTACGACTACGACTTGGAGAAGGCGAAGATGTACCTCTCCAAGGTACAGGGCCCGATGCGTGAGATCGTGGTCGCCGGTCTGGTCGGATACGAGCAGTCGATGCAGGCGGCCGCCCTTCTTCAGAACGGCCTGAACCGTATCGGCGTCCAGACCCGCCTGATGAATGAGCCGCACCCCGTGGCGTCGCAGCGCTATCGCGACCCGGAGCAGATGTTCGACGTGCACTTCCTGTGGCGCAGCACGTACTACGCCGATCCGCACAACTGGGCGGGCGAGCTGCTGGCCTCGAACCGGCGCGGTTCCGGCAATATCAGCTTCTATTCCAACCCTGCGGTAGACAAGCTGCTGGACGAGGCGCTGGCCACCACCGATCAGGCCAAGCGGACGCCGCTGTACGAGCAGGTGGCGAAGCTCTCCAGCGAGGACGCGGCCGGCCTCTACGTGCACAACACGAAGTGGTTCGGGCCGTACCGCAAGAACGTCTCGGGCGTCCGCTTCTGTCCGATCGGGGACGGGCAGGAGATGCGCTGGGTCAGCGTATCCTGATCGCGACCGCGCGCGTCTTCCCGCCCGGTATCGAAGGCGCGCGCCGATGAGGACGCTTGCCCTGATCGTCAACCGGCTGCTGTGGCTGGTGCCGACGCTGGTGGGCCTGCTGGCGATCGTCTTCTTCATCAGCCACGTCATCCCGGCCGATCCGGCGGCCTTTCTGGCCGGGGAGAACGCATCGCCCGAGACGGTCGCGGCCGTGCGTGCGAAGCTGGGGCTTGATCAGCCGGTATACGTCCAGTTCGGCCGCTACATCGTCTCGGTCCTGCAGGGGGAGATGGGGCAGAGCATCTATACCGGCCGCCCCATCGCCGACGACCTCGCAAGCCGGCTGCCGGCCACGATGGAACTCGCCATCGCCGCCGTGCTGGTGGCCAGCGTGATCGGCGTGCCGCTCGGTGTCGTCAGCGCGCTCTATCGCAACTCCTGGCTGGATCACGTGCTGCGGGTGGTGACGATCGCGGGCCTTGCGATGGCCAGTTTCTGGGTGGCGATCATCCTGCAGCTCACCTTCTCGATGCGGCTGGGAGTGACGCCCCTGACCGGCCGCGTCGAGGGCTGGGGGCCGGAGCCGATCACCGGCTTCTACATCATCGACGCATTGCTGATGCAGGATAGCGAGATCCTGATCGATGCCCTGCACCACATGATGCTGCCCGTGGCGACGCTGGCGCTGCCCGCCGCCGCCACCATCGTGCGCTTTACCCGCGCCGGCGTGCTGAACGCGCTTTCCAGCAACTACGTGCTGTACGAGACCGCGATGGGCTATCCGCGG
Organism: Rhodovastum atsumiense; assembly: GCA_037190665.1. GTDB lineage: Bacteria > Pseudomonadota > Alphaproteobacteria > Acetobacterales > Acetobacteraceae > JBBCJT01. Next base: position 4,408 of record JBBCJT010000192.1, on the reverse strand, counting down.
CGGCTGGTGATCTGGAAGTACGTGCTGCGCAACGCGCTGATCGGGACGGTCACGCAGATCGGCCTCATCTTCGGCATCCTGCTGGCCGGCGCCGTGGTGGTGGAGGCGGTGTTCGACTGGCCGGGCCTGGGACTCTTCGCGGTGAACTCCATCCTCAGCTCCGACTACAATGCGGTGATGGGCTTCACGCTGGTGGCCGGCACCATGTTCATCGTGGTCAACCTTGTGGTCGACATCCTGCAGGGCATGATCGACCCGCGCGAGAGCCGCTGATGCGCCGGGTACTTCGCAAACTGGCCGAGGACCGGGCCGCGATGCTGGGTCTGGTGCTGATCGTCCTGCTGGTGCTGGTCGCCGCCTTCGCGCCCTGGCTTTCCACTCATCCCGGAGACGTCGCCGACTTCCACACCGCCATCCGGCTGTCACCACCCAACGAGGCGAACTGGCTGGGCACGGACCGGATGGGAAGCGACATCTACTCGCGCCTGCTGTTCGGCGCCCGCATCACCATCACCATTGCGGTCACCGCCATCGCCGTCGCGGTGGTGATCGGCGTGCCGATCGGTCTGGTTGCGGGCTATTACGACGGCATTCTCAGCGACGGGCTGATGCGGGTTTCCGACGTGTTCCTGGCCGTGCCGCAGATCGTGCTCGCGATCGCGATCGCGCAGACGCTCGGCCCGTCGATCCAGAACGTGATCCTCGCCCTGTCGGCCACATACTGGCCGTTCTGGGCACGGCTGGTGTTCGCCGAGACGCGATCCTGCCGCAACGAGCCGTTCGTCGAGGCGGCGATCGCGCTGGGCTGCTCACCCTGGCGGGTGATGGTGCTGCACATCCTGCCCTCGATCTCGTCGTCGATCATCGTGCGCACCACCATCGGCATGGGCGGCACGATCCTGACCGCCGCGACACTGGGCTTCCTCGGCCTCGGCCCGCCGCCGCCCACACCGGAATGGGGCCGCACCATCGCCGAATCGCGCGAGTTCCTGCCGATGGCGTGGTGGTACGCAGCCTTTCCCGGCCTCGCGATCTTCCTGGTCGTGATGGGCTTCAACCTGTTGGGAGACGGCCTGCGCGACGTGCTCGATCCCCGCCTTCGCCGCGCCAGCGCACATGAGCGATGAGTTGATCGCGGTGCGCGGCCTTCGGGTCGCGTTCGCGTCCGATGCAGGCGTCGCGCGCGTACTGGACGGTGTGGATGTGTCGATGCGTCCGGGCGAGATCCGCGGGCTGGTCGGCGAATCCGGCTGCGGCAAGACCACACTGGCGCGATCCATCCTGGGCATCCTGCCGCGCGGCTCGGCTCGCATCGAAGGCGGCGAGATCCTCTTTCTCGGCACCAACCTGCTGCGCATGTCGGAAGCCGCGCTCGCCAGCGAGGTCCGGGGGCGCAAGATCGCCTACATCCCGCAGGACCCGTCGACCTCGTTCAACCCCGTCTTCTCGATCGGCACGCAGATCCTCGACCTGATGCGGTTCAAGTCCCCGCTGGAGGGGCAGATGCGCGGCCGCGCCCGCCGTGCGGCGGACCGCACGCGGGTGATCGAGATGCTGCGCCTGGTGCAGTTGCCGAACCCGGAAGCAGTGCTGGAGAAGTATCCGCACGAGGTTTCGGGCGGTCAGCGCCAGCGCCTGATGATCGCCATGGCGCTGCTGACCGAGCCGCGCCTGGTGATCGCCGACGAGCCGACCACGGCGCTGGATGTGACGGTGCAGGCGCAGATTCTTAAGCTGCTGAAGCAGCTCGCGCGCGACCGTGGCGTTGCCGTGCTGTTCACCACGCATGATCTGGGCGCCGCCTGGGAAATCTGCGACCGCATCACCGTGATGTATGCCGGGCAGGAGGTGGAGGAGGCGCCGGTCACCGGCTTCTTCGACCGCCCGAGCCACCCCTACACCCGCAAGCTGCTGGAGAGCCTGCCGTCCTCCTCCGGCGTCATCCGCGGCATCGCCGGCGAGATACCCCGCCTGATCGACCCGCCACCCGGCTGCCGCTTCCACCCGCGCTGCGACCGCGCGACTGCCGAGTGCCGGGACGCACGGCCCGGCATCACGGCGGTCGAGGACGACCATCGCGTGCGGTGCTACCATCCGCTCGCCGTCACGGAGCACGCGGCATGACCGGGGCGCCTGTGCTGCAGGTGGCGGAGCTGCGGAAGTACTTCCCGGTACGCAATGCCTGGAAGCGGCGCGTCGGCTGGCTGAAGGCGCTGGACGACGTGTCGTTCGACGTATCCCGTGGGGAGATTCTCGGCATCGTCGGCGAGTCCGGCTGCGGCAAGTCGACGCTGGGCAAAACGCTGATGGGTATCCATCCCGCCAGCGCCGGCCGGGTGGTGTTCGAAGGCAACGACATCGCCGGCCTGACCCCGTACCAGAGCCGGAAGTTCCGCGAGCACCTGCAGTACTGCTACCAGGATCCCGGGGCCTCGCTCGATCCGCGCTGGACCATCCGCGCCGCGCTGCACGAGCCGCTGGTGGTGCACACGACCCTGTCGGAAGCCGAACGCGAGGCGAGGGTGGTGGAGATCCTCGCGGCGGTCGGCCTGCCCGCGACGCATCTCGACCTCTATCCGCACGAGATCAGCGGCGGTCAGCAGCGGCGCGTGGGGCTGGCGCGTATCCTGACACTGAAGCCCAGCGTGGTGATCTTTGACGAGCCGACATCCGGGCTGGATGTCTCGGTGCAGGCGACGATCCTGAACCTGCTGCTGGCGCTGCGGCAGGAATTCAACCTGACCTACCTGTTCATCAGCCACGATCTGGCGGTGGTGCGGCTGATCTGCCCGCGCGTGGCGGTGATGTACCTCGGCCGTATCGTCGAGATCGGCGACACGGAAGCGATCTTCAACGCGCCCGCCCACCCCTATACTCAGTCGCTGCTAGCGGCGATCCCGCAGATCGGCGGGCCGCGCGTGACCGACACCTTCGCGTTGGAAGGCGAGCCCCCAAGCCCCACCAACCTGCCCACCGGCTGCCGCTTCCGCACCCGCTGCCCGCGCGCCCAGGCCATATGCGCGGAGGTGGAACCGGGCCTGACAAGGTATGGCGCGCAGGAGGTGGCGTGCCATTTCCCGGGCGCCGCGGCGGCGTAGCGCCGGCGGGACGGGCGGCCCCTTCGCTGCGTAGCTTCTACGGGCTCATCAGCAGGACGATGACGGTGCCCCATGTGGTGAGGATGATGTTTCCCAGCGCGTAGGGGACGGTGAAGCCGAGCACGGGCGCGCGGCTCTTGGCCCGCTCCTGCACCGCGACCATCGCCGCCGTCATGGTCTGTGCGCCGGAGACGGCACCGAGCAGCAGCACCGGGTTCATCTTCAGCACGTAGCGGCCGAAGAAGGCGCCGATCGTCGGCGGCACGCAGGTGCAGACGATGCCGGCCATGAACAGCCAGATGCCCACTTCGGCGAGCGCGGAGAAGAACACCGGCCCCGCGTGCAGCCCGGTGATCGCCACGAACCCGGCCAGACCGAAATTCACCATGAACGCCTGCGACGCCTCCGGCACGCGCCCTGTCAGCATCGGTCGCACCGAGCGCAGCCAGCCGAAGAACAGCCCGGCCAGCAGCGTACCCACCGAGGTGGACAGCGAGAGATTCACGCCGCCGAGGACCAGCGTCGGCAGGCCGATCAGGCAGCCCACGGCGATGCCGAAGCCGAGGGTGAACATGTCGGTCGACACGCTCGGCTTCTCCGCGAAGCCGATCCGTGCGGCGGATGCCTCCACCCTGTCGGGCGCCCCGACCAGCGTCACCACGTCGCCGGGATCGAGGCGGGTCGAGAGGACAGGGGGAATGTCGGTCCCGCCGCGGCGGATGCCGCGCACGAACAGCCCGCGCGTCGCCCCATGGTCGTCGGCCAGCTCGCCCAGTGTGCGCCCGGCCGCGTTGCCGCTCTTCGTCACCACCACGTCCAGCGTCTCGACCGGCATGTCGAGCAGGTCCGCATCGTCCTGTTCTGCACCGAGGCGCAGATGGGCGAATTCGGTCACCCACCCGGTCCGGCCCGCGATGGCGAGGATGTCGCCGGGGCGCAGCGCGGTGTCCTCGCCCACGTCGACCAGCGCGCCATCGCGGCGGATGCGCGCGACGAACAGGCGGAACCCCTGTGCCGCTGCTTCCGCTTCCAATGCGCCCACGGTCGCGAAACTGCCCTGAGGCAGCAGGAAGCCCCGCAACGCCAGCGCCCGATAGGCGGAGGCGACATGGGCGGGCGTGTCGCTGAGCCCGAGTTCGGCTTCCAGCTTGCGCGCTTCCCGCTCCAGATCGACCTTGATCATCTTCGGCAGGATCGCGGCGACGTAGAACACCTCGCCCCAGAAGCCGAACAGGTAGCAGACGGCATCCGCCACCGGGATGTGGTTCACCAGCGCCTGCCGCTGCTCCAGCGGCAGGTCCAGCGCCATG
>JBBCJT010000191.1:0-12631 GCA_037190665.1 Rhodovastum atsumiense | reverse complement strand
GCCGGTGTGGGCCGCCGCCGCACTCGCCGCGATGGTCGGCCAGATCGGCCTGCCCGGGGGCGGCTACAGCTACGCGATGGGCGCGATGGGCCATTACGGGCGGCGGCCCAACGCGGTGCCGATCCCGACCATGCCGCAGGGGCGCAACGGCGTGCGCGCCTTCATCCCGGTGGCGCGCATCACGGACATGCTGCTGAACCCCGGCGCGCCGTTCGAGTACAACGGGTTGAACCTGACCTATCCCGACATCCGGCTGGTCTACTGGGCGGGCGGCAATCCGTTCCATCACCACCAGGACCTGAACCGGCTGCGCAGCGCCTTCGCGCGGATCGACACGCTGGTGGTGCACGAGACCGCCTGGACGCCCTCCGCGCGCCACGCCGACATCGTGCTGCCGGTGACGATGACGCTGGAACGCGAGGATATCGGCGCGGCCGCGACCGATCCGCTGATGACCGCGATGCGCCCCGTCGCACCCCCCTTCTCCGAGGCGCGCGACGACTACGCCATCTTCTCCGCGCTCGCCGCGCGCATGGGCGTGGCCGAGGCCTATACCGAGGGCCGCGACGCGGAAGAGTGGATGCGCCATCTGTACGAGCCCACCCGCGCCGCACTCGCCGCGCAGGGGCTGGAGGCGCCGGATTTCGACACGTTCCGCGAGCGCGGCGCGGTCACGCTGCCGTCCCGCCCCGACGATGGCGGACCCCTGCGTGCCTTCCGCACCGATCCCGCCGCGCATCCGCTGGACACGCCGAGCGGGCGGATCGAGCTGTTCTCCGATACCATCGCCGGCTTCGGCTACGACGACTGCCCCGGTCATCCATGCTGGTTCGAATCATTCGAACAGACCGATGCGCGCCACCCGCTGCGGGTGATCGCCAACCAGCCGGCCACGCGGCTGCACAGCCAGCTCGATTTCGCCGCGCACTCGCAGGCGGCCAAGCGCGACGGGCGGGAAGTGGTGCGCATCCATCCGGACGACGCCGCCCCGCGCGGCATCGCCGATGGCGATGTGGTGCGCCTGTTCAACGACCGCGGCGCCTGCCTCGCCGCCGCCTCCGTCACCGACACCGTCGCCCCGGGCGTGATCCAGATCTCCACCGGCGCCTGGTACGACCCGGCGCCGGGCAATGCGGACCGGCCGGTCTGCGTGCACGGCAATCCGAACGTGCTGACGCTGGACCGGGGCACCTCGCGCCTCGCGCAGGGAAGCTGCGGGCAGACGACGGTCGCGCAGTGCGAACGGTTCGAGGGTACGCCGCCGCCGGTCCGCGCCTACGACCCGCCGGCAGGCGCCTGACCGTGGGGCCACTCGCGGGGGTCCGCATCCTCGACCTCACCAGCGTGGTGATGGGGCCCTACGCCACCTCGATCCTCGGCGACCTGGGCGCGGACGTGATCAAGGTCGAGCCGCCGGGCGGCGACATCATCCGCGGCGTGGGACCCAGCCGGGGCGGCGGCATGGGGCCGATGTTCCTGCACGCCAACCGCAGCAAGCGCGGCATCGTGCTGGACCTGAAGACCGACCCCGGCCGCCGCGCCCTGCTGCGCCTCGCGCAGACGGCGGACGTGCTGGTGCACAACCTCCGTCCGCGCGCGATGGAGCGGCTGGGGCTGGGATACCCCGCGCTGCGGGCCGCCAACCCGCGCATCGTCTATGTCGCCGCCTGCGGCTACGGGCAGGACGGCCCCTATGCCGACCGCCCCGCCTATGACGACCTGGTGCAGGGCGCATCGGGCATCGCCGGCCTGATGGCCGCGAGCGGCGACGGGACGCCGCGCTACGTCCCGGTGAACATCGCCGACCGCGCCGTGGGGCTGCACGCCGCGATCGCCATCCTCGCCGCGCTGCATCACCGCAACGCCACCGGCGAAGGGCAGAGCGTCGAGGTGCCGATGTTCGAGACGATGGCGAGCCTGGTGCTCGGCGATCATCTCGGCGGCCTCACCCATTGCCCGCCGAGCGACGCGGGCGGCTACGGGCGGCTGCTCGCGCCGCAGCGCCGGCCGTATGCGACGCAGGACGGCCATATCTGCATGCTGATCTACAACGACCGGCACTGGCGGTCCTTCCGGCACGCCACCGGCTGCGCGGACGATCCGCGCTTCGCCACGCAGGCCGGCCGCGTGCGCCATGCGGATGCGTTTCATGCCGCCCTCGCCGCCATCATCCGGCAGCGCGGCACGCAGGAGTGGGCGGCGCTGCTCGACGCAGCGGACATCCCCTACGCCCCCATGCACGACCTGCGGACGATCCGCGACGACCCGCACCTCACTGCGGTGGGGTTCTTCGCGCAAGTGCGCCACCCGACCGAAGGCGACGTGCTGAGCATGCGGATCCCGACGCGCTGGAGCGCGAGCAGGCCGGCCCCGTCGCGTCAGGCGCCGGCGCTGGGCGAGCACACGGGCGAGGTGCTGGCCGAGGCGGGATTCTCGCCGGAGGAAGCCGATCTCGCCGCCGGCGGCGCGGAGCGCGCGACGATGGAGCTTGGCGGCTGATCATGCCCGACACGGCCGGCGCCCTGCACCCCGATCCGCGGATCGTGGCGATGCCGGAGACGATCCACTGGGAGAGCCTGGCGGAGCTGATGACCGCGGTCGGATGGGGCAGCACCCACGACAGTCCCGCGCTTCGCGCGATGTTCGGCGGCGCGGTCTATACGGTACTCGCCGAGGAAGGGGGTCGCGTCGTCGGCTACGTGCGGGCCTTCACCGATCGGGTCAGCGTGAGCTGGATCGCGGAGATCGCCGTCCATCCGGAGCGCCAGGGGCGGGGGATCGGCGGCAGGCTCATGGAAGCCCTTCTCCGCGATCTCGGCGGCACGGCCATCTACGGCGAGGCCCTGAACGGGTCGGAGGCATTCTTCATCCGGCACGGCGTGGTTCCGCGGCCGGGCAAGCTCGTCGCCATCTCCCGGCGCCCGCGTTCCGCATGACGGCATGCGCGGGCGGACGGGCAAGCCGGCCTGATGCGGAAGCCGCCCTTGATTTCCACGCGCGGAGCCGCACGGTTCCCGCCCGATACCGCCAGCGGGTCGAAGGTCCGGCGCATCCGCGTGGCGGGTTGCCACCCCGCCCCGCTCCCGGCGTAGCCTGCGCGTTCTCTCCACTGATGCCGCAGTTGAAGAAGCGACCATGACCCGAACGCCGCCGCCGCACCGAGACCAGTTCCGGCACTTCGTCCGGATCAAACCCAGGTGGAACGACAGCGACCCGTTCGGGCACATCAACAACACGGTCTACTACGAGTATTTCGATACCGCCGTCGTGGAGTTCATGACGGAGAACGGGCTGAACCTCCTCCGAAACGAGGGGTATCTGCCGGTGGTGGTCGAGACCATGTGCCGGTATCACAGGGAGATCGTGTTCCACGATATCATCGATATCGGGCTGTTCGTCAGCCGCATCGGCACGACATCCGTCACCTACGCCATCGGCGTCTTCGCGAACGGCGAGTCGGCCCCCGCCGCCTCGGGGCATTTCGTCCATGTCTACGTCGATCCCGAGAGCAGGCGCCCGATCTCGATCCCGCCGCGGGTGCGGCGGGTACTCGCGCTCCTGACGGAAACACCCTCAACCAGCGATACGCCGGAAGCAGAAGCATGCGCACGATGAAGCCGGGATCAGCCGGCATGAATGGGCGGGCACGATGACCGGAACGAGGCTGCTGGACCCGGTCGAAAGCGATCCGGCGCTTCCCGAGGCGGCGGACGTGGTCGTCATCGGGGCCGGCATCGTCGGCGTCGGGGCCGCATACGCGCTCGCCAGGGCGGGGCATTCGGTCGCGCTGCTGGAGAAGGGCGTGGTCGCCGGCGAGCAGTCGAGCCGCAACTGGGGCTGGTGCCGCCTGCTGAACCGCGACGAGCGCGAGATCCCGCTCATGCAGCACAGCCTCGAGATCTGGGGGCGGCTGGGCGAGGAGATCGGCGCCGATACGGGTTTCCGCCGCAACGGGCTCGTCTACGTGACGAAGGATCCGCAGCAGCTCGCGGCCTGGGAGGCATGGGCGGACATGGCGCGCGCCTATCAGGCGCCGGTGCGCATGATCGACGCGGCGGAGGCCAGGCGCCTGACGCCGGGCAACGAACAGGACTGGATCGGCGGCGTCGTCTCCCCCCGCGACGGCAGGGCGGAACCGGCGATGGCCGCGCCTGCCATGGCGAAGGCCGCCCGCGCCGCGGGCGTGACCCTGCATCAGAACTGCGCAGTGCGCGGCCTCGACACGACCGGCGGGCGGATCAGCGGCGTGTTCACGGAGAAGGGACGCATCCGCACGCAGGCGGTGATCCTCGCCGCCGGCGCCTGGGCGTCGATGTTCCTGCGCCGGCATGGCGTGGACATGCCCCAATCCTCGGTCCACTCCACCGTCTTCGCGACCACGCCCGCGAAGAGCGTGAGCGCCGGCCCGCTGTGGACGCCGGATTTCGTGCTCACGCCGTTGCTGGACGGGGGCTACCTCATCGCCGCGAAGGCACGCGGACGGCTGGAGCTGACACCGGCGGGCATCCGCTACGCGCGCAAGTTCCTGCCGAGCCTGCGGAAGAACTGGAAGCTGGTGGAGCTGCGTTTCGGGCGATCCTTCCTCGAGGGGCCGGACGCGCTGCATGGCAAGTGGTCGTTCGACAAGCCGACGGCGTTCGAACGGATGCGCGTGCTCGATCCCAGACCCAAGACCAGCATCGTCGAGCCGACGCTGCAGGCGATCGTCGCCACCTATCCGGAACTCGCCGGCATCCGGGCGGCCCGGGTCTGGGCGGGCTGGATCGATTCCACGCCCGATGCGGTGCCGGTCATCTCGCCGGTCGACGCGCTGCCGGGCCTCGTCGTGGCGGCGGGGTTCAGCGGCCATGGTTTCGGCATCGGTCCGGGTGCCGGGCGGCTCGCGGCCGATCTCGCGACGGGTGCGCCCGCCGTGGTCGACCCCGCGCCGTTCGCCCTCGCGCGGCTGGTGGATGGCAGCCCTCTCCGGTCGCCGACGGGGATCTGAGGCGGCAGGACCGAAGCCGTTGCGACCGCCGGCCCTCACACGCTATCGGGAGCCTTCCGAACGGTCGCGGCTTTCCCCTCTCCCGCTTGCGGGAGAGGGTCGGGGTGAGGGTTGCGTCCACCAGCACAACCGCAAGGTTGCGTCTCAGCGCAGCACCCTCACCCTGTCCCTCTCCCGCCTGGCGGGAGAGGGGACCTTGCGTGACGCACCGCGCCTTCTTCCCCTCGCTCTCGTACGAGCAGACCGGGATAAACCTCATCGGTCGCGCGTGATGCCCCGCATCGGTCTCCGTCTCACGCGGACAACCGATGAAACGTCATCCGCAAGCGCCGGCATCATGAGCAGCACACAGCTCACCCGCTTCCGACAAACGCTCCCCTGCCGCGCATGCTTCCCCGGAAGGCTTGTCGAACGCGGCATCCGGTGATCGGATGCGCCGGCCCGCCGCCCTGTTTCAGGGACGCCGTCTCCGACCGTGGAATGCGCCGCATGAGCCGTATACGTGACCTTCGCCTTGTGCCGCTCCAGTACGCGATGCCGGAGGCGGATGCGTACGGCATGGCGCGCGGGCTCACGCATGTCCGCGGCGCCGGCCTTATCCTGCTCGACACCGACGATGGCGTGCAGGGCATCGGGGAGGCATGGGGCCCGCCCGCGATCGCCGCCGCCTACCTCGACCTCGTCAAAGCCTATTTCGTGGGCCGCAGCGTCTTCGCCCAGCGCGGCATCGCGCAGACGATCCTCGCCAGGCACTACCATTTCGGCACGCAGAACGGGCTGATCGCCCTGCTGTCGGGGATCGACATCGCGGCGCACGACGCGATGGGCAGGCTGCTGAACGTCCCGGTCTGCGACCTGATCGGCGGACGCCAGCGCGACCGCGTCCCGGTCTACGCCTCGGGCGGCTATTTCACCCGTGCGGACGATCAGGCCGCCGCACTCGCCGCACAGCTCGAATCGCTGACCGGAAAGGGCTTCGGCGCGTACAAGATCAAGATCGGCCGGCACCCGAAAGAGGACGCCGCCCGCGCCGCGCTGGCGCGCCGCATCATCGGCGACGACGCGCTGCTGACGGTCGACATCAACGGCAACTACACGCTCGACATCGCCCTCGAGTCGCTGCGGGCGATGGCGGCGAGCGATATCCACTGGGTCGAGGAACCGCTCGCCCCGCAGGACTGGGCCGGCTACCGCGAGCTTGCCCTGCGCACGCCCACGCCCGTCGCGACCGGGGAGGCGCTGTACACGCTGTTCGACTTCCGCCGCCTGATCGACGGCCGGCTCGCCGCCGTGGTCCAGCCCGACCTCGCGCTGTGCGGCGGGCTCGATACCGCGCGCACCATCGGCGTGCTGTGCGCGGCGGAGCATCTGCGCGTCTCGCCGCATGTCTGGGGCACGGGGATCGGGCTGGCCGCGGCCGTGCACTGGGTCGCCTCTCTGCCGACCTATCCGCACGCGGAGAACGTGCCCTATCCGCCGCTGGTCGAATACGACGTGGGCCGCAATCCGCTGCAGCGCGAGCTGTTCGAGACGCCGATACGATACGCGGACGGGCATCTGGATGTGCCGACGGGTCCCGGCCTCGGGATCACGCTGAACGAGGCGGCGCTGAAGCGCTTCGCGGCGGGGGCGGCATGATGGGGACATCGCCCCACGTGCTGGTCGTGGGCGGGGCCGGGTTCGTCGGCGCCGCCGCCGTGCGCGCGCTGCTGGCGGAAGGATGGCGCGTCACGGTCATGGACCCCGCGCCGCGCGGCATTCCGGAAGGCGCGTCCCCCGTCACCGGCTCCATCGAGGATGCGGACGCGATCCGCGCGGCGCTTCGCGCATCGCAACCGGATGCGGTGGCGTGCTTCGCGGCCTTCGGCGGCAGCGGCGGCGGCCTGTCGCGCGCGGCCGAGGCCGATGCGGAGCGGGCCTTCGCGGTAAACGTGCTCGGCTTCCGCCGCCTGCTGGCCGAGATCGCCGCCGCGGGCGTGAAGCGCGTCGTGTGGACAAGCTCCACCGTCGTGCTCGGCGCCGCCACGTCGGAGGCGCGCGTGGACGAGGACGCGCCGCGCCGGCCGCTCGGCACCTACGCGCTGACCAAGACGCTGGCCGAGGACATCGCCGGCTTCGCGCGCCGCGTGCACGGGCTGGAAATCGTCGGCCTGCGCATTCCGCTGATGCTCGGCCCCGGGCTCTGGTACGATGGCGCCGCATCCTGGGTGAAGCGCCTCGTCGCCGATGCCGCACCCGGCGCCGCGCCGGAGATCGTGGCACCGGATGTCGCCTTCGATGCGATGCATGTCGGCGATCTCGGCCGCCTCGTGGCGCAGCTTCTCGGCGGCCCCGCGCCGCCCGCGCCGATCTATCACGTCGCCGGCTTCACCACCGATGCGACGGAATGCACGCGGACGATGGTGCAGCTCGTGCCCGGCTACGCGCCGCGCCTGCGGATGGAGACGCCGGCAACGGTGTTCCCGCTCGTCAGCGAGGCGCGGCTGGTCCGCGACACGGGCTTCGCGATCCGGCACGATCTCGCGGCCGTGTTGCGCGACATGCTGGACGATATCCGGAGGAGGCAGGCGGCATGAGCATCGAAGCGAAACTGAAGGCCCTCGGCCTGTCGCTGCCGGCGCCCCGTGCGCCCGCCTACGCCTATCAGGCCGTGGTCGTGGAAGGCGGCCTCGCCTGGGTGTCCGGCCAGCTTCCATGGGCGGGCGACGGGCTGCGCGCGACCGGCAAGCTGGGCGCGGGCGTCGATCTGGCGACGGGGCAGGATTGCGCGCGGGCCTGCGTGCTCGGCGGCCTGTCGGTGCTGGCCGAGGCGCTGGGCACGCTCGACCGCGTGCGGCGGATCGTGAAGGTCACCGGCTTCGTCGCCTCCGCGCCCGGCTTCAACGACCAGCCGAAGGTGCTGGACGCAGCATCGAACATGTTCGCCGAGATCTTCGGCGAGGCGGGGCGGCATGCGCGCTCGGCAGTGGGCGTCGCCGAGCTGCCGCGCGACGTGCCGGTGGAGATCGAGTTCATAGCGGCCGTCAGTGCCGCCTGAGGCAGGGACAGGGGGACAAGCGATGGATCGGTTCATGACAGGACGGCGCGCGACGATGCTGGCCGGGCTGGCGGCACTCGCGCTGCCGCGCATCGGCACCGCGGCCGATGACGACATGCTCTACGGGCCGGCCGACCCGCAGGCGCGGCGCGGCGGCAGGGCGACGATCGGCTCGCTGGTGGAGCCCCCCGCGCTCGATCCGTTCCGGCAGGCGGCGGATGCGCGCATCCGCGTCTCGGTGTTGATGTACCAGGGCCTGTTCTTCGAGGACGATTCCGGCATCGCGCGCCCGTTGCTCGCGACCTCTGCGGAGGCGGCGCCCGACGGCAAGAGCTGGACGTTCCGCCTGCGCCGCGGCGTGAAGTTCCACACCGGGCAGACCATGACGTCCGCCGACGTGAAGTACAGCTACGACTTCATGCGCGACGCGAAGAACGGCTCGCCCGGCGCGGGCGATCTGTCGATGGTCGAGGCGATCGAGGCGCCGGCCGACGATGTCGTCGTCTTCCGCCTCGGCCGGCCGAACGCCGCGCTGCCGATGACGCTGACCAACAAGTACGGCGCGGTGGTGCCGAAGGATTTCTTCGCGGACCCGAATTCGGGCACCCGGATGAACGAGATCTCGGTCGGCACCGGCCCGTTCAAGCTGAAGCAGTTCCGGCCGAACTCGGTGCTGGTGATGGAACGCTTCGCCGATTACTGGCAGCCCGGCCTGCCGCATCTGGACGAAGTGACCTTCGCGGTGATGCCGAACAGCGCGGCGATGGCGGTGGCGTTGCAGAGCCGCCGCATCGATCTGGCCATGTTCTCCCGCCCGCAGGACACGCAGGCGCTGGAGCGGGTCGCGGGCGTGGAGGTGAAGCGCTGGCCATCGCTGAACCAGAAGACCGTCGACCTCGACTGCAACTACGGACCGCTCAAGGACGTGCGCGTCCGGCAGGCGATCGCGCTCGCGCTCGACAAGAAGGCCGTGATGGATGCCTCCATCGCCGGCTACGGCAAGGTCATCGGCACGATGGTCGCCGGCATGCAGGATGCCTGGGGCGTGCCGATCGCGGACCTGCCGAACCAGACGGTCGACCTCGACCGCGCGAAGCGACTGCTGGCCGAAGCCGGCCATCCGGACGGGTTCGAGATCGATCTGACCACGATCATCGGCTACGACTGGATGGACCCGGCCGCCGTCACCATCGCCGAACAGATCCGCCGCGTCGGCGTGCGCGCGAACATCAAGCGCATCGAGCTGGGCGTGTGGATCCGCAACTTCCGCGCCCGCGAGATGGGCTTCACCTTCAACGACTGGGGCACCACGCCGGACCCGAGCCTGCTGTTCTACCGTCACTTCCGGGCCGCGCCGCAGGGGGCGGACTTCCGCAACTGGAACCACGCACGCGCGTCGGAACTGCTGGATCGCGGGCAGGAGGTCAGCGACCCGGCGCAGCGCAAGGCGATCTATGTCGAGTTCCAGAAGATCCTGGCCGATGAGTCGCCGACGATCATGATGTTCTCCTCGGACCTGCTCACGGTGAACACCGCACGGCTGCGCAACTACACCCAGCACGGCACGGGCTGGTATTTCGGCCTCGCCAAGGCATGGATCGCGGCGTAGCGGGCCTGTGCTTGCCCTGATCGCGCAGCGCCTCGCCGCGTCCGTCGCGGCGGCGGCGCTGTCCGCCCTCGCGGTCTTCCTGCTGGTGCGCGCCGTGCCGGGCGACATCGTCGGCCAGATGCTGGGCCAGACCGGCGGCGATCCCACCGCCGAGCTGGCGCTGCGGGCCTTCTTCGGCCTCGACCAGCCGATCCACCGGCAGTTCCTCGACTGGCTGGGCCGCACGCTGACGGGCGATCTCGGCACGTCCTGGTATCAGGGCCGCGCGGTGACGACGATGATCTGGGATGCGTTCCGCGTCACGCTGGAACTCTCGGCGCTGACGCTGCTCATCTCCACGCTGATCGGCGTGCCGCTCGGGGTATGGGCGGGCATCCGCGCGGGCGGGCCCGTCGATACCGCGATCCAGGGCTTCTCGATGTTCGGCCTGTCCGCGCCCGTGTTCTGGATCGGGCTGATGCTGCTCGTCGGCGCGGCGGCCGTCTTCGACTGGTCGCCCCCCTTCGCCTATGTCGGCCCGGAGGAGGACCTGCCCGAGAACCTGTCCATCATGATCCTGCCCGTGGCGAGCCTCTGCCTGCTTCAGGCGGCGGCCTACGCCCAGTTCGTGCGCGGGCTGATGGTCAACGAGCTGCGGCGCGACTACATCCGCACCGCACAGTCCAAGGGGCTTCGCCCGTACGCGGTGTATGTCGTCCACGCGCTGCGCAACGTGCTCATCCCGCTGTCGACCTTCATCGGCCTGATCCTCGTGCAGATCCTCGGCGGGGTGGTGGTGATCGAATCGCTGTTCTCGCTGCCCGGGCTGGGCCGGCTGATCCTGTCCGCCATCCAGGGGCGCGACTATCCCGTGGTGCAGGGCGCATTGCTGTTCGTGGTGCTGATCGCGATCACGATCAATCTGGTGATCGACCTGCTCTACGGCGTGTTCGATCCGCGGCTGCGCACGTGATCCTTCCCGGTCTCGGCCGCCTGACGCCCGGGCTCGCGTTCGGGCTCGTGATCCTCGCCACGCTGGCGCTGATGGTCGCGGTGCCGGGCTGGATCGCCTGGCAGTCGCCCATCGCCATCGATCCGTCCCGCGCGCTGCAGGCGCCTTCGGCCGCGCACTGGTTCGGCACCGACGATGTCGGCCGCGACGTGTTCGCGCGCGTCGTCTACGGCGCGCGGGTGACGCTGGGGCTGGTCGCGGGATCGCTGCTCATCGCGGCACTCATCGGCGGCGGGCTGGGGCTCATCGCCGGATCGACCGGCGGGATCGCGGACCTCACGCTGGGGCGGCTGGCCGACATGGTGCAGACCTTCCCGCCGATCATCGCGGGCGTCGTGCTCACCGGCATCCTCGGCCCCGGCGCCGGCAACCTGATCCTCGCGCTCGCCGTGGTCTACATCCCGACCTTCTTCCGCATCGCCCGCTCCGGCGCGGTGGCGGAGGCCGCACGGCCCTATGTGGAGGCCGGGCGTGCCGCCGGATCGTCCGAACCCGCGATCCTGCTGCGGCACATCCTGCCCAACGTGCTGCCGCTGGTGGTGCTGCAATACGTGATCCTGTTCCCGCTCGCGCTGCAGATCGAGGCCGCGCTGGGCTTCCTCGGCCTCGGCGTCGCGCCGCCCACGCCGGACTGGGGCGCGATCCTCGAACAGGGGAAGAACTTCATCCTTGTCGCGTGGTGGCTGTCGCTGTGGCCGGGGCTGTTCCTGCTGCTGTCGGCGATCTCCGTCACGATCTTGGGCCGCGTGCTGAAGGCGCGGTGGGACGATGCGTAGGGGACGCCGATGACGATCAGGCTGGCCGCGACCGAGGATGTGCTGGAGCCGGGGCGCACGCTGCGCCTGCTGCCCGCCGCGCGCGCGATCTACATCCGGCGCGGCACGGTGGAGGTGGAGGGGCTGGGCCCGATCGGCGCGGATGACTGCCGCCTCCTCGTCGGACCCGCGACGCTGCGCGGGGAGGCGGAGGTCTGGTGCTTCGAGATCGCCGCCGACTGGGATGAGGCGGACCGCGACCGCATCGTGCTCGCCGCCCTGCTGCATCGCGATCCGGCCGCACCGATCGTGCTGCGCGCGGACCGGGTGGACTTTCCGCCCGACGCGGTCACCCCGCGCCACGGCCATGCCGGGCCGGGCATCCGGCGGCTCCTCCATGGCCGCCTGTCGGCCGCGATCGGAGAGGAGGTCCATCGCATCGACCCGGGCCAGGCATGGTTCGAGACCGGCCACGATCCGGTGGTCGGCCGCAACCTCGCACCCGCCAGCGCCTTCGTGCGCGGCATGGCGCTCGATCCCGTCCTGCACGGCAAGCCGACCTTCCGCGCATGGGACGGGGCGGAGGCGGTCAAGCCGCGCGGGGTGAAGCCGCGCCTGTTCTTCGACGAGATCGTGACGTTGCCGAGGGCCCGGCCATGACCGCAGCCGCGCACCCGTGGGACGGGCTGACGCCCGACGAGCACGAATGGCACTACAACCCGCAGCGCGCGGTGCCGACCTTCCGGGACAACCAGCTCCGCCGCGAACCGCTCAACGCCGCCGCCGCGGGGCTGCGCGTGACGCGCGACGTGTCCTACGGCCCCGATCCGCTCGACACGGTCGACATCTACCCCGCCGCCGCGCCGGGCGCGGCCGTGCATGTGTATTTCCACGGCGGCTACTGGCGGGCGCAGGACAAGGCGAACTTCGCCTTCATCGCGCAGGCGATGGTGCAGCGCGGCGTGACCGCGGTGATCGCGAACTATCCGCTCTGCCCGCGCGTGTCGCTGGAGGAGGTCGTCGCTTCCGCGCGCGGCTGCATGGGCTGGGTCGGGCGCAACATCGCCTCGTTCGGCGGCGATCCGGCGCGCATCACGGTGTCGGGCCATTCGGCGGGCGCGCATCTGGCCGCCGCCATCCTCGCCACCGACTGGGCGGCGCAGGGGCTGCCGGCGGACCTCGTGAAGGGCGCGCTGCTGACCAGCGGCATCTATGACCCGACGCCGGCGATGGCCACCAGCGTCAACGCCGA
>JBBCJT010000190.1:0-57379 GCA_037190665.1 Rhodovastum atsumiense | reverse complement strand
TCGTCTGCCTCACCCCTCCCGATTCGGGAGGGGTGAGGCAGACGATCCGGCCGAAGGCTCTCTTGGGGAACGGGGTGCAGAGGCAGTGCTCCTGCCGGGGCCTGCGGGGCGGCGCCCCGCATCACGCCGCGCGGGCGCAGGTCCCGGCGCTCTCGTCCCACGCCTCTGCCATCATCCGGGCGCGCAGCCGGTTGGCGGCGCTGAGCGCGACGCCGGTCTCGCCCCACGCGATCTGTTCGCGCGCGAGCAGCAGCGTGTCCGGAAACTCGCGACCGACGAGGTCGAGGTCGTGCAGCACCGCGACGACGGTGCGGCCTTCGCCATGCCAGCGCCGCAGCACGCGCATCAGGTCGGCGGCCGTCTTCGCATCGATGGCGTTGAACGGCTCGTCGAGCAGGATCAGCCGCGCGTCCTGCACCAGCAGCCGCGCGAACAGCACGCGCTGGAACTGCCCAGCCGACAGCGCGCCCACATGGCGGTCGCCGAAGCCGCTCAGCCCCACCGCCTCCAGCGCCGCCTCGGCACGCTCCCGCTCCGCACGGCCGAAGGCGCGGAACTGGCCCATCCGCGCGCAATGGCCGAGCATCACCGTCTCGAGGCAGGAGATCGGAAAGCCGCGATCCAGCGCGGCGGCCTGCGGCAGCAGCGCGATCGCGCTCGGAGCAAGGCCGCCAAGGTCGATCGTGCCGGATTCGGGGACCGAAAGCCCGGCAATGGCGCGCAGCAGCGTCGTCTTGCCGGCACCGTTCGGGCCGACCACCGCCGTCATCGACCCCGGCGCGAAGCTGCCGGAGACGTGATGCACCGCCGGGTGCCGGTCGTAGGCGACCGTTACGTCGCGCAGGGTGACCGCGCCGGTCATGCCAGCACCGCCCAGGCCACGGCCGCCCACAGCGCCGCGATCAGGCCGGCGGCGAGCAGCAGTCGCGAGGAAACGCCCGCGGAGAGGGACAGCGGATGCATGTGTTACTCTATAACGTGACACACCCTGCCCCGCAACGCGGACGGCATGGTAAGCCTCGCCGTCCATGCAACCCGACCCCGATGCGGATGCACGGCGCGCGCTCGCCCGCCACCGCGCCTTCGCCACCTTCCTGCTGGTCCTCATGGCCGGCCTCACGCTCGCCACCTATGCCATGCCGCCCGGCTACGGCACCCAGTTGCTGCAGGCGGCGGCCAAGGCCGGCTTCGTCGGCGGCATCGCAGACTGGTTCGCGGTCACGGCGCTGTTCCGCCATCCGCTGGGCCTGCCGATCCCGCACACCGCGATCATCCCCCGGCAGAAGGCACGGCTGGGCAACGCGCTCGGCCGCTTCGTCGCCAACCACGTCTTCACCCCGGCGGAGCTGTCGCGGCTGCTGGAACGCGCCGACCTGCCGGGCATGCTGCGCAGCTTCTTTTCCGATCCGGCCGCGGCGAAGCCGGCCGCCCAGGGACTCGCGGCCCTGCTGCCACGCATCCTCGGCAGCGTGGAGGACGGGCGCGCGCGGCGGCTGATCTCGCGGCTGATCCCCCGCATCGCCGGCAGTGCGGCCACCGGGCGCGTCGTCGCCCGCGCGCTCGGCACGCTGGTCGAGGGCGGGCGGCATCAGGAAGTATTTGGCTTCATCCTCGGCCAGCTTCGCGACGGGCTGACGACGCGCGAGGAGACGCTGCGCACCGCCATCGCCGAGCGCGTCCGCAAGGAAGGCGGCGCGCTGGTCGGCTGGGCGCTGGGCGCGACCATCGCCCGGCGGGTGATCGCGGCGGTGAACGCCGAGCTGGAACGCACCGCGCCGGACGGGTCCGAACTGCGCGCCGCCTTCGACGAATGGGTGCGCCGGGAGATCGCGCGGATGGAGACCGATCCGGCCCGCGCCGCCGAACTGGGCGCCGCCATCGGCCGCGTGCTGCGCCACGAATCGGTGCAGGGCTGGGTGTGGGACGTGTGGGGCCGGCTGCGCACGGCGCTGGCCGCCGACGCCGCCCGGCCCGACGGACGCGCCGCACAGGCGATCGAGAGCGCGTTCGTCAACCTCGCGAACGTGCTGGCAGACGACCCCGCCGTGCGCGCGCGGGTCAACCAGGGCGCGGAGGCGGTGCTTGCCTCGCTGCTGCCCACGCTGCGGGTGCGGCTCTCCGATTTCATCGCCTCGGTCGTGGCCAACTGGGATGCGGCCACGATCACCGACCGGCTGGAGCTGCGGGTGGGCAAGGATCTGCAGTACGTGCGGGTGAACGGCACGCTGGTCGGCTTCCTCGTCGGCGGCGCGCTGTTCGCGCTGCTGCACGCCGTGTTCGGCACGGTGGCGTTCTGAGCCGCGCCACGCTTCCGCCACCCCCCTTCACATGGAGCCGCAGCGACCTTGTCCGAACTCACGACCCCTGCCGATGATTGGGAACTCTGCTTTCTCGGCGGCGCGGCCTTCGCCGTCGGTGGCGGCGCCGGCCTGTACTTCGCGCTGTTCCAGAGCCGGACCGCCGGCGCGCTGGAGCCGTTCTACCTGACCACGGCCGGCGTGGGCGCAGGCGGCAACGCCTCCTCGTTCGATCTGTCCAACCGGGACGGGCTGAACTGGACCCGGCTGGAAGTGCCGACGCCGTTCTCGATCACCAGCCTGCACACCTCGGCGGGGCTGATGCTGTCGGCATCGGTGGGGATCGGCATCGGCAAGGGTGGGGTCAACTACGGCTACACGCATCTCAGCGCCGGCCGGAACGGTGTGACCTACTTCCGTACCGGGGACACCGGCGCGGGCGCGGGGTCGGGCACCGGCGTCACGGCGTTCAGCGGCATCTGGTATTCGCACAAGCTCAACAACAACTCGATCAACCCGGTCACCGCCTGGAAGAAATCCTTCGGCGACACGATCGACGAGATCGCACGCACCTTCGATCGCGGCATCCGCGACCTGTACCGCCTGCCCTATTGAATCCGGGCGCGGCATGGCCCTGCGGCCGGGCTGCGCTATGTCTTGGCGATGGTCCGACTCTCCGTCCTCGATCAGTCGACGATCGTGACCGGCCGCGCGCCGGCCGAAAGCATCCGTGAAACGCTGGCGCTGGCCCGGCATTGCGAGGCGCTGGGCTATGCCCGCTACTGGGTGGCCGAGCATCACAACAGCGACAGCCAGGCCGGCACCGCGCCGGAGATCCTGATCGCCGCCCTCGGCGCGACCACGCAGCGCATCCGCATCGGCAGCGCCGGGGTAATGCTGCCGCACTATTCGGCGCTGAAGGTCGCCGAGCAGTTCCGCGTGCTGGAAGCGATCGCGCCCGGGCGGATCGACCTGGGACTCGGCCGCGCGCCCGGCTCGGACGGGCTGACGGCGTATGCGCTCAACCCCAATGCGGGCACGGCGGCTGACCAGTTCCCGGCGCAGATCCGCGACGTGATGGCCTGGCTCGACGGCGCGCCGCTGCCCGAGAACCACCCGTTCCGCAGCGTCCGTGCCCAGCCCGCCGGCCCGACCTCGCCCGAGGTCTGGGTGCTCGGCAGCAGCGACTACGGCGCGCAGGTCGCGGCCTATTTCGGCCTGCCCTACTGCTTCGCGCACTTCATCACCGACGGACGCGGCGCGGCGGAAGCGATGGCGCTCTATCGGGAGGGCTTCCGGCCCGGGCGCATGGCCGCGCCGCATGGCGCGATCTGCGTCTGGGCGCTGGCGGCGGATACGGAGGCGGAGGCGTGGCGGCTGTTCCGCTCGCGCGAGATCTGGCGGCTCGGCCGTGACCGGGGCGTGTTCTCGCCCCTGCCCTCGCCGGAGGAGGCCGACTCGCACGAACTGACCCCGGGCGAGCGGACAAGGGTGGAGCGGCTGCGGGCGGAGGCGATCTGCGGCGCGCCCGAAACGGTGGCCGCGAGGCTGCGCGCGATCGCCGAGTCGCACGGGGTCGAGGAGGTCGCGATCCTGACCACCGTGCACGACCCGGCGGCGCGGCAACGCTCCTACACGCTGATCGCGGAGGCTATGCGCTCGGGCGGGTAAGGCTGCCGCCGGCGCGCCATGCGCGGAACCGCATGCTCGCCCACGCGACCACCGCCGCGCCGAGCGCGACCGGAACCGCGATGGCGAGCGCGAACAGCGCGAAGGAGGCCAGCGCGACCAGAATCGCGAGCGCGGCGACGATCACCGCGATGCGGCCGATCCGCGCCGACAGCGGCGCGCGCTCCGGCGTGCGGAACGTGCCGTCGGGGTTGAGGTCGATGACCGTGACGCGATCGCGCTCCATCGGGCGGAGATGGCCCGGAGACGCTTCGGCTTCAAGTCCGGATGGCGCCAGGCGCTCTGGCGGGGCGCGCGGCGGCAGTCCATTGTGGGTCATGCCTCCGCTGACCCGCCGCCTGCTGCTGCCGCTTGCGCTCGTACTCCCGCCCGCGGCGCTGCATGCGCAACAGAGTATCGGCACCGCAACGCTGCAGCAGGACGGCACGCTGATCCTGCGCCTGCGTGCGCAGGGGCCGGGCGGCGAACGTGGCGATGGAGTGCTGCGCTACCCGCCGGGGCATCCCGACCGCGATGCGCTGATCCGCCATGTCGGCGGGCTGGCGCCGGGACAGACGAAGCCGTTCCCGCCGATGGCGGACCCGCGCCCGCCAGCGCCGCGGTAGCGCCCGCCGCGCGTTTCTTCCTCGCCCCTCCCCCGCAAGCGGAGGCCGTCGTCGCGAATGCCGCATGGCAGCGCCCGCGCCGGCCCTCCCCCGCGTCGTGCGCGAGGGAGGGGCGGGATTCCGTCAGATCAGATGTAGTGTTCGGCCAGCGGCGTGAAGCCGTTGAAGTTCTGGCTCGCGTAGCTGGTCACGTAGGCACCGGTCGCGTGCAGACGCACCCGGTCACCGCAGCCCAGCGCCATCGGCAGGCGGTAGTTGGACTTCTCGTACAGCGTGTCGGTGCTGTCGCAGGTCGGCCCCGCGATCGTCACCGGCCCCATCGCATCCGCGTCGTGCGGCGTCTCGATGTGGTACTTGATCGCCTCGCCCTCGGTCTCGGCGAGCCCGCCGAAACGGCCGATGTCGAGGTAGACCCAGCGCACGGGATCGTCCTTGCCCTTGCGGGACACGAGCACGACCTCGCTCTCCACCACGCCCGCATCGCCGACGATGAAGCGGCCCGGCTCCACGATGATCTCGGGGATGTTGTTGCCGAACGCCTTCGTCAGCGCGCCGATGATCGCATCGCCGAACGTGCCGATCGCCGGCACCTCCGCGCGGTAGCGCTTCGGGTAGCCACCGCCCAGGTTGACCATGCGCAGGTTCACGCCGCGCTCGGACAGGTCGGTGAAGACCATGGCCGCGCGCGCGATCGCCGCCTCGTAGGCGCCGGTCGAGGTCTGCTGGCTGCCGACGTGGAACGACACGCCGTACGGGTCCAGCCCAAGCTCGCGGGCACGCACGAGAAGGTCGGCCGCCATCTCCGGCTCGCAGCCGAACTTGCGCGACAGCGGCCACTCCGCGCCCTTGTTCTCCACCAGGATGCGGCAATAGACGCGCGCACCCGGGGCGGAGCGGGCGAGCTTCTCCAGCTCAGGCTCGGAGTCGAAGGCGAACATCGTCACGCCCGCCTCGTGGGCGCGACGGATCGCCGTCTCCTTCTTGATCGTGTTGCCGAAGGAGATCGCCTCCGGCCGCGCACCGGCGGCCAGGCACAGGGCAATCTCCTCCCACGACGCGGCGTCGAAGAAGGAGCCGAGCGCGGTCAGCCGGTCGAGGACCGGGGCAGCCGGGTTCGCCTTGACCGCATAGTAGATGCGGGCCAGCGGCAGCGCGGACTGCAGCGCGCGGAAGTTCTCCTCCACGCGGTCGATGTCGAGCACAAGGCACGGCGTTGCCGGCTGCTGCTCAGACAGGAAACGGGCGATCTTCGGGGTCATCGCACCCGGCCTCCCCTCGGTAAGGCGCTCGCCTGTCCAGGCGGCGAGCGGTGTTGACGGAACGGTCGAACGAACCAGCGTAGTCGGTTGCCAGAACGCTTGACGTCGTTGCGTAACCACGAGGGCCAGAGGCACGTGCGTTGCTGCGTGGGAGCGGCACATAGGGGTCATGCGCCTGTGCCGCAAGCGAAAATCCACGCTGCCAGCGCAACCGGCCATGCACAGGGAACAGGACAACCTTTTCCCGGCCACGGCGTTGCGCGCACCATCGGCGCATGAGCGACGCTCAGCCGCAGGACAGGACGGACGCGGAGAAGATCTCCCCGCC
Organism: Rhodovastum atsumiense; assembly: GCA_037190665.1. Taxonomy (GTDB): domain Bacteria; phylum Pseudomonadota; class Alphaproteobacteria; order Acetobacterales; family Acetobacteraceae; genus JBBCJT01. The sequence continues at coordinate 51,201 of JBBCJT010000190.1, read as the reverse complement.
CCCGCCCGGCGCCCCCGATCCGCTGGGCCGGGGCGCGCGAGACCCGACACAGATCCCGCTGCGGGGCTGGTGGGCGGTGATCCGCCGGGTGGCGCGCGAGGCGATCTCGGACCGCATCTCGCTGGTGGCGGCCGGCTGCGCCTTCTACGCCATGCTCGCGCTGTTCCCGGCGCTGACGATGCTGATCTTCATCTACGGCCTCGCCTTCGACGTGGCGACGGTGGAGCCGCAGCTCTACCTGATCCGCCAGTTCCTGCCGGAACCCGCCTACGAGCTGATCGCCGAGCGAATCCACCAGCTCGTGACGAACCGCAGCGGCAGCCTGCAGATCGGCCTCGCCATCTCGCTGTTCATCACGGTCTGGTCGTCGATGTCCGGCACCAAGGCGATGCTGTCGGCGCTGAACCTCGCCTACGAGGAGACGGAGAAGCGCAGCTTCCTCCGCTTCAACCTCACCGCGCTCGGGATCACGCTGGGGGCCGTGCTGGCCAGCGTGGTCGGGCTGTCCGCGGTGGTCGCGCTGCCGGCCGTGCTCGCGGTGCTCGGCGTGCCGGATGCCGACCGCCGCTGGTTCCGCACCATCGCCCTGCTCGCGCTGTTCGTGTTCGTGATGGTCGCGCTCGCGGTGCTGTACCGGTTCGGCCCGTCGCGCCGCGCGGCGCGGTGGCACTGGGTGACGGTGGGCTCCGTGTTCGCCGCCGTGGGCTGGGCGGCGGCATCCTGGCTGTTCTCGCTCTACGTCTCGGAAATCGGCGGCTACGACGTGACCTACGGGCCGCTCGGCGCGGTCGTGGGCCTGATGATGTGGTTCTGGGTGAGCGTGTTCGTGATCCTGATCGGCGCGGAGCTGAACGCCGAGCTGGAGATGCAGACCACCCACGACACCACCGATCCGCCCGACGCGCCGATGGGCCGGCGCGGCGCCTATGTCGCGGACAACGTCGCGAAGGAATGATCCTGCCTGAGGCGGGCGTTCAGCCCTCCGCCTCGGCTGCCGCTGCGGCCTTGCGCTCGGCGGGCGCGACGCGCGCCGCGAGCGTCGCCGCCAGCTTCACCAGCGCATCGGGATCGCGCGCGAGGCTGACACCGACCGGTAGGTGCAACCCCTCGGCGTTCGCGCACCAGCGCGCCAGCACCATCCGCCTGTGGGCCCCGAACCGCCCGCGTGCGAAGGACAGCGCGCGGCGGATGCGGCTGTCGCCTGCGGGGCCGGCGAGGCAGATCACGATCATCTCGGCGACCGACTCGTCCACCTCGGCACCGTCGGCGAGCACGGCGGCGGGCACCCCACCGGCGCGCAGGCTGGCGGCGGCGATCTCCGCGGCGGCGGCATCCAGCACGCCGGCCGCGCCGATGCAGACGGCAAGCGGCGGCGCGTGGTCGGCCTCCTCCTCGTCCTCGTCGAGATCCATCACCAGTTCCCGCAGGCCGATTGCGACCTGGTCGTGGAGGTCGCGGCTCAGCGCGCCGCGGCGGCGGTCCTCGAAGGCGGTGCAGAGCACGCCCACCGCCTCGTCCTGCAGGAAGGGCAGCCTGCCCCGCTCGGCGATGATCATCCCGGCCACCTCCTCCGCCCCGTAAGGATCCTCGGCGAGCAGCCGCTGGTAGAGCCGCGTCGCGGGCGAGAGGCTGGCCGTGTTGCCGAGCAGGACCTCCAGGAAGGCGAAGCGGGGCACATGCCGCCCGACGATGGCGAGGCAGGCCGTGAGCGCGGGCGCGAGGATCAGTCCTACCGGGCCCCACAGCACCGTCCAGAACAGCGCCGCGAGCAGCAGGGCGAGCGGCGACAGGCCGGTCGAGTGCCCGTAGAGCATCACCTCCAGCACGTAGGTGACGAGCAGTTCCACCAGCAGGAACCAGCCGACCACCATCAGCGGCAGCGTCCAGCCGGGCTCCACCGCGAGCGAGATCGCCAGCGGGAACAGCAGCGAGATCGGTGCGCCGACATACGGCACGAAGCGCAGCAGGAAACTCAGCAGGCCCCAGAGCGGCGCGTTGGGCACGCCCATCGCCCATAGCCCGGCCCCCATCGCGAGGCCGAACGTGGCGTTGACGACGACCTGCATCAGCAGGAAGCGGCCCAGCCGGTCGGTCGCATCGGCGAGCGCCGCCGTGGTGCGCGGCACGTTGTCGCCACCGGCGAGGCGGATGAAGCGGTCGCGGATGTCGTCGCTTCCCAGCAGCACGAAGGCGACGAGCAGCATCGCCACCGCCACGGTGGCAAGCGGAGCCGCGATGGTGGTGAGGACCCCGAAGACGGCGGTGAAGGGCGAACCGTTCTCCGCCGCGGCGGGCGGAGGCGGCGACGGGGGCCCGGGTATCGTGGTTGGCGTGGAGGGCGTGACGGATATCTCGGCCGACAGCCGCCCCACCATCTCCATGAGCGGCGCGATCAGGCTCGGCCCGTCCGCGACGGCGCGCAGCTTGGCGCGCAGATTGGCCTCGTAGCGGGGCAGTTCGGTCGCGAGCGCGAGCGTCTGTTCGGCGAGCAGCGTCAGCAGCCCGCCGATCACGCAAAGGGCCAGCAGCACCACCGCAATCGCCGCGACGGCGCGGGGCACGCGCCACCGGCGCAGCCGCCGCACCACCGGCAGCAGCGCCACCGACAGCAGCAGGGCGAGCGCCAGCGGCACCAGGATGTCCCGGGCGATGTAGAGGGCGGCGACGATGAGCGCGACGACGATCACCGACCCCGAAGCCGGCCCCGCCGGCGCGGCGGCAGGCGGGGACAGGTCGGGGCGCCCGGTTGTTGGTGTCATGCAGCGTCCGTGGAGTGGCCGGGCGTGGAACGCGCGGCCGGCCCCGCCGGTTGCCGAGCCCCTGCTCGCCCGGCCCCCGCCGCCGCTCAGTGCGGCGGCAGCAGCCAGGGCACCATCAGCACGCTCACCGCCATGACGATCAGCGAGAACGGCATCCCGATCCGCACGAAATCGCCGAAGGAGTAGTTGCCGGGCCCGACCACCAGCGTGTTCACCGGCGAGGAGATCGGCGTCATGAAGGCGGTGGACGCCGCCAGCGCCACGATCATCGCGAACGGATAGGGCGAGGCGCCGAGATCGTCGGCGACAGCGAGCGCGACCGGCGCCATCAGCACCGCGGTGGCGGTGTTGGAGATGAACAGGCCCAGCCCGGCCGTGATCACGAACAGGCAGGTCAGCACGAGCCGCGGCGAGGCCTCGCCCACGGCGGCGAGCAATGCATCCGCCGCCAGATCGACACCGCCGGTCCGCTGCAGCGCGATCGAGAAGGGCAGCATGCCGACGATCAGCACCAGCGTCTTCCAGCTTATCGAGCGGTAGGCGCTGTTCATGTCCACGCAGCCGGACAGACCCATCAGCAGACAGCCGATCAGCGCCGCCTGCACGTTCGGCACCACGCCGCTGACCATCAGCCCCACGACCAGCGCGAGGCAGCCGAGCGCGTAGTAGCGCTTGTCGGCCGCGGGCAGCACGTCGTCCGTCTCGCTCGGCATGTTGAGCAGCACGAGATCGCCGGAACCCTGCCGCAGCTTGCGGATATCGTTCCAGAATCCGGTCAGCAGCAGCGTGTCGCCGGGCTTCAGCTTCTCCGTCAGCAGCGTGTCGGAGACGATGCTCGTGCCGTGGCGCAGGCCGATGACCGTCAGGCCGAGATCGCTGCGCATACGCGCCTGCGACACGGTCTGCCCCACAAGCGGCGATTCCGCCGGGACGATCACCTCCACCATGCCCAGGTCCTGCGAGCGGTCGGTGAAGTAGTCGCCCTGTCGCAGCGGCAGGCGGTCGAGTCCGTACTGCTCCCGCAGCGGCGCCTGTTCGGATTCCGACGTGCGCGCGTCGATCAGCAGCATGTCGCCCGCGAGCAGCCGCGTCTTGCCCTCGGGGCGGATGACCTCGGTGCTGAACCGGCCCGGCCGTTCGATGGCGAGCAGGTTGATCCCCTCCGGCCGCAGGCCCAGCGCGTCCAGCCGCTGGCCCACGAGCGGGGAGCCGGCGCGGATACGCACGCGTTGCGCGCGGTCGCCCAGCGCATAGCGTTCGATCCACTCCCGCAGGCTGGGCCGACCGAACGTGCCGGAGACCGGCCCGGGCGCGCCGCCCAGCATCCGGCGCGTGAGGAACATGTACCCGATGCCCAGCGCCAGGATCGGCAGGCCGAACGGCGTGAAGGCGAAGAAGCCGAAGCCGGCGTGGCCCTGCCGCGCCAGTTCGGTGTTGATGACGAGGTTGGGCGCGGTCGCGACCAGGGTCAGCATACCGCTGATCAGCGCCGCCACGCTCAGCGGCATCATCAGCCGGCTCGGCGCCGTGCCGGTGTTCTGGCAGATGCGCAGCACGACCGGGATGAAGATCGCCACCACCGCCGTCGAGCTCATCATCGAACCGAGCCCGGCCACGGTGACCATCAGCAGCACCAGCAGCCGCGCCTCGCTGTTGCCGGCGCGCGAGTTCAGCCAGTCGCCCAGGCCGCGTGCCACGCCGGTGCGGACCAGCCCCTCCCCGATCACGAACAGCGCGCCGATCAGGATGATGTTGCCGTCGCTGAATCCCGCGAGCGCCTCCGGCATGGTGATGACGCCGGTGAGCGGCAGTGCCGTGATCATGATCAGCGCCACTGCATCCATGCGCGGCCGGTCGATCACGAACATCACGATCGCGGCGAACAGCAGCGCCAGCACGATGAGCAGATCAGGCGTCACGACGGTTCCTCACTGTCGGCGCGGGCGGGCGCCAGCGCGGCCCCGCCCCTGTTCCATACCCGGTGGATGCCGAGTCCCTGTTTGCACGTGGCCGCCACGCCGGTCAGCGAGCGGATGCAGCTTGCCCTGCCGGCGGATGCCGCCGACAGGGCGCGGCGCAATCAGAAGCCCCAAGGAATGCCCAGCAGATGCCAGGCGGCGAGGAATGCCGTCCAGACAAGGCACAGCACCACGATATAGGGCAGCATCAATGCGATCACCGTGCCCACGCCGGCATCCTTCTGATAGCGTTGGGCGAAGGTGACGATCATCGCGAAGTAGGCGTTCAGCGGCGTGATCGCGTTCATCGGCGAATCGCCGACGCGATAGGCGGCGAGCACCGCCTCCGGCGAGACGTCCAGCTTCATCAGCAGCGGCACGAAGATGGGCGCAAACATCGCCCATTTCGGGATCGCCCCGGTGATGATCAGGTCGAGCAGCAGGGTGACGACCACGAAGCCGATCAGCAGCCAGATCGCATCAAGATTCGCCCGCTGCAGCACGTCCGACAGCGAGATCGCGGCGATGGTCGAAAGGTTCGAGTAGTTGAAGTAGGCAAGGAACTGGGAGATCACCAGCAGCAGCAGGATCAGCCCGCTGAGGCTGCCGATCGCCTTGCCCATGGCATTCACCACTTCCGTGGCGGTGTTCATGGTCCCCGCGCCGATGCCGTAGGCGACGCCGAGGGCGGCGAACAGCACGGCGATGGTGACGATCAGGCTGCCCATGAAGGGCGAGTCGACGATGATCGACCCGGTCTCGGGGTTCCGCAGCGGGGCGCCGGGCGGCAGGATCATCAGCAGCAGGAACGCGATCACGCCGAGCAGGCCGTAGAAGGTGAAGCGCAGCCCCCGCGCCTCCGCTTCCGGCGAGCCCGTCTCCTGCGTCGCCAGCGTGTACTCGCCCTTGTAGGTGCCGAGCCGCGGCTCCACCACCTTCTCGGTGATGAACCCGATCAGCACGATGAGCAGCGCGACCGAGCCGAAGGAGAACCACTTGTTCGCGGTGAGGCTGATGGAGCCGTTGGGATTGATCAGCCGGATCGCGTCGTTGGTGATCTCCGTCAGGATGCCGTCCACCGGCACGATCAGGATGTTCACCAGGAACGCCGACGCGACCGACGCGAAGCCGACCGCGAGGCCGGCGAGCGGGTGGCGACCGACGCTGAGATAGGCGGCCGCTGCCAGCGGGATCAGCACCAGATAGCCGGCATCGGCCGCGATGGAGGAGACGATGCCGACGAAGGTGAGGATGTAGCTGAGCGCCCAGCCCGGCGAGATCGCCACCAGCTTGCGGATCAGCGCCTTGATCAGCCCCGACTCCTCGGCCACGCCGACGCCGACCATGGCGACGATGATCACGCCGACGGCGTTGAAGCCCATGAAGTTGCTGACGACGCCGGTGTACATGAAGCGGATGCCGTCCACCGTCAGCAGGCTGCGGGCGGCGACCGTGATCGTGTCGATATCGTCCGTCTCGGGGTTCCAGCGCTGCAGCGTCACCTGCGAGCCGAGCATCCAGAAGATGTGCGACAGCACGATCACGATCCCGGCGAGGATCACGAAGATCACCACCGGGTGGGGCACCCGGTTGCCGACGCGCTCGACCGTGTCGAGTATGCGCTGCATCCGGGTCGGCGCGGCGGCCTCGGCGCTCATGCGTGGGCCAGCGCGTCGAGGATGCGCACCCAGGAGCGGATGCCCCTGCGGAAGCTCTCCAGCTCGTACTTCTCGTTCGGGCTGTGGATGCGGTCGTCATCCAGGCCGAAGCCGGCGAGGATGCAGTCCATCCCCAGCTTGTTCTTCATCTCCACCGTCACCGGGATGGAGCCGCCGCCGCCGATGAAGAACGCCTCGCGCCCCCACTCCTGGCTCAACGCCTTCCGCGCGCGGGCGAAGGCCGGCGCGTCCACCGGGAAGCGGATCGCGCTGCCCGCGCCGTGGGCGATGAACTCGACCTTGCAGTCCGCCGGCACGCGCTCGCGGACGAACTTGCGGAAGGACTCGCGGATCTTGTGCGGGTCTTGGTCGAAGACCAGCCGGAAGGAGATCTTCGCCGAGGCTTTCGACGGGATCACCGTCTTGAACCCCTCGCCCTGATAGCCACCGCCCATGCCGTTGATCTCGCAGGTCGGCCGCGACCAGGTCTGCTCCAGCACCGAACGGCCCTTCTCGCCCGCCGGCACCGACAGGCCGACGGCGCCGAGGAAAGCCTTCTCGTCGAACGGTAGCGCCTTCCACTGCGCGGCGAGTGCTTCCGGCAGTTCCGGCACGCCGTCGTAGAAGCCCGGCAGGGTGACGCGCCCGTCCTTGTCGCGCAGCGCGGCGATGACGTTGGCGAGCACCTGGTTCGGGTTGGCCGCGGCCATCCCGTAGAAGCCGGAATGCAGGTCGCGGTCGGCGGCGGTGATGATGATCTCCTCGCCGCAGAGGCCGCGCAACATGGTGTTGATGGCGGGGGTCTTCGCGTCCCACATGTTGGTATCGCAGATCAGCGCGATATCCGCCTTCAGCTCGTCGGAATGCTTTTCGAGGAACGGCGGCAGGTTCACCCCGCCCGACTCCTCCTCGCCCTCCAGCAGCACCGTCACCGGGATCGGCAGCGCGCCGTTCACCTGGCGGAAGGCGCGGCAGGCCTCGACGAAGGTCATGAGCTGGCCCTTGTCGTCCGCCGCGCCACGGGCGCGGATGGCCTTGCTGCCGTCCTTGCGCGTCTCGATCCGCGGATCGAAGGGATCGAATTCCCACAGCTCGATCGGATCGACCGGCTGCACGTCGTAATGGCCGTAGAACAGCGCCGAGGGGCCTTTCGCCGCCCGGTCGTGCGCGACCACGATCGGATGGCCCGGCGTGGGATGTACCGTCGCCTCGAAGCCGATCTCCTTCAGGTCGGCGGCATGCCACTCCGCGCAGGTGCGGCATTCCGCGGCATAGGCCGGGTCGGTCGAGATCGACTTGATGCGCAGCACGGCGAACAGCCGTTCAAGCGCGGCGTCCAGATTGGCATCAGCCTGCGCGAGAACCTTGTCCACGGACGACATGGGCTGGAAGTTCCTTCCCGAAGGTTATTCTGAAGTTGCATTCACTTTGGCATCAGGAACCGAGCACGGAAAAGCCGGAGCCGGCACGCAGCCGGCCCCGGTTTGTGCCGGTGGCAAAAGCCCCTTCCCGTACATGGCCGCCATCGTTTGGGACCTGTCGCTGGCCGCTATGCACGCTGTCCGCCCCCCTGCACGGAAGTCGAGAGCCCCAGCGTCTCTTTCTACCGACGCTAGCCTAAGCTCTGCCGTAGTGCATTAGCCGTGTATCCCACGACCGGGTGGATGCGTCCCAGAAAGGCGGGGCGGCGTGTCAGCCGAGCAGGTGGCCGTGCAGCGCCAGCCAGGTGGCGCGGTCGGGCGCGCACAGAAGCCCGCCGCCGGTGACGGTGGGCAGGTAGCGCGAGCCGTCGAACCGCGCCGAGTAGCCACCCGCTTCCTGGTGCAGCAGCACGCCGGCCGCGTGATCCCACGGCATCAGCTTGTTGAACAGCAGGTAGTGGCCATGGCCATCCGCTGTCATGCGGTACTCGTGCGCGGCGCAGCGGTAGTCCCAGGCCGAGGCGAGGCCGTGCAACTGCGTGACGACGCGGCCGCGGACCTCCGCCGGGAAGAACCGGCAGGACGCGTTGCCCGCCATCCGCTCCAGCGGCCCGGGCGGGGCGACGGCGAGGCGGCGGCGGCCGGCCGCACCCTCGAACCACGCCCCTTCCCCCACGGCGGCGAGCGCATGATCGCCGCAGACCGGATCGTGGATGACGCCGAAGCGGGTCTCCCCCCGCACCACCGCGGCCGCGATCACGCCGAACAGCGGCAGGCCGGCGGCGAAATTCGCGGTGCCGTCCACCGGATCGACGACGAAGGCCAGCTCGGCATCCTGCAGCCGCGTCAGCAGGGCGGGATCGGCGGCGGTCGCTTCCTCGCCCACGACGAGGCAGCCGGGAAACGCCGCAAGCAGCGCCGCGGTGATGTGCCGCTCCGCCGCCTCGTCCGCCTCGGTCACGAGGTCGAGCGCGTCGGTCTTCTGCCGCACGCCGCCGGCCGGCAGGCGGCGGAACCGGGGCATGATCTCCGCCCGTGCCGCCTCCTCCAGGATGGCCGCGACGCGGCGCGCGTGATCGAGGCTCATGCGAGCTGCTCGAAGCGCGCGCGGTCGGCGGGCGCGATGCGCACCCGCATGCGCACCCGCTCGTCCTCGTCGTTGCGCTGCAGGACCTCGGCGTGGCGATGCAGCCAGGCGATCCGCGCCCCGTCCGCCGATGGCAGGTCGTAGTCGGCGATCTCCATGCCGGCGGCGATGGCCTCGTCCACAGCTTCCTTCAGCGCCGCCAGCCCCTCGCCGGTCAGCGCGGAGACCACGATGGCCCGGTTGCCTCCCGGCGTGACGTGATCGACGCCGCCGAGGAGGTCGGCCTTGTTCAGCACCTCCAGCGTGCGGTCCGGCCAGTTCTCGTCGAGCGTGCCTTCCTTCGCCATCCCGTCCAGCACCCCGACCACGTCGGCGCGCTGCGCGGCGGTGTCCGGATGCGCGGCGTCGCGGACATGCAGGATGACGTCCGCCTCCGCCACCTCCTCCAGCGTCGCGCGGAAGGCGGCGACGAGTTCGGTCGGCAGCTCGCTGAGGAAGCCCACCGTGTCGGACAGGATCGCCTGCCGGCCGGAGGGAAGGCGCAGCCCGCGCATCGTCGGGTCCAGCGTGGCGAAGAGCTGGTCGCGCGCATACACCTCGGCGCCGGTCATGGCGTTGAACAGCGTCGACTTGCCCGCGTTCGTGTAGCCGACGAGTGCGACCACCGGGTACGGCACCTTGCGCCGCGCGGACCGGTGCAGGCCGCGCGTACGCCGGACCTGCTCCAGCTCCTTCTTCAGCCGTGCGATGCGGTCGCCGATCAACCGGCGGTCGATCTCGATCTGGCTCTCGCCGGGGCCGCCAAGGAAGCCGAAGCCGCCCCGCTGGCGCTCAAGATGCGTCCAGGACCGGACCAGCCGCGTGCGCTGGTAGTCGAGATGGGCGAGTTCGACCTGCAACGCGCCTTCACGAGTGCGGGCGCGCGCGCCGAAGATCTCCAGGATCAGACCGGTGCGGTCGATGACCTTGCAGCCCCACGCCTTCTCCAGATTGCGCTGCTGGACCGGGGAGAGCGCGGCATCGACGACGACGAGGCCCACCTCCTGCTCCTCGATCGCCTGCCCGGCCATCTCCACCTGCCCTTCGCCGAGCAGGGTGGACGGCCGGCGCGCGCGCAACGGGAAGATCGCCGTGTGCACGATGACGACGCCGATCGAGGCGGCGAGACCCACCGCCTCGGCCAGCCGCGCCTCCGCCGCGCGCGACGCATCGCCGCGCTCCGGCCGTTCCCAGGGCAGCACAACGGCTGCCCGGGTCGGGGCCGGCGCGGTCTCGTGCGGGGTGCCGCGGCGGGCGGGCGGGGGCGCCTCGCCGTCCGGTTCAGCCGACGTCGGCAGGCGCGGCCTCCCGTGTTGGAACCGTCATCGTTCCGCCCTCTGCCTTCGTCGCGTCGAAGAGCTGGATCGGCGCGCCCGGCATCACCGTGCTGATGGCATGCTTGTAGACGAGCTGCGTGTGCCCGTCCCGGCGAAGCAGGACGCTGAAATTGTCGAACCAGGTGATGATGCCCTGCAGCTTCACCCCGTTCACCAGGAAGATCGTTACCGGCGTCTTGTTCTTGCGAACGTGATTCAGGAACACATCCTGCACGTTCTGCGACTTTTCTGCTGCCACGTCGCTGTACCTTCTTTTTGTTGGCCCGTTGTTGTGCGCCGGCAGGCTTGGCGTCGGCCGCCGGCTGTCGGGCATTATCCCGTGCGGACACCGTGCGAGGCAAGGGCCGCGGCCAGCGTGCGGAGATCACTGAAATGCAGATCAGGTGCGCAATACGCCGGGCCGCCGTCGTGATCCGCGGGGCCGACCAAAACTGCCGTACAGCCGGCCGCGCGCGCAGCTTCCATATCCAGCCGCGTGTCGCCCACATACCAGACATCGGCGCCCGTCGGGCGGCCCGCCAGCGCGAGGTGGATCGGCGCCGGATCGGGCTTGTCGGCGGTGGCATCGCCGGCGCCGATCAGGGCGGCGAAACGCGGCGCCACGCCCAGATGCGCGGCCTCCGCCCGCAGGAAGCGGCCGTTCTTGTTGGAGACGACCGCCTGATAGGCGTCGCCGCCGGCATCGAGCGCCGCCGACACGCCGTCGAGCAGCCGCACCTCCTGCAGGTGATGCTCCGCGAAGGCGGCATAGAACGTGTCGCGCGCGGCGGGCCACGCATCGCCGAACAGTTCGGGGAAGCTGTCGCGCAGCGACCGGCGCACGCGGCTGCGCGTCTCCGCGACCGTCCACAGCGGCATGGAGAAGCCGGCGAAAACCACGTTCAGGGCCGCGGCGATCGTCGCCCAGCCGTCGACGAGCGTGTTGTCCCAGTCCCAGAGGATCGCGCGCGGAGGCGTCATGGCGGGGTCAGGCCGTTCCCTGCACCGCGGGCAGCTTCTCGTCGTTCACGCCGAGCTGCTTCAGCTTGCGATGCAGCGCGCTGCGTTCCATGCCGACGAACTGCGCGGTGCGGCTGATATTGCCGGAGAAGCGCAGGAGCTGGGCTTCCAGATACTGCTTCTCGAACAGGTCCCGCGCCTCGCGCAGCGGCAGGGCCATGATGTCGGCGCCGGCATCCAGCCGCAGGGCAGCGGGGGCCGCGCCGACGATCTCGGGCGGCAGCATCTCCGCGCGGATTGGTTCGCCCGGCCCGCCGGGGGCCATGATCAGCAGCCATTCCATCAGGTTGCGGAGCTGCCGCACGTTGCCCGGCCAGTCATAGGCCTGCAGCGCGGTCACGCAGTCCGCCGACAGTTCGCGCGGGGGAACGCCCGAGCTTTCCGACGACCGCTGCACGAAATGCCGCGCCAGCGGCGGGATATCCTCGCGCCGCTCCCGCAGCGGCACCACGCGCAGCGGCACCACGGCGAGGCGGTAATACAGGTCCTCGCGGAAGCGGCCGGCGGCGATCTCTGCCTGCAGGTCGCGGTTGGTGGTGGCGAGCACGCGCACGTCCACCTTCACCGCCGCATCGCCGCCGACGCGGCGGAAGCCCTGCTCCTGGAGCGCGCGCACGATCTTGCCCTGCGTCTCCAGCGGCATGTCGGCCACTTCGTCCAGCAGCAGCGTGCCGCCATGGGCGCGTTCCAGCATGCCGGCGCGACGCGGATGGGCCAGCGGGTCGGCCCCGGCCTCCACGCCGAACAGTTCCTCCTCGAACCGCGCCGGGGACAGCGTGGCGCAGTTCAGCACCACGAACGGCCCCTCCGCCCGGCGGGACCGCGCATGGATCATCCGCGCGGAGACTTCCTTGCCGGCGCCGGCCGGGCCGGTGACGAGCACGCGCGAACCGGTGGGCGCGACCTTCTCGATCGCGCCGCGCAGCGCCTGGGTCTGGCCGGACACGCCGACGAGATCGGTCTCCGCCCCTGCCCGCAGCCGGAGCTCGGCATTCTCCTGCGCAAGGCGGGAGGTCTCCAGCGCGCGGCGGACCTGAAGCAGGAGCCGGTCGGCGGTGAAGGGTTTCTCGATGAAATCGTAGGCGCCCTGCTGGATGGCGGCGACCGCCGTCTCGATGTTGCCGTGGCCGGAGATCATGACCACGGGCACGTGCGGCTCCTCCTGATGCAGGACATCGAGGATGCCGAGCCCGTCGAGACGTGACCCCTGCAACCAGATGTCGAGCACGACGAGCGATGGTCGGCGTGCGCGGAAGGCGGCGATCGCTGCATCGGAATCAGCGGCCTGCCGGGTTTCGTACCCTTCATCACGCAGGATGCCGTCGATCAGCAGCCGGATATCCGGCTCATCGTCGACGATCAGAATTTCATGCGGCATCAGGCATGCTCGCGAGCGGTTTCCTTCAGCGGCAGCAGCAACGAGACGCGGGCGCCCGGATCTGATTCGCGATCCTCCAGCACCAGCCTGCCACCATGGTCCTCCATGATCTTCTTGACGATGGCAAGACCAAGGCCGGTGCCCTTCGCCTTGTGCGTCACATAAGGCTCCGAAAGGCGCGCGCGATCCTCCGCCGGCAGGCCCACGCCATCATCCTCCACGGCGATGCGCGCCTCCTCGCCGGCTCCTGCCACGCTCACGCGGATGCGGCCGGCGCCTTCGCGCATCGCCACCGCGTCGGCCGCGTTCTGCAGCAGGTTCACGACCGCCTGGCTGATCTGCCGCCGGTCGCAGGGCAGCATCGGCGCGGGATCGTCGATCGCGATGTCCCATTCGATCTCCGGATGGGCATTGCGCTGCAGCACCAGCGCCTCGCGCACGATGCGGCCCAGATCCTCCGGTTTCATCACCGGCTGGGGCATTCGCGCAAAGGAACTGAACTCATCCACCATCCGGCCGATATCGCCGACCTGCCGCACGATCGTATCCGCGCATTCGCGGAACGTATCGGGGTCGGAGGTGATCTCCTTGAGGAAGCGGCGCTTCAGCCGTTCGGCGGAAAGCTGGATCGGCGTCAGCGGGTTCTTGATCTCATGGGCGATGCGCCGCGCCACGTCGGCCCAGGCCGCCTTGCGCTGCGCGGACTGGAGCTGGGTGATGTCGTCGAAGGTCACGACATAGCCTTCGACGCGCCCGCTCTGCATCTCCGCACCGATGCGCACCAGCAGGATCTGCCGCCGCTGCGGCGGGCCGACGCTGATCTCGGCGGTCCGCGGACGGTCCGGGTTCGCCTTCACCTGATCCAGCAGCGCGGCGAACTCGGGCATCACGTCCGCGAGCCTCTCGCCGATTGAACCCAACAGGTCATGGCCCAGCAGGTCGCTCGCGGCGCGGTTGGGCAGTTCGATCCGCTCCTGCGCATCCAGCCCGATGACGCCCGCGGACACGCCGGACAGGACCGTCTCGGTGAACCGCCGCCGCTCGTCGAGCTGTCCGTAGGCATCCATCACCTCGGCCTGCTTGCTCTGGATCTGGTTGGCCATGCGGTTGAAGGCCCGCTCGAGCGCGGCAATGTCATCGCCGCTCTCGGTCTCGGGCACGCGCGTCGTCATGTCGCCGCCGCGCACACGCTCCGCGGCGCGGATCAGCTCGCCGACGGGGCGCGCGATCTGGTTGGCCAGCACGAGGCCGATCAGCACCGCGGCCGTGAGCACGAGCAGCCCGACGATGACGAAGATGAGCGCGAAGGTGATCTGCAGGCCGGACCGGTTCTCGTCGAGCTGGTGGTATTGCTGCACCGCCGCCTCGGCGCGCTCCGCGAACGCCAGCACCCGGCGGTCCACCGGCCGGCCGATGAGCATCATCATGCCCGCCGGCTGGTCGAGCGCGATCACCGCGCGCACCCGCGAGCGGTCGCCTTCGCCCGACAGCACCGCGACATCGCCCGTGCGCGCGAGGTCGATCGCCCAGACGGGGACCGGATCCAGCACGAAGCCGGTCGAGATGCCGGCATGGGCGATGACCTGCGCGGTGAGCGGATCGAAGACCTGCGTCTCGGTCAGCCCACGCAGGGCCGTCTGGGTGGCCAGCACCCGCGCGTAGTTCAGGCCGTTGTCCGGCAGCAGTTGCGCCGCGGCGCGGTTCATGTCGTTGGCCATCGCCAGCGCCTCGACGCGGATGTTGCCGCGATGCTCCTCCAGATAGGCGCGGGAAGCGTTGAGGCTTTCCTCCAGCGCCGTGCGCACGCGGTCGCTGAACCAGGCCTGGATGCCGAGGTTGAAGAACAGCGCGGCGAAGACGGCGACCAGCGTGGCGGGCAGCGTGGCGACTACCGCGAACAGCAGCACCAGCCGCACATGCAGGCGCGATCCGGCAGACCCGCGCCGGCGCTCGGCCCACACCCGGACCAGCCGCACCGCGAGCGAGACGCCCAGCAGCAACAGCACGGCGAGGTTGGCGAGGATCAGCCCGACGATCGCCCCCGGCCCGGGCCCGAAGGGCGAGCCGCCGGCAAGCACGGTGAAGGTGGCGATGCCCAGCGCCAGCGCTATGCCCGCCAAGGCGAGGGTCGCGGCGCGGCCGAAGGCGATGGCGGCAAGCCGCGCGCCGAAGCGGGCCGGTCCCGTGGAGGCAGCCGGTTCCGCCGGCGCCATATCCTCGCCCGGCGGAATGGCGTTCATCGGTGCAACGCCACCTCGCCGCGGGCGGCAGGAAGGAACACGCGCGCATCGTCCCCTCTCCCGCACTGGCGGGAGGCGGACAGGGCAAGGGTCCTCCGTGCAGTCAGACCCGTCATCCGAGCCCTCGCGAGACGGGAATGTCCAGCAGACGGATCTTCTTGCGCAGCGTGTTGCGGTTGAGGCCCAGCATCGCCGCCGCGCGGATCTGGTTGCCGCGCGTCGCGGCGAGCGTGAGCCGGATCAGCGGCCGCTCCACCTCCGCGATCACGCGGTCGTAGATCTCTTCCACCGGCATCCCGTCCTTCTGCGCGGCCAGAACCTGGCGGACATGGCGCTCCACCGCATGCGTCAGCGCCTCGCGCGGTGCGGGGCCGGCCTCGGCGGCGGCAGGCTGCGGCGCGGCGGCGGCTTCGGCAAGCTCGGCGGCGATCACCTCCTCGCCGATCTGCTCCTGCGGATAGAGAGCCGCAAGCCGACGCATCAGGTTCTCCAGTTCGCGCACGTTGCCGGGCCAACCATGCGCCTTCAACCGATCGACCGCCGCGCTGTCCAGTGTCTTGTATCCCAGCCCGGCCTCGTGCGCGCGGTCGAGGAAGTGGCGCGCCAGCAGCGGGATGTCCTCCATGCGCTCGCGCAGCGCGGGGATACGGATCGGCACGACGTTCAGCCGGTAGAACAGGTCCTCCCGGAACTGCCCGGCGCGGATCGCCGCGCGCAGGTCGCGATGCGTGGCGGCGATGATGCGCACATTCGCCTTCACCGGCTGGCGGCCGCCGACAGTGGTGAACTCGCCCTCCTGCAGGACCCGCAACAGCCGCGTCTGTGCTTCGGGCGGCATGTCGCCGATCTCGTCGAGGAACAGCGTGCCGCCGGTGGCCTGCTCGAAGCGGCCGACATTGCGGTTGGTGGCGCCGGTGAAAGCGCCACGCTCATGGCCGAACAGCTCGCTTTCGATCAGCTCGCGCGGGATCGCGGCCATGTTGATCGCCACGAACGGACCGGCCCGGCGCTTGCCGTAGTCGTGCAGCGCGCGGGCAACCAGTTCCTTGCCGGTGCCGCTCTCGCCGTTGATCATCACGGTGAGGTCGGTCGTGGTGAGCCGGGCGATGGCGCGGTAGATCTCCTGCATCACGGCGGAACGGCCGATCAGCGGCAGCACCTCCTCCGCGTCCCGCGGCTCGGCTGCCGCGCTGTTGGCGCCCGAAGGCGCCGTCAGCGCGCGATCGACGACGCCCAGCAGTTCCTGCAGGTCGAAGGGCTTGGGCAGGTATTCGAAAGCACCGCGCTGGGCCGCCTTCACCGCCGTCATCAGCGTGGATTGCGCGCTCATCACCACCACGCGCAGCTCCGGACGCACGCGCCGGATGCGCGGGATGAGGTCGAGGCCGTTCTCGTCCGGCATCACCACGTCGGTGATGACCAGATCGCCCTCCCCGTCCTCCACCCAGCGCCACAGCGTGCTGGCATGGCCGGTGGCGCGCACCTGATAGCCGGCACGGCCCAGCGCCTGCGACAGGACGGTGCGGATGGACCGGTCGTCGTCCGCGATCAGCACGGTGCGCGGCGTCATCATCACGCCTCCTCCGGCGCCATCGGCAGGTGCAGCCGGAACTCGGTGCGGCCGGGCCGCGATTCGACCTCGATCAGGCCGCCGTGATCGCCCACCACCTTGGCGACCAGCGCGAGACCGAGCCCCTGCCCGCCCGGCTTGCCGCTGGTGACGAAGGCATCGAACAGATGCGGGCGGATGTCGTCGGGGATGCCGGGGCCATTGTCGCGCACCGTGACCAGCAGCGGCAGGTGAACGCGCTCGCCGGCCTTGCCGACGGAAAGGCGCAGCCCGTGGCGGTAGGCGGTGGAGAGCACGATCTCCCCGCCGCTCGCCGGCGCCGCCTCGGCCGCGTTCTTCACCAGGTTCAGCAGCACCTGCACGAGCTGGTCGCGGCTGCCCCAGACCGGCGGCAGCGACGGGTCGTACAGCTCCACGATCCGGTGCGCGCGCGCGAAGCCCGATTCCGCCAGCCGGCGAACGCGCTCCAGCACCTGATGGATGTTCACCGCGCGGCGGTCGATCGGCCGGTCGCCGAACATGTCCATCCGGTCCACCATCGCCCGGATGCGGTCGGCCTCCTCGCAGATCAGCCGGGTCAGCTCGCGGTCGTCCTCGGAGGCGTTCTGTTCCAGAAGCTGCGCCGCGCCGCGGATGCCGGACAGCGGATTCTTCACCTCGTGCGCCAGCACCGCCGCCATGCCGCTGACGGTGCGTGCGGCGGAGCGGATGGTGAACTGCTGGTCGAGCGCGCGCGCCGTGGACGCGTCCTGGATCGCGAGCAGCACCGACCCCGCCTCGCCCTCCAGCGGCGAGGCCTGCACCGTCACGCGGCGCTGCGCGAGGCGCGGGCTTTCGAGCGTGACGTCATGGTCGCTGACGGTCACGTCGCGCGCGCGCACCTGCGCCGCCATGGCGAGCAGCGGGTGATCCTCCGGCAGCAAATCCCGCATCGCCATGTGCGAAAGCTGGGAAAGCGACACGCCGAGCAGCGCCTCGGCCGCCTGGTTGGCGAAGCGGAACCGGTCCTCGCGGTCCAGCACCACCACGGGCACCGGCAGGGTGGAAAGCACGAGCGCGGCGTCCGGCACGCGGGCTTCGCGCCGCGCGACGACCTTCAGCGCACGGCGGACCGCACCCTTCACGCGGCCTCCCGCAACTCGGGTTCCGGCCGTTCGATACGGCGCTCCACCCCGCGCGCGACCAGCGGATCGTAGAAGCGGCGCACGTGATCGAGCACCGCATCCCCGTCGGAGAGGCGGTTCACCTCCGCGCGGAACTCGGCCGAGCCCGGCAGGCCCTTGGAGTACCAGCCGATATGCTTGCGCGCGAGGCGCACGCCCGGGTCGCGGCCGTGATGGTCGAGCATCATCGCGTAGTGGCGGAGCAGGATGTCGCGCTGCGCGGCGAGGTCCGGTTCCGGCACGAGGATGCCGTCGCGCAGCCAGGCGCCGGCCTGCGCGGGGAACCACGGCCGGCCGTAGCAGCCGCGCCCGACCATCACGCCATCCGCGCCGGACAGGCGCAGCGCCGTGGCGGCATCGTCCGGGGTGATGATGTCGCCGTTGACGATCACGGGGATCGACACCGCTTCCTTCACCTTGCGCACGAAGCCCCAGTCGGCGCGGCCGGTGTAGAACTGCTGGCGGGTGCGGCCGTGCACCGTGACCATGCGGATGCCGGACTGTTCGGCGATGCGGGCAAGGCGCGGCGCGTTCAGGGTCGCGTGGTCCCAGCCCATACGCATCTTGAGCGTCACCGGGATGTCCACCGCGCGCACCGTGGCTTCCAGGATGCGGGCCGCGCCGATCTCGTCGCGCATCAGCGCCGAGCCCGCCATCTGCCCGACCGCCACCTTCTTCACCGGGCAGCCGAAATTGATATCGATGATGTCGGCGCCACGGTCGGCGTTGATCTTCGCCGCGTCCGCCATAAGCACCGGGTCGCAGCCGGCAAGCTGCACCGAGGCGGGACCGCCCATGCCGTCGAGTGCCGCCATTTTCAGCGTGGTCCGGTTCTCCCGCACCATCGCCCAGGAGGCGATCATCTCCGAGACGACGAGGCCCGCGCCCAGTTCCTTGGCGAGCCGGCGGAACGGCAGGTCGGTCACGCCGGACATCGGCGCGAGGATGACCGGCACCTCGATGTGGACGCTCCGCTCCCGGCCTGCCAACACAATCGGCGGCAGCCGGGTGTTCAACGGTTCACTGCTCACGATTTGGGCAAAGTAGTCGCGCAGGGTTTGCGGCGCAACGTGCAGGCAGCTATGGCGCGCGGCCATGCGTGTTGCCGCCATCCTGCTGGCCGCCGGAACCGGATCACGGTTCGGGGGCGCGGTCCCCAAGCAGTTCCTGCCGCTGCTCGGCGTGCCCGTGGTCCGCCATGCCGCGGCCGCGCTCGCGCCGCACGTGACCTGGCTGCAGCCGGTCGGCGACGGGGCTCTGGAGGCGGCGCTGGCAGGCGTTGCCCACCTGCCCCCCGTGCCCGGCGGCGAAACGCGGCAGGCGAGCGTGCGCGCCGGGCTCGACGCGCTGGCGCCCCACGCGCCGGACGTGGTGCTGATCCACGACGGCGCGCGGCCCGTCATCCCGCCCGGCACGATCCCGGCGCTGCTCGCCGCCCTGACCGACGCGCCGGGCGCGATCCCGGCCGCGCCGGTGACGGACACGCTCAAGCGCGGCAGCCCCGGCCGGATCGAGGGCACGGTCTCGCGTGAGGGCCTGTACCGCGCCCAGACCCCGCAGGCCTTCCGCTTCGACGCCATCGTGCAGGCACACCGCGCCGCGACGCAGGAAGCGACCGACGACGCCGCCCTGCTGGAGGCGCTGGGCCTCGCGGTCGCGCGCGTGGAGGGGGCCGAGAGCAACGTGAAGATCACCCGCCCCGAGGACCTTGCCCGCGTGACCGCCCATCTCGCCGCCACGCTGCTGCCGCGCGTCGGCACCGGCTTCGACGTGCACCGCTTCGCGCCGGACCGCCCGCTGATCCTGTGCGGTGTGCAGGTGCCGCACCCGCTCGGCCTCGCCGGGCATTCGGATGCCGACGTGGGCATCCACGCCCTGTGCGACGCGATCTACGGCGCGCTCGCCGAAGGCGATATCGGCCGCCACTTCCCTCCCTCCCAGGCCGCCTGGAAGGACGCGGACAGCGCCCGCTTCCTGCGCCATGCCGCCGCCCGGATCGCCGCCCGCGGCGGGGTGCTGGCGCATGCGGACGTCACGCTGATCTGCGAGCGACCGAAGATCGGCCCGCATGCCGACGCGATGCGCGCCCGCCTCGCTGAGCTGCTCGGCACCGGGATCGACCGGGTTTCGGTGAAGGCGACCACGACGGAACGGCTGGGCTTCGCCGGCCGCGGCGAGGGCATCGCCGCGCAGGCCGCCGCGACCGTGCTGCTGCCGCCGTGACTGTCGAGGAAATGGACCGGCTGGTCCGCAGCCACCTGCCGGTGCTGCAACAGCTCGGCGCGCACGTGACCGGGCTGGGCGACGGCAGTGCGGTGCTGACGGCGGAGATCGGCCCGGCCTTCATGCGCCCCGGCGGGGTGGTCTGCGGCCCGGCGCTGTTCGCGCTGGCCGATGCCGCGCTGTGGGCATCGGTCCTGTCCCGCCGCCCCGACCAGCTTCTGGCGGTGACGATCTCGCTGAACATCGGCTTCCTGCGCCCGGTGCCGCCGGGTCTGGTCCGCGCCGAGGCGCAGTTGCTGCGCTTCGGCCGGCGCGTGGCCTTCGGCGATATCCGCCTGTTCGCGCCGGACGGCACCCTGTCCGCGCACGCGACCGGCAGCTATGCGCTGGCGGACGAGGCGGGCGGCGTCAGGCCGACCCGTTCGCCTTCTTCTTCGGCTTCGTCTTGATGGCCAGCATGGTGCCGCGGCAGTTGCGGGCCCCGCAGTGGCAGGCGAACTCCCGCTTCGTCTTCTCGGTGATGCGGCCGTTCACCATCAGCCCGTAGTCGTAGAACAGTTCCTGCCCGGTCTTGATCGCGCGCAGCGTGTGCACGAACACGCGGTCCTCCCCGCCCCGCTCCTCCTGGATCGCCTCGCAGTTCGGGCTGCAGGAGTGATTGATGAAGCGGGAGGAGTTGCCGCCCTGGTTGCCGTCGATGACGGTGTCGCCGTCCAGGTCGAAGAAGAAGGTGTGGTTCGGGTTCTCGGGGTCGAGCGGCGGCATCTTCAGCGCCCGCGACCACGGAATGCGCTTTCCCGTATACTCCGCGATCAGCTCCCCCTTGGGGATGTCCACCAGCGCGAACACGCCTTTTCCGTGGATTTTCGAATCACGGACGGCGAATCGGCGGCGCGGCTTGCGTGTCATGGCGCACCGTTGCCATTCCGGCGGCGCGCTGCCTAGGCCGCAGCGTGTCGCGTATAGGCACCCGCCATGAACAGCCTGTCCCGTCCGGCCTATTTCAGCCTCGTGGCGCTGTTCGTGCTGACCTGGTCGTCCGCCTTCCCGGCGACCAAGTTCGCGATCGCCGTCTCCCCGCCGCTCCTGTTCCTCGCCATCCGCTTCCTGCTCGCCGCGGCGCTGCTGCTGGGCTGGGCGGCAGCACGGGGCCAACTGCGCGGGCGGCTGCCCTATGGAACGCTCGCCGTGCTCGGGGTGCTGAACTGGGCCGGCTACAACGGCGCCACCTGGACCGGCATGGCGACGATCTCCTCCGGCCTGTCCACGGTCATCTGCTCGATGTCGCCGGTGCTGGTGGCAGCGGCCGCCGTTCCCGTGCTCGGCGACCGGCTGACCCTGCGCCGTGCGGCGGGGCTCGCGCTGGGCATCGCGGGCGTGGTGTTCCTGGTGCGCAACCGCATCGCCTTCGACGGCGAGGATCTGGGCGGTGTGATCTGGACGGTGATCGGCCTCGTCTCGATGGTCGCGGCTACGCTGGGGTTCAAGCGCTTCTCGCCCATCGCGCCGCTGCCGGTCGTCGTCGGCGTGCAGCAGGCGGCGGCGGGGCTGCTGCTGCTCGCGATCGGGCTCGGGACCGAGAGTGCCGCGGCGGTGCGCATCGACACCGCCGCGTTCTGGGCGGTGATGGGCTGGACGGTGGGCGTGGTCTCGATCGGCGCCTTCTCGCTGTGGTTCGTGCTGCTGCGCCGCGGGTCGGCCGGCGACGCCACCGCGCTGCACTTCCTGATGCCGCCGACCGGGCTGCTGATGGGGTGGCTGGTGCTCGGCGAGACCGTCTCCTGGCTCGACATGCTCGCGGTGATCCCGATCGCGGCCAGCATCCGCATGGTCACCCGCTGAGGCTTGGTCCGGCGCGGGCCGGGTCCATTGGCCTATCCAGCGATCGGGCGGCAGGGCAGATTTCGGGCATGACCCTTGCCATTGCCAAGCTGACCGACGCCGACCATGCCGACTGGGAGCGGCTGTTCCGCGGCTATATCGACTTCTACAACCGCACCCTGACGCAGGCCGAGTACGACAGGTACTGGGCGGCGTTCCGCGAGGACAAGCGCGTCCATGCGTTGGGGGCGAAGCTGGACGGCAAGCTGGTCGGCATCACCCATTACTTCATCCATGCCAATACGTCCGGCGCGGATGTCTGCTACCTGCAGGACCTGTTCACCGACGCCGCCGTGCGCGGCCAGGGGATCGGCCGGGCGCTGATCATGGCGGTGCGCGACTGGGCGAAGACGCAAGGTTGCGGGCGGCTCTACTGGATGACGCACGAGAGCAACGCCACCGCGCGGAAGCTTTACGACAAGGTGGCGGAGAACAAGGGCTTCCTCCGCTACCAGATCGAACTCGGGTAACGCGACGAGCGGCGGCGTGCTGTGCGGGCAAGGTTCCGCACAACGCCGGCGAGAGAACACCCCGACCGTGTGGGGGACCGGCGCCGGATCGTTGCGCAAGGCGATGGCGGCGCTTTCGCCTTGCCTCCAATCCGTCCCGACGCCGCGTACCGCCGTCAGCGTGGGGGCAGACGCTCGAACAGGCCCATGCGCAGGCTGCGCGCGATTCGTTCCGACTTCTCGCGGAAGAAGGCCGCGATGTCCGGCTCGAACATCTCGTCGCAGACGGTGCCGAACATATCCAGCCAGCGGCCGAACATCTCCGGCGTCAGGCCCTCAAGCTTCAGATGCGCCGAGAAGGGATCGCCGTGGTAGCGGCCGCTGCGCCGTGCGATCGAGGACCAGAAATCCTTCAGCCGCGCCAGATGAGCCGCCCATTCCGCGTCGCCCTCACCCAGCGCGCGGTGGAAGATGGGGCCGAGCACCTCGTCCCGCCGCACGCGCCCGTAGAACGTCTCCACCAGCACACCGATCTCCGCCTCCGTCACGTCGATCGGCGCCATCAGGACGGCATCGGTCACTTCGCGGCCTCCGGCAGCGCACGTGTGAGGATGGCGCGGACTGCCGCGATGCCGGGGTCCTCGGCGCGGGTCATGATGCCGATGAGCTGCGTCCAGACATCGTCGTCGGCACTGTCGAGGAAGTCGCGCACCACACCGGCGAGCAGTTCGGCCTCCGGCCGGCCCGTCGCCGCGGCCCATGCGCCCAGCCGGGCCGACAGCGCGGCATCGTCGAGCGTCGCCATCAGGCGCATCGCCACCGCCGGATCATCGAGCGAGTCGACCAGCGCCCCCAGCATCCCACTCTCCTCTACTGGACCAGCGGCGTCTCCGCACCGGCGAGGTCGATCCCCACGATCTCCGCCCGCCCCGCCAGCAGCGCGATATACTGCGCACTGGCCCGACGGCGGACATGTTCCTCCAGATAGGCGGCGATGCGTTCCTGCACCATCTCGAACGGAAGCTGCCTGCCCTCGATGCGACGGTGCACGCGGATCACGTGCACGCCATAGGGCGTCTCCACCGGATCGGAGATCATGCCCGGCTCCAGCGTCGCCAACGCCGCCTCGAAGGCCGGCGTGGTGTCGCCCGGGCCGATCTGGCCGAGACTGCCGCCGGTCGCGCCCGAGGGGCAGGCGGACATCTCGCGCGCCGCCTCGGCGAAACGCTCCGGCGCCCCGCGCAGCATGTCCGCCAGGGCGGCCGCGCGGCTTCGGGCGGCGGCGAAGCTCTCGGTATCGTCGGCGCGGGCGGGGAGCAGGATGTGCTCCGCCTCGACCAGCGGCGGGGTCATGAACCGGGCACGGTTGTTGTCGTAGAAGCGGCGCAGGGTCGCCTCGTCCGCGGTCGGAGTCGGGACCTCCTGCTCGATCAGCGCCCGGATCAGCGCATCCTCGTCCGTCTCGCGCCGGCCGTCCGGGTCGGCCCGCTGCTCCACCGGAATGGCGAGCCGGCGCGCCTCCTGCAACAGCAGTTCCCGGATGGCGAGCGCGCGGGTCGCGGCGAGCCAGCTCTCGCGCGGCGAGGCGGAGGGGAAGTTCTGCACCTCCGCCGAGATCGCCTTGCGCGTGATCGCCACGCCGTTGACGCTGACCTGCGGCATCGGCACGCGCTCTGCAGAGGCGGGCCGTGGCGCATGCCGATGTTCGTGCGGCTGCGCGCCACCCGCCTTGGCACCGTGGTTGATGATGACCGTGGCCATGATCAGGCCGCCCGCCGCCCGTTGGCCATCGCCTGGGCCTGCCGCCGCGCCGCCTCGGAGGCCACGCCGCCGCCGCGCACCACCTGGTAGCCGGTGCGGCCGAGATACCAGACCGGCGCGCTCCAGACATGGACGAGGCGGGTGAACGGGAAGACCAGGAAGATGGTCAGGCCGAAGAAGATGTGCGCCTTGAACAGCCAGTGCGCGTCCGCGATGTAGGCGGCGGCCGAAGGCTGCAGCGTCAGGATCCCCTGCGCCCAGTACATGAACTTCACCATCTCATGCCCGTCCATATGGTCCAGCGAGACGAAGATGGTGCCGAGGCCGAGCACGAGCTGCACCCACAGCAGCAGCAGGATCGCCGTGTCGCCGAAGCTGGAGGTGGCGCGGATGCGCGGATCGAACAGCCGGCGATGGGCGAGCAGCGCGATGCCGATGAAGCACATCACGCCTGCCACGCCGCCGATGACGATCGCCATCCCCTGCTTGAAGCTGTGGCTGATGCCCAGCCAGTCGAACACGGCGATCGGCGTGAGCAGGCCTGCCGCATGTCCGAAGAAGATGATGAGGATGCCGACATGGAACAGGTTGGATCCCCAGCGGAGCTGCTTGCGGCGCAGGAGCTGCGAGGAGCCGGTGCGCCACGTGTACTGCTCGCGGTCGAACCGCACCAGGCTGCCGAGCAGGAAGACGGTCAGCGCCAGATACGGATACCAGCCGAACACCGCGGCATTCAGATAAGCGGCCATTGCCGTGTCCTTCCCTTCAGGCGGCCGCGCCGCGCGCATCCCGGCGCGCCGCGCGCATCCGCATGCGCAGCCTGTCAGCCGAACAGCCGTCGGCCGCATCGCCCGGCCCGAACGTCACCTGCGTTTCCTCCCACTCCGGATCGAGATCCGGCTCCGGCGCCGCGGGCTCGTCCGGGGCGACCAGCGCCGCGCCACCAAGCGCGCGGATGGCAGTGAAGACAGCGGCATAGGACGAACCCCGGCCAGCGAGCCGGGTTTCGAGCGCCGAAAGGATATGCGCCGTCTCGTCGATCAACCCGCGCGCTTCCGCGACCGGCCGCGTGGCGAGGTATTCGAGGAACAGGGGCAGGTAGTCGGGCAGTTCGTTCGGCGCGGCGAGCAGCCCCGCCTTCTCGTAGAGGGAGGCGAGATCGACCATGGCCTGCCCGCGATCCCGGCTTTCGCCATGCACATGCTCGAACAGGTGCAGCGAGAAATGCCGACCCCGGTCGAACAGGTCCACGTATCGTTCCTGCAGCGCGTAGACGTCCTGCGTGCGCAGGTCATTCAGCAGCGGGGCGAGCCCGGCGTGCGCCGAGGCCGGAAGCCGCCCATCGGCTTCCAGCACGGAGGCGATCTCGTCCGCCGCCGCGCAGAGTTCCCGGGTCGGGTAGGTCAGCAGGGCCGACAACGCGCGCGCCGATGGGGTGACAATTTCCACCATCAGGCCATCTCCACCGGGTTCGTGGCCTTGCGCGGCTTGCCGCCGAACAGGCTGGGGGTGGCGGCGTCGTCGCCGTTGCAGCCGTTGCCGAAGGAGAAGCCGCAGGACCCGCGCAGATCGTAGGCGTCCTCGCTCCATTCGCGGTGCGCGGTGGGGATGACGAAGCGGTCCTCGTAATTGGCGATCGCCATCACGTGGTACATCTCCTCGATCGCGCCCCCCGTCAGCCCGACACGGCCCGCGATCGCCTCGTCCAGCCGCCCGTCCACCGTCTTCGCCCGCATGTAGCCGCGCATCGCCAGCATCCGTTCCAGCGCGAGCGCCACCGGCTCCTCATGGCCGGCGGTGAGCAGGTTGGCGAGGTAGCGCAGCGGGATGCGCAGCGAGCGGATGTCGGGCATCCCGTCCTCCACGCCCATCTGGCCCGCTGCGGCGGCGGACTGGATGGGCGAGAGCGGCGGCACGTACCAGACCATCGGCAGCGTGCGGTACTCGGGATGCAGCGGGAAGGCGACCTTCCACTCCATCGCCATCTTCCAGATCGGCGACTTCACCGCCGCCTCGATCCAGGCTTCCGGGATGCCGTCGGCGCGCGCCTGGGCGATCACCGCCGGGTCCTTGGGGTCGAGGAACAGGTCGAGCTGGGCCTGATACAGGTCCTTCTCGTCCGGCACGCTCGCCGCCGCCTCGATCCGGTCGGCGTCGTAGAGCAGCACGCCGAGATAGCGGATGCGCCCCACGCAGGTCTCGGAACAGACGGTCGGCTGGCCGGCCTCGATGCGCGGGAAGCAGAAGATGCACTTCTCCGACTTACCGGACGACCAGTTGTAGTAGATCTTCTTGTACGGGCAGCCGGACACGCACATGCGCCAGCCGCGGCACTTGTCCTGATCGATCAGCACGATGCCATCGGCCTCGCGCTTGTAGATCGCGCCCGACGGGCAGACCGCGACGCAGGCCGGGTTGAGACAGTGTTCGCACAGCCGCGGCAGGTACATCATGAACGTGTTTTCGAACTGGCCGTAGATGTCCTTCTGGACACCTTCGAAGTTCACGTCCTTCGACCGCTTGGAGAACTCGCCGCCGAGGATCTCCTCCCAGTTCGGGCCCCAGTTGATCTTCTCCATCCGCTCGCCGGTGATCGCCGAACGCGGCCGCGCGGTGGGGAAAGCCTCCACCTCCGGCGCGTTCTGCAGGTGCGGGTGATCGAAGGTGAAGGGCTCGTAGTAGTCGTCGATCTCCGGCAGGTCGGGGTTGGCGAAGATGTTCGCGAGCACCCGCCACTTCGCGCCCATCCGCGGCTCGATGCGGCCGTTGCGCCGCCGCTTCCAGCCGCCGTTCCAGCGCTTCTGGTTCTCCCATTCGCGCGGGTAGCCGACGCCGGGCTTGGTCTCGACGTTGTTGAACCAGGCGTATTCGACGCCCTCGCGATTGGTCCACACGTTCTTGCAGGTGACCGAACAGGTGTGACACCCGATGCACTTGTCGAGGTTCAGCACCATCGCGATCTGCGCACGGATCTTCACTCTGCTGCCTCCTTTGCCAGAGGGCGTTCGAGCCAGTCCACGTTCGCCATCTTCCGCACCACCACGAACTCGTCGCGGTTGGAACCCACCGTGCCGTAGTAGTTGAAGCCGTACGCCTGATGGGCGTAGCCGCCGATCATGTGCGTGGGCTTCAGCACGGTGCGGGTGACGGAGTTGTGGATGCCGCCACGGTTGCCCGTCATCTCCGAGCCGGGAGTGTTAATGATCTTCTCCTGCGCGTGGTACATCAGCATCATCCCGTCCATGATGCGCTGAGACACCACGGCGCGCGCGGTCAGCGCGCCGTTCGCGTTGAAGACCTCCACCCAGTCGTTGTCCTCGATCCCCGCCGATTTCGCATCGGTCTCCGAGATCCACACCACTGGCCCGCCGCGGTTGAGCGTGAGCATCAGCAGGTTGTCGGTATAGGTGGAGTGGATGCCCCACTTCTGGTGCGGCGTGAGGAAGTTGAGCACGATCTCCTTGTTGCCGTTGGGGCGCGCGCCCTTCACGCCGGGGATGGTCTTCAGGTCCACCGGCGGCTTCCACGTCACCAATTCCTCGCCGAAGGCGCGCATCCACAGGTGATCCTGATAGAGCTGCTGCCGGCCGGTCAGCGTGCGCCATGGGATCAGCTCGTGCACGTTGGTGTAGCCGGCGTTGTAGCAGACCTTCTCGCTCTCGATGCCCGACCAGGTGGGCGAGGAGATGATCTTGCGCGGCTGGGCCTGGATGTCGCGGAAACGGATCTTCTCGTCTTCCTTCGGCAGTGCCAGATGCGCGTGTTCGCGGCCCGTGGCCTTCGACAGCGCCTCCCACGCCTTCACCGCGACCTCGCCGTTGGTCTCGGGTGCCAGCATCAGCACGACCTCGGTCGCGTCGATGTCGGTCTCGATCTTGGGCATACCCTTGGTCGGGCCTTCGGTATGCACACCGTTCAGCTCGCCCAGCGCGTGGACCTCATGCTCGGTGTTCCAGGCGATGCCCTTACCGCCGTTGCCGATCTTGGTCATCAGCGGGCCGAGCGCGGTGAAGCGCGCGTAGAGGTTGGGATAGTCGCGAGCGATCACGCTGACCGTGGGCATGGTCTTGCCGGGGATCGGCTCCACCTCGCCGCGCTTCCAGTCCTTCACGTCCAGCGCCTGCGCCAGTTCGGCCGGGCTGTCGTGCTGGATCGGAGTCAGCACCGTGTCCTGCTCCACGCCGAGCACCTCGGGCGCGACGTTCGAGAACGCCTTGGCGATGCCCTTGTAGATCTCCCAGTCCGACCGCGCTTCCCAGGACGGGTCCACCGCCGCCGAGAGCGGATGGATGAACGGGTGCATGTCCGAGGTGTTGAGGTCGTTCTTCTCGTACCAGGTCGCCGTCGGCAGCACGATGTCCGAGTAGACGCAAGTGGTGGACATGCGGAAGTCAAGCGTGACCAGCAGGTCGAGCTTGCCCTTCGGCGCGTCCTCGTGCCAGGCGACTTCCTTGTTGCGCACCGATCCTTCCGCGCCGAGGTCCTTGCCCATCACGCCATGCGACGTGCCGAGCAGGTGCTTGAGGAAGTACTCGTGCCCCTTGCCCGACGATCCGAGCAGGTTGGAGCGCCAGACAAACAGGTTGCGCGGCCAGTTCGCCGGATCGTCCGGGTCGTGGCACGACATTTCCAGCTCGCCCGACTTCAGCGCGCCGGCCACGTAGGCTGCCGGTTCCATGCCGGCGGCCTTCGCCCGCGTGGCGATCGACAGCGGGTTCTGCTTGAGCTGCGGCGCAGACGGCAGCCAGCCCATCCGCTCCGCGCGCACGTTGTAGTCGATGAAGCTCTGCTCCCAGTCGCCCTCGGGCGCGGTGGGCGAGACGATCTCCGATGCGGTCAGCGTCTCGTAGCGCCACTGATCGGTGTGCGCGTACCAGAACGACGTCGAGTTCATGTGCCGCGGCGGCCGCGCCCAGTCGAGCGCGAAGGTCAGCGGCGTCCAGCCCGTCTGCGGGCGCAGCTTCTCCTGCCCGACGTAGTGCGACCAGCCGCCGCCGGACTGCCCCACGGCGCCACAGAACACCAGAAGGTTGATCACCCCCCGGTACGCCATGTCCATGTGGTACCAGTGGTTGATGCCGGCGCCGATGATCACCATCGAGCGGCCGTTGGTCTTCTCGGCGTTGGTGGCGAATTCGCGCGCGACGGTGATGATCGCCTCGCGCTTAACCCCCGTCACCCGCTCGGCCCAGGCCGGGGTGAAGGGCACGTCATCGTCGTAGGAGCGGGCAACGTTCTCGCCGCCGAAGCCGCGGTCGAGTCCGTAGTTCGCCATCAGCAGATCGTGCACCGTGGCGACGCGCGCCTCGGTCCCGTCGGCGAGGCGGACACGGCGGACCGGCAGGTTGCGCGTCAGGATCTCGCCATGCTCGGTGGCGACGAAGTGCTCGGTGGCACGGCCGCCGAAGTAGGGGAAGTCAACCGCGGCGATCTCGGCGTCCGGCCCGCGGAGCGACAGCAGCAGATGGGTCGCGTTGCCCTCGCCGTCCTTCTCCTCGAGGTTCCACTTGCCCTGCTCCCCCCAGCGGTAGCCGACGGACCCCTGCGGAGCGACCAGCCCGCCGGTCGTCTCGTCGAAGGCGACCGTCTTCCAGTCCGGGTTGTTCTGCTGGCCGAGATTGTCCGGCAGTTCCGACGTGCGCAGCAGCCGCTGCGGCACCAGCCGCCCGTCCTTCTCCTCCAGCCGCACCAGGAACGGCATGTCCGAGTAGCGGCGCGCGTAGTCGCGGAAGTACGGCACCTCGCGGTCGAGATGGTACTCCCGCAGGATCACGTGGCCCATCGCCATCGCGAGCGCCGCGTCCGTGCCCTGCTTCGGGTTCAGCCAGATATCCGCGAACTTGGTCGCCTCGGCATAATCCGGGCTGACCACCGCGCTCTTGGTGCCCTTGTAGCGGACCTCGGTGTAGAAATGGGCGTCCGGCGTGCGCGTCTGCGGCACGTTCGACCCCCACAGGATCAGGTAGCCGGCGTTGTACCAGTCGGCACTCTCCGGCACGTCCGTCTGCTCGCCCCAGGTCTGCGGGGAGGCCGGCGGCAGGTCGCAGTACCAGTCGTAGAAGGACATGCACACGCCGCCGAGCAGCGACAGGTAGCGCGCGCCGGCCGCATAGGAGATCATCGACATCGCCGGGATCGGCGAGAAGCCGATCACCCGGTCCGGCCCGTAGGTCTTCGCCGTGTAGGCGTTGGCCGCGGCGACGATCTCGTTCACCTCGTCCCAGGTGGCGCGCACGAAGCCGCCATGGCCGCGGATCTTGGTATAGGACGCGCGCTTCTCCGGATCGCTCACGATGGAGGTCCAGGCCGCGACCGGCGTCATCGTCTCACGCGCCTTGCGCCACAGCCGCAGCAGCCGGCCGCGCACCATCGGGTACTTCAGCCGCGCGCCCGAGTAGAGATACCAGGAGTAGGACGCGCCACGGGAACAACCGCGCGGCTCATGGTTCGGCAGGTCGGGCCGGGTGCGCGGGTAATCGGTCTGCTGCGTCTCCCAGGTAACGATCCCGCCCTTGACGTAGATCTTCCAGGAGCACGAACCGGTGCAGTTCACGCCGTGGGTGGAGCGCACGATCTTGTCGTGCTGCCACCGCTTCCGGTAGCCGTCCTCCCAGGAACGATCCTCGTCCGTCTTGATGCCGTGGCCGTTGGAGAACGGTTCGACGTTGCGGCGGAAGAAGGTCAATCGATCGAGAAAATGGGACATTGGTCTTCTCTGCTCCGTCAGGCCGCGGCGGCGGGTTGCAGGGAGGCGGCACCACGCGATCTCTCAACCGCGTGCAGCATGCCGCCTCTACGGGTGTAGATGCTCCAGGTGATCAGCAGGCAGCTTACGTAGAAGATCAGGAAGGTCCACAGCGCGGCCTCCGGCCCGCCGGTCGCGGCGATCGAGCTGCCGTAGCCCTTCGGGATGAAGAAGGCGCCGAAGGCGGCGATGGCGGAGGTGAAGCCGGTGATCGCGGCGGATTCCTTCTCCGCCTGAAGGCGCTTCGCCTCGGTCTCGGCGCCGGGCATCAGCCGGTCCATCTCGATGCGCATGATCGCGGGGATCATCTGGAAGGTGGAGGCGTTGCCGACGCCGGTGGCGAAGAACAGCACCAGGAAGGCCGCGAAGAAGCCCCAGAACGCGCCGGGCTGGTCCTTGATGGCGATGAAGTACAGCACCGCGCCGACGCCGAGGATCATCGCGACGAAGGTCCAGAAGGTCACCCGCCCGCCGCCGTAGCGGTCCGACATCCAGCCGGTGCCGGAGCGCGACAGCGCGCCCACCAGCGGGCCGAGGAAGGCGTAGTGCAGCACGTCGATCTCCGGGAACAGCATCCGTGTCAGCAGCGGGAAGCCGGCGGAGTAGCCGATGAAGGACCCGAAGGTGCCGGTGTACAGCCAGCACATGATCCAGTTGTGCCGGCGGCGGAAGATCACTGCCTGTTCGGAGAAAGACGCCCGCGCGGAGGCGATGTCGTTCATACCGAACCAGGCCGCGAAGGCCGAGATCACGATGAACGGCACGAACAGGAAGCCCGCGTTCTGCAGCCACAGCGGCGCCGGGCCGGCCGGCGTGCTCACCATGGCCGGGTCGCCGCCGAAGCCCCCGAAGATGCCGGCGGTGATCGCGAGCGGCACGGTGAACTGCACCACGCTGACGCCGAGATTGCCCAGCCCCGCGTTCAGCGCCAGCGCGTTGCCCTTCTCCGACTTCGGGAAGAAGAAGGAGATGTTGGACATCGAGGAGGCGAAGTTACCGCCGCCGAAGCCGCAGAGCAGCGCGAGGCCGACCAGCACGATGTAGGGCGTGTCCGGGTTCTGCACCGCGTAGCCGATGCCGAGCGCGGGGATGATCAGCGACCAGGTGGACAGCGTCGTCCACAGCCGCCCGCCGAAGATCGGCACCATGAAGGAGTAGAAGATGCGCAGCGTCGCGCCCGACAGACCGGGCAGTGCTGCGAGCCAGAAGAGCTGGTCGGGCGTCAGCCTGAAACCGACCAGCGGCAGCTTGGCGACGACCACGGACCAGATCTGCCAGACCGCGAAGGACAGCAGCAGCGCGGGGATCGACAGCCACAGGTTCCGCCGCGCGATGCGCCGGCCGGTCGTCTGCCAGAAACCGGCATCCTCCGGCCGCCAGTCGGTGAGCACGCCACCCGCGGCGCCCACCGGCACCGGCTTCGGCATGTCCTGCATCTCGGGGAACGGCGGCAGGGCTTCGAGCACCTTGCCCGCGGCCTGCCGCTCCATCTGCCGGATGGCGACGTGCATCCAGGTGAGCGACACGACGACGATGACGAACAGCGCCATGAAGCAGCTCGTCCACAGCCCCGTCATGTCGAGCAGGATGCCGAACAGGATCGGCAGCACGAACCCGCCGAGCCCGCCGATCATGCCGACGAGACCGCCGACCGAGCCCACGTTCTTCGGGTAGTAGAGCGGGATGTGCTTGTAGACCGCGGCCTTACCCAGGGCCATGAAGAAGCCGAGGATGAAGACGGTGATCGTGAAGCCGACCACGCCCATCTCGACGTGGAAGGTCACCGGGCCGCGGGTGCCGTAGACGGTGTAGTCGGCCGGCGGATAGGACAGGATGAAGGTGGTGACGAGCGAGACCAGGAAGGTCCAGTACATCACCCGTCGCGCGCCATAGACGTCCGACAGGTGGCCGCCATAGGCGCGGAAGATCGAGGCCGGCACCGAGAAGAACGCGGCGATCATGCCGGCCGTGGCGATGTCCACGCCGTAGACCTTGATCAGGTACTGCGGCAGCCACAGCGCCAGCGCGACGAAGGCGCCGAAGACGAAGAAGTAGTACAGGGAGAAACGCCACACCTGCACGTTCTTCAGCGGCTCCAGTTCCAGCCAGCCGCTCTTCGGGCGCTCGCCGGTGCGGCGGCGCTCGGCCACCACCGGGTCGTCCCTGGTGAGGAACCAGAACACCGCCGCCATGACCACGAGCGCGGCGGCCCAGAGCTGCGCGACCGCCTGCCAGCCGAAAGCGATCATCACGAAGGGCGCGACGAACTTGGTGACCGCGGACCCGACGTTGCCGGCGCCGAAGATGCCCAGCGCGATGCCCTGCTTGCCGGCCGGATACCAGCGCGACACGTAGGCGACGCCCACCGAGAAGGAGCCGCCGGCGATGCCCACGCCGAGGGCGGCGATCAGCATCTGCGGATAGGTCTCCGCCCAGGACAGCAGGAACGTGGCCACCGCAGCGGCCAGCATCACCAGCACGAACATCCGCCGCCCGCCGTACTGGTCGGTCCAGATGCCGAGGGCGACGCGGATCAGCGAGCCCGTCAGGATCGGCGTGCCGACAAGCAGGCCGAACTGCGTCTCGCTGAGGCCGAGCTCCTCGCGGATGCGAATGCCGATAATGGAGAAAATCGTCCACACCGCGAAACAAACGGTGAAGGCGATGGTGCTCATTGTGAGCGCCGAGCGCTGGTCGCCGGGGCTCACATCCGAAGGGGCTTGCATGGGTGCGCTGTCCAAGTCTGATCGCTGGCGCGACATCCGCGCCACGGCCACATGGTCATGAATTGTGGTGTGTTTCGTTGATTCAGATCAAGAACTCGATCCGACACCGCACACGGATACGCAGGTTCGGCACGATCTGGTAAAGTGTTCGTGGCAATTTGATTAGAGTCAGTTCCTTAATTGACATTTATCAATTCGTGCGTATCCCTTCCCCGCAGAGAGACAGGAGGCCGGGTGCGACACGAGGACATGGCGGCGATCCGCGCCCTGCGGCTGTTCAGCGGAGTCCGGGAGAGCACCTTCACCCAGCTTGTGCAGCGCGGATTCTTCCACCGCTTCCCGCCGGGCGTCGCGCTGATCCGCGAGGGCGAACGCCCGGACTTCCTGCACGTGGTCGTGAACGGGCTGGTGGAGATGTACGCCACCAGCGCCGGGCGGGAGACGACGCTGGAACTGGTCCATCCGGTGCGCACCTTCATCCTCGCCGCCGTGCTCGGCGATCTCGTCCATCTGCAGGCGGCGCGCACGCTGCAACCGTCACGCATTCTCATGATCCCCGCCGAACAGGTACGCGCGGCGGTCGCCGCCGATGGCGCGTTCATGCAGGCGATCGTCGCCGAACTGACGCGCAACTACCGTGACGCGGTGCGCAACCTGAAGGACCAGAAGCTGCGGACCGGCACCGAGCGACTCGCCAACTGGCTGCTGCGCCAGCACCGCGCACAAGGCGATCCGGCGCGGCTGGAGATCGGCTGCGAGAAGCGGACGCTGGCCGCGCGACTGGGGATGACGCCGGAGAACCTGTCCCGCGCCTTCGCCGCGCTGCGGGCCCACGGCGTGAATGTCCAGGGAGCCTGGGCGGAGGTGACCGACCTCGACGCCCTCGCCGGCTTCGCACGGCCCGACCCGCTGCTCGACGTCGAGGACTGACGCCCCTCCCCCCGCGCACGGGGATGTGCGGAATGCCACATCGCCGCAGCGGCAGGCCCGCCCCCGGATGGCGCGGCTCGTTCCGTGGTGGCACCGTTGCTCCGTCGCAGCCCGGAGCCCCCCATGTCCGAGACCACGCCGACACGCGAGTGCGATCTGATCATGCGCGGGGGGATCACCAGCGGCATCGTCTATCCGCGCGCCATCTCCCGCCTCGCGGAGGTGTTCCGCTTCCGCTCGATCGGTGGCACCTCGGCGGGGGCCATCGCCGCCACCATCGCGGCCGCCGCCGACCTGGGCCGCTGCCGGGCCGGCGGAAGCCATGCTCCGTTCGCCCGCCTTGCCCGGATCCCGCAGGAACTCGGCGCCTCGGCGCCGGCCGGCGGGTCGATGCTGCGATCGCTGTTCCAGCCCGACCGCCGCGCGGCGCACCTGATGCGCGCCGCCCTAGCCAAGGGCTGGGGCGGGCGCGCGCTCGGGCTGCTGACGCCAGCGGGGGCGGCGATCGCCATCGCTGGGCTGATCGCGGCGGCGGCGGCGTTCGCCACCCTCCCCTTCGTGGCGGCGCTGGCGTGGTCGCTGCTCGCGATCCTGATCGCCTCCGCCGCCGCGGCGGGGGTTTCGGCCTGGCAGGGCCTGCGCGCGCTGCCCGATCTCGGCTTCGGCCTGTGCGGAGGACTCGGCCAGCGCGACAAGCCCGGCCTGACGGACTGGATGCACGCCCGCATCCAGGAAGCCGCCGGCAGCCCGGCGAACGGGCCGCCCGTGACCTTCGGCGATCTCTGGGGCGCGGACCGGGGAGAGCGCGCGACCTCCGCCGAGGACAGGCGCCAGATCGAACTCGTGCTGCTGACCACCAATGTCGGCCGCGGCATGTCGCATCGCGTGCCGTTCATCGAGGGCAGCTTCCGCGGGCGGCTCTACTTCCGGCAGGAGGACATGGCGCGGCTGTTCCCGGCCCCCGTGGTCGCCTGGATGCTCGCGCATCCCCGCCACCGGCCGGAGGATGCGCCGGTGCCGGCGGGCTTCCATGCCCTGCCGGAACCATGCGACCTGCCGATCCTGTTCGGCGCCCGGCTCAGCCTGTCCTTCCCCGGGCTTCTCTCGCAGGTGCCACTCTGGACCCCCGACCCGGTCACGGCCGGGGGCGAGGCGCGCATGGTCTGCTGCTGGTTCTCCGATGGCGGACTGACCAGCAACTTCCCGATCTCGCTGTTCGACTCGCCGCTGCCGCGCCGGCCGACCTTCGGCATCAACCTCGTGCCGCTGATGCGCGCGGCCAAGGTTGGCCCGAACGAACCCTCTCCGCGCATCGAGGCGCCGATCGACGACGACGACTGGACGGCGCCCCGCGTCTACGAGCCCGCGATCCTGCGAGACGATGACGGGGTCACCGTTGCGGCACCGCGCGGGGCGCTGGCGCAGACCGGCTCCTACCTCGCGCGCCTCAACGATGTCGCCCGCAACTGGGGCGAGACGGAGCTGTCGATGATGCCGGGCTATCGCGACCGCATCGTCCATGTCGCGCTGTCGGGGTCCGAGGGCGGCATGAACCTCGACATGCCCGCCGAGGTGATCGAGCGGCTGGGCGTGTACGGCGAGCAGGCCGCCAAGGTGCTGATCGCGCGCTATGCTGACGGCGCGATCGATCCGCTGACAGACCAGCCGCCGCTGGTGACGTGGCAGACCCACAAGCGCGTGCGCATGCGGTCCTTCTTCGCCGGCTACGAGGAAATGGCGCGTCGGCTGGCGCGCGGGTGGTCCGACGGCGGCTACGAGGCGCTGGTGGCGGCCATGCCGGAACACGGCGATGACGATCCGTTCAAGTACAAATGGGCCAGCGCGGCGGACAAGGGGTGGGCGCTCGCCACCGCGCGGACGATCGTGGAGACCTGCGCCTCGCTCGCTGCCCGCGGCCCCGCGCCGCTCTCGCCGGCCTTCGACACCGATGACGACGAGGGCCGCGCGCAGGGCGGGCGGTCGCCACGGCCGAAGGTTGTGCTGCGCCTGACACAGCCGGGCGACAACGATCCGCTGTCGGAGGTGACGCGGTAGCGCCCCGCCCTATCTGGGCAGCAACTCCCGCAGCGCCGCCGCGATCGTCGGCGCGCCGAGCACGAAGACCTGCCCCCGCCGGGCCGCACCGCCGGCGGCGAGCGGCCTCGCCGGTTGCGGCCAGAAGATCTCCGCGGCGATGAGACCGACGATGCGCCCTTGGGGATCGATGACCGGCCCGCCGGAGAAGCCGGGAATGGGCGGCAGGTCGGCGACGAAGCCGGTGCCGTATCCCGCCAGGCGGAACGGCACCAGCGCCACCGCGCCGCCGACACGCCGGATCACGGTGCCCCGTGCGCCATCGGCCTGCACGCGCGCGCCCATGTGCGGGATGTCCGTGGCCAGTTCGCGCGGTTGCAGGAAGCCGACAGGTACACGCAGCACGGCAAGATCGATGCTGCTGCTGCGGGCGACGAACCCGGCCTGCACCACCGCGCCATCCGCGCGCGTCAGCATCACGCGCCCCCGGGCACCGGCCGGCTCGACGACATGACGCGCCGTCACCACGATGTCGGGCCCAACCGCGACCGCCGTTCCCATCGCCGACCCGCGAGGGCCATCGGCGCGCACGACCGCGACCGAGTTGTCGGCGTGCACCGGCGCTGCGGTCCAGACAAGCAGGACGAGCGACACCAGCCAGAGCAGGACGCGGTGCATATGCAACCCCGTATGACGCCGCTTCTGGCGATAGATAACGGCGCGCACGCGCTCCCGACCTCCGTTCTGACCGGGGCACCTTAACACCGTCTTACGCGAGCGGAATCATTTCTGACTCGGCGACCGCTCCTTATCTTTCTCCCGCCTGCTGGAGAGGGGCGGCGTGAGGGCCTGCCTGCCCCTTCCCCGCCCTCGCCGGATCAGAAAACCCGTACAACCAGCTTGCCGAAATTCGCCCCGCGCAGCAGGCCGATGAAGGCGGCGGGAGCGTTCTCCAGCCCGTCCACCACGTCCTCGCGGTACTTCACCCGCCCGTCGCGCACCCACACCGCCATGTCGCGGTCGAAATCAGGCTTCAGCGCCGCGAAGTCGGACACGATGAAGCCGCGCATGGTCAGCCGCTTCGTCAGCACCTGCCGCATGAACGCGGCGAACCGGTCCGGCCCCTCCGGCGTGCCCACGGCGTTGTACTGCGCGATCAGTCCGCAGACCGGGATGCGCGCGAAGAAGTTGAGCAGCGGGAACACCGCATCCCACACCGCGCCGCCGACATTCTCGAAGTATACGTCGATGCCGTCCGGGCAGGCCTCGGCGAGGCGCGCCGGCAGGTCGGACCCGCGGTGATCGACCGCCGCGTCGAAGCCGAGCACGTCCTTTACATAAGCGACCTTCTCCGCCCCGCCGGCGATGCCGACCACGCGGCAGCCCATGATCTTCGCGATCTGCCCGACGACGGAACCGACGGCCCCGGAGGCCGCCGCGACCACGACGGTCTCGCCGGACTTCGGCCGGCCGATCTCGCGCAGGCCGGTGTATGCAGTCATCCCCGGCATGCCGAGCACGCCGAGCGCGGCCGACAGCGGCACCCCTTCGGCACCGGGGGCCCGCGCGAGCGTCCCACCCTTTGCCACGGCATAATCCTGCCAGCCGGAGGCGGTGAGAACGGTGTCGCCCGGTTTCCACGCCGGGTCGTTGGAGGCGACGACCTCGCCCACCGTGCCGCCCACCATCGTCTCGCCGATCTCCACCCCGCGCGCGTAGGATTTCACCCCGCTGATCCGCCCGCGCATGTAGGGATCGAGCGAGAGCAGGCGGGTGCGCACCAGCACCTCGCCCTCACCCGGCTGCGGGACCGGGCCGGTCTCCAGCCGGAAATCCTCCGCCACGGGTTCTCCGACCGGGCGGCGGGCGAGGATGATGCGGCGATTCGTCATGGGGCTTCTCCGAGGCTTCCGCGGGATGCCACCATCGCTGCGACCACGGAGCAACCGCCCTGCCCTTCGCCCACGCCATCGCCGGCACCCGCTACGCCTTCGCCGACCTGCGGACGCTGCTCGCGCGCGCCACGCCGTTCCGCTCGGGCGACGCGCTGGCGGGCGTCGCGGCGGCCAGTGCGGCGGAGCGGGTCGCCGCCCAGCGCGCGCTCGCCGATCTGCCGCTCGCGCATTTCCTCGACGAGGCGGTGGTACCCTACGAGGGAGACGAGATCACGCGGCTGATCCTCGACACGCACGACCGCACCGCCTTCGCCCCGGTGGCGTCGCTGACCGTCGGCGACTTCCGCGACTGGCTGCTGTCGGAGGCGGCGGACGAGGCCTCGCTTGCCGCCCTGCGCCCGGGGCTGACGCCTGAGATGGCGGCGGCCGTGTCGAAGATCATGCGGTTGCAGGACCTGATCTCGGTCGCCGCGAAATGCCGTGTGGTCACGCGCTTCCGCAACACGCTCGGCCTGCCCGGCCGGCTGTCGGTGCGGCTGCAGCCGAACCACCCGACCGACGATCCCGCCGGCATCGCCGCCTCGGTGCTGGACGGGCTGTTGCTCGGCGCGGGGGATGCGGTGATCGGCATCAACCCCGCGACCGATTCCGTGGCGCGCACCATCGCGCTGGTGGAGCTGCTGGACCGCATCCGCGATCGCTACGCCATCCCGACGCAGAGCTGCGTGCTCGCCCACGTCACCACCACGCTCCGCGCGATCGAGGCGGGCGCGCCTGTCGATCTGGTGTTCCAGTCGATCGGCGGGACGGAGGCCACTAACCGCAGCTTCGGCGTCGATCTCGCGCTGCTGGGCGAGGCGCGCGAGGCCGCGCTCGCGCTACGCCGCGGCACGGTCGGCGACAACGTCATGTATTTCGAGACCGGCCAGGGCAGCGCGCTGTCCGCCGGCGCGCATCACGGCGTGGACCAGCAGACGCTGGAAGCCCGTGCCTATGCGGTGGCCCGCGCCTTCGCGCCGCTGCTGGTCAACACCGTGGTCGGCTTCATCGGCCCCGAGTACCTCTACGACGGCAAGCAGATCACGCGCGCGGGGCTGGAGGACCATTTCTGCGGCAAGCTGCTCGGCCTGCCGATGGGGGTGGACGTCTGCTACACCAACCACGCCGAGGCCGATCAGGACGACATGGACGCGCTGCTGACGCTGCTGGGCGCGGCTGGCGTCACCTACGTGATGGGCGTGCCGGGCGCGGACGACATCATGCTCAACTACCAGTCCACGTCCTTCCACGACGCGTTGTATCTGCGCGCCACGCTCGGCAAGACGCCGGCGCCGGAATTCGCGGCGTGGCTGGACCGGATGGGCCTGCCGGGCGATCCGGCGGCGATCCCCGCCCCTCTTTCGCCCGCGCTGATCGGCCTTGGCTGAGGTACCGGAGCTGCGGCGCTTCACCGCCGCACGCGTCGCGCTGGGGCGCAGCGGCACCGGGTTGCCGACGCAGGCGGCGCTCGACTTCGCGGAGGCGCATGCGCTGGCGCGCGATGCCGTGCATGGCGCGCTGGACGTGCCGGCGCTGCTGGCCGCGTTGCCCCGCGCGGTGGCGGTGCGCAGCGCGGCTTCGGACCGTGCGGTCTATCTGCGCCGCCCCGATCTCGGCCGCAGCCTGCATCCGGACGATACGACCGCGTTGACGCGCAGCGATCCGGACCTTGCCTTCGTTGTCGCCGATGGGCTGTGCGCGGCGGGCGTGCAGGCGCAGGCGGCGGACCTGATCGGCGCATGCGCGGCGCACGGGCTGGCAGGGCCGGTGGTGATCGCCACGCAGGCGCGGGTGGCGCTGGGCGACGAGATCGGCGCAGCCCTCGGCGCGCGCGCCGTCGCGGTCATCATCGGCGAGCGGCCCGGCCTGTCGGCGCCGGACAGCGTCGGCATCTACCTGACCTGGCAACCGTGCCCGGGACGGACGGATGCAGAGCGCAACTGCATCTCCAACATCCGCCCCGGCGGACTGTCCTGCGCGCAGGCGGCCGCCAAGCTCGCCTGGCTGTGCGGGCAGATGCGGATGATCCGCGCCACGGGCATCGCGCTAAAGGACGAACAGCCGGAACCGCCGCCTGCGCTGCCGGTGTGATCCGCGGGGCTCTGCCCCACGCCCCAGTAGGGCTCCACCCTGCCCCCGCCGGTCACCAAAGGGCGTGCTCGTGAAGCTCTCCGCGCAGATCCTGTAACCGTGAGACGGGGAGATCCACGGTCACGCATGTCTGCGACGGGATAGCGCACGGTAATCACCCCTGCGGCGACCTGACGCATCGTCCGTTCAATATGACAATGAATTTCATTCATCGTTTACCAATGCGTTCTCCCTTCATAGGGTCCCAGAGCAATCGAACCTGAGCGGGTATGGTGTTGTTTCTTGTAATGATCGTTATCAAGACGCTTGGACCCGAGAGGTTTCATCAGACCGCCCGAAGACGGCAGCACCGGGCAGCCGATCCCGAATATCAGCCGTCCACGCTCGTACACTTCGGCTCCCTGCTGACGAGATATCGATCATATGCCACCTGCGAGTGACTTGAATCCCATTCACATGTTCGGGCTGCTCGCGGGCGGTCTCGCGCTCTTCCTGTTCGGCCTGCAACTGATGACCAGCGGCCTCAAGGCCGTGGCCGGAGCACGGCTGCAGGTGGTGCTCGGCACCCTCACAGCCAACCGGTTCCGCGGCGTGCTCGCCGGCGCGGGGGTCACGGCGCTGCTGAACTCCTCCACCATCACCACCGTGCTGATGGTCGGCTTCGTCTCGGCCGGGCTGATGACGGTGGCGCAGACCGTGCCGATGATCATGGGGGCCAATATCGGCTCCACCTTCACCGCGCAGCTCATCGCCTTCGACATGTCGGCGATCACGCCGTTCATACTGGCGATCGGCTTCATGATGAACGCCTTCAGCGGGCGCGAGGTGCTCCGGCAGTTCGGCGGGATCCTGCTCGGCTTCGGCTTGCTGGTCCTCGGCATCCAGTTCATGGGCGACGCCACCCGCCCGCTGCGGACCTTTCAGCCCTTCATCGATGCCATGCAGGGGATGACCAGCCCGGTCGTGGGCATCCTGATCGGCGCCATCTTCACCGCCATCGTCCAGAGCTCCGCCGCCACGCTCGGGATCATCATCGCGCTCGGGAGCCAAGGTCTGGTGCCGCTGGAAGCCGGCATCGCGCTGGTGCTCGGGGCGAATGTGGGTACCGTCGGCACCGCGCTTCTCTCGGCGATCGGCAAGTCGGCCGAGGCGTTGCAGGTCGGCATCGTGCACCTGCTGTTCAACTGCATCGGCGTGCTGCTTTTCGTCTTCGTCATCCCGCAGTTCGCCGACTTCGTCCGGTTCATCTCGCCAAGCCATCCCGACCTCGCGGGCGTGGAACGGCTGGCCGCGGAGACTCCGCGCCAGATCGCCAACGCCCATACGATCTTCAGCATCGGCTGCACGCTGGTCCTGATCTGGTTCACCAGACCGCTCGGCCGGCTCGCGGAACTCATCGCGCCACCCGCACCGCCAAGCGACATCAAGCCCGCCGGCGATCCGGTCTATCTGGACGAGGCCTCGCTGACGGTGCCTGCGCTGGCGCTTCAGCGGGTCCAGCTCGAACTGGCGCGGATCGGCGACATGGTCCTGGGGACCGTCCGGCGCGGTGCGGCAACGGTCGTCAGCGGAAAGGTCGACGACATCAGCACCCTGCTCAACGAAGACAAGGAGACGCGGCGTCTGGCGGCGGCGATCCTCCACTACATCGGCCGCGCGACCCAGGAGAAGCACACCGGGGACGAAAGCCGGCAGATGGTCGACCTGGCGCAGGCCGTCACGAGCCTGGAAGGCATCAGCGACGTGATGACGACCAGCCTCGTCTCCGTGAGCCAGCAGCGGCAGGCCGAGGGTGTGGACCTGACGCGGCTGCGGGACGAGCACACGGCCCGGTTCGGGCAGGCGGTCATCACCAACCTCGAGCGCGCTGTCGGGACCATCGGCGAACCGGACGCGGCCAAGGCTGCGGAGGTGATCGCGGCGAAGGCCGAGATCGACGCCCTGGCGGCCTCTGCCCGCCACAGCGTCCTCGGCAAGCTCCGGCTCGACCAGAAGGCGGACGTCGCGAACTTCCGCCTGGCCAGCGACATCATCGAGCAGTTCAGACAGGTCGCCCATTTTGCCCGGGCGATCGCCAGGACGACGCACGGCGCCTAGCTCATCGAGACAAAGGGGGAAACATGGCCAAGGACAAGAAGAAGAAATCCGGCAGTGTCGAGGGCTCGGCCCAGACCACGCCGAAGCTCCCGCGAGGGGAATACGAGGCAAAGCTGGCGGAGCTGCATGTCGAGCTGGTCAAGCTGCAGTTCTGGGCCAAGAAGACCGGACAACGGGTCATCGTCCTGTTCGAGGGCAGGGATGCGGCCGGCAAGGGTGGAGTGATCAAGCGGATCACCGAACGGGTCAGTCCGCGCTGCTTCCGGGTGATCGCCCTGCCTGCCCCCACCGATCGCGAGTGCTCGCAGATCTACTTCCAGCGCTACATCCAGCACTTCCCCGCGGCGGGCGAGATCGTGATCTTCGATCGGAGCTGGTACAACCGCGCCGGCGTCGAGCGCGTGATGGGCTTCTGCACCGACGAGCAGTACGAGCGCTTTCTCCGGCTCTGCCCGTCCTGGGAACGGGACATCATCGAGTCCGGCATCACCCTGATCAAGTACTGGTTCGAGGTGAGCAAGGAAGAGCAGACCCGTCGGTTCACCCAGCGCATCAACGACGGCCGCAAGCTCTGGAAGCTGAGCCCGATGGACCTTGAGTCGCACCGACGCTGGTACGACTACTCTCGCGCGCGCGACGCCATGTTCGCCGCGACGAACACCGAGACGTCTCCCTGGTACGTCGTCGAGGCCGATGACAAGCGGCGAGCCCGACTGAACTGCATCGCGCACTTCCTGAGCCGGATCCCGTACAGCGACGTGAAGCACAAGAAGATAATATTACCTCCACGCCAGAAATCCGACGGGTACAAGGAACCCGATTACGAATATAAGTACATACCGAAGAAATACTGATCATGCCTCAGGGGAAACAAAGGCAGGCCGCCGAACGTGACGGGTGCCTGCGGGCGCCCCGTTCCGGCGCGCCGGAGGATCGGCGGGGCGTGCCGGTCGAAATCGAGCGCCGGTTCCTCGTGCGCGATGCCACGTGGATGACGGGCGCTCCCGGCGACGCCATCAGGCAGGGCTATCTCTCGGCGACCCCCGACATCACCGTTCGCGTGAGGCGCATCGGCGAGCAGGCCTATCTCACCATCAAGGGGAGAAGGACGCGCGGCGGCCGCCCGGAGTTCGAGTACGAGATCCCGGCCGAGGAGGCGGAGGCGATGCTGGCCACGCTCTGCCCGCCTCCCCTGATCGAGAAGACCCGCTACGCCATCGAGCATGGCGGCATCTCCTGGCACGTCGACGTGTTCGCCGGTGCGCATGCGGGGCTCGTCATCGCCGAATGCGAGCTGAGCTGCCCGGATCAGTTCGTCGAGCTGCCCCGCTGGGTCGGCCACGAGATCACCTGCGATTCCAGATACCGCAACTCGCAGCTCGGCCGAACCTGAGACACCGCGATCTCAAACAACGACAAGCAGGAGGCGGACATGTCGGCGGTGACGCGGGTCCCGCTCTCCAAGTCGCAGCTCTCCAAGGAGAAGGAGAACCTCGCGGTCTATGAGCGTTGCCTCCCGACACTCGACCTCAAGCGCCAGCAGCTCATGGGCGAACGGCAGCGGGCGCGCCGCGCGATCGTGGAGATCGAGAACCGGATCGCCGCAGCGGCGGTAGCCGCGGCGGGCGAGGCTGTCCCGATGCTCGCCGACCGGCGGGTGGGGCTCGACGGGCTCGTGCGGCTCGGCGCGGTGCGGCTCGGCACCCGGAACGTCTCCGGCGTGCG
This sequence comes from Rhodovastum atsumiense, assembly GCA_037190665.1. Classification (GTDB taxonomy): domain Bacteria; phylum Pseudomonadota; class Alphaproteobacteria; order Acetobacterales; family Acetobacteraceae; genus JBBCJT01. The sequence continues at coordinate 6,996 of JBBCJT010000190.1, read as the reverse complement.
GCTGCCTGTGGTGGAGCATGTCGAGGTGATCCGCGCGCCGTACAGACCGATGGTCAGGCCACACTGGGTCGATGCGGTGATCGAGCGGCTGGCCGAGGCGATCCGGCTCAAGGTCGAGGCGCGGGTGGCGGCGGACCGGTTGAGGCTGCTGGAGGCCGCGGTGGCGAAAGTCACGCGGCGGATGAAGCTTCTCGACAAGTTGCTGATCCCGCAGACCCAAGAGAACATCCGCCGCATCAACGTGCATCTCGGCGATACCGAGCGCGAGGCGCACACGCCTCCGCCACGAGGCTTCGATCTGCGCGCCGACGTTCTGGAGCATCCGTCCGAAATGCCGGGCGATACCGGGTTCGCGCTCAGCCGGAAGCAGGAACTCTGAGCGTTGATCGCGGGCCAGAGGATGGTGCGGATGGCCTCACCATCCTGCGAGAAGATGCTGGCGCGCAAGCCGACCAGGGCATAGAACTCGTTACGGTGAGCAAAGAGAGCCGGGCGCTACTCCAGCTCGTGCCGGCGCAGGTCGCGGGAAGGTCCGGACGATGAGCGCGAGCGCCGAGCAGAATTCCCCGGACAAGAGCGCAGATGCCGCGAGTGACCTGCCGCTCCGGGACGATGTGGCTGCGGAAGATCCGGCGGAGGATCAGGCGCGGCCGCTGAAGCCCCGGCGTTCATGGCGGATCGGCGTGGGCTGGATACTGGTGGGCCTGTTCTGCACGGCCATCCTCGTCCACGTCCTGTTCGATCGGCTCACGCCCTATACCTCCGAGGCGACGTTGCAGGCGCCGGTGGTCGGCGTGGCGCCGAACATCTCGGGCGACATCGTCGACGTCGCCGTGCACGACAATCAGCCTGTCCACGCGGGAGATGTCCTTTTCCGCATCGACCCCGGTCGCTTCGCGGCCGTGGTGGCGCAGGCGGAAGCGAATCTCGCCGATGCCAGCCAGCGCGTGGGCGCCAGCACGGCCGCGCTGTCCGCGGCCGAGGCCAAGGTCCTCGAGGCAGGCGCGAACCTGGCCAATGTGCGCGAGCAGACGACCCGCGTGCTGCAACTGGCGCAGCGCAACGTCTATTCCCAGGCGCAGGCTGACAATGCGCGCGCACAGCTCGCCACGGCGCAGGCATCGGTGCAGACCGCGGAGGCCAGCCTGGAGGAAGCGCGGCGCCGGCTGGGACCGGCGGATGCGGAAAATCCCCAGATCAAGCTCGCGCTCGCGCAACTGCAGCGCGCGCGCATCGACCTTTCCGACACGGAGGTGCGGGCGCCGGTGGACGGCGTGCTGACAAACACCGTCCTCGCTCCCGGCCAGTTCGCGAGCGCGGGACGCACCGTCGCCACGATCATCGATACGGAGAGCGCCTGGATCGTCGCCAACATCCCCGAGAACGCACTCGGCAACATCCGACGCGGGGACCGCGTGCTCGTCGCCTTCAACGTGCGGCCCGGCCGGCTGATCGAGGGGCGTGTCGAGAGCATCGCCTCCGGCGTGACGCAGAATATCGGTCCGGGCGGCGAGCTGGCGCGCGTGGCCGAACGCCGCCGCTGGCTGCGCGACACACAGCGCTTCCCGGTGCGCATCGAGATCGTGAACCGTGCCGAGATCCCGGCCATCCGCGTCGGCTCGCGCGCGAGCGTCGTGGTGGTGACGGAGCGTGCGGGGCCGGTCGCATGGCTGGCGCGGCTGTGGATCGCCTTTGTCGCCGGCATCAACTATGCCTTCTGAAAGCAAACCGGGACTCGAGGCGCTTCGCATCGCCGCCGGCTTCACGCTCGCCCTCGTGCTGGCCGAGATCCTCGAGCTTCAACTGACCTTCATCTCGCCGCTCATGGCGGGCGCGCTGCTGGTGGGGGCGCCGCTTGCGGTCGCGCAACTGGTCGCGCTGCCGGTGATCGCGTCGGTGTCGGTCTTCCTCGCCGGCTTCGTCAGCCAGCTCTTCCAGAACATGCCTCTGGTCCTGTGCCTCTGCCTCTGGGGCATCTACCTCGCTGCCTTCCGGATGTCCGCGAGGGAGGCGACGCAGTCCATCGGGCTCATGCTGCTCGTCGTCTTCGCCATCATCCCGGAGGTCATGATCAAGGCGCCGGAGGCGGCACCGGACGTCGCCCGCTGGTTCGGCGCCAACTTCCTCGTGGCCTCGGCTTCGGTCTTCGTCATGCAGGTGATCATGCCCCGGCCGGCGGGTCCCCGCGAGCTTCGGGCAATACGCGTCCCGCCCATGCCGGCGGCGGCGGCAGCGACGACGCTCCTCCTCGCGGTGCTGCTGGCCACCAAGCTGGAGCCGCCGGCGATTGGTGCGGCCCTTGTCGGCGTGGTCATAACGCTGCGACCTGACATCGTGCAGCCCCGGCAGATCATCCGCGACCGCCTGCTGGCCGCGCTTGTCGGCGGCGCGGCTGCGGTACTGGCGTGGGAGATGACCTGGCTCGCGCCGAGCCTTGGCGTCCTGGCAGCCAGCACGCTCCTGATGGCCTGGCTCATCGCGCGCCGGATCGTCTTGCGCGACGCGCTCTCCGGTGCGGCGGCCAAGAGCCTGAACGCCTTCGCCATTCTGGTCGGAGAAGGGTTCTCGGTGTTCTTCGACGACACGGACGAACGGGTCTGGACCCGCATCGTGGGCGTCGTGATCGGCGTGACCTATGTCGCGTTAGCTCTCTCGCTTCGCGCGTCGCTGGCGCGGCCGGCGATCGTGCGGTCGCGACTTTACCGGAGCGGCTCGCCCGGAGTGCGGCGGATCGGAGTATGCTTGCCGTTCTCGATCTGCCCTATGAGCCTCTGGCCGTGAACATCGAGGCGATCTGGCATCACCGTGCGGCGCGCGATGTGGGACTGCAATGGCTGCTGGGAGAGATGGCGGATGCCGCGCAGTCGGCTTGATCCTCAGGGGTGGAACTGCACGCGCCGCGACTGCTGCTGAGCAACCAACGCGCGCGCGGCAGCCCGGTGCCGAGGCACTGGCCGGGAGGGCGTTTGCCGGCAACAATGCCGATGTCGGCAAAGACGAGCGCGGAGATCAGAGACGTGAGGCATCCGTTCCTGGAAAGGACATCTCGTGCAGGGGCGTTTTGAAGGTCGCATCGGCGCGGTGACGGGCGCGGGCGGCGCGCTCGGCCGGGCGAGCGCCGTGGGACTTGCCAGAGAAGGCGCGCGGCTTCTGCTGTTCGACCGTGACGCCGAAGGACTCGAGGCGACCGCCGCACTCTGCCCGGGCTCGGTGACGGTGACAGGCGACATCACGCGCGCCGCCGATCTTGAACGCGCGGCCAGAACGGCACGCGACAGGCTCGGCCCCGTCGAACTGCTGGTGGCGGCCGCCGGCGTGGTGGGTCCTGCCAAGCTCGCCATCGACGTCGAGGAAGCCGAGTGGGACATGGTGTTCGACATCAACGTCAAGGGTTGCTGGCTGGCGGCGAAGTATTTCATTCCGCAGATGCGCGAGATCGGCCACGGCGCGGTGGTGCTGTTCTCCTCGACCGCGGGCTTGCAGGGCTCGCCGGTCCTGTCGGTCTATTCCGCCAGTAAGGGCGCGGTGACGCTGCTGACCAGAACGCTCGCGCTCAACCACGCCACGGAGAATATCCGCGTCAACTGTGTCTGCCCCGGGACCATCGACTCGCCCATGAACGATCGGGCGATCGCCCAGGCGGGCGATGCCACGGCGCAGGCGGCCCGCGCGGCGTACCAGAAGTCGCGCCATCCAATGAACCGGTTCGGCACACCGGAAGAGGTGGCCGACGCCGTGCTCTACCTGCTCAGTGACCAGGCCAGCTTCACCACTGGCGTCGCGCTACCCATCGATGGAGGTCGTCTTGCCTGATCCGACACGCTTCGCCGGCAAAACCGCGATCGTCACCGGCGCCGCGCGCGGCATCGGTGAAGCTGTCGCCCGGCGCTTCGCAGCCGAGGGCGCCAGGGTGCTGCTCGTCGATGTGCTGCCCGAGGTCGAGGCGACAGCCGCGCGTCTCGGTCAGGTCGCCCTGGTCAAGAGCGTGACCGATGGCGACGCGGGCGCGGCCATCGCCAAGGGGGCGCTCGACGCTTTCGGCCGCATCGACATCCTCGTCAACAACGCCGGCATCGGCGGCTCGAAGCGGCTGATGGACTCGGACGACGCGCTGATCGCCCGGTTCGTGGAGACGAATCTGGTCGCCGTCATGAAGGTCACCCGCGCCGTCGTGCCGCATCTGCCGCGGCCCGGCGGACGGATCGTCAATGTGTCCTCGATCTTCGGCATCATCGGCTATCCCGGCACGACCGCCTATGCGGTGGCGAAGGCTGGCGTCGCCCAGTTCACCCGACAGATCGCGGGCGAGCTGGCGCCGGAGGGCATCAGGGTCAATGCGGTGGCCCCCGGGCTGATCGCCACGCCGATGACCAAGGATCATCTCCGCAACGCGCTCTACAACCGGCTGGTCGTGGAGGGCACTCCCATGGAGCGGCCCGGCACACCTGACGACGTAGCCGGTCCGGTGGCGTTCCTCGCGTCAGAGGATTCCGCCTTTGTGACCGGAATCGTCATGCCGGTGGACGGCGGATTTCTTGCTGCCCGCCATGGCAGGAGCTGAAGTCCGGCACTATCCGCCGGTTGCTGCTCGCCTGACCTGAGCCAGCCCTCAACCGGCCGGATGAGGCAGGTAGTTGGGCGGCGTTATCACCCACAGAACCTTCGCGATCCTGTCGCCCGGATTCGCGAAGCGGTGCGTTCTGGTGCTGGGAAAGCCGAAAGAGTCGCCGGCGTTCAATCGGAAATGCTGCTCATCGATCCAGATGTCCAGCATGCCTTCCAGAATGAGGCCGCCTTCGTGACCCGCGTGGGTATAGGCGCCGTCGCCTGAAGAGGATCCGGGCTGGAAGGTGACGACCAGCATTTCCAGTTCATGCGCGAGGTCCGGGCTGATCAGTTCCTTCACGATCATGCCTTCCTGGAACACGAGCCGGCGGCGAAAGCACTCTCGCAACACCACCCCCTGCTCCTGCGGTGGCGGCGCTTCGCCGTGGAAGAACAGCCAGCCGATGGTGACATCCAGCGCTTCGGAGAGAGCGCGCAGCGCCTTGATCGAGGGGTTGGACCTGCCTCGTTCGATCTGACTGATATGCGCGATCGAAAGGCCGGTCGTGTCGGCCATGTGTTGAAGCGAAAAGCCCCGTGCATTGCGTAGCGCCCGAAGCTGAGCGCCGACCGAATTCGGGCTGCGGGTTGCCGCCTGCTCGTCCCCAGCCGGTGCCCGGCCTGCTGCCCTAAAGGTGCCCATCGTCGGCGATTTTTCCTGTTTCACGGCGCTCTGCCCGAGCGAGGTCTACGGCCGGCTGGAGCCCGTGCCGTCACGAGGTATTTCGTTAGAAGTAAAAATATGAGGTGATTTTTTTGGGTTGTAAAGAAACACGTCTTCCCCTTCACTCCCTGATGCGGGGCACGGAGGGGCTGATGACGGAGCGTGTGGGCGTCGAGATCGGGGGCACCTTCACAGATCTCGTTTGGGTGCGCCCGGACGGCACGCTCGCAACCGGCAAGGTTCCTTCCACTCCGGATTCGATCCAGCAGGCGGTGCTCGACGCGGTTGCCGACGCGGGCATCGCGCTGGCCGACATCGCCCAGTTTGCCCATGGCTCCACGGTCGCGACAAACGCGCTGCTCACGCGCCGCGGGGCGCAGGCCGGGTTGCTCACCACCGCCGGCTTCCGCGACGTGATGGAGATCGGCACCCACGACCGCATCGGCAATATCTACAACATCCTTTACCGAAAGCCGGCCTCTCCGGTTCCGCGCCGGCTGGTGCGCGAGGTGCGTGAACGGATCGATGCGCGCGGTGAGGTGCTGCATCCGATCGATCTCGAAGATGCCTGGCGGCAGGCCAGCGCGCTGATCGAGATGGGGGTGGAGGGGATCGCGATCTGCCTGCTCCACGCCTACCGCAACCCCGCGCACGAGCAGGCGCTCGCCGCCCTCATACGCGAACGGGCGCCCGGGGTTTCGGTCTTCGCAAGCCACGAGGTTTCCCCGGAATTCCGCGAGTTCGAGCGGAGCATAACGACTGCGGTCAACGCGTTCGTCGGGCCGGTGGTGGAGCGCTATGTCGGGCAGCTCGATCAGGCGCTGCGGGCGAGCGGCTATGATGGCGTGCTGCACATCATGCAGTCCAACGGCGGCACCATGCCGGCGCGGGCGGCAGGCAGCAGCGCCGTCCGCATGCTGCTGTCCGGCCCGGCCGCGGGCGTGCGCGCTGCGATCTGGTTTGGACGCCGCAACGGCATCGCGAACATCATCACCTTCGATATGGGCGGCACCAGCACCGATGTCGCGATCGCCATCGATCTCGATCCGCGCATGGTGTCGGAACTGACCGTGGACGATCTGCCCATCCGCACCGCAGCGGTGGACATGGCCACCGTGGGGGCGGGCGGCGGCAGCATCGCGGAACTGGACGCTGGCGGGTTCCTGGCGGTGGGACCGCAGAGCGCCGGCGCACAGCCGGGGCCGGCCTGCTACGGCCGCGGCGGGACGAAACCGACCGTGACGGACGCGCAGGTCGTCGCAGGCATCCTGCGCCCGGCCCGGTTCTTCGGCGGCAAGATGGTGCTGCGCACCGACCTCGCCCGGGAGGCACTCGCTGCCATCGGCCTGCCCGGAGACGCCCGGGCTGCGGCCGACGCCACGCTGAGGACCGTCAACGGCAACATGGCGGCGGCGGTGCGCCTTGTCTCGACCGCGCGCGGCATCGATCCGCGCGACTACACGCTGGTTGCCTACGGCGGCGGCGGTCCCCTGCACGCGGCGCAGGTGGCCGAGGAGATCGGCATCACCCGCGTTCTCGTACCTTGGTCGCCGGGCCTTGCCAGCGCGTTCGGCCTGCTTGTCGCGGACACCGTCCTCGACGTCGCGAAGACCGATCTGCATCTGCTCTCGGATCACACCCTGGATGCCGCGCATCTGGCGTCGCTGCAGGAGATGTGCGCCAGTGCGGCGCATTCGGCCGGCCTGGGCGACGGCGAGTACACCACG
>JBBCJT010000189.1:0-32676 GCA_037190665.1 Rhodovastum atsumiense | reverse complement strand
TGGGCGCCGCCGCCCGAGAACATGTTCATCAGCATGTTGCCCAGCAGCATGCCGCCGCCGATCCCCATCGCGGTCGCCGCGGCGGTGCCGAGGAAGCCCATGCCGCCCGCGCGCTGGAACATGCCCGGCTGGTAGCCCGGCGCCTGGATCGGCTGCGGCGGGGGCGTGGCCGGGCCGCGCTGGCCACCGCCGAACAGCCCGCCGAACGCGCCCTTCGGCTGCGCCTTCGCCTGCTCCAGCTCCCACTCCAGCCGCCAGATGCGGTTCTGCGCCTCGGCCAGCGCGTGCTCCTGCACGAAGGCCATCTGGGTGATGCGGTAGCGCGCCTCGGGATAGCGGGTGAACAGCTCGCCGATCAGCCGGTCCGCCTCGGGGTCCGTCGGCGGCAGGGGCTGCGTGACGGCGGTGCCGGGCACCGAGCCGCGGCCGGCGGACGGCGCTGTGCCGGCACCGCCGACCCGCTCGATGAAGCGGGTGATGATGTCGCGTTCCTCGTTCGTCATGCCCAAGGAATTCCCTGTGTCCGTCCTGCGGGGCAGATGGCCCGGTGCCGGAAGCCGTTCAAGAAAGGCCGAGGCGGGGGATCTCGATCGCCGGGCAGCGGTCCATCACGACCGTGAGACCCGCCGCACGTGCCTTTTCGGCCGCTTCCTCGTTGATCACGCCGAGCTGCATCCACACCACGCGCGCCCCGAGGCGGATGGCGTCGTCCACCGCCGGGCCGACCCGTTCGGCGGCGCGGAACAGGTCCACCATCTCCAGCGGGGCGGCCTCGTCCAGCGTCGCGGCCACGCTGCGCCCGTGCAGCGCCTGCCCGGCAAGGCCGGGATTGACCGGCGTGACCTCGTAGCCGCGGCCGATCAGGTAGCGCAGCACGCCGTTGGACGGCCGCGCGGGGTTGGCGGAGGAGCCGACCAGCGCGATGCGCTTCACCGTGGTCAGCACGCTGCGGATGTCGTCGTCGGAAAGCCCGTCTGCGCTCATGTGTGCAGAGATAGGGGGCGGGCCGCCGCCGCGCCACCGCATGGCCCCGCTTCCGCCGCACGGTCCGGTCAGGTAACGGCGCATCATGACCCGACCGACCCCGGCCGCGCTCGCGGCGTCCGTGCTGATGGCCGCGCTGCTCGTCCTTGCCTGGTGGCTGCCCAACCAGCCGCGGCTCGCCGACATGCCGATGCCGGTGGAGCGGTTCAACTCGGTCTCCTTCGCGCCGTTCCGGGCCGGGCATTCGCCGCTGACCAACACCTTCCCCACCGCCGCCGAGGTGGAGGAGGACATGGCGCTGGTCGCGCAGCGCAGCCGCGGCATCCGCACCTATGCGAGCATCGAGGGCAATTACGAGGTCGCGGAGATCGCCGCGAAGCACGGGCTGAAGGTGTGGAAGGGCGCATGGCTCGGCACCGACCGCGTCGGCAACCGGCGCGAGCTCGCGCGGCTGATCGAGATCGCCAACAAATACCCCGACACGGTCGAGCGGGTGATCGTCGGCAACGAGGTGCTGCTGCGGCGCGACCTGTCCCCGGCCGAGCTGTCGGCGGCGATCCGCGAGGTGAAGGCCGCCGTGCGCCAGCCCGTCACCTACGCCGATGTGTGGGAGTTCTGGGAACAGTTCCCCGAGATCGCGCAGGACGTGGACATCATCACCATCCACATTCTTCCGTACTGGGAGGACCACCCGCTCGGCGTGGACGCGGCGATGGCGCACACGCGCGAGGTGTACCGCCGCATGCGCGCGCTGTTCCCCGACAAGCCGATCTCGATCGGGGAGGCCGGATGGCCGTCCCGCGGGCGCTGGCGGCAGGATGCGGCGCCGTCGCGGGTGAACCAGGCGAGCTTCGTGCGCCAGTTCGCCGCGCTGGCCGAGGCCGAGCATTTCGACTGGAACCTGATCGAGGCCTTCGACCAGGTGTGGAAGGCGCGCAACGAAGGCTCGGTCGGCGCGAACTGGGGGCTGTGGACGGCGGACCGGCAGGTGAAGTTCCCGCTGTCGGGCCCGGTCGTCGAGGATCCGGACTGGGCCTCCCGCGCGGGCACCTCGGTGCTGCTCGGCGCGCTGCTCGCATTCATGTGGTGCCGCCGCGTGCCTCCATCGGGGCAGCCCGCCATCGCGGTGCTGGGCTTCGCGCTGGCGGGCGCGCTGGTTTACGCATCGGCGGGCACCGCGCCGCTGATCTACGACGCGCATCAGGCCGTCGCGGCGGCGTTGAACCTGCTGGGGCAGACGCTGCTGGTGTGGCTGATGATGCAGCGCGCGTCGCTGATCGTGTCGGGAGAGGCGTTGCCGCCACCGCCGACCGGGGCCGAGACCACGGCGCTGATCCGCAACTGGCTGTGCCTGCGCCGCGAGGATCCGCGCGCCGGGCTGATCGACCACCTGTTCTTCGTGTTCCTGTGGACGGCGGCGCTGCTGCAGGTGCTGCTGGTGGTCGATCCGCGCTACCGGGATTTCCCGCTGCCGACCTTCGCCGTGCCGCTGGTCGTGATCGCCGCGCGGGCGCTGCTGCGCGACCTGCCGCGCGGCGGCGGCGGGCGGGAGGAGTGGATGGTCGGCCTCGTGCTGGTCGTGGGGGCGGTCGCGTCCGCGGTCATCGAAGGGCCGCTGAACCTGCAATCGCTGGTCTGGAACGCGGCTGCGCTGGTGCTCGCCATCCCGCCGCTGCTGCGTGCGTGGCAGCCGGCGGGGCGCGAACGCCGGGCCGGGGTCTGATCCTCCCGGCCATCGGCAAGCCCCGGGGCGGTCACGCGGCGGGCGGGAACCGTGCGGCGACGATGGCGCAGGCAGCGGCGGCGCAGGCGCCCGCGACCGCCGTCAGCAGCATCTGTGGCCCGGGGATCATGCCCGCCGGGGCGCCGAGCAGCGCGCCGGTTCCGATCACGGCGGGGATGCGCCCCGCGGCCTGCATGCCCCGGCGCAGCAGCCTCCCGTCGACCCAGCCGGTCGCGAGTGCGGGCAGCAGGCCGATCGGATAGACGGCCACCAGGAAGATGCCCAGCGCGAGCGCGCGGGCGTTCTCGCCCAGCTCCGGCTCGGTCCCGTCGAGCAGGAAGATCCTGTACGTCAGCAGGATGACCGCTGCGCCCACGGCGGGGCCGAGCAGCGCGTAGACAAGCAGGCGTGACAATATGCGTTCCGTCCGTAACAGCGATTGAAATGTCTTGGTCGCCACCGCGCGCGGATCGCGCGGCGGCTTATCCCCGCGCGTGCGCGCGGAGCGGAGAATATCCCTCGGGCCGATCGAAGATCCGTGCCGCGAGAACGCCGCAGGCCACGCTCGCCAGCGCGCCCGCGAGACCCACGGCCAGCATGGCGGTATCGGGGATCCTCCCGATGATGGCGATCGCGGCGGGAACGCTCAGCACCGCGCCCGCCAGCGCGCACCACGCAAGGCGCCGTCGCGCCGGCAGGCCGCGTGCGACCAGCGTCGCGTCCAGCGCGCCGGTCACGAGCGCGGGGATCGTGCCCAGGGCGTAGCTGAGGAACACGATGGCCGGGATCATCGGCACGATGTCGTCCCGCAGCGACAGACCCCTCCCGCCCCACAGGGACGCGAGCGGCCCGAACGCGGCGAGCGTGACCAGACCGCCCACCACCGGCCCGGCGATCCCGTAGACCAGCAGCCGCAACCAGAATTTCATGACGCCGCCGCAGGCCGCGGCCTCAGCCATGTCCAGGCGCCCAGCGCCACGGCAATGCCGCCCCACGTCGCGTTGTAGTTGATGATCGCCACCACCCCGAGCGCCACGGCCGCGGTGGCGAGCGGTTGGCGGCGGCTGATGAAGGCCGCGAGACCCAGGCCCAATGCCGCCCCGCCCCACAGCCACCAGTGCTGCAGCCACAGCAAGGCGGCGCGCGGCGCGCAGATCGCGGGCGCATCGGCGGCGGCACAGGTCGCGCCCCAGTGCCGCGGCTCGATGTACCAGTGGCGGTAGACGAGCATGGCGGCGGTGACGGCGAGGACGATCAGCACACCCTGAAGGGTACGGCGCATGGGGATATCATGCCCTCCGGGCATGGCTGTGCGAAGCCGCGTATCTTGATATGCGCCTGCGTGTCTGACATGGCTGCCGGCGATGGCATCCGGCAAAGCCCCGTCCTTCCAGGACCTGATCCTGAAGCTTCACGCCTTCTGGGCGTCCCATGGCTGCGTGATCCTGCAGCCCTATGACATCGAGATGGGCGCGGGGACGTTCCACCCGGCCACGACGCTGCGGTCCCTCGGCCCGAAGCCGTGGCGCACGGCCTATGTCCAGCCCTGCCGCCGCCCCTCCGACGGGCGCTACGGGGAGAATCCGAACCGGCTCGGCCACTACTACCAGTATCAGGTGATCCTGAAGCCTTCGCCCGCCGATCCGCAGGCGCTGCTGCTCGACTCCTACCGCATGCTGGGGCTCGACCCGCTGCTGCACGATTTCCGCTTCGTCGAGGACGACTGGGAAAGCCCGACCATCGGCGCGTGGGGGCTTGGCTGGGAAGTCTGGTGCGACGGGATGGAGGTGACGCAGTTCACCTACTTCCAGCAGGTCGGCGGCATCGCCTGCGAACAGCCCTGCGCGGAGCTGACACTGGGGCTGGAGCGGCTGGCCATGTACCTGCAGGGGGTCGAGAACGTTTACGACCTCGACTTCAACGGTCAGGGCGTGACCTACGGCGACGTGTTCCTGCGCGCCGAGCGCGAATACAGCGCCTATAATTTCGAGGCCGCGGACACCGCGATGCTGCAGCGGCATTTCGAGGACGCGGAGGCGGAATGCGCGGCCCTGCTGGCCCGCGACCTGCCGCTGCCGGCCTATGACCAGTGCATCAAGGCGTCCCACTGCTTCAACCTGCTGGATTCGCGCGGGGTGATCAGCGTGTCGGAGCGGCAGGCCTACATCCTGCGCGTCCGGGCCCTGGCGCAGCGCTGCTGCGAGGGGTGGCTGGCGGCGGAGCGGGTGGTTTCTACCGTGACGGCATGATATCTACCCATCCCATGGGTCAGCTCAACATCAAGGACGCGGCGCTGATCGCGGACGCGAAGGAACTGGCGAGGCTTCTGGGCACCTCCACCACCGGGGCGCTGCGCGAGGCGGTGCGCGAGCGGCTGGAGCGCACGCGGCGGGAGCGGGGCGACGATGTCGCCCGCAAGGCCCGCGAGATCCTCGATTTCGCCGCGGCGTTCCGCCGCCGGCGCGAAGGCGCGATCATGAGCAACGAGGAACTGGACGCCCTGCTCTACGATCAGGGAAGCGGCCTGCCGCGATGATCGTCGACACCTCCGCCGTCATCGCCATCCTGAAGGGAGAGGCCGACGCGCCCGCCATCGCGGAATGCCTCGCCGCCGCGGAGCGGTCGGCGATCAGCGCGGCGAACTGGATGGAGGCCGCGATCGTGGCCGATGGCCGTGCGACGCCCGATGACGGGCGTGACTTCGACATGTTCTTCGAGACCTTCGGCATCGACGTGGTGCCGGTGACGCTGGATGTCGCGCGGGAAGCCCGCGACGCCTGGCGCCGCTTCGGCCGGGGCAACCACCCCGCGAAGCTCAATTTCGGCGACTGCTTCGCCTATGCGCTTGCCCGCAGCCGCGGCGAGCCGTTGCTGTTCAAGGGCGACGACTTCGCCCGCACCGATATCGAACCCGCGCTGAAGACCTGACATGGCCGAATTGCTGCTGGAACTGTTCAGCGAGGAAATCCCCGCGCGCATGCAGGCGCGGGGCGCGGCAGACCTCGTGCGTCTCGTCACCGAGGCCCTGAAGCCGATCGCGCCGGAAGGCGTGGGCGCTTCATATGGCCCGCGCCGGCTGACCCTCGTCGCCAGCGTCGCCACGGCGACGGAGGCGGTGCGGATCAGCGAGCGCGGCCCTCGCGCCAATGCGCCGGAACAGGCCCTGGCCGGCTTCCTGAAGAAGCATGGCGCGACGCGCGAGATGCTGCGCGAGGAAGGCGGCTACTGGCTGCTGGAGAAGACCACCGACGCCGAGCCGGCGGCCGCGCTGATCGCGCGCGAGATGCCCGCGCTGCTGCGGCGGTTCCCGTGGCCGAAATCGATGCGCTGGGGCGGCACCAGCGCCTTCGTCTGGGTACGCCCGCTGCGCCGCATCCTGTGCCTGCTGGACGGCACGGTCGTGCCGTTCGATCTGCGCGACGGCGCGGATGACGGGCATGGGCTGGCAAGCGGCGACGTGACCGAGGGGCACCGTTTCCATGCGCCCGGCCCCTTGTCCGCCAGCGGCTTCGATGACTACGCCGAGAAGCTGCGCGCGCGGTACGTGATCGTGGAGGCGGAGGAGCGCAAGCGCATCATCGCCGACGGCGTCGCGCGGCTGGCGGCGGAGAAGGGGCTGTCGGTCGTCGATGACCTCGGCCTGCTCGACGAGGTCGCGGGGCTGACGGAATGGCCGGTGCCGCTGCTGGGCCGGATCGATGACCGTTTCATGGATCTGCCGCCCGAGGTGATGCAGGTCTCCATGCGCGTGAACCAGCGATACTTCGCGCTGCGCACAGCGGATGGGAAGGCGGCGCCGTTCTTCGCCTTCGCCGCCAACATCGCGGCGAGCGACGGCGGGGCGGAGATCGCGCACGGCAACAGCCGCGTGCTGTCCGCGCGGTTCGCGGATGCGCGGCATTTCTGGGATCTGGACCGCAAGGCGACGCTGGAAAGCCGGCTGCCGAAGCTGGATGCGGTGACGTTCCATGCGAAGCTCGGCACGCAGGGCGAACGCGCACGGCGCATCGCGCGCCTGTCGCGGCTGATCGCGGAGAAGACCGGCGCGGATGCCTCTCAGGCGGAGCGCGCGGGCCTGCTCGCGAAGGCCGATCTCGTCACCGGCATGGTGGGCGAGTTCCCGGAGCTTCAGGGCACGATGGGCGGCTACTACGCCGCGCATGATGGCGAGGCGGCGGAGGTCGCGGCGGCGATCCGCGATCACTACGCGCCGAAGGGCGCGGGCGATGCGGTGCCGTCCGCGCCGGTCTCGGTCGCAGTGGCGCTCGCCGACAAGGTTGACCAGCTCGCGGGCTTCTTCGCGGTGGGCGAAAAGCCGACCGGCAGCGGCGATCCGTTCGCGTTGCGCCGTGCGGCCCTCGGCGTGATCCGGCTGATCCGGGAGAACGACCTGCGCATCGGCCTGACGCCGTTGCTGGTGGACGCGGTGCAGGAGGTGGGCCTGTCGATCGCCCGCGTCCGCAGCAGCCAGACGAACGCCGCCGTGGATGCAGGCGGTGTGGCGGCGATGGCGGAATCCGTTGGGCCGAAGCTGGTTCTCGAATGGCGCGAGGTTGCTGCCGAGGTTCTCGCCTTCATCGCCGACCGCCTCCGCGTCCAGCTTCGGGGCGATGGCGCGCGGCATGACATCCTCGCCGCCGTTTTCGCCGCCGGCGAGGACGACGACCTCGTCCGCGTGCTCGCGCGCACCGATGCGGTCGCCGCCTTCGTCGCCACGGCGGAAGGCGCCGATCTGCTCGCGGCCTACAAGCGCGCCGCCAACATCCTGCGGATCGAGAACCGCAAGGATGGTCCCCACGATGGCGCGCCCGATCCCGCGCGCCTGACGGAACCGTCCGAAACCGCGCTGATCGCCGCGCTGGCCGCCGCCGAGCCCGCCGCCCGCGCGGCGCTGGCCGCCGAGGATTTCCCCGCCGCGATGACCGCGCTCGCCGCCTTGCGCGGGCCGGTTGACGCCTTCTTCAACGGCGTCATGGTCAACGCGCCGGAACCTGATCTCAGGCTCAACCGTTTGCGTCTGCTCAACCGTCTGCGTGCGGCGATGGATACCATCGCCGACTTCTCCCAGATCGAAGGCTAGAGGAATTCCTCCATGACCCAGTGGGTGTACAGCTTCGGCGCCGGCCGCAACGAAGGGCGTGCGGACATGCGCAACCTGCTCGGCGGCAAGGGAGCCAATCTCGCCGAGATGGCCTCGATCGGCCTGCCGGTGCCGCCCGGCTTCACCATCACCACCGAGGTCTGCACCCACTATTACGACAACGACCGGTCCTACCCGGCCGAACTCGCGCGGCAGGTGGGCGATGCGCTGCGCCACGTGGAGCAGGCCGTCGGCACGAAGTTCGGCGACAAGCACAAACCGCTGCTCGTCTCCGTCCGCTCCGGCGCGCGCGTGTCGATGCCCGGCATGATGGACACGGTGCTGAATCTCGGCCTCAACGACCTGACGGTTGAGGGGCTCGCGAAGGCGTCGGGCGATGCGCGCTTCGCCTGGGACAGCTACCGCCGCTTCATCCAGATGTACGGCTCGGTGGTGCTCGGCGTGGACCATCACCGGTTCGAGGAGATCATCGAGCACGTCAAGCTCGACAAGGACGTGACCGAGGATACCGCGCTGTCCGCGCAGGACTGGCACCGCGTCACCCAGGGCTACAAGGACATGGTCGAGCAGGAGACGGGCAAGCCCTTCCCGCAGGACCCCGAGGATCAGCTCTGGGGCGCGATCGGTGCCGTGTTCGGGTCCTGGATGAACCAGCGCGCCGTCACCTACCGCCGCCTGCATGACGTGCCCGCCGAGTGGGGCACGGCGGTGAACGTGCAGGCGATGGTGTTCGGCAACATGGGCAGCGACTGCGGCACCGGCGTGTGCTTCACCCGCGACCCGTCCACCGGCGAGAACGTCTTCTACGGCGAGTATCTGGTGAACGCGCAGGGCGAGGACGTCGTCGCCGGCATCCGCACGCCGCAGCCGCTGGCGAAGGCCAACGCCAAGCCCGGCGAGACCAGCATGGAGGAGGCGCTGCCCGGCGCCTATGGCGAGCTGCTCAAGGTCCGCGAGACGCTGGAGCGGCACTACCGCGACATGCAGGACATCGAGTTCACCGTGCAGCGCGGCAAGCTGTTCATGCTGCAGACCCGCAACGGCAAGCGCACGGCGGCCGCCTCGCTGAAGATCGCGGTGGACATGGCGCAGGCGGGGCTGATCTCGGAGGAGGAGGCGGTGCGCCGCATCGCGCCCGCCTCGCTCGACCAGTTGCTGCATCCCACGCTCGACCCGAAGGCGCCGCGCAAGCTGATGGCGAAGGGCCTGCCCGCCTCGCCGGGTGCGGCCTCCGGCGTGGTGGTGTTCACCGCCGACGAGGCGGAGGCGCGCGCGGCCAAGGGCGAGCGGGTGATCCTCGTGCGCGTCGAGACCAGCCCCGAGGATATCCACGGCATGCATGCCGCGAAGGGCATCCTCACCACCCGCGGCGGCATGACCAGCCACGCCGCGGTGGTCGCGCGCGGCATGGGCCGGCCCTGCGTGTCCGGCGCCGGCAGCATCACCGTGGACTACGCCGCGCAGGCGCTGTCCGCCGGCGGGCACATCGTGCGCGCGGGCGAGACGCTGACCATCGACGGCGCGGCGGGCGAGGTGTTCATCGGCAGCGTCGCGATGGTGGAACCCAAGCTCTCGGGCGATTTCGCCACGCTGATGCAGTGGGCCGACAAGGTGCGCACGATGAAGGTGCGCACCAATGCCGAGACGCCGCTCGATGCCGAGACGGCGCGCAAGTTCGGCGCCGAGGGCATCGGCCTGTGCCGCACCGAGCACATGTTCTTCGACCCGGCGCGCATCGGCGCGGTGCGGCAGATGATCATGGCCGACAGCGAGGGCGGCAGGCGCGAGGCGCTGGCGAAGCTGCTGCCGTTCCAGCGCGACGATTTCGTCGCCCTGTTCCGCATCATGGCCGGGCTGCCGGTGACCATCCGCCTGCTCGATCCGCCGCTGCACGAGTTCCTGCCCCATGGCGATGCGGAGCTCGCGGAGGTGGCGGAGAGCCTCGAGACCGACGTCGCGTCGATGAAGCGCCGCGCGGGCGAGCTGTCGGAGGCGAACCCGATGCTCGGCCATCGCGGCTGCCGGCTCGGCATCACCTTCCCCGAGATCAACGAGATGCAGGCCCGCGCGATCTTCGAGGCGGCGCTGATCGTGGCGAAGGAGAGCGGCAAGGCGCCGGTGCCGGAGATCATGATCCCGCTGGTCGCGACGCGGCGGGAACTGGAGATCGCGCGCAAGGTGGTCGAGCAGACCGCCGAGGCGGTGTTCGACGAGAAGCGCGCCCGCGTGGAGTACAGCATCGGCACGATGATCGAGCTGCCCCGCGCCTGCCTGACCGCGGACGAGATCGCGCAGGTCGCCGATTTCTTCAGCTTCGGCACCAACGACCTGACGCAGACGACCTTCGGCCTGTCGCGCGACGACGCCGGCAAGTTCCTGCCGCACTACGTGGAGCAGGGGATCTTCGTGAAGGACCCGTTCGTGTCGATCGACCGCGACGGCGTCGGCGCGCTGGTGCGCATCGCGGTGGAGAAGGGGCGCGCGGCGCGGGAGAACATCAAGCTCGGCATCTGCGGCGAGCATGGCGGCGACCCGTCCTCGATCGCCTTCTGCGCGGAGGTCGGCCTCGATTACGTCTCCTGCTCGCCCTACCGGGTGCCGGTGGCACGACTGGCGGCCGCGCAGGCGGCGCTGGGGGCCGCGGGCGGCGACCGGACGGCCTGAGGCGTCTGCGTTCGGGGTGTAGTCCGCACCCCGCCTTATCTGGACAGCGAAAGGGCTCATCCGCGCGACGCGGATGAGCCCGTTTTCAAACCGTCCGAAGGTCGCTCAGGCCCGGGTGTGCATCCAGCGGGCGCCGTGGCCGGGCAGGTCCAGCATCACAGGCGACCTCGGGCGTGTCGGACAAGCCGCCGCGCGGCGCAATGTCCGTCCGCGTTCGGGGCGCGACCCGCGTCCCGCTTCGTCAGTCGCGAATGAATGGTTCGGGCCGGCCGAGGGGCTGCTCAGACCCGGGCGTGCGCCCGGGCCCGCACCCGCGTCAGGCCGAGCAGGGCCAGCGCCGCGCCGAACAGCGCCAGCGCGCCCGGTTCCGGGACCGAGGTGACGGGGGTCTGCGGCAGCGTGGTCGGCGGCGGCAGTCCGGCCACTTCCTCATCCGGCGGCACCGGGTTGCCGGTGTCCGTCTCCGTGGGCGGCAAGAAAGCGGACCCGTCGGTCACATTCACCCCGCCGCTGCCGGTCCCCCCTGACCCACCGCTGCCAGTCGCCCCCGATCCGCCGGCGCCGGTTGCGCCCGGCGAGCCGGTTCCTCCGGCTGCCCCCGGACCCTGCGCGCCGCTCTTGGCGAACGCGGGTCCCGACGGCCCCCGGGGCGCGAACGCACCGAATCCGGGGAAGAACATCCCGCCGAACCCCGCGCCGGCGGACGTGCCGCCGGGGCTTCCGCTGCCGCAATACAGGAAGCCGCCGCCGACCGCGCAGTCGCGCGCGGTGAAGTTGCCGTCATAGCTGGGCGCGGCCTGAGCCCCCGTCCCGAGTCCCAGAGCGGCCAGCGCCGCCACTGCCAATCGTGCGCGCATCCGTCTTCCCCAGGTTGCCAGCCCGATCCCCCCACGGCCCGGAACACGCAACCTCCGGTTACTTTCTATCAAACAGCGTACGGCACGTCAAATTTTATGAGAAAAATCGCCGCTAAAAACACAGTTTGAGGCATCCAAAATTGCATTCCTCACGCATTCGGCGTGAGGCGCGGCCGGCCGGATGCGGCAGTTGTGCAGCGGCGTGCGGTTACGCGGCGAGGGCTGCCGCGGCACCGGGGTTGGCGTCGGCCTCCGACAGCTCCTCCAGCAGCCCTGCCCAGGCCTCCTGCACCGGCGGCGTGAAGGCGCCGGGGCCGAGGCTGCGATCCAGCGCCCAGAGCAGCGCCTCGCGGACCGGCGCGCCGCCTGCCATCGCCTTCGCCAACGCGGCCGGCGCATCGGCCACGATCGCGCGATCCAGCGCGGCGAACAGAAGTTCGCCACGCAGCGTCAGGCCGGGCGCGGCCTCGGCCAGCCGCGTCTCGAAGAGCAGCGCCGCCTGTCCGGCCGCCGGCCGGATCATGGCGTAGGTGGTGCGGATCAGCGCGATCTGATCTGGCGTGTTCATGGTCTCGGTCTCCTGCCAGGGCGGGCGGAGGAACGGTGATGAGCGTGGCAGGTTTCGGGCGGAACCGGCCCCGCCACAGATTTTCAACGGAGGTTTCAACCGCCCGTGGGATGCTGCCCTGCGCACCCGCGCGTTGCGCGACGCGGGCGGACACGTCATGTGAGGCCCCGTCATCGGACCCTCCGTCCGACCGTGACGCGGCCGCGTGAGCGCCCCCTCCTATCGGGCAGCCCGCCGCGCACAGAGCACGCAACAGGACCGGCCCGGATCACGCGGGGCCTCCGCCTCGACCCCAGCCGCGCGCGCATCGTGTGCGTGCGGCGCCTTCCGTGCATCCGCGCGGGTGAAAGTTGACTTATGGCTTCCTTCGACGACCTCGGCCTTTCCGCACCGCTGCTGCGCGCGCTCGCGGACGAGGGCTACGCGACGCCCACGCCCATCCAGGCACAGGCCATCCCGCACGTGCTGTCCGGGCGCGACCTGCTCGGCATCGCCCAGACCGGCACCGGCAAGACCGCGGCATTCGCACTGCCGATCCTGCACCGCCTCGCCGAGAACCGGCAGCGGCCGGCGCCGCGCACCGTGCGCGCGCTGATCCTCAGCCCCACGCGCGAACTCGCGCTGCAGATCGCCGAGAGCTTCCGCACCTATGGCCGGCACCTCGGCTTCTCCGTCGCGACCGTGTTCGGCGGCGTGCCGCACGGCGCGCAGATCCGGGCACTCGCCCGCGGCGTGGATGTCCTGGTCGCCACGCCGGGCCGGCTGATCGACCACATGATGTCGCGCAACGCCGACCTTTCCCGCACCGAGATCCTGGTGCTGGACGAGGCGGACCAGATGCTCGACCTCGGCTTCGTGCTGCCGATCCGGCGCATCGTCGCGCAACTGCCGAAGCAGCGGCTGAGCCTGTTCTTCTCCGCCACCATGCCGCCCGCGATCGGCGAGCTTGCCGGCGAACTGCTGACCGATCCGATGCGCGTGCAGGTCACGCCCGTGGCGGCGACCGCCGACCGTGTCGACCAGCGCGTGATCTGGGTCGACGGTTCGGCCAAGCGCGCCACGCTGGTGGACCTGTTGAAGGGCGCGGCGAAGGGCCGCACGCTGGTCTTCGTGCGCACCAAGCACGGTGCCGACGCGGTGGTGAAGCATCTGGAGAACGCCGGCATCGGCGCCGATGCGATCCACGGCAACCGCAGCCAGGGCCAGCGCGTGCGCGCGCTGGAGGCGTTCAAGTCCGGCCGCGCGCCGGTGCTGGTCGCGACCGACATCGCCGCGCGCGGCATCGACGTCGATGGCGTGACGCATGTCGTCAACCTCGACCTGCCGAACGTGCCGGAGAGCTACGTCCACCGCATCGGCCGCACCGCGCGCGCCGGCGCGGCGGGGCAGGCGATCAGCATCGTCACCACCGAGGAGCGCGGCCTGCTGCGCGACATCGAGAAGCTGATCCGCAAGGCGATCCCGGCCGAGGACCGCCGCAGCGTCCGCGCCGAGTCGCCGAAGCTGACCCCGCGCCCGCTGCCGCGCCCGCAGGGCAACAAGGCCAAGCCGGGCGGCTTCCGGCCGGCGCATGCCAAGCCGAAGGGGCGCGGCGGCCGGCAGGGGCAGCACCAGCGGCGCACGTACGCGGCCTGAGGCCAGCGGGTAGGGGCCTGATCCGTTGGGTCAGACCCTGCGCCGCTTCGACGGTATGACGGCCTGACCGGCGTCGCGGCCGGGGCTCGCGGATGCGGGACTCATACCGGCCAGCGTTTCGGGCTGCCTCGGTAATGCCCCGCCGGGCAGAGCAGTATCGTCACTTCCCTCCGCAGCGAACGCGCATCATCGCGCGCAAAGAAAAACGGGGGCGCGATCTGATCGCGCCCCCGAGTCGCCCCCGCCCGAGGCGGGGGGAAGTCGCCGTCGCCGAGGGACCGGGGGCGACGGCAGACCGGGACAAAGCGAGGCGGGAAACCTCTCTCGGAACCAAACCGGGATCCGATGAAGCAACGCTAAGCCGATGCGGCGGGTTCCTTCTGTGAACCGGCTCATAGTGGTTTCGATTCAGTATCAGATCGACGCGGCGCGGATCGGGTATCATCGCGCGCCATGCGTCGGATCGTGGTCCTCGGCCTTGCGGCCTCGCTCGCCGCCTGCGCCACACAGCGCACCCCGCCGGGCGTCACCCGCCCGGCCTCGGGCTATGTGAGCTGCGTGCCTTATGCGCGCGCGGTCTCGGGCATCATGCTCGGCGGCGATGCGCGGGACTGGTGGGCGACCGCCGCCGGCCGCTACGCGCGCGACAGCGTGCCCGCGCCGGGCAGCGTGCTGGCCTTCCTGCCGTACAGGTCGATGCGCAGCGGCCATCTCTCGGTGGTCACGCGCGTGGAGGACTCACGGCGCATCCGCGTGGCGCACGCCAACTGGGCCAGCGGGTCGGACAAGGGCCAGGTGGCGGTCGACCAGCTCGTCGTGGACGTCTCGCCGCGCAACGACTGGACGCAGGTGCGCGTGTGGTACCCGCCGATCAGCGCGCTCGGCACCTCGGTCTGGCCGACGCGCGGCTTCATCCACCCGCAATACCCGCGCCCCGCCGCCGAGGTGGCGGCCCGCGCCACCGCGGCGGCCGCGTCGCTGTAGTGCGGGTGAGGGTCCGTTCCATCGGCGCCACTGGCGAAATGTCGTCGCCGCGTGTCCTGCCCTCCGGAGAGGAACCTTGCGCGACGATCCCTGCCTCGGCCCTTCCGTAAAGCTCCCGCTTGAGGGGAAGGGCGGCATCCCCCGCGGGATGCGGCCGCCTCCCGCACAGATGCGCCGCCCTACCGCCGCCGCCGTCCGTCCTGGAACAGGCCCATGATCGCGGTGGCGGCCATCAGCGCGGCGGCGACCGCGAACACCCCGCCCGGCCGGCCGGAATCGACCAGCCAGCCATAGGCCGGCGGGCCGACCATGCCGCCGATGTTGAAGCCGGTGGAGACGATGCCGAACGCCGCGCCGGCCTGCCCCGGCGGCGCCGCGGCGCGCACCATCATGTCGCGCGACGGCATGATCATGCCCGACAGGAAGCCCGCCACGCCCATGGCGACCACCAGCACCGCCACGGGTGGCGCGAGCACCAGCACGGCCGCGACGATCAGCCCCGCGCCGCCGAACCCGCCGCAGGCGACCAGCCCGTGGCGGCGCGTGCGGTCGGCGATGATGCCGCCGGCGAGCACGCCCAGTGCGCTGAACAGCAGCCAGGCGGTCAGCGCGATGTTGGCGTCCGTGAGCGACAGGCCGCGCCCGCTGACCCAGGCGACGACCGCGAAGTTCTGGATGCCGGCATTCGCCAGCGCGAGCAGCACGAAGAACACCGCCAGCGCCAGGATCGCGGGCGACAGCAGGCGCTTGCCGCCCGAAGCGGCCTGGCCGCGGGGTGCGGCCTGCGTGCCGCGCGGGGCGGGCGCGGGTGTCATGACGAACAGCACGATGGCGGCGAGGGGCCCGATGGCGCCGGCCACGAGCAGCCCGGCATTCAGCCCGGCGACGCTCGCCGTGCCGAGGATCATCGCCGGGGCGACCGCGCCGCCGAGGAAGCCCGCGAAGGTGTGCAGCGAGAAGGCGCGCCCGACCCGCTGTTCCCGGATCGCGTGACCGAGGATGGCGTAGTCCGCTGGGTGGTAGACGCTGTTGGCGAGACCGGCGAGCACAGCGCCCGCGAGCAGGACCGGATAGGTCGGCAGCGCCGCGAGCAGCAGGAAGGACAGGCTGCCCAGGCACAGCGCGGCACCGAGCATCCGCCGCGGCCCCGCGCGGTCCACCACGAGGCCCATCGGCGCCTGGGTCAGCGCGGAGACGATGTTGAAGACCGTGAGCGCGAGGCCGAGTTCGATGAAGCCGACGCCGAGCCGGTCGCGCAGCAGCGGGAACAGCAGCGGCACCACGAGGATGTGGACGTGGCTGACGAAGTGCGCCGCCGCGATGCCCGTCAGCGTGCGGCGCTCGTTGCCGGTGAAGCCCCGCGTCGCCGCGACCGCGGGCGCGGCCATGCCGGCCGATGATGGCGCCCCGCTCATCGCGCGGCGCTAGGACGCCCCCGCCCGCGCCGCGTGCGGCGCAGGCGGACACGCTCTGCCTGTCCGATGAAGCAGGGCAGGGGCTTCACCTTGGCCGGGAGCGGACAAGGTGAGCGTGGCCTAGGGCAGCGGCTTGGGGTTGGCGTCCAGCGAGCGGAGGAAGGCGATCAGGTCGGCGCGCTGCTGCGTGTTGGAAAGGCCGGCATAGGCCATGCGCGTGCCGGGCGCGTATGCGGCCGGCTTGAACAGCCATTCATTGAGCTGCTCGTACGTCCATTCGCCGGGCTTGCCCTTCAGCGCGCCCGAATAGTTGAACCCGGCCACGTGGCCATGCGGCGCGCCGATGATGCCGTACAGGTTAGGACCCACGCCGCTGCGCCCGCCTTCGGTGAAGGTATGGCAGGCGCCGCACTGGCGCTGCGCGACCTGGCGGCCATTGTCCACGTTGGCGTTCGCCAGCAGCGCCTCGATCGGCTCGGGGCCGGCCGGCGCGGCGGGGCCGCCCGGCGCCGGTGCCGGCGCGCCGGTGTCGATGGCGATCACCGGCTTCTCCAGCCGATGCGGGCTGACAACCATCCGTCCTACAATGCCGGCCACCATGAAAGTGATGCCGGCCGTCAGCACGGCGGCGATGGCCTTGTTGAGTTCCAGGCTGCTGCTCATGCGGTAGCGTACCTCGTCATCGAGGCGGCACAACGTCTGTGCAATGACGTGGCCGCGAACGTGCAACGGCAATAAGCGATATGGGACGCGCCATCAACCCGGCGCCCTCAGGCGAAGATGTCGGCGGGGCTGTCGGCCTTCAGCTCCGCGCCCAGCTCGCGGCCGATCCGCGCCGCGTCGCGCGGACTGCCCGTCACCTCCCGGCGTAGCACGAAGCTGCCGTCCGGCCGCGCCACCAGCCCGGTCAGGTGCAGGCTGCGGTCGGGCAGGATGCGGGCATAGCCGCCCACCGGCGTGTGGCAGGATCCGTCCAGCGCGGCCTGCAGCGCGCGCTCGGCGGTGGCGACGCAGCGCGCCTCCGGATCCTCGATGGCGCCGAGCAGGGCGCACAGCTCCTCGTCGGACTCGCGCACGGTGATGCCGACGATGCCCTGGCCCACGGCCGGCAGCATCAGCACGGGGTCGAGCACCGCGTCCGCCTCCTCCGCGAGGCCAAGGCGTTTCAATCCGGCGAATGCGAGCAGCGAGGCATCGACGGTGCCGGCGCGGATGCGGGCGAGCCGCGTCTGCACGTTGCCGCGCAGCAGCGCCGTCCGCAGGTCGGGCCGCACCGCCAGAAGCTGCGCCTGCCGCCGCACGGAGGAGGTGCCGATGACGGCGCCTTCCGGGATCGCGGCGAGTGGGTCCGCGGCATCCAGCGCCCCGCAGCGCGGGCCCAGGATCAGCGCATCGCGCGGGTCCTCGCGCGTCAGCGTGCAGGCGAGCACGATGCCCGGCGGCAGCGAGGTCTCGAGGTCCTTGAGGCTATGGACGGCGAAATCCACCTGCCGCGCCGCCAGCGCCTCGTGGATCTCCTTGGCGAAAAGGCCCTTGCCGCCGATGTCGGCGAGCTTGCGGTCCTGCACGATGTCGCCGGAGGTGCGGATCGGCTGCTCGCGGAACGCCTCCAGGTCGCGCAGGACCGGGCAGAAGCGGGTGATCAGGCCGAGGAAGTGGCGCGTCTGCCACAGCGCGAGCGGCGAGGCGCGGGTGCCGACGCGCAGCGGGATCGGCGGCGCGTGGGGCGACACCAGCGCACCGGGCGGCAGGCGCGGCGAGGCCATACGTTCGAAACGGCCCGCGGTGCGGGCGGCGGACAGATCCATGCGCGGGAAATCCGAAAGCAGGCGCGCCTGCGGGCGCGGTCAGCGCGCGTGCTCTTGCGCGAGCCGACCGGGCGGCACAAGGCCCGCCCGCGCATGGGCGGGGTGCGGGGCGGTTATTTCGCCAGCGGGGCGTTGAACATCCACTGATGGCCGAACGGGTCGCTGATCGCGGCGAAGCGCGCGCCCCAGAACATGTCGTCGGGATTCATCGTGGTGTTCGCGCCGGCTTCCGTGGCGCGCGCGTGCAGCGCGTCCACCTCCGCAGGGGTCGCGAGTTGCAGCGTCATCGCCACGGGCGGGGGCGGGCCGTCCACCGGGGCGACGGCGCCGCCCTGCTCGGGGAACTCGTCCATCAGGAACACGGTGCCGCCGTTCAGCTCCAGATGGATGTGCAGCGCGCGCTTGCCGTCCTCCGTCATCGCGCGGTGGATTTCCTTCGCGCCGAGCGCGCGGGCGTACCAGCCGGCGGCGTCGCTGGCGCCGCGGATGGTCAGGTAGGGCGTGACAGGGCTGGGCTGGGGGATGGGGGGCATGCGCGGCTCCTGGTCAAAACTTAACTCTTTGGTTAATGTTTTCCCGCCCGCCGCGCAAGCCCCCTCCCGGGATCAGTCGGCGACGACCAGGCGCCGGTACAGATGCCAGGTCGCGTGCCCCAGCACCGGCAGCGCCACCGCGAGGCCGACGAAGATCGGCAGCATCCCGAGCGCGAGGATCACCGCGACGATCAGCCCCCAGACCACCATCGGCCCCGGGTTCTCCGCGAACGCCCGCAGCGAGGTCCGCGCCGCGACGCCCGGCCCGACGTGGCGATCCACCATCAGCGGGAAGGACACGGCGGTGAGCGCGAGGACCAGCAGCGCGAAGCCGAGGCCGACCAGATTGCCGATCACCAGCATCTGCCGGCCTTCCGCTGTCGCGAACACGGCGCGCAGCATCGCCTCCGGCGGCATTGGGCCCAGCGTGCCGAGCGTCAGGTCGTAGATGACCTTCGCGCTCGCGATCCAGGCGACGAAGATCGCCAGCAGCAGCGCGCCCAGTGCCGCGATCGCGAACATGGCCGGCGAGCGCAGCACCGCGAACGCATGGTAGAAGGTGGTCGGCAGCCCCTGCTCCCGCCGCCGGCTGAGTTCGTACATGCCCAGCGCCAGCACCGGTCCCAGCAGGGTGAAGCCGGCGGCGAGCGGGAACAGCAGCGGCACCAGCTTCTCGTTCATCATCGCGCGCGCGGCGACGATGCCGATCACCGGGTAGAGCAGCGACAGGAAGACGAGCTGGGTCGGCATCGCCGAGAAATCGTCCCAGCCGCGGCGCAGCGCCTCGAACAGATCGCCGATGCCGATGCGGCGCACCAGCGGCACGGTCTCGGCGTCATGGGCGGTGGTGACATGCATGGTCCGCTCCCTTGCACGGGGCACGGCCTTCCCCGGCCGGGCCGATGGCGGCCTGGCGGCGGCGGCTTCGAGCGGAAGGGGCAGCCGTTGCCGGACGCCGTCGAACCCGGCCGCGACCCTAGATCAGTTCGCCGCCCGTGGCGATCACGTGTTCCGGCTCGGGGGCCGGGATGGCGCCTCCGCAGGGCTGGCCAGCGCGGTCCGAACCCATTTCGCACTTGCGGCATGGCGAACCTTCGCCTATCTGGGAGGTTCACCCAGACCGCAACCGTTGCACCGTGAGGGCTGCGCATGGCGCGCGTGACCGTCGAAGACTGCGTCGAGAAGGTGCCGAACCGCTTTGAGCTGGTTCTGCTGGCCGCCCAGCGCGCCCGCAATATCAGCCGCGGCGAGGAAATCCAGCTCGACCGGGACAACGACAAGAATCCCGTCGTCGCGCTCCGCGAGATCGCCGAGGACAAGCTCGACCTGACCTCGGTGGAGCAGGACATCGTCCGCTCCCTGTCCCGCGCGCCCGAGCCCGAGCCGGCGGACGAGGAGGTTCTGGACCTCATCCCCACCGACCAGAACATCTTCGGCCTGCAGGAGCGGGCGGAGGATGAAGGCACCGGCGAGCCGATCCCCGATGCCGAGGATCTCAGCCCCGAGGATATCGAGGCGGCGATCGCGGCCGAGCTGGGCGGCGGCGCCCGCCGATAGGCGAACGTGCCGCCGGGGGACACGTCGCGTCACCCGCTGCGACCCGAGCCCTTCCGCGCGCCCGACGGGCTGGAGGCGGTTGCCGCCCCCCCTCCGCCGGGCCTGCGCGCGCTTGAGCTGACCGGCAAGGTCGCCAGCTACGACCCCAAGGCGGATACCGGCCTGATCGACGCCGCCTACGCGCTCGCCAGCCAGGCGCACAGCAAGCAGCGGCGCGAGAACGGCGACCCCTACATCACCCATCCGGTCGCGGTCGCCGACATCCTGGCCGGCTACCGGCTCGACACCGGCTCCATCGTCACCGGCCTGCTGCACGACGTGATCGAGGACACGCCGGTCACGCTGCCGCAGATCGAGCAGCGGTTCGGCAAGGAGGTCGCCCGCCTCGTCGACGGGGTGACCAAGCTGACGCGGCTGGAACTGCAGTCCGACCGCACCAAGCAGGCCGAGAATTTCCGCAAGCTCGTGCTCGC
Source organism: Rhodovastum atsumiense (assembly GCA_037190665.1). Lineage (GTDB taxonomy): Bacteria > Pseudomonadota > Alphaproteobacteria > Acetobacterales > Acetobacteraceae > JBBCJT01. The sequence continues at coordinate 12,374 of JBBCJT010000189.1, read as the reverse complement.
GATGTCGAAGGACATCCGGGTGCTGCTGGTGAAGCTCGCCGACCGGCTGCACAACATGCGCACGCTCCATTTCGTCGTGGAGCCGGAGAAGCGAAAACGCATCGCGCGCGAGACGATGGAGATCTACGCGCCGCTTGCCGAACGCATCGGCATGGACGCGCTGAAGACGGAGCTGCAGAACCTTTCCTTCGCGCAGCTCGATCCCGAAGCCTACGAGACCATCACGGCACGGCTGAACTTCCTGCGCGGGCAGGGGGCCGACGTCATCGAGGAGATCAAGCGCGAGCTGCGCGAGGTCTGCGAGGAATCGGGCATCCCCGTCGTCGAGGTCACGGGCCGCGAGAAATCGCCCTTCTCGATCTGGGAGAAGATGCAGCGGCGCAACGTGGCGTTCGAGCAGCTCTCCGACATCATGGCCTTCCGGCTGATCGTGCCGACCAAGGAGGCCTGCTACGCCGCGCTCGGGGCGGTGCACTCCGCCTATCCGGTGATCGCCGGGCGTTTCAAGGACTACATCTCCACACCGAAATCGAACGGCTACCAGTCGCTGCACACCGGCGTGACGCTGCGCGAACCGCGCAACCAGAAGATCGAGATCCAGATCCGCACGCGCGAGATGCACATGGTCGCCGATTACGGCGTCGCCGCGCACTGGGCCTATAAGTCGGGCACGGAAACCGAGCCCGGCGCGCGCAGCTTCGCCTGGGTGCAGGACCTGCTGGAGATCCTGGAGAATTCCGGCGCGCCGGACGAGTTCCTGGAGAACACCAAGCTCGAACTCTACCAGGACCAGGTCTTCTGCTTCACGCCCAAGGGGCGGCTCATCCAGTTGCCGCGCGGGGCGACGCCGGTTGATTTCGCCTACGCCGTGCACTCGCAGGTGGGCGACACCTGCGTCGGTGCCAAGGTCAACGGCCGCATCATGCCGCTCCGGACGGAGCTGCAGAACGGCGACCAAGTCGAGATCATCACGGCCAAGGGCCACACGCCCTCCCCGCAATGGGAACGCTTCGTCGTCACCGGCAAGGCGCGGGCGCGCATCCGCCGTTTCGTGCTCGCCCAGCAGCGCCAGTCCTACATCGACCAGGGCCGCTCGATGCTGGCGAAGGCGTTCCGGCAGGAAGGCGTGGACGGGTCGGAGAAGGTGATCGAGGCCACGCTGAAGGGGCTCAAATTCGCCACGCTGGACGACCTCTACCTCGCCGTCGGCAACCAGAACATCGGCGCGCGGGATGTCGTGCATGCCGCCTATCCCGAGCTGCGCACCCAGCGCACGCCGCGGGTGCTGCCGCCGATCACGCGCAGCAGCGGCGCGGCCAACCGGGTGGGCAGCGGCGACCGTGCCGGCGGGGTGCCGATCACCGGGCTGGTGCCGGGCATGGCGATCCATTTCGCCGGCTGCTGCCACGCCCTGCCGGGCGACCGGATCGTCGGGATCGTGACCACCGGCAAGGGCGTGACGATCCACACCCGCGACTGCGCCGCGCTGGAGAGCTTCGCCGCCACGCCCGAGCGTTTCATCGACGTGGACTGGGACTACGCGGCGGCGAGCCGGGAGCGCGGCAACCATCTCGGCCGCATCAGCGTGATCGCCTCGGCCGAGAGCGGCGCGCTCGCCAACGTCGCGACCGCCATCGCCAAGCACGAGGGCAGCGTCAGCAGCATCAAGGTGGTCAACCGCCAGCAGGATTTCTTCGAGGTGCTGGTGGACGTGGAGGTGCGCGACGTGCGGCACCTCTCGCACCTCATTGCAGCCCTGCGCGCCACGCCGGGCATCACCCAGGTGGAGCGCGCGAAGGCTTGATGTGTGCGGGTGACGCGGCGGGCCGGCCTCGCAGGCGCAGGCTCCCTCTCCCGCTTGCGGGAGAGGGGGAGGTGCCGCCGAAGAGGGCGGGGCGCCATGATCCTCGGCCTCGGCTCCGACATCTGCGACATCCGCCGCATCGAGAAGGTGATCGCCCGGCACGGCGACCGCTTCCTCGAGCGCGTCTTCACCGAGGCCGAGCGCCGCCGCGCCGAGCGGCGCACCGAGGCGATCCGGGCCGCCACCTACGCCAAGCGGTTCGCGGCGAAGGAGGCGGCGGCCAAGGCGCTCGGCACCGGCTTCCGGAATGGCGTGTTCATGAGCGATCTCGGCGTCGTGAACCTGTCCTCCGGCCAGCCGACGCTGCGCATGACCGGGGGCGCGGCCGCGCGGCTGGTGGCGATCACGCCGCGGGGGATGGGCGTGCGGATCGACCTGACCATGACGGACGAGGCGCCCTACGCCTACGCGCAGGTGATCATCTCCGCCGTTCCGCTTCCTTGACACTGCCACCCCCGGCGCGCTGTATCCGCCCGCCCCCGGAAACCGCGGCAGGATCGCCAGTGACCACCTCGTCCACCTCCTCCCGCAGCCGCAGCACCGCCAAGCGCAAGACCGGCGGCCTGCTCGAGAACATCAAGACGATCCTCTATGCGGGACTGATCGCCATCGGCATCCGCACGGTGCTGTTCGAGCCGTTCAACATCCCCTCGGGCAGCATGATCCCGACGCTGCTGGTGGGCGACTACCTGTTCGTCTCGAAATACTCCTACGGCTACTCCAGGCACTCGCTGCCGCTGTCGCCGCCGATCTTCTCCGGGCGCATCTTCGGCCGGCTGCCGGACCGGGGCGACGTGGCGGTGTTCAAGCTGCCGCGCGACGGGTCCACGGACTACATCAAGCGCATCGTCGGCCTGCCCGGCGACCGCATCCAGGTGATCCGCGGCATCCTCCACATCAACGGACAGCCCGTGAAGCGGGAGCCGCGCGGCACCTTCGTGGCCGAGGGCGACGGGCCGCGGGTCCAGGCGCTGCGCTACACGGAGACGCTGCCGAACGGCCGCCGCCACAGCATCCTGGAAGAGAGCGACAACGGCCCGCTCGACAACACGCCCGAGTTCCTGGTCCCGGCGGGCCACGTCTTCGCGATGGGCGACAACCGCGACAACTCGCTCGACAGCCGGGTGATGAACGCGGTCGGCTTCGTGCCGCTGGAGAATCTGGTCGGCCGGGCGGAGTTCCTGTTCTTCTCCGTCGATCAGGACGGATCGATCTGGCAGCCCTGGACCTGGCCGGGCTCGATCCGCTGGTCGCGCCTGCTCACGGTGGTGCGCTGAGGACCCGATGAGCGTCGGCGAGGAACTCGCCATCCGGCTGGGCTACGCGTTCGCGACGCCCGCGCTGCTGGACGAGGCGCTGCGCCACCGCTCCGCCCTGTCGGTGCGCAAGCAGGGCCACAACAGCAACGAACGGCTGGAATTCGTCGGCGACCGCGTGCTCGGCCTGCTGATGGCCGAATGGCTGATCGAACGCTTCCCGCGCGAGCGGGAGGGCGATCTCGGCAAGCGGCTCGCGGCGCTGGTGTCCCGCGACGCGGTGGCCACGGTGGCGGAGGCGATGGACCTCGGCGCGCACCTGACCCTGCTGCCCGAGGAGGCCCGCGCCGGCGTGGCGGCCCGCCGCTCGGTGCTCGCCGATGCGATGGAGGCGGTGCTGGGCGCGCTGTATCTGGACGGCGGGCTGGACGCGGCGCGCGGCTTCGTCCGCCGCCACTGGGCCACGCAGGTGGAGGGGATGGCCGCGCCCCCCGTCGCGCCGAAGAGCCGGCTGCAGGAATGGTCGCTCGCGCGCGGGCTCGGCCTGCCCGTCTACCGGCTGGTCTCCGCCGAGGGGCCGCCGCACCGGCCGCTCTTCCGGGTCGAGGCACGGCTCGGCGAGCATGCGGCCGAGGCGCCGGGCGACAGCAAGCAGGCGGCCGAGACGGCGGCGGCCGAAGCGTTGTTCGCCCAGCTCGCCGAAGCCCCACCCGCGCGGCCGGCGCGTACCGGAAAGCGGCGCACATGACCCCCACCGACACGCGCTGCGGCTTCGTCGCCATCCTGGGCGCGCCCAATGCGGGCAAGTCCACCCTGCTCAACCGGATGGCCGGGGCGAAGCTGTCCATTGTCTCGCCCAAGGCGCAGACCACGCGCTTTCGGGTGCTGGGCATCGTCATGCGCGGGAATGCGCAGATCCTGCTGGTGGACACGCCGGGCATCTTCGCCCCGCGCCGCCGGCTGGACCGTGCCATGGTGCACGCCGCCTGGACCGGTGCGGCCGATGCCGACCTCGCGCTGCTGATCGTCGATGCCGCGCGCGGCATCACGGAGGGCGTGCGCGGCATCGTCGGCAGGCTCGCCGCCTCCGGCCGGCCCGCCTGGCTGGTGCTGAACAAGACCGACGCGGTGGAGCGTCCCCAACTGCTGCCGCTCGCCGCCGAGCTGAACGCGCTCTACGGCTTCGCGGAGACCTTCATGATCAGCGCCGTCAGCGGCGACGGGATCGACGCGCTGCTGGACGCGATCGCCGCTGCGCTGCCGGAGGGCCCGTTCCTCTACCCGGACGACGACCTCACCGACATCCCGGACCGGCTGCTCGCGGCCGAGCTGGTGCGCGAGCAGATCTTCCTCCAGACGCGCGAGGAGGTGCCCTACGGCACCACCGTCGAGACCGAGACGTGGCAGGAGCGCGAGGACGGATCGGTGCGCATCGAGGCGACGATCTACGTCGCCCGCGCCGGCCAGAAGGCGATCCTGATCGGCGGCGGTGGCGCGCGCATCAAGGCGATCGGGGCGAAGGCACGGGAAGAGCTGCAGGCGCTGCTCGATCGCCGCGTGCACCTGTTCCTGAACGTGAAGGAACGCAGCGGCTGGGACGAGGAGACGGGGCGGCTGCGCGCCCTCGGCCTCGAGGACCCGCCGGGGTGAACGCGATGCTGCCGCGCCGGACGGGGCTCGCCCTACTGGCGGCGGTCGCCCTGCCGGTGTGGGCGCAGACGGATGCCGCGGTCGGGTTCCGCACCCTGTCGGCCCCGGCTTCGCATCGGGGCGGCAGCATCCGGGTGGCGCTCTGGTATCCGGCGCAGGCGGGCACGGGGACCGGGGCCGCGATCGGCCGCAATGCCGTCTTCGCCGGCACGCCGGCGTTCGAGGGCGCGTCCGTCGCGCCGGGCCGGCTTCCCCTCGTGCTGCTGTCCCATGGCGGGCTGCGGGCGGCGCCGCACACTGGCGGCTGGATCGCCGCCGCGCTGGCCAGGCGCGGCTTTGTCGTGGCTGCCCCGCTTCCGGCCGGCGCGCCGCCGGAGACGGCCGGCGCGGCGCTGCCCGAGATCTGGCTGCGCCCCGCCGACCTGTCCGCCGCGCTGACCGCGCTCGCCGGTGACGCGGAGTGGGCGGCGCGGATCGACATGGCGTGCGTCTCAGCCCTCGGCGTCCTGCTGGGCGGGACCGCCGCTCTCGCCCTCGCCGGCGCACGGATCGACCCGGCCCGCTTCGCCCGCGCCTGCGATGACGGCGCGGACGGGTTCGACTGCGCCGCTTTCGCGCGCGAGGGCGTGTCGCTGGATCGCGTGGAGCCGGCGCGGCTTGCCGCCTCGCACCGGGACGACCGGGTGCGCGCCGTCGTTGCGGTAGCCCCTGAATTCGCCGCCGCGTTCGATCCCACGAGCCTGTCCGCCGTTGCCGCGCCGGTGCGGCTGATCCGCCTCGGCGGTCTGGAGGTCGCGCCGTTGCCGGCGATCGCCGGCCTGTCGCACGCGGCGCTGGAGGGGGCCACGCCCTTCGCCAGCTTCGGCGCCTGCACGCCGCGCGGGGCCGCGATCCTGCGCGAGGCAGGCGAGCCGCCGGCCCTGTGCGAGGTGCCGGACCGCGAGGCGCTGCATGCGCGGCTGATCGACCTCATCCTGCCCGGGCTTCGTTGATCGACGGGGCGGCATGAGCGTCGAGTGGACGGCTCCCGCCATCGTTCTCGACGCGCGGCCCTACGGCGAGGGCGGCGCGGTCGCCACGGTGCTGACGCGCGAGCACGGCCGCCATCGCGGTCTCGTCAAGGGCGGGGCGGCGCGCGGGCAGGCGGCGGTGTGGCTGCCGGGTAACCTGATCCAGTGCCGCTGGATCGCGCGGCTGTCCGACCAGCTCGGCGCGTTCGCCGCCGAACTCGTCCATCCCGGCGCCGCGCTCGCGATGCAGGACGCGACCGCGCTCGCGATCCTCGCCGCCGGCTGCGCGGTGGCCGAAGGGGCGTTGCCGGAGCGGGAGGCGCATCCGCGCGTGTTCGACGGCCTGCTGCATCTGGTGCTGCGGCTGGGCGAGGGAGAGCGCGCGCTGCCCGACTACGTCGCATGGGAAGTCACGCTGCTGGCGGAGATCGGCTACGGGCTCGACCTCGCGCGCTGCGCGGTGACGGGGGAGGCGGAGGACCTTGCCTTTGTCTCGCCGCGCTCGGGCCGCGCGGTCAGCCGTGCGGCGGCGGGCGTGTGGGCGGAGCGGCTGCTCAAGCTGCCAGCGTTCCTGTGCGGGGCGGAGGGGGCCGGGGCGGAAGACTGGCGGGACGGGCTGCGGCTGACGGGCCATTTCCTCGAACGCGACGCGTTCGGCTTGCAACACCGCCCGCTGCCGCAGGCGCGCGTGATGCTTGCGGACCGCATCGATGCGCGCGTGCGGGAGGGTGGGGGCTGACAGCCCGCGCGCAAGGCGGGGCGCCCACACGCAGGACTCTTGCGAACGGTCGTGACTTTCTCCCTCTCCCGCCTGCGGGAGAGGGCCGGGGTGAGGGTGCGTCCGCCAGCACCACGGCGAGGTTCAGCCTCCGCGCAACCCCCCTCACCCTGTCCCTCTCCCGCCGGGCGGGAGAGGGGACTTTGCGGGATGGTCCTTGCCTCTCTCGTCTATCTCCCCCTTCCGCTGCAACAGGTCAGGGGCCGGAGCTGACGAGAGGCGCCGCCGCCATCAGTCCACGCGGACGTTCGCGTCCTTCACGATGCCCTTCCACAGCGCGAACATCTCCGCGATGAAGGTGCGGAACGCCTCGCCGTTCATCACCTTCGGCTCCAGCCCGAGGCCGCGCAGCCGCTCGGCGACGGCCGGATCGTTCAGGCTGTCGTTCAGCGCCGCCGCGATCGTGGCCTGCACCGGCGCCGGCAGGCCGGGCGGGGCGGAGATGCCGTACCAGTTGTCCACCGCCATGCGCGGGAAGCCCTGCTCGGCAAAGGTCGGCAGGTCCGGGAAGGCGGCGACGCGCTCGGCGGAGGAAACGCCGAGCGCGCGCACCGCGCCGGAGCGGATATGCGGCGTGGAGGACGGCAGGCTGTCCGCCATCGCCGGCACCTCGTTGGCGAGCAGCGCGGTCAACGCCGGGCCCGCGCCGCGATAGGGCACGTGGACGATGTCGATGCCGGCATCGAGCTTCAGGATCTCCGCGAACAGATGCGGCGAGGAACCGATGCCGGACGTGGCGAAGTTGATCTCGCCCGGCCGCTTCTTCGCTTCCGCGATGAACTCGGCGAGCGTCTTCGCCGGGAAGCTCGCATGCACGATCAGCGTCGCCCAGTAGACGCCGATCATGCCGATATGGGTGAAGTCGCCGACCGGATCGAAGGTCACGTTCTGCGGCGACAGCGCCGGCATCACCCCCTGCGAGGCGACGTTGGAGAACAGCAGCGTGTAGCCGTCGGCCGGGGAGCGCACGACGCTCGCCGATCCCACGGTGCCCGACGCGCCGGGGCGGTTGTCCACCACCACGCTCTGCTTGAGCCGCGTCTGCAACTCGCCCGCGATCACGCGGCCGATCACGTCGGTGGAGCCGCCCGGCGGGAAGGGCACGACGAGCCGGATCGGGCGGGAGGGGAAGGCATCCTGCGCCCGCGCGGCATGCAGTGCCGGCAATGCGAGCGAGGAGCCGAGGACAAGGCGGCGGGACAGCGTCATCGTGGCATCTCCGGGCGGATCAGGTCGCGGATGGCGGGGCGTAGCGGTCTTCGAGGGCGCGCCAGCGGGCATTGTCGAACAGCGACCACAGCGCGCCGTGGTCGAGCATGCGGTCGGCATAGGCGGCGGTGCTGCCTTCCTCGCGCAGCGAGGCGAGCATGTCCGATCCCGCCTTCGCGAACAGCCGCGTCAGCGCGTTCGGGTAGATGGCGAGCCGGAAGCCCAGTGATTGCAGGTGCGCCGCCGGCAGGATCGGCGTCCGGCCGCCTTCCACCATGTTCGCGAGCAGTGGCACGCCGGGGAAGGTGGCGCCGATCTGCGCAAGCTCTGCCTCGCTCTGCGGGCTTTCGATGAACACGACATCCGCGCCGGCCTCGCGATAGGCCTGGCCGCGTTCCAGCGCGACGGCGAGACCTTCGCCGCCGCGCGCGTCGGTGCGCGCGATCACGGCGAAGTCGCCGTCGCGGCGGGCATCCAGCGCCGCATGCAGCCGCCCGACCATCTCGCGGACGGGAACCAGACGCCGCCCCGGCTCATGGCCGCATTTCTTCGGCCATTCCTGATCCTCGATCTGGATGGCGCTGACGCCTGCGCGCTCGAACTCGCGCACCGTGCGGATGACGTTGAGCGGGCCGCCATAGCCGGTATCGCCGTCCGCGATCACCGGGATCGAGACGACGTCGCAGATGCGCTTCACCCGGTCGAGGATCTCGCCGAAGGACAGCGCGGCGACGTCCGGCGCGCCAAGCGCGCTCATCGAGACGCCGGAGCCGGTGATGTAGAGCGCGTCGAACCCGGCCGCATCGACCAGCCGCGCGCTGACGCAGTCGAAGGCGCCGGGGGCGAGGAACAGGTCGGGCCCGTTCAGCAGCGTGCGCAGTCGCGCGTTGCGGTCGGGCGCGTCGGCAAGGCCGATGGGGAAGACCGGCGCGCTCATGCCGCGAGCTTTCCGCGCCCGTAGCGGGTATCGAGTTCGCGGAGCACGTAGTCGAGCGTCTCCACGTCGCAGAACTTCATGTCCATGTCGAACAGGTTCGCCTTGTGCGCCGTGGGACTGCGGTCGCCGCAGGCATCGGCGACCACGATCGGGCGGAAATTGTGGGAGAAGGCATCCACCGCCCCGTGCCGCACGCAGCCGGAGGTGGAGATGCCGCAGATCACCAGCGTGTCCACCTCGTCGTAGCGCAGGAAGGTGTCGAGCGGTGTCTGGAAGAAGCAGGAGGGCTTGTTCTTCGACACGACGCGGTCCTGCGGGCGCGGCGCGTAGGCTTCGGGCCATTCGTCGGCGCGCGGATCGCGGCTGTACTGATAGTCTCCGGCCACGCCGAGCTTGTCGTTCCAGCGGCCGCGATAGGTCGGGTGGCTGCGGTCGTCGCGGCGCGAGTAGTAGATCGGCAGGTTGAGCGCGCGGAACGCCCCGGTCAGCTTCACCAGGGCCGCGATCATCTGCGGCATCTCGGCGCCGCACTGCGAATAGGCCGGATCGACGAACATGTAGGTGGTGTCGATGTTGAGCAGCGCGGGCCGCCGGCCGAAGCCGATGCGCCGCGCGAAGCCGCCCTTGCGGTACGTCTCCAGCTCCTCGTCCGGCACGTAGCCGCGCCATTTCTCAAGCTTGTCGGTCATGCGGATGGTCCCCGTTGCGCTGCGCGGCCGTCAGGTGGCGAGTTCGGTGTGGATGTCCCCGGTGCTGCGCACGCGGCCGAACAGCCGGGAGAAGTTGCGCAGCGTGGAGGCGTGCAGGTCGGCATGCGTGGTCGCGCAGGCGTCCTCCACCAGCGTGACCGCATAGCCGCGGTCGGCCGCTTCCCGTGCCGTGGTCTCGACGCACATGTTGGTCGAGATGCCGGTGACGATAAGGTGCGAGACCGACAGCGCGCGCAGCACGGAGTCGATGCCGGTGGACGCGAAGGCCCCGATCGTGGACTTGTCGACGATGATGTCGCCGGGCTCGGGCGCCAGCTCATCGAGGATGCGATGCTCGGGACTGCCGTGATGGCAGGCGAGGTCGCGGTACAGCCGCCGCATGTGCGGAGCCGCGTCCGCCGCATCCGGCCGCCGCGCGCCGTTGCGGATATAGACGACACGCGCGCCGGATCGGCGGCAGTCGGCGATCAGGCGCTGCTGGTTGGGCACGACGAGGTGTTCGATGCGGTCGAAGCGGTAGGTCAGCGCGTCGCGCGTGGCCGGATCGTCCAGATGCCGCCGCGCCAGCGCGCCCTGCCGCGAACCGGTGGCGTACTGCATGTCCACCAGCACCAGCGCGGCGCGGGCGGGCACGCAGCGCTCGCCATGCGTATAGGCGGCGATGTAGTCCGGTTCGGCCACGCCATCCTCCTTGCGGGCGGCGCGTGGTCGCGCCTGCCTTGTCTGTGGAGAAATGATATATCAATATGTGAATTGGAGGCAACCCGCCGATGACGACGATGGCTGACCATGGCCTCGGCATCGTGCTGCGGCCGGAAAGTCCGCTGCCGCTCTATGCCCAGCTCCAGGCGGCGCTGCGCCGGCGCATCCTCGACGGGCGCTGCCCCGAAGGCAGCCTGCTGCCGGCGGAGAACGATCTCGCCTCCTCGCTCGGCGTCTCCCGCATCACCGTGCAGCGCGCCTTCGGTGAACTTGCCGCCGCCGGGCTGGTGCGCCGCCAGCGGGGCCGCGGGACGGAGGTGGTGCGCCCGTCCGACAAGGCGGTGCTCGCGAGCATCGCCGGGCTGGTCGAGAACAGCTTCGCCATGGGGCGCGAGACGCAGGTGAAGCTGCTCGCCTTCGCCTATGTCCGGGCGGATGCGGATGTGGCCGCCGCCCTCGCCGTGCCGGAGGGGACGAAGGTGCAGCGCGCGGTGCGCGTGCGCGTGGAACGCGGCCAGCCTTTTTCCCACGTCACGAGCTGGCTGCCGGAACCGGTGGGCCGCAGCTTCGATCGCGCGGCGCTCGCGACCACGCCGCTGGTCGTGCTGCTGGAGCGCGCCGGCGTGCAGATCGCTTCCGCCGAACAGGTGATCGATGCGGAACCGGCCGACGCGGCGATCGCGCGCGCGCTGGGCATGGCGCCGGGGTCAGCGCTGCTGCGCGTCGTCCGCGTCGCGCGCGATCCGGCGGGCGTGCCGGTGGAGCGCACGATGGTCCGCTACAACCCGGCGCGCTACCAGTACCGCATGGTCTTCGGCCCGGTCGTGCCGGGCGGCGGGGGGGATTAGAGCATTCCGCTCGCGTGGAGCCGGCACCGGCCCGGTGCCGGCTTATCGAAGGACCTCTAGAAGAACGTCCGGATCGCGCCCGTCACGTTGTAGTCCGCATCGGCGAGCAGCATCACCTGCCAGCGGTCGAAGGTCAGGCAGGGATGGCCGATGCCGAGGCAGACGAGATCGCCGACCTGCAGCGGCGTGTTCTCCGGTCCCATGCAGTAGCCGTGCTGGTCGTTCAGTCCGCGCACGGTGTGGAAGGCGAGCGGCTGCGGCGCCTCCATCGCGCCGGGGCGGAACCAGAAACGCGGCAGGGGCAGCGCGGAATCGTAGCTGATGTCGCGCTTGCCGAGCGTGAGGATGGCGAGCTTCGGTTCCGGCCGCGACTGCACCGCCGCCCAGATCTCCAGCGCCGGCTGCAGGTCCCAGTCCGGGAAGGACAGCGCTGCCTCGGCGCGCATGCGGCGGTACGCATCCTCGTAGCCGGCGGAATCATGCGTGATGTAGCAGCCGGACCGCAGCACGCGGCGCACCTTGCGGCCGAGATCGGCGGCGGCGAAGCGCGGGCCGATGCGATCGAAGAAGGCGGTGCCGCCGGCGGTCAGCAGCACTTCCTCGGCGCCGAACAGGTTCTCCGCCGCGATCGCCTTCGCGGTCGCCACCAGCCCGTCGAGGAAGGAATCGACCGCGGCCGGATCGGGCAGGATGCCCTCGAACGCCTCGACGCCCGCGACCACGAGCCCGGGGGCCGCGGCGACGGCGCGCGCGACGGCGAGCGCCTGGTCCGTGGTGCGCGCGCCGGTGCGCCCGCCCATCGCGCCGACCTCGATCAGCACCTTCAACGGCCGCGCGGGCGGAGCGCGCCGCGCGGCTTCGGCAAGACCCGCCACCACAGCCTCGCTGTCGGCGAGCACGTGCAGGTCGCAGGTCGCAAGTGCGGCGATGCAGGCGTCGGCGGCGAGCCGCCCGATCGGCTGGTTGGCGAGGATCGCCCGCGTCACGCCGAAGCGCAGTGCCACGGAAAGTTGCTGGACGGTCGCGACCGTGATGCCCCAGCAGCCGTCCGCTAGCTGCAGCGCCCAGAGCTGGGGGGCCATCGTCGTCTTGCCGTGCGGGCACAGATCGAGCCCCTGGCCGCGCGCGAAGCGTATCATCCAGTCGGAGTTGCGGCGCAGGATGTCGGTGCGCAGCACCGCGGCGGGCATCGGCAGGTCTCCGCGCAGCAGGTTCCACCCCTGCGCGCCGATATCGCCGAGCCGCAGCGATGCCTTCGGCGGAATGCCCTTCACCAGCGCATCGAGCGTGTAGTCCGCGATCAGCGGGTCGCGGGCGGTGAGGGGATCGGGCTGGCCTACATCCATGGGTTCGGATCCAACGGTGCAAGAGGGCGGCGCGCCTTGCGGTACGGGATGCGCGCCGGATCGG
>JBBCJT010000188.1:0-19039 GCA_037190665.1 Rhodovastum atsumiense | reverse complement strand
ATCGCGCGCGCCATCGTGCGCCATCCGGCGCTGGTGGTCGCGGATGAACCCGTCAGCGCGCTCGACATGACGGTGCAGAAGCAGATCCTCACTCTGTTCCGTACCTTGCAGCAGGAGCGTGGCTTCGCCTGCCTGTTCGTCTCCCACGACCTCGCGGCGGTGGAGGAGGTCGCGGACCGGGTGGCGGTGATGCAGCACGGCAAGCTGGTGGAGGAAGGCGACCGCGACCGCATCTTCGACGCGCCGCGCCATGACTACACGCGCGCGCTGCTGGAGGCCGCGCCGCGGATCGACTGAGCGCGGGGCGCTGCCCCGCACTTCACCACCGCAACGGCCGGAGTGTCGCCCCGCGTCGCGTAGCCCCATATGGCGTGCATGAACGATGCTGCCCCCGATGCCGATCTCGACGCGCAGGGCTGGGCCGTTCTGCCCGGGCTGATCCCTCCCGACGCCTGCGACACCATCGCCGCGATGTACGACGATGCCGCGCGCTTCCGCAGCACCATCGTCATGGCGCGGCACGGCTTCGGGCAGGGCGAGTACCGCTACTTCGCCTATCCGCTGCCCGAGGACCTCGCCGCTCTGCGCGGCCGGCTCTATGCGCGGCTCGCACCGATCGCCAATCTCTGGAACGCGGCGATGGGGATCGACGTGCGCTATCCGCCCGACCACGCCGATTTCCTCGCACGCTGCCACGCCGCCGGGCAAACACGGCCCACGCCGCTGCTGCTGCGCTACGGTCCCGGCGACTACAACTGCCTGCATCAGGACCTGTACGGGGAGCACGTCTTCCCGCTGCAGGTGGCCGTGCTGCTCTCCGCACCGGGCGAGGAGTTCGAGGGCGGCGAGTTCGTGCTGACTGAGCAGCGCCCGCGCATGCAGTCCCGCGTCTCGGTCGTGCCGCTGGGCAAGGGCGATGCGGTCGCCTTCGCGGTCGCGCAACGGCCGGTGCAGGGCACGCGCGGCACCTACCGCGTGGTGATGCGCCACGGCGTCAGCCGCATCCGCGCCGGGCGGCGGCACACGCTGGGGCTGATCTTCCACGACGCCGCCTGACCATCGCCACGCTTGGTTCCCGCGCCCGGCGGGTGCAGGCTGGCGGCATGAGCTGGTTGCCCGCCGAAGACCCCGTCTGCCTCGCCCATCCGGAAGCCGGGCCGGAACTGGTGATCGTGCCGCGCAGCCACGACATCGGCGGCTTCCGCGTCGCGCGCGCCCTGCCGTCTATGAAGCGGCGGCTGGTCGGGCCGTTCATCTTCCTCGACCGGATGGGGCCGGGCGAATTCGTGCGCGGCAAGGGCGTGGATGTGCGCCCGCATCCGCATATCGGGCTGGCCACCGTCACCTACCTGTTCGAGGGCGCGGTGATGCACCGCGACGGGCTCGGCACGGAGATCGCGATCCGGCCCGGCGAGGTGAACTGGATGACCGCCGGGCGCGGCATCGCGCATTCCGAACGCACGCCGCAGGCGGAACGCGAGGCGGGGTCGCGCCTCTACGGCATCCAGTCCTGGTTCGCCCTGCCGCGCGCGGTGGAGGAGACGGAGCCCGCTTTCTTCCACCACGGCGCCGATACGCTGCCGGTGCTGGACGATGGCGGCAGCCGTGCGCGCGTGATCATTGGCAGCTTCGGCGGCGCGCGCAGCCCGGTCGCCGTGCCGTGGGACACGCTCTACGTGGACGCGGAACTCGCCGAAGGCGCGAAGCTGCCGCTGCCGCACGAGACCGAGGAGCGGGCGCTGTTCGTGCTCGACGGCGCGGTGCAGATCGCGGGCGAGCGGTGGGAGGCGGGGCGGCTGCTGATCTTCCGCCCCGGCGACCGCGTGTCGCTGACCGCGCTGTCGCCCGCCCGGGTGCTGATCCTCGGCGGCGCGGCGATGGATGGCCCGCGTCACATCTGGTGGAACTTCGTCAGCTCGTCGAAGGAACGGATCGAGCAGGCGAAGGAGGACTGGCGCGCCGGCCGATTCGCCGCTGTGCCGGGCGAGACGGAGTTTATCCCGCTGCCCGACATGTAGCTTTCGGCGGGCCTCCCGCGGCCGTGACGCGAGATATGTTGCAGTTTTATGACAGCGCTGGAAACTACGGCGCCATGACTGCAAGTCGCGTCATTCTCGAACTCGCCGGCGCCGTCGCGCTGCTGCTGTGGGGCCTTCACATGGTCCACTCGGGCGTCATGCGCGCCTACGGCAGCCAGTTGCGCGCGGCGATGACACGCCACCTGCGCAACCGCTGGACCGCCTCCGTCGCGGGCACGCTGGCCACGGCCGCGCTGCAGAGCAGTACCGCCACGATCATGATGGCCTCCGCCTTCGCCGCCTCGGGCGCCGTCGCGCTCACTTCCGCGCTTGCGGTCGGGCTGGGGGCGAATGCGGGCAGCGCGATGATCGTGCTGGCGCTGTCCTTCGACGTCGCCGCGCTCTACCCGGTGCTGGTGCTCGCCGGCGTCGTGGTGTTCCGCCGCTTCCGCCGCACGCGCGCCCGCGACCTTGGCCGCGTGGCGATCGGGCTGGGGTTGATGCTGCTGTCGCTGCACCTCATGGCGCAGACCGTGCTGCATGCGTCGGAGACCGCCTCGGTCTCGGAGATGCTGCGACTGGCGAGCGGCGACCTGCTGCTGGACGCCGCGTTCGGCGCGCTACTCGCGTGGGCGGCGCATTCCTCCGTGGCGACGATGCTCGTGGTCGTGGGGCTCGCCGGCAGCGGCGTGCTCGATCCGGCCTCGGCCTTCGCCATGACGCTGGGGGCCAATCTCGGCAGCGCGCTCAACCCGGTGCTCGACGCCTGGGGCCCGGACCGTTCGCGCATGGCGGTGCCGTTGGGCAACGTGCTGAACCGGATTGCCGGCGCGATCATCGCCGTGCCGCTGATCGCGCCGGCGGCGGCATTCCTTCCCGGTGCCGTCGGCGGGGCGGGGCAGGCGGCGGCGATGTTCCACCTGCTGTTCAATCTCGGCACCGCGCTGCTGTTCCTGCCGCTGCTGCCGTGGCTTGCGGCACGGCTGACGGCCTGGCTGCCGCGGCTTGCCGATCCCGCCGATCCGTCCACGCCGCGCTACCTGGACGAGGGCGCGCTGGGGATGCCCTCGCTCGCGCTCGCCAACGCGGCGCGGGAGGCGCTGCGCATGTCGGACGTGCTGGAGGCGATGCTGCACGACAGCGAGGCGGCCTTCCGCGATGGCGACCGCGACCGCGCCGTGGCCATCGGCCGCCGCGACGACGTACTGGACGCGCTGCACGCGGCCATCCACCGCTACCTCGCCGCCGTCAGCCAGGATGGGCTCACGGAGCTGGAGGCGAAGCGGCTCGCGGAGATCCTCGGCTTCGCCATCAACATCGAGCATGCGGGCGACATCCTCGACAAGAACCTGATGGAGCTGGCGCTGAAGCGCACGCGGCTCGCGATCCCGCTGCCCAGCGCCGCGGTGGACGAGATCACCGCCGCGCACCGGCTGCTGGCGGACAGCCTTCACCTCGCCGCGGCGGTGTTCATCTCCGCCGACACCGCCGCCGCGCAGCGGCTGGTGGGGGACAAGGAGTCCTTCCGTGACGTGGAGCGTTCGGTGCACGCGCGCCATCTCGCCCGGCTGCGGGACGGTGATCCGGCGGCGGTGGAGGGCAGCGGCATCGAGCTGGACGTGGTGCGCGACCTCAAGCGGATCGGCGCGCACCTCGCCGCCACCGCCTATCCGCTGCTGGAGCGCGAGGGATTGCTGCGGCCTTCGCGGCTGGCCGCCGGCACGTCGTAGGGCTGCCGGGTTTCAGCGCGCCCCGAAGCGCGGCGGCTGGATGCCCGGGCGCGTCGGCGTCGCGGGCATGCCGCTCTCCGCGCCCTTCTCGATGCTGCCATCGGCCTTCACCCAGGGTTCGTTGAGGAAGGCGCCGTTCGGGCCGCGCAGCTCCTCCAGCCGCACCGTGCCGAGAGTGAAGTCGCAGACATAGTTCGCGTAGCTGTCCGCGTTGCGCAGGCGCTGGGTGGAGGTCATGCCGTTGTATTTGTCCTCCTCGTCCAGATAGGCGATGTCCGTGATGTTGGTCGGCGGATTCACGTCCCCGACGAAATGCGCCAGCTCGTGCACGGTGGTCTGCAGGTACAGGTCGTCGTGCCCGCCATCCATGCCCTCGCAGAAGAAGATCGTGTCCTCGCGCATGCCGTCGCTGGTCACGCCGCCCTGGTGCCAGCCGCCGGTATGGGTGAAGGCGATCCAGTCGGTGTGGTTGGGCGGCGCGGGTCGCGCGGCATAGATGCTTGCGCCCCAGATCGGCCCACCGAAAACGTTGGTGCCGCGCGCGTAGATCATCTTCATGCTGAAGACGACGGAGCGCACGCGCGGGATCACCCGCGCGCCGTCGGCCGGGCGGTCGAAGCGCAGGCCGAAATGCTTGGCGAAGATCAGCCACGCGCCTTCGCCGAGCCGGTCGAACGCGCTGCCGTCCATCCGCCCGTCGCGCGCGCGGTCGCAGAAGCTCTGCGCATCGTCGAGCCGCAGCAGGGCGCGGTCGATCGCCTTCTTCACGCGCGGGATCTGCGCGATGGCACGGGCCAGCCGCTGCGTCTCCTGCGGGGTGGAGGCGGGGGCTGCCGCGCCTCCGCCCGGGCGGCTCTGCCCCGCCGCGCCGGGTCCCACGGCGGGCGTCGCGCTGCCGCCATTGTCGGTGACGAGCTTCGCCAGCGTCGGCCCGCCGGGATCGACGCGCCCGTCCGACCAGCCCAGCCGCACCTTCTGGTAGCGGATGATCGCCTGCGTGGTCTTGGGGCCGATATAGCCGTCCTCGGCCAGTTTCAGCGGCGGTGCGGCGGCGGTGATGGGCACGCCGTTCAGCAGCTTCTGCACCGTCAGCACGTCGTCGCGCTGGTTCGCCCCGCCCATCCCGACGGAGCGCTTGATGGTGGTGCCGGCGGGGCCGGGGACCTCGCACAGCACGCAACCGTGTCGCGTATAGCCCCGCAGGTAGCGCTTGCCGTTCTGGTCCGCCATGCATCCGCCCTCGTTGCGCGGGCGTGACGCTAGAAAGCGGTATCGGCTCCGTAAAGAGTTACCGGGCGGCTTCGGTGCGCTTCGCCGCCTGCCAGGCGGCTTCCATCTCATCCAGGCTCGCATCCGCCGGCGCACGGCCCTCGGCGGCGAGCGTCGCCTCCACCGCGCCGAAGCGGCGCTCGAACTTCGCGTTCGCGCCGCGCAGGCAGGCTTCCGGGTCAAGGTCGAGCTTGCGGGCGAGATTGGCGAGCACGAACAGCATATCCCCCACCTCGTCGGCGAGCCGCGCGCGATCCGCCTGCGGCAGTTCGGCCCGCAGCTCGGCGGTCTCCTCCGTCAGCTTGTCGAGCACGCTTTCCGCATCCGGCCAGTCGAAGCCGACACGGGCTGCGCGTCGGGTCAGCTTGGCCGCGCGCGTCAGTGCGGGCAGCGCGACGGGGATGCCGGCAAGCGTGCCGCTTTCCGCCCGCGCGGCGCGCTCATGCGCCTTCTGCGCTTCCCAAGCGACGGTCTGCTGCGCGGTATCGCGTTCCGCCGCATCGCCGAACACGTGCGGATGGCGGCGGACCATCTTGTCGGCGATGGTGCGCGCGATGTCGGCGAAGGCGAAGCTGCCTTCCTCCTCCGCCATGCGGGCGTGGTAGACGACTTGGAACAGCAGGTCGCCCAGTTCGTCCAGCAGCGCCGCACGGTCGCCGCGGCCGATGGCGTCGGCGACTTCGTAGGCTTCCTCGATCGTGTAGGGCGCGATGGAGGCGAAGTCCTGCACGCGGTCCCACGGGCAGCCGTCCGGGGCGCGCAGCCGCACCATGATCGCGAGCAGGCGGTTCAGTTCGGTCGCGGCGGTGTCGCTCATGGGCGTCCCCCTCGCGCATTCGCGCCGGTGCATCAACCGTGAACCGCCTCACGTCCCGCGTGTATTGATTGCGATACTGCACCTATAGGTGTTCTATGGTGGACACAAACCGGCCGAAGCCGGGGCATGCCGGGAGGAACGCATGGCTGAGACGTTTTCCGAAACGGTCGATGTCACCAGCACGGCCGGAGGCGTCACCATCCGGCTCGACGGCATCGGCGCCACGGTCACGATCGGCGGCGACAGCACCGGCGGCGTGCTCGTCGTGCAGGACCCGTCCGGCGCGGAGGCGTTCCGCTTCGACGGATCGGGCGCGGTGCTGCGGATCGGCACGGCGGGCAATGCCGGCGACCTGATCGTCCAGGACGCCTCGGGCCGCGAGGTGTTCCATTTCCTCTCCGGCACGCTGCAACTCGGCACGGAGGGCAACGGCGGCGATCTCAGTATCCGCGATGGGGCCGACCGCGAAGTCTTGCAGTTCGATTCCGCGAACGCCGTCCTGCGCGTTGGCGCAGCCGGCAACGAGGGCGACCTGATCGTCCGCGACGGCGCCGGGCGTGAGATATTCCACGTGGACGGCAGGAATGCCGTGTTGCGCCTCGGCACGGAGGGCAACGAAGGCGACATCAGCGTCCGCGATGCTGCCAACCGCGAGGTGCTTCAGTTCGATGCGGCGAGCGCCGTGATGCGGATCGGGGCCAGCGGCAACGAAGGCGACCTGATCGTCCGCGACGGCAGCGGCCGCGAGGTGTTCCACGTGGACGGCAACAACGCCGTGCTGCGGATCGGCACCACCGGCAACGAAGGCGATATCAGCGTCCGCGATGCCTCCGACCGCGAAGTGCTCCAGTTCGACGCGGCGAACGCGGTGATGCGGATCGGTGCGAGCGGCAATGAGGGCGACCTCATCGTCCGCGATGGCGGCGGGCGCGAGGTGTTCCACGTGGACGGCAACGAGGCCGTGCTGCGCGTCGGCACCTCGGGCAAGGCCGGCGACCTCAGCGTCCGCGACGGATCGAACCGCGAGGTGCTTCAGTTCGAATCCGCCAACGCGGTGATGCGGATCGGCGCCAACGGCAACGAGGGCGACCTGATCGTCCGCGACGGCAGCGGGCGTGAGGTGTTCCACGTGGACGGCAGCAACGCCGTCCTGCGGATCGGCACCACCGGCAACGAAGGCGACATCAGCGTCCGCGACGCCTCCAACCGCGAGGTGTTCCAGTTCGATGCCGGCTTTGCGGTGCTGCGCGTCGGCGCGGCCGGCAATGAGGGCGACATCATCGTCCGCGACGATGCGGGCAACGAATCCATCCACCTCAACGGCGGCAGCGGCGACATCATCCTGCGCAACGCCGATCTTGCCGAGCAGTTCGAGATCGCGGGCGCGGTGGAGGCGGTTCCCGGCACGGTGATGGCGCTCGCCTCGGACGGCACGCTTCGCCCCGCCGCGAAGGCGTACGACACCTGCGTCGTCGGCGTGATCGCCGGCGGCGGCCGCTATCGGCCCGGCATCGTGATGGACCATCGGCGCGCCGGGCCGGGCGGGCGGCGGATGCCGGTCGCCATGGTCGGCAAGGTCGCCTGCCGCGCCGATGCGCGTTTCGGCGCGATCAGCGTCGGCGACCTGCTCACCTCCTCTCCGACCGAGGGCTGCGCGATGCGCGCCGCCGATCCGGCGCGGGCCTTCGGCGCGGTGATCGGCAAGGCGCTGACGCCGCTCGCGGAGGGCGTCGGCATGGTCGAGATCGTCATCAGCCTGCAGTGAGGTCCGCCCCATGCCCGGCGTGAGATCCTTTCTGAGCTGCATCGGCGTATCGGGCAGCGGCACCGTCTCCGTGCTCGGCGACCTGTTCGGCTTCATCCGCAACCGCGTGCCGCCCGATGCGGACACCACTGTGCGGGCGGAGGTGTCGCTGCTGCAGCACATGCGCGACCTGCAGGGGCGGCACGTGCATGTGAACGTGATCCGCGTCGGCTTCGACCTTCTGTCCGACAGCGGCCTCAGCGACGCGTTCGAGAAGATCGACTACGCGATCTACCGCACGCGCAACATCTACCGGCCGGTGAACCTCACGGTCGGCCGCGTCGAGCACTACTTCATCGATTCGGCGGATGCGAACGGGCGCGACAACATCGGCAGCGAGGACGAGGCCAACGCGCTGTGGGAGGAGTGGACCGTCCACAACAACGGCGTCGACGCCTTCGTCGTGCGCACCATCAGCACGGACGATTTCATCGGCCTGTCGCCCGTGGGGGGCAATTGCGACAAGGACGAGAAGGACGACGCGCTGCTGGCGGGTGAGATCAACCGCGAGCCGGAGGGCTTCTCCCGCACCTTCGCGCACGAGCTGGGCCATTTCCTCGGCCTGCCGCACACGCATGGCGAGGACTGCCCGAGCAGCACCTCGGCGCGGAACAACCTCATGGCGCAGACGCGCTGCGCGCCGACCCTGCGCGGCGCGGTACTGCTGACATCCTCGCAGGGATCGACGATGCGCGGCCACTGCTCCACCCGCAGCGGCTGCTGAACGGAGGGCGCGATGACCAGCGCAGCCGATGCCGAAGCCCGCCTGACCGGACAGAGCGAGGCGGCGCTGACCGCCATGGCGGCGGGGCAGGGGGCGGTGACGGCGCGCATCGCCGCGGTGCGCGAACTGGCGCGGCGCCGCGCGCCGGCCGGCCCGCGCGCGCTGGCGAGCCTGCTCGCCGAACCGGCCGCGCCGCCGGAACTGCGCAGCGCCGCCGCCTCGGCGCTCGCGGCCTTCGCGCCGGTGGAAGCCGAGCAGTTCCTTGAACCCGGCC
Source organism: Rhodovastum atsumiense (assembly GCA_037190665.1). GTDB lineage: Bacteria > Pseudomonadota > Alphaproteobacteria > Acetobacterales > Acetobacteraceae > JBBCJT01. The sequence continues at coordinate 10,403 of JBBCJT010000188.1, read as the reverse complement.
TGCGGGCCGGCGAACCCGAAATCGTCCGCCGCTCCGCGCTCGCCTTGGGACGAGCCGGCGGGCCGCGGGCGCTCGCCACGCTGCAGGCGGTGCCGATGCCGGGCGATCCCGCGGCCCGGCGCGCGCTGGGCTTCGCGCGCAACCTGATCGCCTATCGCCACGGGCTCACCGGGGAACGGCTCGCGCCCGTGTCCCGCGGCGCCCTGTTGCCGCTACCCGAGGCCGGCGCGCAGAGCCTGTCCCCCACGGCGATGACGGCGGAAGCCGCGCGGGGCCTCGCCGCCGCCATCGAGCGGGATCCGCCTGGCGTTGCCGTTGCCATCGACGGTGGCGCGGCCATGGTCTGCGGTGGCAACCACCTCGCCCTGCTTCCGGCCCGCAATCCCGGGCCGCTGACGCGGGCGAGCGCGGTGCCGGCCATCCTGTTCCGCCAGCCTTCCGGCCTGCACGATTACGGGATCGTGCTCTACATCCTCAGCCATCCCGTGAGCGAGGGCGCGCTGGCGCTGTTCGGCCTGCGCCCGGACGGCACGCTGACCCATGCCGGGCAGGCGGAGGTCGCGGGCCGCGAGGCGCGGTTCCGGGTGCAGGCGCTGGACACGCCGCACTCGCCGCCCTTCGTCATCGAAGGCATGTTCGATCTGCAGGCGCCCCGCCTCTCGGTGACCCGGGCGCAGGTGGCGCCGGCGCGCGCGCCCGGTCAGGTGCGGCCGCGCGTCCCCACGCGGGACCCGCGATGACCCGCGCGCGATTGCATGCAGTGGGCGCAAGGCTCCACTGCCCCCGGCGCCGGATGTTTCAACTGTGTCATGTGACCGGTTTCACCTGTTTCTGTTGACCGCGCGATTACATCCACTGGCAGCAGCGATGAGTATGAAAATGCCCTTCCAGCCCCGCCCGTCCGACCACGCTTCCGCCACCGATCACATGGATCGCCGCGAGCAGCAGCCGACCGTCGCGGTTGTGGATTTCGCGCAGGATCTGGCGCGGCTGGCGCGGCTCGCCCAGTCCGACTACCTCGCCTGATCTTCCGCGGCGCGCCCGATCCGGCGGGCGCGACCTCGCCGCGATGTGGTCCCGCGCGATAGAAGCGGGACCATGACTCAAGCCGGCCTTGCCGCTCTCGAAGCGGCGATCACCCGCGATCTCGCCCTGCTCGAACAGCCCGCCCGCGACTGGGTGCCCCCGCGGCGCGCCCCGGATGGGACGGCCGTGGTGGACGTCGCCGTGCTGGGGGCGGGCATGGCCGGCCTCGCGCTCGGCTTCGAGCTGAAGCGGCTCGGCATGGCTCGCACCACGCTGTTCGACCGTGCGCCGGACGGGGCGGAGGGGCCGTGGGATACTTGGGCGCGGATGCGCACCCTGCGCAGTCCCAAGGCGCTCGCCGGCCCCGCCCTCGGCCTGTCCAACCTGACCTTCCGCGCCTGGTTCGAGGCGCAGTTCGGTGCCGCCGCCTGGGAGGCGGTGGTCAAGATCCCGCGCCGCCAGTGGATGGACTATCTGCGCTGGTACCGGCGCGTGGCCGGGCTGGATGTGCGCAACGGGGTCGATATCACGCGGATCGTGCCGCACAGCGATCTGTTTCTGCTGCAAACATCCGCCGGGCCCGTGCATGCGCGGCATATCGTGCTGGCCACCGGCCGGGGCGGGCTGGGCGGGCCGATGATCATCGCGCCCTTCGGCGCCCTGCCGCGCGGCGTGGTCTGGGCGCCTTCCTCGGACCCGATCGACGTCGCCGCGCTGCGGGGCCGGCGGGTCGTGGTGGTCGGCGGCGGTGCGTCGGCTTTCGACAATGCCGGCGAGGCGCTGGAGGCCGGCGCGGGCGAGGTGCGGATGCTGATCCGCCGGCCCGACCTGCCGCGCATCAACAAGCTGACGGGCGTGTCCTCGCCCGGGCTCGTCCATGGCTGGCGGGACCTGCCGGACGACTGGCGCTGGCGGCTGATGCGCTACAACGAGGTCACCCAGACGCCGGCGCCGCGCACCTCCGTGCTGCGCGTGACCCGGCACCCCAACGCCGCGCTGCATCTGGCGAGCCCGTTGCTGGAGGTGCGGCAGGAAGGCGCGGTGCTGCGGCTGCGCACCCCGCACCGGGAACTGGAGACGGATTTCGTGATCCTCGGCACCGGCTTTGGGTCGGATGTCCACTCACGCCCGGAACTGGCTGATATCGCGGCAGATATCCTGCTGTGGAAGGATGTCTACACGCCCCCGCCGGAGGATGCCGAGCCCGGGCTGGGGACAGCTCCCTATCTCGGGCCGGGGTTCGAGTTCCTGCCAAGGCCCGGCCGGGACGCGCCCTATCTGGCCCGGCTGCACTGCTTCAACTTCGCCGCCACCCTGTCGCAGGGAAAGCTGTCCGGCGACATTCCCGCCATCAGCCAGGGCGCGGAGCGGCTGGCGCGGGCCATCGCCTCGCGCCTGTTCGCGGCGGATGTCGATACTCACTGGCAGGCCGCGCAGGACTACGCGGTACCGGAACTGCTGGGCGACGAATGGGTGGATGCGGAGCGCGCCGCCGTGGCGGAGTGAGAGCGCCGCTCAGCGCCCGGTTTCGGAAGGACGCATCGCCCGCGTCAGCACCACCACCGGCAGCAGCCCCGCGGCGACGATGAGCAGGGCTGCGGTCGAGGCCTGCGCCAGCCGCTCGTCGGCGGCCAGGTTGTAGACGCGCACCGCCAGCGTATCGAAATCGAAGGGGCGGACGATCAGCGTCGCCGGCAGCTCCTTCATCGTGTCCACGAAGACCAGCACCGCCGCCGCGATCAGCCCCGGCCGCGCCAGCGGCAGCTCCACGTCCCACGCGGTGCGGGCCGGGCTGCGGCCCAGCACGCGGGAGGCGGCGACGAGGTTCGGCTTCATGCGCGCCAGCGTGCCGTCGATCGCCGCCAGCGCGGGGGCGAGGAAGCGGACCAGATAGGCGAAGACCAGCGCGACGATCGTGCCCGACAGCAGCAGGCCGGACGAGACGCCGAACCGCGCCCGCAGCCAGGAATCCAGCGTGTTGTCCAGCCAGGCCAGCGGCACCAGCACCCCGACCGCGATCACCGAGCCCGGGATCGCATAGCCGAGGCCGGTGGTCGCGGTGGCGGCGCGCAGCAGCGGGCTCGGCCGCGTCCGCCGTCCCCAGGCGAGCAGCCACGCGATCGCCACCGCCAGCGCCGCGGTCAGGGTCGCGAGCGTCAGGCTGTGCCGCGCGAAGGCGAGGAAGTCGCTGGCCGGCAGGGGATCGCCCACCTCCACCGCCATCCAGCCGAGCCGGGCGGCGGGGATCGCGAATCCGAGCAGCACCGGCAGCAGGCAGGCGATGGTCGCCGCCCAGGCGGCCGGCCCGCTCAGCCGGATCGGCCGCAGCGGCGGGTGGCGCGTCGTCATCGGATGAAAGCGACGGGGTCCGCGCGCGATCCGCTCGGCCGCGAGCAGCAGCGCGACGGCGCCGAGCAGCGCGGCGGCGAGCTGGCAGGCGGCGATGCGGTCGCCCATGCCGAACCACGCCTCGTAGATGCCGGTGGTAAAGGTCTGCACGCCGAAATGCATCACCGTGCCGAAATCGGCGAAGGTCTCCATCAGCACCAGCGCCACGCCACCGGCGAGTGCGGGGCGCGCGAGCGGCAGGGCGACGTGCAGGAAGGTGCGCCACGGGCCCATCCCCAGCGTCCGCGACGCCTCCAGCAGGCAGACCGACTGCTGCAGGAAGGCCGCGCGGCACAGCAGGTAGACATAGGGATAGAGCACGACGCCGAGCACGAACGCCGCCCCCGGCAGCGTCCGGATCGGCGGGAAGGGCAGCTCGGCATAGGTCAGCCCGGTCAGCCCGCGCAGCGTCGTCTGCACCGGGCCCGCCGCATCCAGCAGGTCGGTGTAGGCGTAGCCCGCGACATAGGCGGGCATCGCCAGCGGCAGCAGCAGCGCGATCTCCAGCGCCCGGCGCAGCGGGAAGGTGAAAGCCACCACGATCCAGGCGGAGATCGCCCCCGCGCTCGCCGCGATCGCCGCGACCAGCAGGCCGAGCAGCAGCGAGGAGATCGCGTAGTCCGCGAGCACGGTGGCGACGATGTGCCGCCAGACCTCGCCCGCCGGGGCGAGTGCGGCGCCGAGCACGGCGAGGATCGGCATGGCCACCAGCAGCGCGACGGAAACGGCGAGCCAGCCGATCGCGCCCGCGCGCGCCGGCCGTCCCCTGGCCACGACGGATCCGACGACTGCGGACACCCTATCCCCTGCGACTGCGTCGCAGAGGCGCTAGCACGCGGCGGGGGGCGGGGCTACTCCCCTGCCTTGCGCTCCGCCCACTGGGCCGGCGTCATCCGGGCCATCTGGAACTGCTCCCGCGTGTAGGTGTAGCCGCCGGCACCGTGCATGCGGCCGATCAGGTCGAGCCTGGGCGTGTCCACGTAGGCGCGCGCCGGGTCCAGCACGCAATCGTCGCGGATATGCATCGCGACCACGTGGCCAAGCACCAGCGCGCGCTGGTTGCTGACCTCGAGCGTGGCGAAGCGCTCGCATTCCAGCGCGACCGGGCTTTCGGCGATGCGCGGCACGTCGATCCGGGTGGAGGGGGCGATGGTCAGCCCCGCCTCGGCGATCTCGTCCACCTCCGGGCCGAACTCGACGGCGGTGACGTTCATCGCCTCGGCGCGCGCGGCGTCGACGAGGCAGACGGTGAACTGGCCGTGCCGGCGGATATTGTCGCCGGTGTCCTTCACGTGGCCGGGGCTGTGCCCGCCGATGCCGATCGCGACCAGCGGCGGGTCGGAGGACAGCACGTTGAAGAAGGAGAAGGGGGCGGCGTTCAGCGTGCCGTTCAGGTCGCGCGTGACCACCCAGGCGATCGGCCGCGGAACGACGGTCGAAACCAGCAGCTTGTAGATGTCGCGTTCCTTCATGGTCGCGAAGTCGAAGAGCATGGGGCCTCTGCGGGGCTGGGAAAGCCTGACCGTGGCGGCCTCATGGGCCGGTGTCTAGGCAGGCGCGCTGCACTGCGGCAGCATTGCCGGCGCAGTGATCCCGCCCTCCGCGCCGTTGCTGGTCCTCGCCTGGGTGGGGACGCTGGTCCATCAGTTCGCCGGGCTCGCCTGGGCCGGCACGCTGGCCGGCATCGCGCTGGCGGTCTTCCTGGTCGTCGAACTGCCCAACGCCTCCCGCGCGGCGCGGCTGCTGTTCGCCGGCATGACCGGGGCGGGACTGGTCGCGCTGGCGCTGGCGCCCGATCCGCTGGGCACCTTCCTCGAAAGCTGGCGGAGGGGGGCATCCTACGTCGCCTTCTTCCTGGCGCTGTCGGTACTGCGCGACGCGGCCGAACGCTCGCCGCTGGTGCGCCGCTGCGGGCGGCATCTGGTCGCGCAGCCGCCGGGCCGGCGCTACGCGGCGCTGACGGCGGGCGGCCACGTCTACTCGATCATCCTCTCCTACGGCGCGATCGACCTGTTCGGCGCGATGGTGGCGCGCGCCAACACGCTCGCCTCGGCCGGCGGGTCATCGGAAGTGCAGCGCATCCGGCTGAAGCGGATGATGCTCGCCGTCTATCGCGGGTTCGCGGCGATGAACTGCTGGTCGCCGCTCAACATCATGACGGCGGTCGTCTCCTCCGCCGTGCCGGGCGCGCGGTTCGGGCTGCTGATCCCGCTCGCCTTCGGCGTGGCGGTCACGATGCTGGCGGCGGGCTGGGCGGTGGACCGCGCCTCGGCCGCGCGGCTCGCCACGCGCGGCGGCGTGCGGCCGGCGACGGTGGAGCGATGGAGCATCCATCTGCGCATCGTCCTGCTGGTGCTGTTCGTGTTCGCCGCGGCCGAGATCGTCGGCCACGCCTTCGGCACCAGCCTCGTCGTCGGCGTCACGGCCGCGGTGCCGGTGGTCGGGATCGGCTGGATGGTCGTGCAGGCGGCGCGCTACGGCTGGCTCGCCGCGTTCGGCACGTTGCCGCGCCGGCTGGGGTTGTTCCTGCGGCGCATCCCGAACTTCCGGGGCGAGGCGACCGTCCTCGGCTGCGGCGGCTTCCTCGCGGGCGCGCTGTCGGCCGCGCTTCCGGGCCTCGGCGCGCCGGAGATGCTGGCCGCCGCCGCGCCGCCGCCGCTGCTGGTGCTGTTCGCCATCCCGACGCTGGTGCTGCTGACCGGACAGCTCGGGCTGAACCCCATCGTCATCATCGGCGCGGTGGGGGCGGCGATCCCGGACCCGCAGGCGATGGGGATCGCGCCGTCGGTGCTGGCCTTCGCCTGCATGCTGGGCTGGGGCGTGGGGGCGAACGCCACGCCGATGTCGGCGAGCGCGATCACCACGGCGCGCTGGGCCGGGGCGACCCCCTGGACGATCGCGACGGTGTGGAACGGGCCGCTGACGCTGATCGCGCTGGTCATCGCCTGCGCCGCCGTGCTGGCGGCGCATCTGCTGATGCCTGTCTGATCCCGGGGCGCTACGCCGCCTGTGCGCGGGCGGCGCGGTGGCCCGCCATCTCGCCCGCCATGCGCATCGCCGCGAGCAGGCTGCCGCAGGACGCGCGGCCGGTGCCCGCGATGTCGAGCGCGGTGCCGTGATCGGGCGAGGTGCGCACGAAGGGCAGGCCCAGCGTGACGTTGACGCCGCCATCCATGTCCAGCGTCTTGACCGGGATCATCGCGTGATCGTGCGTCAGGCACAGCGCGACGTCGTAGCCTCCGCGCGCGTGCGGGGTGAACAGCGTGTCGGTCGGGTGCGGGCCGGTGGCGAGGATGCCCTCGGCGCAGAGCGCGGCGACGGCGGGGGCGGCGATGGCCGCATCCTCGCTGCCCAGCGTGCCGTTCTCGCCCGCATGCGGGTTCAGCCCGGCGACCGCGAGGCGCGGGCGGGCGATGCCGAAATCGTCGCGCAGGGCCGCGTGCACGATGCGGCCGGTGACCACGATCGCCTCGGTGGTGAGCCGGTCGATCGCCACCCGCAGCGGCAGGTGCACCGTGACCGGCACGGTGCGCAGCCCGGGGCAGGCGAGCATCATCACCGGCTTCACCCCCGGCCCCGCGAGGGCGGCGAGGAACTCGGTATGGCCGGGATGCGGGAAGCCGGCGCGGGTCAGCACCGCCTTCTGGATCGGGTTGGTGACCACGGCCGCCGCTACACCGGACTGCGCCAGCGCGACCGCTTCGGCGATCGCGTCGATCACGGACTGCGCATTCGCCGGATCGGGCCTGCCCGGCGTCACCGCGACGGGAAGGGCGCGATGGAGCACCGGCAGCGCGGCGGGAAAGACCGCAGCGCCTTCGGCCATCGAGGCGACGCGGCGCACCTCCACCGGGCGGCCCAGGCGTTGCGCCAGCGCGGCGACGCGGTCGGCGTCGTCGAGCAGCACGAAGCGCGGCCCGCTGCCGCGCAGGGCCAGCCAGGCGTCGATGGCGATCTCCGCGCCGATCCCGGCGGGTTCGCCCATGGTGAGTGCGAGCGGCTGCATCGGCGCGGACCTTCGCCCGCCGCCGCCCGCCGCGCAACGGCGGGGCCGGCGGATCAGTCGTCCAGCCGGTGGACGTCGTGCGCGATCAGCCCGCCATCCTCGGGCGGCATCACCAGCCAGTGTTTGCGCGACAGCGTCCGCCGCGTGTCCTCATGGCCGCTCTGCCAGTGCTCGCGCATCGATTCGGCGCTGAACTCGTAGTCCCGCGCGTGGCTCTCGTAGGTCTTCTGCTGGTAGATCAGTTGCAGCACGAGGATCTCGGGCAGGTCCGCGAGCTGCATCTTCAGCGAAAGCTGCTCCTCCGACAGCGCCTCCGGCGGAATCTTCTCCAGCGCCTGCTTCAGCCTGAGTTTCCAGCCGTGCAGACGCTTGTAGAGATCGGTGTTGTAGCGCGTGCGGGAGGAGTAGCGGATGTCCTTCTCCCGCCCCGTCACGTCCTCCATGTCGCGCGGCATCGGCCCGCGGGCGGAGAACAGGTCCACCTGGAAGACCAGCGTGTTCAGCGGGTCGTCCTGGTCCAGCAGATGCTGGAGCGGCGTGTTGGAGACGAGGCCGCCATCCCAGTAATAGTCCGTCCCCACCTTCACCGCCGGCAGCGCCGGTGGCAGCGCGCCGGAGGCCATGATGTGGTCCGGCCCGATCTCCACGTCGCGGTTGTCGAAGAAGGTGAAATTGCCGGTCAGCACGTTCACCGCGCCCACCGCGAAGCGGCAGCGGTCCGGGCGGTTGATCAGGTCGAAATCCACCAGCTCCAGCAGCGTCTCCCGCAGCGGGGCGGTGTCGTAGAAGGCGGTGGCGTAGCGCCCGCCGCGCGGCGCGAGGTAGGGGTTCACCGGGTTCGGGCGGAAGAAGCCGCGCTGGCCGAACAGCATCGTCGTCAGCGCCGAATGCATGTTGCGGGCGCGCCGGAAATCGTCTCCGTCGGGCGCGAAGGGCCACATGTCGGGATCGCTCACCCGCGTCCAGAAGGTGCGCAGCCGCTCCACGCGCCGTTCCGGCGGGTTGCCGGCGATCAGCGCGCTGTTGATGGCGCCGATCGAGACGCCGGAGACCCAGTCCGGCCGGATGCCGGCTTCGTGCAGCGCCGCGTAGACGCCGGCCTGATACGCCCCGAGAGCCCCGCCGCCCTGCAGCACCAGCGCCACGCGGTCGCAGCGATCGGGCTTCCAGCCGGCCTGCGGGATCGGTCCTGCATCCATCGTCGTGCTCCGTCGGCTTCGGCACGAATCCTAGGCCGATCGCGCCGGTTTCTGCCATGGCGGGCCGCGGCCCGCCGCACGGCGGCGTGAGCAGCCTTACAATGCGCCCATCATGCCGCCCGCCGCCACGCGGCCTCTTGCGCAGGGCGGGGGCGGCTGACGAGATGAGCGGCATCAGCCGACGGAGAGATGCATGAGCCTCAAGGGCAGGGTGGCGCTGGTGACCGGATCGACCTCCGGCATCGGGCTGGGGATCGCGCGCGCGCTGGCCGCGCAGGGTGCGGACATCGCGATCAACGGTTTCGGTGACGCGGCGGAGATCGAAGCCATCCGCGCCGGGCTCGCCAGCGAGTTCGGCGTGCGCGCCGCCTATGTCGCCGCCGATATCGGCAAGGCCGAGGACTGCGCGCGGATGGTGGAGGCGGCCGCGGCATCGCTCGGCGGCGTGGACATCCTGGTGAACAACGCCGGCATCCAGTTCACGGCGAATGTCGAGGATTTCCCGATCGAGAAATGGGACCAGATCATCGCCATCAACCTCTCCGGCGCGTTCTACGCGATGCATGCGGCGCTGCCGGCGATGAAGGCGAAGGGGTGGGGGCGCGTGATCAACACGGCCTCCGCCCACGGCCTCGTCGCCTCCGGGCAGAAATCGGCCTACGTCGCGGCCAAGCACGGGCTGCTGGGGCTGACCAAGGCTGCGGCGATCGAGTGCGCGAACAGCGGCGTGACCGTGAACGCGATCTGTCCCGGCTGGGTGCTGACGCCGCTGGTGCGCAAGCAGATCGAGGCGCGGGCGGAGCGCAACGGCACCAGCGTGGAGACCGAGGAGGCCGCGATGCTGAGCGAGAAGCAGCCGATGCACCGCTTCAGCACGCCGGAGCATATCGGCGCGGCGGCGGTCTATCTGTGCTCGGAGGGTGCGGCGACTGTGACCGGCATCCATCTATCGGTGGATGGCGGCTGGGTCGCGCAGTAGGCGCACGCGGTCGCACGCGTCCTCCCTCTCCCGCCAGGCGGGAGAGGGCCGGGGTGAGGGTGCTTCCATCCGGATTATGGTGAAGTTCCGCCACGGCATCGCCCTCACCCTCCCGCGCAAGCGCGGGCCCCTCCCTCTCCCGCCAGGCGGGAGAGGGGATGTTGCGGATCGGCCCCGCCGATCCGAGGCCGCGACTGCGGCCCGCGGCTTATGCCGCGAGCCAAGCGGCCGGAGGCCGCGCCCGGCGTCTGAGGGCGTACAAAGAGCCGTAGGCGATCAGCGCGGCAGGTTGGAGATCTCGCGCTCCCACCGCGAGATCAGCCGCCGGCGCTCGGCGGACGCGCCGTAGCGGGCGAAGTCGTAGTCGATGAGCTTCACCTGATCCATGCGCGGCGCGCCTTCCGGCAGCGGGGCGCTGCGGTTGGACGGCGTCTGGAACTGCTTGGTCACCGCACCCAGCGCCTGCGCTTCCGCCGTCAGCGCCCAGTCCGCGAAGCGCCGCGCCTGCGTCAGGTTGCGCGCGCCGCGCACGATCGACAGCGAGCCGATCTCGTAGCCGGTACCCTCGCAGGGCGCGTTCGCGCGCACGGGGAAGCCGGCCTGCGCCTCGGTCACCGCATCGTGCATGAAGGAGATCGAGGCCGTCGTCTCGCCGCGCGCCACCGCCTTGATCGGCGCGGTGCCGGAGCGGGTGTACTGGTTGATGTTCGGGTGCAGGCGCTTGAGGAAGTCGAACGCCTGCTCCTCGCCCATGAGCTGCACCAGCGTCGCGATCATCACATAAGCCGTGCCGGAGGAGGCCGGG
>JBBCJT010000187.1:0-39555 GCA_037190665.1 Rhodovastum atsumiense | reverse complement strand
GATGGGGTCAGACGACCGACCTGCTGAAATCCTTCTGAAGGAATCGCGGGTGCAGGGGGCCGTGCCCCCTGCCGGGTGGAGGGCAGAGCCCTCCCGGGGTCCGGGGCAGCGCCCCGCCAGCCTCAATGGATATCGCGCGTTGCGGCGATCGCTTCGCGCAGCTTGGCGGGCGTGAAGCCTGCGGCGCGCACGCAGTCGAGGATCACCTTCTCCTTGCGGGCCACGCTTTCGATCGCATCGGGCAGCTTCTTCACCGCCTCGGCCGGGATCACCACCGCGCCGTGGAAGTCCGCGTGCACCACGTCGTCATGCGCGACGTTCATGCCCAGGATGTTCACCGGCTTGCCGAAATCCACCAGATGCACATGCGCGTGCGAGGGCGCGACCACGCCGCCGATGATCTGGAAGCCCGGGGCGAGCATGTCGCAGTCCCGGAAGCTGCCGTTCGTCACGCAGCCCTCCGCCCCCAGCGCCTTGTGCACCGCGGTATGCACCTCGCCCCAGAAGGCGCCCCAGCCGGGATGGTCGTCGAGGTCCTGCAGGCAGACCACGGTCGGCAGCGCCGCCTCGGCGACGTAGTCGTACCAGTCGAGCCGGTCGGCGGTCTTGCCGCGCGGCGGCTCCTTGGCGCGGATGGTGCCGACGCGCGCGAGGCCGACGATGGGCGGCAGCTTGCGGTCGGCGGCGTGCATGGACCGGGTGGTGAAGCCGATGGCCCGCCGTTCCGGCACGATCAGCTCCAGCCCGTTGCAGATCGTGGGCGTGTCCCACTGCTTCAGGCGCTGCAGATCCTCCGCGGTGAACGGATAGGGCATGCTCGTTTCCTCCTGTGAGCCGGTCGGGCGAGCATCCATCGCCGCGCCGGGGCTGGCAACCGTGGGAGGCGACTCGATCCTGCCCTAGCCTGCCCGCCTCGGGGCAGGAGCGGGCGGATGCACAGGAAGCTTGTGAAGCTGGTCGACCGGTGCCGCGTCACCAAGGGGCGCGGGTTCCATCTGAAGGACCACGACCCGGGCGATACCGGTGGCCTGTCGATGGACAAGGACGGAGCCGCCGGCCTGCTGAAGGAAGGCGTGGAGCGGCTGACCGAGTTGCAGGACAAACTGTATGCACAGGACCGCTGGGCGCTGCTCGCCGTGTTCCAGGCGATGGACGCGGCCGGCAAGGACGGCACGATCAAGCACGTGATGAGCGGGGTGAACCCGCAGGGCGTGCACGTCACCGCCTTCAAGGCGCCGACGTCGGAGGAGCTGGACCACGACTTCCTCTGGCGCGTGAACCGCCACCTACCCGAGCGCGGCCGCATCGGCATCTTCAACCGCAGCCACTACGAGGAAGTGCTGGTGGTGCGCGTGCACCGAAGGATCCTGCAGGGGCAGAAGCTGCCGCGGCGGCTGGTCGGCAAGACCATCTTCGAGGAGCGGCTGGAGGATATCGCCGCCTACGAGCGTTACCTGTCGCGGCAGGGCGTCGTGCTGCGCAAGATCTTCCTGAACGTCTCGCGCAAGGAGCAGAAGCGCCGCTTCCTCGAACGCATCGAGGAGCCGGAGAAGAACTGGAAGTTCTCCGCCGCCGACGTGGCCGAGCGCGGCTACTGGGATGCCTACATGGAAGCCTATGAGGCGGCGATCCGCGCCACCGCGACGCCCGACGCGCCGTGGTTCGTCGTCCCGGCGGACAACAAGTGGTACACGCGGCTGGTGGTCGCCGGCATCTTCATCGAGGCGCTGGAGAGCCTCGACCTCGAATACCCCCGCCTCACGGACGAGGAACGCGGCCGGCTGATCTCGGCCAAGGCCACGCTCGACCGGGAGTGAGCGGAGGCCCTCCGCACGCTAGGATCGCCCCGTGCACGCGCTCTGCCGCACCTGTTTCGCGACCGGAGAGGACTGGCCGGCAGGCCCCTGCCCTGCCTGCGGCCATCGCCGCGTGCTGCGCCACCCCGAGCTGTTCTCGCTGACGGTCGCGCATGTCGATTGCGACGCCTTCTACGCCAGCGTCGAGAAGCGCGACCGGCCGGAGCTTGCGGACCGGCCGCTGATCGTCGGCGGCGGCAAGCGCGGCGTGGTGACCACCGCCTGCTACATCGCGCGCATCCGCGGCGTGCGGTCGGCCATGCCGATGTTCAAGGCGCTGGCCGCATGCCCGGACGCGGTCGTGCTCAAGCCCGACATGGCGAAGTACGTGCGGGAGTCGCGCCGCATCCGCGCGCTGATGGAGGAGCTGACGCCGCTCGTTCAGGCGCTGTCGATCGACGAGGCGGTGCTCGACCTCACGGGCACAGAGGCGCTGCACGGCGCCCCGCCGGCGGCGGTGATGGCGCGCTTCGCCGCGAGGGTGGAGGCCGAGATCGGGCTGACCGTCTCGATCGGGCTCGCCCCGAACCGGCTGCTCGCGAAGATCGCCGCGGACCGCGACAAACCGCGCGGCTTCGCGGTGATCGGCCGGGCCGAGGCGGTATCGCTGCTCGCATCCGAACCGGTGACGCTGTTGCCGGGGGTCGGTCCCGCGCTCGCGGCGCGGCTGGCCGGGCGCGGCATCACCACCATCAGCCACCTGCAGGCGCTGGAGCCGGCGGCCGCGCGGCGGATGCTGGGCGATGACGGGCCGGCGCTGGTCGCACGCGCTCGTGGCGAGGATCTGCGCCGCGTCGATCCGTCGCGCGAGACGAAATCGGTTTCCACCGAAACCACATTCGAGACCGACATCGCCGAAGCGCGGGCGCTGGAACGTGTGCTGTGGCGGCTGGCGGAGAAGCTCGCACGCCGGTTGAACGAGAAGCACCTCGCCGCCGGCGGGGTGGTGCTGAAGCTGAAGACCGATCGTTTCGCGCTACGGACACGCGCGCTGCGCCTGCCCTCACCCACCCGCCTGCCGGAGCTGCTGTTCGCCGCCGCGCGCGAACTGCTGGCGAAGGAAGCGGACGGGCGCACGCACTTCCGCCTGATCGGCATCGGCGCGCAGCCGCTCGCGGACGCGGCGGAGGCGGACAAGGGCGACCTCGCCGACCCCGACCGCGCACGCCGCGTCGCCGCGCAGGACGCAGTCAACGCGCTGCGGACACGCTATGGCGCAGCGGTGATCGGACGCGGACGGGGGCTTTAGCGGCGCGCTCTCAGCGCCCGTCCAGCCACGCCCAGGGGCGGCGCGTGCGGTCCCCCTGCGCGAAGGCGGCAATCTCGTCGGCACGGCTCAGCGTCAGGTCCACATCGCTCCAGCCGTTCAGCAGCTTCGTCCGCCAGACCGGATCGATCGCGAAGTCCCAGGACTGATTGCCGGCCGTGACCCGGCAGGTCTCCAGGTCCACCGTCACCTCCCGCCCGCCATTGTCGAGCCAGGCGAGCAACGCTTCCACCTCCGCCTCCGCCATGCGCGCCGGCAGCAGGCCGTTGTTGACGGCGTTGCTCGAGAAGATGTCGCCGAAGCTCGGCGCGATCACGCAGCGGAAGCCGTAATCCACCAGCGCATAGGCAGCCGCCTCGCGCGACGAGCCGGAGCCGAAATTGCGCCGCGCGACCAGCACCTGCGCGCCCTGCCGCGCGGGGTCATTGAGCGGGAAATCGGCCAGCTTCTCCCCGTCCGGCCCGAAGCGCAGGTCATAGAGCAGGAAGTCACCGTACCCCGCGCTGCGCGGCCGACTCATGAAGCGCGCGGGAATGAGCTGGTCGGTGTCCACGTTCGCCATCGGCAGTGGACAGGCAGGCGCGGTGACGATGCGCAGGGGCGTCATGACGCACGATCCTTCAGCAGCTCGCGCACGTCGGTCAGATGGCCGGTCACCGCAGCCGCGGCGGCCATAGCGGGGGACATCAGATGCGTGCGCGATCCCTTGCCCTGTCGGCCCTTGAAGTTGCGGTTGGTGGTGGACGCGCAGCGCTCGCCCGGCGCCAGCAGGTCGCCGTTCATGCCCACGCACATGGAACAGCCGGACTCCACCCAGTCCAGCCCGGCGTCGCGGAAGATGCGGTCCAGCCCCTCCTGCTCCGCCTGCCGCTTCACCGGCGTCGAGCCGGGGGAGACGAGACCCGGCACGCGTGCCTTGCGACCCGCAAGGACCGCGGCGGCGGAGCGCAGGTCCTCGATGCGGCTGTTGGTGCAGGAGCCGATGAACACGCGATCCACCGCGACATCGGTCAGCTTCTGCCCCGGATGCAGCCCCATGTAGTCGAGCCCGTCGCGGATCTGCGCGGCCTTCGCCGGATCGGCGGCGCGTGTGGGATCGGGCAGCGTCGCGGTCACCGGCAGCGCGTCCTCCGGGCTCACGCCCCAGGTGACGATGGGAGCGATCTCGCCGGCATCCAGCGCCACCTCCCGGTCGAACGCCGCATCCGCATCGCCGGGCAACGCGAGCCATGCCTCCGCCGCGCGGTCGAACGCGGGCCCCTGTGGCGCGAAGGGGCGGCCGCGGATGAAATCGACCGTGGTGCGGTCGGGTGCGACCATGCCGCAGCGCGCACCACCCTCGATGGACAGGTTGCACAGCGTCAGCCGCCCTTCCATCGACAGGCCGCGCACGGCCGAGCCGGCATACTCCACCGCATGACCCTGTGCGCCATCGGTGCCGATGCGCGCGATGATGGACAGCGCGATGTCCTTCGCGCCGATCCCCGTGCCCAGCGCGCCATCGACGCGGATGCGCATCCGCTTCGGCTTCCGCTGCCACAGTGTCTGCGTCATCAGCACATGCGCCACTTCGGATGCGCCGATGCCGAAGGCGATGGCGCCGAACGCGCCATGCGTGGAGGTGTGGCTGTCGCCACAGACGATGGCCAGTCCCGGCAGGGTCAGCCCCTGCTCCGGCCCCACCACATGCACGATGCCCTGCCCCGGACTGGCGAGGTCGAACAGGCGCAGCCCGTGCTGCGCGGCGTTGTCGGAAAGCTGGGCGACCATGCGCGCGATGGCGGGATCGGCGATCGCGCCGCCGCGCCCGCGCGTGGGCACGTAGTGGTCGGCCACGCCGATGTTCTGCGACGGATACGCCACCGACGCACCGCGTGCCTTGAGCTGGTTGAAGGCGTGGTGGGAACCTTCGTGGAAGAAGTGCCGGTCGATCCACAGCAGCGCCTGCCCGTCCTCCCGCGTCAGGACGACATGCGGATCCCACACCTTGTCGAACAGCGCGCGCGGCGCCTTACCGCCCATTCCGCCCCTCCCGGGTCATTTGCCCCTCGGTAGCCCAAAAAAACCCTTGCGACAACGTTCCTGTTCTCTATGATAGACAGCAACCAGTCCGATAAATAGGACAGGGAGGAGCGGACGTTGAGCGCAGCCGTGGACACGTTCAAGGCGCGCCGGGTGTACCTGGCGCTGCAGGATCGCATCGCGACCGGCGCGATCGCGAGCGGCGCGCAGCTTCCCGGCGAACCGGCGCTGGCCGTCGAACACGGGGTTGCCCGCGTCACCATCCGCCGCGCTCTGGACCAGCTTGCCCATGAAGGCCTCGTCGAACGCCGCCCCGGCGTCGGCACGTTCGTGCGCGCCCCTGCCCGGCCGACCGCAAGCGCCGACGTCTTCGCCCATCTGAAGGAGATGGGCCGGCGCACCGAGGTGCGGCTGGTGTCCTTCAGTTACGTCATCCCCCCGCCCGCCATCGCCGAAGCGCTGGAACTGCCCAACGGCGAGCCCGCGCAGCACGCGGTGCGCGTCCGCCGGATGAGCGGCCGCCCCTTTTCTCACCTGACCACCTTCGTGCCCGTCCGCATTGGCCAGACCTTCTCCGAGACTGACCTCACGGTGCTGCCGCTGCTGTCGCTGCTGGAACGCTCCGGCATCCGCATCGGCACCGCACGGCAGACGATCAGCGCGGCACTGGCCGGCCCCGAGGTCGCCTCGGCGCTGGAGGTCGAGGTGGGCGCGCCGCTGATCGCGCTGACGCGGCTGGTGCGCGACGCGGATGACCGGCCCGTCGAGCATCTGCGCGCGCTCTACCGCCCCGACCGCTTTTCCTTCGACATGCAGCTTCAGCGCACCGGCGATGACGGTGCGCGACGCTGGGCACCGTTGTCCCCCCGCATCGGCCGCACGGACCAACAAGGGAGCTCCACGACATGATGACACGCGCATTCGGCCGTCGCACCGTTCTGGGCGCCGGCACGGCACTGCTTGCGGCACCCGCCGTGCTCCGCGCCCAGCCGGCCGCGGTGAAGATCGGCCTGCTGCAGCCGCTGACCGGCGCTCTCGCGCAGGACGGCGAACTCGGCCGCATCGGCGCAGAGGCCGCGGTGGCGAAGATCAACGCCGACGGCGGCATCAAGGCGCTGGGCGGGGCGAAGATCGAGCCGATCATCGGCGACGCCCGCTCCAACCCCGAAGCCGGCGTGCAGGAAGTCGAGCGGCTGAACGGCGAAGGCGTGGTCGCCATCGTCGGCGGTTTCGCGAGCCCGATCTGCCTCGCCGCCAGCCAGGCCGCCGCGCGCTACGATCTGCCCTACATCGTCGATGTCGGCGTGTCCGACCAGATCACCTCGCGCGGGCTTGCCAACACCTTCCGCTTCGCGCCCGGCTTCGGCACCGTCACCACCGAGGCCATCGGCAACCTCGTCAAGCTGAACGACGCCGCGGGCAAGCCTTGCAAGACCGTGGTGCTGGTGCACGAGGACGGGCTGTTCGGCTCCGGTCTCGCCAAGCTGATGGCGGCCGCGCTGCCACAGCACGGGTTCGAGGTGCTGGAGACGATCGCGCACCCCACGCCCGCGCGCGACATGAACAACATCGCGCTGCGACTGCGTTCGCTGCGCCCCGACCTGCTGATCCCGTCCAGCTACTACGGCGAGTTCGTGCTGCTCGCGCGCACCATGCGCCAGCAACGCATCCGGCCGAAGGGCATCTACGCGGTGCTGAACGGGGCGGCGTCCAACTTCCGCTTCGTGCGCGAATTCCCCGATGCCGCGCTCGGCGTGATGGACTGCAACCATTGGCACGACCCGAAGAACGCCGAGGCGCTCGCGCTGAAGAAGCAGGTCGATGATTCCGGTAAGTTCTGGGCCTACAACATTCCGCTCAACTACTCCTGCATGAAGCTGGCCGCGGACGCGATCGACCGCGCGGGTGCTGCCGACCGGGCGAAGGTGATCGCGGCACTCGCCGCCTCCACCTACGACGGCCACGTCATGCCCTACGGCCCCACGCGCTTCGACAAGGGGCAGAACCAGGGTGCGCGGCCGGTGAACACGCAGGTGCAGGACGGCGACATCAAGGTGATCTTCCCCGCCGAGGTCGCCAACGCCAGCCCGATCTTCCCGATCCGGGACTGATGCTCCCGCCCGAACTCATCGCGGAGGCCGTGGTCAACGGCCTCCTCGCCGGCGCGGCCTATGCCCTGATCGCGCTCGGGCTGACCCTCGTCTACGGCGTGCTGCACATCGTGAACTTCGCCCACGGGGCGATGCTCACCTGCGCGATGTTCGCCGCCTGGGGGCTGCATGCGGCGTTCGGGCTGGATCCATACCTGTCGATTCTGCCGCTCGCCGCCATCTTTTTCCTGATCGGCTACGCGGTGCAGCGGTGGGTGATCGGCCCGGCGAGCCACGGCGACGACGGCAACACGCTGCTGGTCACGCTCGGCCTCGCGATCGTGCTGGAAAACGCGATGCTCGCCATCTTCCGGTCCGATACGCGCAGCCTCGGCGGCGATGCGGCGTTCGACGTGGTGGAGCTGGGGCCGATGCTGCTGTCGCGGCCGCGGCTGATCGGCTTCATCGTGGTGCTGCTCACCGCCGCGCTGCTGTGGGTGCTGCTGGCACGCACCGACACGGGCCGCGCCATCCGCGCGGTGGCGAAGGAGAAGCGCGGCGCGCAGTTCTGCGGCATCGACCCGCAGCACATCTACGCGGTGACCTTCGGCCTCGGCGCCGCCTGCGTGGCGGTCGCCGCCTGCCTGCTGCTGCCGACCTTCTACGTGAACCCGCGCGTCGGCAACGCCTTCGTGCTGGTGGCCTTCACCATCGTCGTCCTCGGCGGCATGGGCTCGATCCCCGGCGCGCTGATCGGCGGGCTGTTCATCGGCGTGGTGGAGGGGCTGGGCGGGCTGCTGCTGGGTGACAGCCTCGGCCAGCTCGGCATCTTCCTCATCTTCATCCTGGTGCTGCTGCTGCGCCCCACCGGGCTGTTCGGGGCAGGCGCATGATGGACCGGCGGGAGGCGGTGCTGGCCGCCGCATTGCTGGCGGTCCTGGCGGTGGCGCCGCTGGTTGCCTCCAACATCCTGCTCAACTTCCTCGTCACCTCGCTGATCATCGCGCTCGCCGCGCAGGGCTGGAACATCCTCGGCGGCTATGCCGGGCAGTTCTCCTTCGGCCATGCCGCCTTCTTCGGCACCGGCGCCTATGCCACGGCGGTCCTGCAGATCCGCTACGGCGTGAACGCCTGGGTCGGGCTCGCCGTTGGCATCGCGCTGGGTGCCGCGGTGGGCTGGATCATCGGCGTGCTGTCCTTCCGCGCCCGGCTGCGCGGATCGTACTTCGCGCTCGTCACCCTCGCCTTCGCCGAGGTGCTGCGCATCCTCGCCAACGCATCCGACTTCACCGGCGGCGCGGCGGGACTTCTGGTCAAGCTGGAGCCCGGCATCGGCAACCTGCAATTCCCCTCCCGCGCCGCCTTCCTGTGGCTGCTGGTCCTCGTTGTCGCCGGCGTGCTGGGGCTGACGGCGTGGATCGCACGCGGCCGGCTGGGCGCGCGGCTGGTGGCGGTGCGCGAGAACGAGGACGCCGCCCGCGCACTGGGTGTGGACGTGCTGCGTACCAAGCTGATCGCGATCGCGCTGTCGGGTGCGATCACCGCTGCGGCAGGCTGCCTGTACACCCAGAACTTCCTCTATCTCGACGCCAACATCGCCTACGGCACCTGGATCTCGGTGGAGGTGCTGATCGCCGCCATCCTCGGCGGCGCCGGCACCGTGCTTGGTCCCGTGATCGGCGCGCTGGCGCTGCATGGGCTGGGCGAAATCGTGAAGATGGCGCTGCATGGCGCGGCCGGGCCGGTACCGGGCGTGGACCTCATCTTCTTCGGCGTGCTGCTCATCCTCGGCGTCGCCTTCCTGCCGACCGGGGTGATGGGCGGATTGCGGCGCGTGCTGCGGAGAGGCGCAAGATGAGCCTTCTGCGCGCGGAGAACCTGTCGCGCCGCTTCGGCGGGCTGCTCGCGGTGGACAACGCCTCGCTCAGCGTGCCCGAGGGCGGGCTGATCGGCCTGATCGGCCCGAACGGCGCCGGCAAGACGACGCTGTTCAGCCTCGTCTCCGGCTTCCTGCCGCCGAGCACCGGGCGCGTACACTTCGCCGGCGAGGACGTGACCAACGAGCCGCCGCACCGCCGCGCCGCGCGCGGCATGGCGCGAACCTTCCAGATCGTGCAGCCCTTCGCGGGGCTGAGCGTGCGCGAGAACATCGCCGTCGGCGCCTATCTCCGGCACGCCGCGCGCGCGGACGCGATCCGCGTGGCCGAGGCGGTCGCGCAGGAGGTGGGCCTTACCCCGATGCTCGACGCGCAGGCCGCCGCGCTGACGGTAGCCGGCCGCAAACGGCTGGAACTGGCCCGCGCGCTCGCCACCCAACCGCGCCTGCTGCTGCTCGACGAGGTGCTGGCCGGGCTCAACCCCTCCGAGGTGCGCGACATCATCCCGGTGATCCGCGGCATCCGCGACCGCGGCATCTCGATCCTGATGATCGAGCATGTGATGCAGGCGGTGATGAACCTCTGCGACCACGTCCACGTGCTGGCGAGCGGGCGGATGATCGCCGCCGGCGCGCCGCGCGAGGTCACGGCCGACCCGAAGGTGATCGAAGCCTATCTCGGCCACGGCGCGGCCGCCCGCATCGCCGCAGGAGGCACGCATGCTTGAGGTCAGCGGCCTGCGCGCCGGCTACGGCCAGGTGGAGATCCTGCGCGGCCTCGACGTCACGGTCGCCGACGGCGAGATCGTCGCGGTTCTGGGCGCGAACGGCGTCGGCAAGACCACGCTGAACAACGTGCTCTCCGGCGTGCTGCCGGCGCGCGCGGGCAGCATCACCTTCGACGGCAAACGGCTCGATCGAGCCGATCCGGCGACGATCGTCGAGGCGGGGCTGATCCACGTGCCCGAGGGGCGGCGCATCTTCCCGAACATGAACGTACGGGAGAACCTGGAACTCGGCTCCTACCGTCGCGGATGCGCCAACCGCACCCGCAACCTCGATCGCGTCTTCGACACCTTCCCCCGGCTGCGCGAGCGCGCGGGCCAGTACGCCGGCACGCTGTCGGGCGGCGAGCAGCAGATGCTCGCCATCGGCCGTGGCCTGATGGCCGAACCGCGGCTGCTGATCCTCGACGAACCCTCGCTCGGCCTCTCCCCGCTGCTGGTGGAGGAGATGTTCAATCTGATCCGGCGGCTGAACGCGGACGGGCTGCCCATCCTGCTGGTGGAGCAGAACGTGGTGCAGTCGCTGGAGGTCGCCACACGCGGCTTCATCCTCGAACACGGTGTCTTCGCCATGCACGGTCCCGCCGCCACGCTGCGCGAGGACCCAGAACTGCGCCGCGTCTATCTCGGCTTGTGAGGCCCCCTGATGAGCATCGTCACCCCCGGCATCCTTCCGGCAACCGAATTGCTGCGCCAGACGCGCCCGGCCTGGCTCGACCGTTGGGGTGGTTTCGCCGCCGGGCTTGATCCGACCGCCTTGCCTGAGGTCGTTCGCGCGCGCGCACGGCTGGTGCTGCTCGACAGCATCGGTGTGATCGCGTCGGGCATGCAGGAACCGGAACTCGGCGCGCTGCTGCCGCGCCTGGCCGCGACGCAGCCCGGCAAGGTGCCCGCCATCGCCGGCGGCGTGCGCCTGTCGCCGCATGCAGCCGCCTTCGTCAACGGCACGGCAGGCACGATGCTGGAGCTGGACGAGGGCAACCAGTACGCGCGCGGCCATCCCGGCATGCATGTCGTGCCCGCCGCGCTGGCTGCCGCTGCGGATCGCCCTGTGTCCGGCGCCACGCTGCTCGCCGCCATCGCACTCGGCTACGAGATCGGCGCGCGC
The DNA here is from genome assembly GCA_037190665.1 of Rhodovastum atsumiense. Taxonomy (GTDB): domain Bacteria; phylum Pseudomonadota; class Alphaproteobacteria; order Acetobacterales; family Acetobacteraceae; genus JBBCJT01. Next base: position 28,551 of record JBBCJT010000187.1, on the reverse strand, counting down.
ATCGGCATCGCGAGCAGGCTGCGCGTGACGATGCATCCGCACGGCACCTGGGGCACGGTCGGTGCTGCGCTGACCGCCGCCGTGCTCGGCCGCGCGAACGCGGCGCAAATGGCGGAGGCGATCAGCATCGCGTCCTCCTTCGGCCTGTCCACCAGCCGGCGGACGATGCTGGAAGGCGCGACGGTGCGGAACACCTACACCGGCCTGTCCAACCAGCTCGGCCTCGTCGCATGGGACCTCGCGCAGGCGGGCTTCACGGGCGAGGCGGACGGCGTCGGCTCCGTCTACGGCGGCATCATCGCGGAGGGTTTCGATCCGGCGGCGATGACGGACGCGCTGGGCGAACGCTGGGAGATCGCGCAGAACTACTTCAAGCGCCACGCCGCCTGCCGCTACACGCACGGCGCGCTGGATGCGCTGGCGCTGTTGCAGGCAGAGGCGAGGCTCGACCCCGACGCCATCGAGCGAATCGAGGTCGATACCTATGTCTGGGCGGCGCAGCTCGATCTGCCGCAACCGCGCAACATGCTGTCGGCGAAGTTCTCCCTGCCCTTCGCGCTCGCCACCTCCATCGTCCACGGTGCGGCGAGCGTGCCGGCCTTCCGCGCGCCGGCGCTGGCGAACGAACGAACGCTCGCCCTCGCGGCGCGCATCGTCGTGCGCGAGGACCCGGCGCTGACCGCGCGCCTGCCCGCGCTGCGCCCGGCGCGGCTGCGCGTGCTGATACGCGACGGCAGCGAGCGCACGGCGGCGGTGGAGACCAATCGCGGCGACACGGAAGACCCGTACCGCGCCGAGGAGATCGCCGCGAAGTTCCACGAACTGGCCGATCCGGTCTGGGGCGCCACGCATGCGGCGCGCATCGAGGACACGGTGAACGGCATCGAGCGCGCCGCCGATCTCGCGCCCCTGCACGCCCTGCTCGCCGAACCGGCGGGAGGCAAGGCATGACCCTCCGCCAGCGCCTCGCCGGCGACCGCCCCGTCATCGCACCGGGCGTGTACGACGCACTTACCGCGAGCCTCGCCGAGGCGGCGGGGTTCGAGGCCGCCTATGTCTCCGGCGCGGCCATCGCCTACACGCGCCTCGGCCGGCCGGATATCGGGCTGGCCACGATGACGGAGGTGGCCGACACGGTCGCGCTGATCCGCGACCGCGTACGGCTCCCGCTCGTCGTCGATGCCGATAACGGCCACGGCAACGCGCTCAACGTGCAGCGCACGGTGCGGCTGTACGAACGCGCCGGGGCGAACGCGCTGCAGATCGAGGACCAGACCCTGCCCAAGCGGTGCGGGCATCTGCAGGGCAAGGCACTGATCAGCGCCGGGGAGATGGTCGGCAAGATCCGCGCGGCCGTGGATGCGCGCCACGACCGCGAGACGCTGATCATCGCCCGCACCGACGCCATCGCCGTCGAAGGCTTCGCCGCTGCGCTGGACCGCGCGGGCCGGTATGCCGAGGCCGGGGCCGACGTGCTATTCGTGGAAGCGCCGAGAGACCTCGCCCAGATGCGCGAGGTCGTCGCCACGCTCGGGGGCAAGACACCGCTGATGGCGAACATGGTGGAAGGCGGCGAGACGCCGATTTCCACCGGCGCGGAGCTGGGCGAGATCGGCTTCAGCCTCGTCATCTTCCCCGGCGGCATCGTGCGCGCCATCGCGCGCACCGCACGCGACTACTACGCCTCGCTCGCCGCGAACGGCAGCAACAGGCCCTTCGCTGACCGCATGTTCGATTTCAACGGCCTCAACGCGCTGATCGGCACGCCCGAGATGCTGGAAGCCGGCAGAAGCTACGAGGACCCCGGCGCATGACCCCCGATCCCGTCACGCTCGCCATCCTGAAAGGCCGCCTCGAAGGCATCGCGGACGAGATGGACGCCACCCTGTTCCGCTCCGCCTTCAACCCGATCATCGCGGAGGCGAAGGACGCCTGCCACGGCCTCTACCACGCCGAAACCGGCGAGACGCTGGTGCAGGGCACATCCGGCCTGCCGATCTTCGTCGGCGCGATGGCGTTCGCAGTGAAGGCGGTGATCGACCGCGTGGCCAAGGTCGGCGGGCTGCGCCCCGGCGATACCTGGATCTTCAACGATCCCTACGAGGGCGGCACGCATCTGAACGATTTCCGGCTGGTGCGGCCGATCTTCCGGCAGGGCAAGCTGTTCTGCTGGATGGCCTCGGTCGGGCACTGGCTCGATGTCGGCGGCAACGTGCCCGGCGGCTACAATCCCAAGGCGACGGAAAGCTATCAGGAAGGCTTCCGCCTGCCGCCGGTGCATCTGATGCGCGATGGCAAGATCAATCAGGACATCGTCGATATCCTCGCGGCGAATACGCGCCTGCCCGTGTCCAACTGGGGCGATCTCAACGGCCAGCTCAACGCGCTCGATCTCGGCGAACGGCGGCTGGCGGCGCTGATCGACGAGTACGGCGAGGCCCTGGTGCAGGGCGCGTTCGACGCCTTCTCCAGCCGCGCCGAGGCGCTGATGCGCGCCGCCATCGCGAGCCTGCCCGATGGCACCTACGTGTTCGAGGACGTGCTCGACAATGACGGCATCGTCGACGAGACGCTGACCATCGCGCTCGACCTGACCATCAAGGGCGAGACGATGGTGCTGGATTTCTCCCGCTCCTCCCCGCCGCCGCTCGGGCCTGTCGGCATCAGTCGCGCGACCACCATCGCCGGATGCTACGTGGCGCTGAAGCATGTCTTCACCGAGGTGCCGGCCAATGCCGGCTGCCTGCGGCCGATCACCTTCATCGTGCCGGAGACCACGCTGCTCGGCATCGGCGCGCCGCATCCGGTGGCGGGTTATACGGAGACGGTGCTGCGCCTCGTCGGCGTGATCTTCGGTGCGCTGGCCAAGGCCGATCCCGCACGCGCCACGGCCGGCCCGTTCGGCACCATCAACGCGCTGTCGATCGCCGGCAAGCGACCGGACGGCAAGCCTTGGGTGATGTTCTGCTTCTTCGGCGGCGGGCTCGGCGGCAACCCGGAGAGCGACGGGTTGAACCACGCCAACAATCCGATCTCGACCGCCACGATCCCGCCAGCGGAGATCCTGGAGGCGGCCTATCCGGTGATGTTCACGCAATGGGCGCTGCGGCCCGATTCCGCGGGCGCGGGCGCGCATCGCGGCGGGCTGGGGGCAATCTACGAGATCGAGACGCTGACCGAGGCATCCGTCTCGCTGCTCGGCGAACGCGGCAAGGTCGCACCCTTCGGCGTGTCCGGCGGCACCTCGGCGCAACCGAACGTCTTCACCTACGACACGGCGGACGGGCCGCGCCATCCGCCCATGGTGTCCAAGGTCACCGACATCCGCCTGACGCGCGGCCAGCGCGTGCGGCTGGAAACGCCCGGCGGCGGCGGCTGGGGCGACCCGGCGCAACGCGACCCCGCGAAGACCGCGCGCGATGTCCGACTGGGCTACGTGACCGGGGGGAACGCGCGATGAGCACGCGCACCGTGGGCGTCGATGTCGGCGGCACCTTCACCGACCTGTTCCTGTTCGACGAAGCTACCCGCAGCTTCCGCACCGCGAAGGTGCCGTCCAACCGCGGCGACGAGGCGGTGGGCTTCATGAATGGGCTGCGACAGTTCGGGGAGGTTTCCGAACTCGCTTCCGTCGTGCACGGCACCACCGTCGGCACCAACGCCCTGCTGGAACGCAAGGGCGCGAAGATCGGCCTGATCACCACACGGGGCTTCCGCGACGTGATCGAGATGCGTCGCCGCGACCGCATCCGCACCTGGGGGCTGTGGGGCGATTTCATCCCGGTGGTGGATCGCGACATGCGCCTCGAAGTCCCGGAGCGCACGTTGGCCGACGGCACCGTCCGGGTCGCGGCGGACACGGACGCGGTGCAGGCGGCGGTGCGGCAGCTTCTCGCGCAGGGGGCGGAGGCGCTCGCCATCGTCTTCATCAACGCCTACGCCAATCCGGCCAATGAGCAGGCCGCGTTGCAGGCGGCGGCCGCGATCTGGCCGAACGAGCACATCGCCTGCTCGAGCCAGATCCTGCCGGAGATCCGCGAGTTCGAGCGCAGCTCGACCACCGCGCTGAACGCCTATCTGCAACCCGTCGTCGGCTCCTATATCGGCAAGCTGGACGATGCGCTGCGCGGGGGCGGCTTCACCGGCCGCTTCCACATCGTGCAGTCGAACGGCGGCGTGATGTCGACGGAGTCCGCCCGCCGGGTGCCGGTGCGCACCGCGCTGTCCGGCCCCGCCGCCGGCGTGATCGCTGCGGCCGCCATCGCGCGCGCGGCGGGCTTTCCCGATGTGGTCACCGGCGATCTCGGCGGGACATCCTTCGACGTGTCGCTGGTGGTGAACGGCGAGACGGCGCTTGCCGCGCAGACGACGATCGATTTCGGCTTGGTCATCCGCACGCCGATGATCGAGATCACGACCATCGGCGCCGGCGGCGGTTCCATCGCGCGCGTCGACGTCGGCGGAATGCTGCAGGTCGGCCCGGAGAGCGCGGGATCCCGCCCCGGCCCGGTCTGCTACGCGCAGGGCAACACGCGCCCGACGCTGACGGATGCGAATGTCGTGCTCGGACGCATCAACGCGGACCGTCCCATCGGCGGCAGCCTGAAGCGGCTGGATGTGGAGGCCGCGAAGGCCGCGATCCTCGAACATGTCGGCAAACCGCTCGGCCTCGATGCGATGCAGGCGGCCGAGGCGGTCCTGCGCGTGGCGAACGGGCACATGGCGAAGGCGATCCGCCTCGTCTCCATCGAACGCGGCCACGACCCCGCGCGCTTCGCCGCCGTGCCCTTCGGCGGCGGCGGGGCGCTGCATGCCGGCGCGCTGATCCGCGAGGTCGGGCTGAAGGCCGCGCTGGTGCCTCGCTTCCCGGGCATCAATTCCGCGCTTGGCTGCGTGATCGCCGATATCCGCCACGATCAGGTGCGCACGGTGAACCTCTCGCTCGACGGCATCGACGCGGGCGCGCTCGACGCGCTGATGGTCACGGAAGCGAAGTCCGTGCGCGCGGTGGTCGAGGACGCCGGCCTGCCGGTGGAGCGGATCGACACGCTGTTCGCGCTCGACATGCATTACATGGGCCAGACGCATACGGTTGCCGTGCCGCTGCCGGTGGAGGTCTCGGCCGGCAGCACCGGCGTGACCGAAGGCATCGTCCGCTCGGCGTTCGAGCGCGCCTATCAGGCGAGCTTCTCGCGCCTGCTGCCCGGCGTGCCGGCGCGCATCGTCAACCTGCGGACCGCCGCCATCGGCCGCCGCCCGCGCTTCGATCTCACCACGCTGGCCCCCGGCGCGGAGGCAACGCTGGACGGCGCGAAGCGCGGCACGCGGCCGGTCTGGTTCGGCAATGCGTGGCGGGAGACCGCGATCTATGCGCGGCTCGACCTGCCGGTGGGTGCGCGCGTCGAAGGCCCCGCGATCCTGGAACAGCCGGATGCGACCACGGTGGTCGATCCGGGCCTGACCGCGCGGGTGGATGCGCTCGGCAACGTCATCATCGAAAGCACCGCCGCATGAAGGACGCCGCGCTGCTCCTTTTCGATCTGCAGAACGATTTCATCCATCCCGATGGCGCGTATGCGCGCGGTGGCGCGACGGACCCGGCGATCACCGCCCTGCCCGCGCGGCTCGCCCCGCTGGTCGCTGCGTTCCGCAACGCGGGCGGGATGATCGCGTCCACGCACTTCACCATCTGGCCCGGACGCGGCGGCGAACCGATCATCGCGCCGCACCTGAAGAAGCTGCGACCCTTCCTGCGCAAGGGCGATTTCGCCCCCGGATCGTGGGGGCAGGCGCTGGTGGAGGAGCTGGCGCCGAGCGATATCGTCGTCGAGAAGGTCGCCTACTCCGCCTTCTACCAGACGCGGTTGGAGTGGATGCTGCGCAAGTGCGGCATCGCGCGGCTGGTCGTCGCCGGCATCACCACCAACGGCGGCGTGTCCACCACCGTGCGCGATGCGCATGTGCGCGACATCGACGTGACTGTGCTGTCCGACGGCTGCGCGACGATCGGGCGCGAGGTGCATGAGACGGCCATCGCCGCCCTGCGATCCGTCGCCCATGTCGCGACCGTGGAGGAAGCACTGCGCGCCGTGGAACGCGGCGAGACGCCATGAGCCGGATACGTCCCGCGCGGGAAGGCTACGAAGCGAGCGTGCCGCTGCTGATCGTCGGCGCCGGCGCGGCGGGGCTGACGGCAGCACTCGCCGCACGGGATGCCGGGTGCGAGTGCCTGGTGCTGGAGCGCGATCCACTTCCGCGCGGATCCACCGCGCTGTCGGCCGGCCTGATCCCCGCCCCCGGCACGCGCTGGCAGCGCGAAGCCGGTATCGAGGACACCGCCGACAGCTTCGCCGCCGACATCCTGCGCAAGGCCGACAACCAGCCCGATCCGCAGGCGGTCGCGACGGTCACGCGGGCCATCGGTCCCGCACTGGAATGGCTTGCGGGTACACACGGGCTCGGCTTCTCGGTCATCACCGATTTCCGCTACCCGGGCCACTCGGCGAACCGCATGCACGGCCTGCCCAGCCGGTCCGGTGAGGAACTGGTCAACCGCCTGCGCGACGCGGCGGAGCGGGCGGGCGTGGACATCTTCACCGACGCGCATGTCACCGCACTGCATGCCGCGGAAGACGGAAGCATCGCCGGCGTGACGCTGACACGCCCGGACGGCAGCACGGAGGAGATCGGCTGCGCGGCGCTGATCCTCGCCTGCAACGGCTATGGCGGGAACAAGGCGCTGGTGCGCGCGCATATCCCGAGCCTCGCGGACGCGCTGTACTTCGGCCACGAGGGCAATCAGGGCGATGCGCTGCTCTGGGGTCAGGCGCTGGGGGCCGCGGTGCGGCACCTGTCCGGCCATCAGGGCCACGGATCGGTGGCGCATCCGGCCGGCATCCTGATCACGTGGGCGACGATCACCGAAGGCGGCTTTCAGGTGAACGCGGAGGGACGCCGCTTCTCCGACGAAAGCCATGGGTATTCGGAGCAGGCCGCGAACGTGCTGGCGCAACCGGGCGGGATCGCGTGGACGATCTTCGACGGGCGCATCGCGGACATCGCGCGGCAGTTCGAGGATTTCCGACAGGCCGAGGCAGCCGGCACCGTGCTCTCCGCCGACACGATCGAGGGTCTGGCAGCGGCTGCGCATCTGCCCCCGGGCGCGCTGGCCGACACGCTGGCCGATGTGGAGGCGCATAAGGCGGCCGGAAGCACCGACGCGTTCGGCCGCAACTTCGCGGGCGGCAAGCCGCTGGCTGCGCCCTACCGCGCCGTGCGCGTCACCGGCGCGCTGTTCCATACGCAGGGCGGGCTGGTGGTGGATGACAGCGCGCGCGTGCTGCGGGCCGAGGGCAGTCCGCTGCCCAATCTGTTCGCAGCCGGCGGCGCGGCGTGCGGCGTTTCAGGGCCCGATCCGTCCGGCTATCTGTCGGGCAACGGGCTTCTGACGGCGGTTGCCTACGGTCGGCTGGCCGGGCTGGCGGCGAGTTCCGCGCTGCGTCGCTGACGCCAGCTCACGCAAACGGCCCGAGCGGAAGCCGGCTCGCACACAGTCTTTGTTGAGCCTCCACCGTCACCTCACGAGGGGCGGTCCGCACCGTCAGCTCACGGGCGCAGCGGCAGCCGCGCGCCCTTGAGCGTTGTCGGCTGCCTTCGGAGAGAATTTACAAATTTCTTGAAATCTACAAATTCTTGCGCATTCTGTCCCCAAGGGCGCTCGTGAAGCCGCCGACCGCGACGGGAGAGGAACAGCCATGAAGATGAGTGCGGCCCAGATTTCCGACCGGCTGCCGTCGGACCGCTCCGACTGCCAGCAACTCGATCGCGAGGACCGGCTCAGGCACTTCCGCGACCGTTTCGATCTGCCGCGCGATGTCATCTATCTGGACGGCAACTCGCTCGGCGCCATGCCGCGCGCGGTCCCCACTACCCTTCACGAGGCGACGCACACCGGCTGGGCCGGCAAGCTCATCCGCGTCTGGAACGAGTTCGAGTGGCACACCCTGCCGGAGCGGACGGGCGACAGGCTGGCGCCGCTCATGGGCGCGAAGCCGGGGGAGGTGCTGGTCGCGGATTCGACGTCCATCAATCTCTACAAGGCGCTCTTCGCGGCGCTCCCGCTGCGCCCGGACCGCACCACCGTCATTTCGGAGAAGAACAACTTCCCGAGCGACATTCATGTCCTCCAGGGCGCCCTGAAGACGTCGTTTCCGGACAGGCGCCTGATCCTGGCCGAGGACGACGATGACAGCGTGCTCGCGCTGATCGGGGCCGACACGGCCGTCGTCACCCTCTCGCACGTGAACTACCGGACCGGCCGTCTGCGGGACATGGGGAGGGTCACGAAGGCGGCGCATGTCGCGGGCGCCGTGGTCATCTGGGATCTCTGCCACGCGCTCGGCGCACTGCCCATCGACCTCAACGCGCACGACGTCGATTTCGCCGTGGGCTGCACCTACAAGTATCTGAACGGCGGCCCCGGCAGCCCGGCATTCCTCTTCGTCGCCGCGCGCCATCTGCCGCTGGTGTCCAATCCGCTGACCGGATGGCAGGGCCACAAGGACCCGTTCGCGTTCGACATCAACTACACGCCCGCCGACACGATCGCGAAGTTCCGCGTGGGCACGCCGCCCGTGCTGTCCTACCTGCCGCTTCTGGACAGCCTCGACATCTTCGCCGATGCCGACATGGCGGACCTCCGGGCCAAATCCCTCCGGTTGACGGACATCTTCATCCATCTCGTCGAGACGAGGTTCGGCGGCTGCGGCTTCGGGATCATCACCCCACGCGATCACCGCGACCGCGGAAGCCAGGTCTCGCTGACGCATGAGAATGCGTGGCCGATCATGCAGGCCTTGATCGAAGCGGGTGTCATCGGCGACTTCCGCGCACCGGACATCCTGCGCTTCGGCTTCACGCCCCTCTATGTCTCCCACACCGATGTCTGGGACGCGATCGACACGCTGGAGATGATCATGCGGACCGGACAGTGGCGCGAGCCGCGCTTTGCAGCCCGCAAGCTGGTGACGTGAGACGGCATGCGCGCGCTCACCCTCGAACGCGCGGCGGCCACCCGGCGCTCCAGCGTCTACGAGGACGTGCGGGCGCTGGTGATCAGTTCGGCCCTCATGCCGAACACCCGCATCCGCGTCGATGAGGTCGCAAGGCGCATCGATGCCGGCGGCACCCCCGTGCGGGAGGCGCTGTTCCAGCTTTCGGCGGAAAACCTCGTCACGGCCCGCCACCAGCAGGGCTTCTGGCAGCCGGGCATCGACAGAGCCGAGCTGCGCCACCTGATCGGGACGAAGGCCACACTGGAACGCCTGCTGCTGGCGGATGCGCCGTCGCACTGGAACGATGCCTGCGAGCAGGATCTGGTGCTCGCGTTCCACCGGTTTGCGAAGCTGGATGCCCTGTCACCGGTAGGTGCATACGAGAAGAACAGGTCCTGGCTCGAGGGGCACCGCGACCTGCACGCGGCATTGCTGGCCGGATCCACCAACGGCTGGGCGCAGCGGATGGTCGAGATGCTGAACGCGAATATCGACCGCTACCGCTGCTACATCATGGGCGCGTGGCTTGAGACGACCGGGTCATCCGACATCATCGGAGAAATCCAGTCGATCAACACCGTCGAGGCGCATCGCGATCTCTATGACCTCGCGATCGCGCGGGATTTCTCTGCGCTCGATACCGCGCTGGCCGGACACAACTCGGAAGCCTTGGCCTTGCTCGACAAGGCTCTGGCGAGGCTCGAACACGCCCGGACGCGCTGACCGTGCAAGCGGCAATCTGATCAGGAAATTGGAACCACATGATCGCAGCACCCCCATCTGAAAGCCCGCGCGAAGCAGGAAGGCGCGCAGCGGCCCGCTGACGAGGCCGGGCCGGGCGCGCGTTTCTTCCGCGCGCACGACATCGGTGATCCATCGCAACGCCGCAGCCCCTGCCTCGTCCGGCAAGCTGCGCAGCCGATCATCAGGAGACCAACAAGCTGACGCGCGGAAGGCCCGCAACCAACGACCGGGCCCGCGCACACAAGCCAGCCAGACATTCAAGAAGCGACCGAATTGAGGGAGGAAATCATGGACGCGATCGACAATGCCGTCAGACGGGAAGAGGGTCTGAACCGGAAGCTGACCGCCGGGCAGATGGCGATGATCAGCATCGGCGGCGCGATAGGAACGGGGCTGTTCCTAGGCAGCAAGTTCGCGATCGGCATGGCCGGGCCGAGCGTGATCCTCTCCTACGGCATCGGCGCCCTGGTGACCCTGCTCGTCATGGGGTGCCTCGCCGAGATGACGATCGCGCACCCGACGTCGGGCGCCTTCGGCACCTATGCCGAATGCTATGTCGGCCCCCTTGCCGGCTTCCTTGTCCGGTACTCGTACTGGATCAGCCTCGTGCTGGCGGTGGGGATCGAGATCAGCGCCGTCGGCGAATACATGACCTACTGGTTCCCGACCACACCGCCCTGGTTCTGGGTCGTGATCTTCTCGGTATCCCTGATCGGCGTGAACGTGATGAGCGTCAGGGCCTTCGGGACGATCGAGTACCTGTTCTCCTCGATCAAGATCGCCGCCATCATCGCCTTCATCATCATCGCATCCGCCATCCTCTTCGCCGCGCCGCCGGAGGGTGCGGGCTTCGTCAACTACACGCGCCACGGCGGCTTCATGCCGCATGGAACGTGGGGCATGTGGCAGGCTGTGATGGTCTCCATCTTCAGCTATCTCAGCATCGAGATGATCGCGGTTGCCGCCGGTGAGGCGGACAACCCCCAGCGCGCGGTGCGGCGTGCCTTCTGGGCGACGATCGTCCGGCTGACGCTGTTCTATCTGCTCACGCTCGGTCTGATGCTGGCCCTCGTCCCGTGGATGAAGATCGGCGAGGATGGAAGCCCGTTCGTGAAGGTCATGGAGCTCGTCGGCATCCCGGGCGGCGCCAGCATCATGAACTTCGTGATCCTGGTCGCGGCGCTGTCGGCGATGAACAGCCAACTCTACACCGCATCGCGCATGCTGTTCAGCCTCTCGCGTGGCGGTTTCGCGCCCCGCACCTTCGGCGACATCAGCGCACGCGGCATTCCGGCGAAGGCACTGGCGCTGTCCTGCGCCGGGATCGGGATCGCCACGGCCGTGAACATACGCTGGCCGGAGAACGCCTTCCTGACGATGCTGTCGCTGTCGAGCTTCGGCGCGATGTTCACTTGGCTGATGATCTTCGTCTCGCACTACTTCTTCCGGCGTGGCTGGGATCGTGCGGGCAAGCCGCGCCCGCCCTTCCGCGCCATCGGCTTCCCGTGGCTGACACTGCTTGGCGGCTCCACCATGGCCGCGATCATGATCAGCACGCTGTTCTCGGAACCGTTCCGGCTGACGCTGCTCGCCGGCGTGCCGTTCATCGTGCTGCTGTCGCTGCTCTATCTGTTCGCCAACAGGCGACGCAGCCCGTTCTTCGCCGGCATGTCCTGGGCGCAGCGGCTGCGTCCTGCTGCGGGTGGCTATGCGCCCGATCAGGGCAATCCGGCCTCGCGCCAGTATGCGACGGAACCTGTGCGATCGCCCCAAAAGCACTGAGGTTGCACACGCGGGACCTGCGCGCCCCGCGGAAGGATCATCGGCAAGGCTATAAGGTGAACGGCGCGCTTTGGCGCGCCGTTCCTACGTCTGGGCGAGCAGTGCTTCCGCCGGCTTGCGGATAGCCTCCGGCCGGGTGAACGGCGCGAAGCGCGCCACCGGGTGGCCGTCGTGGTCGATGAGGAACTTCGTGAAGTTCCACTTGATCACGCGGGAGCCGAGCAGCCCCGGTGCGGCCTGCGTCAGCCAGCGGAACAGCGGATGCGCGCGCGGTCCCTTCACGTCGACCTTGGCGAACAGCGGGAACGTCAGGTCGTAGGTGGCACGACAGAACCGCGCGATCTCCCCCTCCCCGTCCGGTTCCTGGTTGCGGAACTGGTTGCAGGGAAAGCCGAGCACGGTGAACCCGCGCGGGCCGAGGGCGCGGTGAAGCGCCTCGAGCGCCGCGTATTGCGGCGTGAAGCCGCAGCGGCTGGCGGTATTGACCACCAGAGCCACCTTGCCCGCGTAACGTGCGAGTGGCACCTCCACGCCCGCGATGTCGCGCGCGGTGAAGTCCGCGAGCGTAAAAGTCGACTCCACGGACGTGACTTCAGGCACGCGCCCGATCCTTGAACCGGTGCTCGCGGTGGAAGCGCAGGAATGTCGGATGCGGCATGAACTCCGATCGGCTGGGCGTGATCATGCGCCCGGATGCATTGAGCAGTGACTGGAGCTTCGGGGAAACAAAGTCGCGTGCGGTAAGGATGGTCAGGTCGTCTGCTAAAGACAAAAAGCCACGATCGAACAACGCGTGCATCGTACTGCAGAGTGCCACCCCGTTGCGCACGGAGTCCGGCCCAGCGTCGGTCACAGCCTGGATATGTGCGGCCTCCGCCTCCGTCCATCCGCCACCGTTGCGCACAGAAATGCCGGTGAAGGCGCAGGTCGCCTCATAAGCGTCGATCACAGCGGCACGGAAGGCGCGATCGCGAAAGGGGCGCTGGACGATCTGTGTGACGATCGCGCGCGGCGGCGCGATGGGATCGAAGGGCGCCTGCACTTCTGCGAAGCCCACCGCTGCTGGCAGGACAACTGCCGGCATCAGCGGGGCGAAACCCGCCTGGCAGATTGCCGCGAAGGCATCATCGTCCAGAGCACGCACTGACCGTCCGAATGCCCCCTTGCTGGTGCCGCCATCCGGGCGCGTGAGGATGGGCTCGAACGTCGTCGCGCCGATGCGATACGGCACGGGATGCACGAACGGAGCGAAGTCTCCCATGAACGCATAGAAATGATCCGCCCGGTGGCGGTCCGCTTCGATGCGTACGATGCGCGCCACGGCGAAGTAGGCCTGAAGCCCACCCGTCGACCTGCCGTCAGCGGAGGTTCGACGAGGCGCGTAGTAGACGACCATATCGCCTAGCGCGCGCTCCATCACCCGCAGATAGGTGCGCGGGAAATGGTAGCAGTACTCCAAGACATCATCGTAATGGCTGTCGGGTCGGACAGTCAGGACAGCCTTGGCCACGCTCAGCCCCCGTTGAGCCGCGCCTCGATTGCCGCCGTCGCCTCGCGGTCCAGCCGCAGCGCGCGGCCGAGCGCGTCGAGGAAGCCGCGTTCCTCCGCGCTGATCTCGCCGGTGGCGGCCACGGCGGCGGCATAGACCTGCGCGGCCAGCATCGGATCGCGCACGCCTTTCGCGATGCCGGCGGGATCCAGCGGCGCGTCGAGGTCACGCAGCACGAAATCGCGTTCCTCCGCGCTCAGCCCTGCGGCGTCGAGCTGACCGGCGATGTGCGCACGCTCTCCCTTGTCCAGCGTGCCGTCCGCCTTGGCCGCGGCGATGGCGGTACGGACCAGCAGCAATGCCTCGGCCGAATCCGCACTCGGCTGCGCGGACTCGACCGGCGGCGGCGTCCAGGGCGTGGTCCCGGTGCGCGGTACGCCGGCCGAGGGGCGCACATCGACCGGCCGGCGCGGCGCGGGGGCCGGCGTGGGCGCGGGCGCACCGCCGCCGGATAGCGAGTCCGCCAGCGCCTTCGCCGCCACGGTCGCCAGCGCGCCAAGGGCTGCATTCAGCCCCCGCGATCCGCCGGACCCGACGGAGACGTTGATCAGCCCCTTGTTCTGCGTCGTACGCCGACGCCGGCGCGGGGGTGCTGCGGCCCCGCCCAGCAGTGCGCCGAGCACGCGGCCGAGATCGACCTGCGACCTAGCCATGTCTGCCTTCGCGGCACGAGAGCAAAGCCATCGGCAACCGGACTCCATCCGCAACTTCGGCGGGGAGCCTAGAGCGGGGCGCGGGCGCCGTCATGCCGTTCCGCGCGACAGATGCAAAGGACTCGCAACTGTGCAAATCTCCCCGCGGCCCCTTAGGAAGCATCCATGTCACCGTCGCGCCGCACCCTGTCGCTGCTGCCTCTGGCCGCCTTCGCCGCCTGTGCCGCGCCAGGGCCCGAGGTCCGTGTCGACTACGACCATGACGCCGATTTCGGCCGCTTCCGGACCTTCGGCTGGGCCTCGCCGCTGGGCACGGACGGGTCAGGCTACACCACGCTGACCACGGAGCGCCTGAAGGCGGCGGCGCGGCAGCAGATGGAATCGCGCGGCTATGTCTTCACCACCGGCACGCCGGACCTGCTGGTGAACTTCCACCTCAAATCGGCGCAGCGCACGCAGGTGAACACGATGGCCGGCCCCGGCTTCGGCCCGCCGGGCTACTACGCCTACCGCTTCTATCAGCCCTGGCCGGCCTGGGGCTTCGGGTCCGAGACGGTCGTCAGCCAGTACACGGAAGGCACGCTGAACATCGACCTCGTGGACCGGGCGAGGAACCGGATGGTGTGGGAAGGCGTGGCGATCGGCCGGATCACGCAGCGCGACATCGACAACCCCACCACCACGATCGACCAGACGATGGCGGCGATCTTCAACCGCTATCCCTTCGTCGCCGGCAGCGGCACGCCGGTGACCCGGCCGCGGACCTAGGTTCAAGCCCCCCCAAGCGGCTCACCGCCCTCGTTTGGGAGGCGGTTGGAGGAGGCTGTCTCTGCGGAGCGCAGGGTCGGAGGGCGCGGATCGCGTTGCTCCTTCCGTTGGCGCATGGGGTGCTGCAGGTGAACGAAGCCCTCGTCACCAAGGTCATCGCCCGATGCACACACGCCGATGAGAGATGCTAGTTCGCAACGATTGCATTCCATCTCAATCAATCAGACCTGAACCCACGGCGATCGTCGGGCTTCAACAGGACAGCCCAAGCATTCGTGATAGCCGCCGCGACACTCTCCGAAAGATGGATCCGACGCGAAGGTTGGACATTAGATGATGGCTCGAAACGGTTGAGCAGAGCCGCAGAGCGAGCCCTGCCCGGTCTTTCATTCAGCGATTGCCGACAGAGAATGGTCGCTCTTGTCGCCCCGGGGCGCCCCTTCTCCGTCGACCAGGATGGCACCCATCCCCGAATCGTCTCTTGATTCCGACTTCGCAACAGCGCATTTTTCTTCCAATCAATGCGCCCAGCACCGCGAGAGGAGACTAGGGGATACTCCTGTCACCACTCGCGAGCCGTAGAATTTTGCATGGGACTCAAAATAAAGCTCGGGAGATAAGACGCCATGCCGGCAGAAGATCAAGCATCTGGCACGCCGCCTGTTCAATACGTATGCCTGATGAACATTTCTTGGATGAATTGCATACTCTTTATAGATTATGAGTATGACAAGAATACGGGTGAATTCAAAAATCATAGGCAAATCGAAGAATTAACTAAGGACAATTCCTGTATATTTGATCTATCCAGCTTAGAAAAATTGGGTACTCATGAAAAAATCAAGCCTCTGGATGTCGTTCGTGTCAGAATTCAGGCTGCCCAGCCGCAGACTGCCGCCGCGATACGGTTCAACCCCAATAAACAAAGGGCGACATACCAGTTCAAGGGCACGCTGGGCCGGAGTTGGTTGGAGAAAATTTGAAGAACCGCGCGCAAGTCTGAATTCAACATCGAGATTGGCAGGGAAGAAGAAGCAATGGCGGTGCTCCGCGGCCACGAGATCGATTGGTTCCGGGACATTTCCGCGCCGGAGGAGAAAAGCGGAAATCATGGCCGGGTCTATGTGCGTTTCCGCCTGAACCGGGGCGACGCCGCCACGAAGGTCCGCCCGAGTTCCGATCGGCTGATCATGCTGCGGAACGCCTTTCCCGAGAGCGCTCCAAAGCTGCTGTACCCGAATGCGGTCGTGGTCACCGAGGGAGCCTTCGTCATCGCCGACATCGTCGTGCGAGGGAACGGCGAGGATGTCGGTTACGGCTTCAGCATCAGGATGGGCACCGCACCTGGCCCGATCGACAAGGAAGCGCGCCCCATCGCGGACAAGCTGTACGCCGTCGGCCCTGCATCGAAAGGTCCGGACGATACGCCGACATGGAGGGCCGATAGCGTCAGGCGCTACCAGAGTGATCCGAATCTGATCAGCTTCGAGTCACTCGCCCGACTGACGGGCGGCAACCGGACGACGGACGAGCGCGCCAAACTCATCCCGCGATCCAGATGCGACATCCGCGCCTGGCCGGTCACGGCGTACAACGATCTTGAAGATGGCGAGGCATACTCGACCGGCTACCCGCCGCCCGGCGTGGGGGGATCGCCGTTCGGCAAGGCCAGCAGCGCCAAACCCGTTCCCCTGGCCGAGATCGACGCGGGGGCGGGGGTCGCGCGCGCGGCGGCTGAGCAAGAGGTGGGCCGGCAAGACTTCAGGCCGATCGAAATCCAGCAGGAAAAGCTCGCCCCGGCGGAGGGGTTGGGATCTCTCAGCGTCCAGTTCTTCGTCTTTGTCGGGGACGAGCCGCTGCCGGCTGGAAAGCAGCCGCTCTCGGTACGGGCGGGGCTCGCCGCAGCGTGCCCCCGAGGAACGCCAGGCTGAGGACCCGGAACGCGCAAGTCCCCGCGAGGTCGATCCCAAGGCATGCCGGAGGCGACAGGTGACCATGGCGATCACGGTGAAGTCGGCAACGGACGAAACGGACGCCCGGGCACTCCCGCCCGGCGCTGAACCCGAACACCTCAGGCTTGCCGCCCTGCGGCAGAAGCTCGGCGCGTGGATGAAGCCGGAGGACGTCTTCCTCACCACGGGCAGGGTGGCGATCGACGGCGACAGCGAGGGTGACTGGTCGGTCGCCGACGTGTCGGACGCGACCGGCGTGGTTCTGATCCGCAGGAACATCCAGACGCACGAGTTCAAGGTGCGGCGCGACACGGCGGACACCGTGACGGTGATACGCGTGGCAGCCAACGCCACGCTCAGGGAAGCACGTGAGCAGCTTGAGCGAAGACGCGAGATGGACGGGGACGATGCCTTCGTGGACGCCGATGGATCGCGGCAGTTCCCGGTCGATGACGAACGATTCCGCCCGATCGTGTCGGCGCTGTCGAAGAAGGACGGACAGTTGATCATCACGAGCAGGGCGGACTGGGGCTAGGGAGGCATATGTCGTGAGCGGCGCCAGTGAGAAAAGCTACACCGTGAGACGCGGAGAGAGCAGCGCAGACAGCCGAGGCATCAAGATCACCGATACTGCGCGAGTGATCGACCTGCGCCAGTTGCTGGCAACCTTCATGAAGGACGACGATTACTTCATGAACCAGCAGGGCGGCAGGATCACGGACGAGAGGAAGTTCCTTGTCCCGGAGATCGCCGACAAGGACGGCGTGATCCGCATCGGCCCGACCCCGGAGCCACTCAAACCGTCGAACATCGACCTGCCGCAAGCCGATGTGCCGCCGGTGCCCGACATGACCTGGAACCTGAAGCCTCCGGGGGAGTCGCCTGACCTGATCGATATCCCCTGGACCGGCTCGCTGCCTTCGGGCTCGCTTGCTGCACAGGAGTATTACACGACACAGCCACTCGCAGTGAAGAAGCGGCTGTTCCGGAAGCTCGGCCTCGATCGCGGCCTGATCGTCAGGCAATCCGATGCCGGAGACCCGTTCGCCCAGTCGTCGAACTCTCCTGCATGGTATGTCCCCAGCGATGAAGGCCCGGCGGCGTCCACGCCGCCCGACAGCGACACGCACGGGTACTGGGGAGCAGCCACCCGCGTGACCTCCGAGATGAGAAAGCGCGGCATCAACCAGGCGGCGCTCAACGGGTCCTGGAGCAACGCCACGGGGCTGAGCGGATTGGCGCTGAGATCCTCCTACAGCAGGGATTCCGAGGAGTACGCCAAGGAGATCTCCGTCGCGACATACGTGATCGAGGAGCGCACGGTCAGGAAGATCACACTCGCTCTCAGCAACAGGGATCTGAGGCCCACGCCCAGGTTCAAGGATGCTGTGAAAGCTGTCGTGAACTCTCCCCGGACCCGGGCCGAGCAATATACGCGATTGCACTCCGAGATTTTCGGCATCTACGGCTACTTCTTTCCGACGGAGGTGGTGCTCGGCGGGAAGTGGCTCAAGGAATACCGGCTGCAGATGAAGGATACGGTTCATTCGTCGCGTCTGGTGCAGGAGATCACGGCCGGACTCAGCGGCAAGACGACGACGGAGGATGGCACTTTCGGCGGGGGGCTGGGGTACAGGCACTACGATGCGGGTATCGAAAGCGACCAGGTCGTCCAGCAGTTGAAGAGCCAGACGGCGAGCAAGACCGGCGGAGCCGCCGCGGCGGGGATCGACAAGAGCGACGGTGAATGGGTCAACACCCTTGCGCAGATGGACAACTGGGCAGTGATCGAAACGAACAAGATGCTGCCCATCATAAGTCTGCTTGAGGGCACGCAGGATACGGATGACCTGCGGCAGCAATGCATCAGCCTCATCAACGAGTTTGCCACCAACCCGATCTCCGGGAGCAATACGGTCGTCGATATGGAGTTCTATGTCGCCTATCTGCACGCACTAGAGGCTGAACGACTCTCACTTGTCTGATCGTCCCGGCTATGCCGCCGCTGAGGCAGTTGACCGATGCGGTATGCGAGCCGGTGAGTGGCCTGAAAGGGAGGCATCATGTCCGAGAATGAAGTGAACGCGTCCTCGATCACGGTTGTTGACAAGGGTGCATTCAATGTCTGGTTCTACGCGAGCGACCAGACTCAGCACGGCGCAAATACGTCAAGCACCGACAGTTACCCTGTCGAGCAGAGCAGGACGATCTCGCTCGGCGGTACCTTCATCAAGGAGGGCGACATCGTAGCACCCGTGGTCGTTGCCGTTGGCGGTATCGGGCCCAACTCGCAGAACATGGGAAAGCCGATCAAGTACGACCCCCATGCCGGGACGGCGGTCTACACGGTGGAGGGAACCCTGTTCGGTTGGAAACTCTCCGATCCGAAGCCTGCGTAGCGGCAGTACGGCAATCGGCGCTCTCAGAGTCTCTCGGCGTTGTCTTGAAGAGGCGGGAGCACTGACGGCAACAGGAAAGGAACAGTCAATGGCAAGGGTGATCTGGGATGACGCCGCCAACGCGGCGATGCGTGCGCTCAAGGAAGCGACGGACGCTTCGGACATGGAGATGCAAACGTTGCTGACAGCGATAGGTGCGTGGGCAGCGAACAACCCGGACGGCACCGCGATCTTCCAGTTCCCGCCTCTCAAGGTCAAGGATCACTTTGTCCGTGCATTCACCAAGAATGGGCACGTCGTGAACATAGCGTATGGTGACAAAGTCTAGCTGCACGGCGCGTTAGCTTGCCTTGGGATGTGGTCCACCGCCTTCGCTTGGAAGGTGGTTGGATGAGGCTGTTCTGCCGAGCGAGGATCAAGAACCGCAGAGTGCCCTGTCCCCGCGACAGGGCCTCTGCGGCCAGCGCCACGATATCGAAAACCTCGTCGCCGGAGCCTAGCCTGGCTCCACCTCCGCCGCCGCCGTGATCACCCGGCCGAGCGCCCGGAAGTCGCCTGCCCTCGGTGCGCCCCGCCGCCAGGCGAGACCGATCGTCCGCACCGCATCCGGCGCATCGAGCTGTGCCACCGCGACATCGGTGTCGGCCAGCAACGTCCCATCGCGAACGGCGATCTCCGGCAGCAGCGTCACGCCCAGCCCGCCGGCGACCATCTGCACCAGCGTGTGCAGGCTGGTCGCCGAGAACTCGGCGTCACGCACCACGAACCGGCACGCGGCGAGCGACTGGTCGCGCAGGCAGTGCCCGTCTTCCAGCAGCAGCACCTGCTCCCCCGCGAGCAGCGAAGGCGGCACCGGATCGCGCTCGGTCAGCGGGTGCCCCGCCGGCAGCGCGAGGCGGAGGGGATCGCGCCACAGCGGCAGCGTCTCGATCTCGGCGGACGCGCATGGCAGGGCCAGCAGCAGCAGGTCGAGCCGGCCGTCGGTCAGCGCGTCGAGCAGCCGGTCGGTGATGTCCTCGCGCAGGAAGATGCGAAGCCGGGGAAACTCCGCCCGCAGCCGGGGCATCAGCCGCGGCAGCAGGAACGGGCCGATCGTCGGGATCACCCCTATCCGCAGCGGGCCGGAATGCGGTCCGCGGGCGGCATCGGCCGCCTGCGTCACGGCTGCCAGCGCGGCCAGCGCCTCCCGCGCCCGGTCGATCAGATCGAGCCCCAGCGGCGTGAAGACCGGCCGCTTGCCGCCGCCGCGGTCGAGGATCGCTGCGTCGAGCTGTCGTTCCAGCGCGATCAGCCCGGCGGAGAGAGTGGATTGCGTGACGGTGCAGGCGGAGGCGGCGCGCCCGAAATGCCCGTGTTCGGCCAGCGCGACGAGGTAGCGGAGTTGCTGGGGACTCGGAAGTATCATTGAAAGAGCCGATCAATCATCCCTGGTTCCCACCACCCGGCACGCACGGGTCAAACCGGCCCGCAAGGCTAGGTCGCTGGCTCCCGGCGGGCATATGATCGTACGGATTCCCCTGCCTGTCTTTGAGCCACGTCATCAAAGAAATCGATCATTCTGAGCGAAACCTCTCATTAGCCTTGTGCACCGCACAATGCCAGAACCTCCCCGGCCGCGTCTGATGAGTCGCAGCGCGGTCGCCGTTTCGACCCAGGAGGACCTGATGCTGACCGTCGGCGAGAAGTTTCCCGCATTCACCCTGACCGCCGTGAAGGGCGGTCCTGCCGGCCTCGAAGGCCCCGGCAAGTCGTTCACCGAGGTCAGCAACGCCTCGGACGCGGGCAAGTGGAAGATCGTCTTCTTCTGGCCGAAGGACTTCACCTTCATCTGCCCGACCGAGATCGCCGCCTTCGGCAAGCTGAACGGTGACTTCAACGACCGTGACGCCGTGGTCTACGGCGTGTCCACCGACAGCGAGTTCGTGCACCTCAACTGGCGGCTGCACAACAAGGACATCAACACCCTGCCGTTCCCGATGCTCGCCGACGTCAAGCGCGAGCTGTCGACGGCGCTGGGCATCCTCGACAAGGACGCGGGCGTGGCGCTGCGGGCGACCTTCATCGTCGACCCGGACGGGGTGATCCAGTTCGCCTCCGTCAACGGCCTGAACGTCGGCCGCAATCCGCAGGAAGTGCTGCGCGTGCTCGACGCCCTGCAGACCGACGAGCTGTGCCCCTGCAACTGGGAGAAGGGCAAGGACACGCTCGACCCGGCGGAGCTGTTCAAGAAGGCCGCCTGATCCGGGCCGCCCGACCAGACCGGCCCGCGCAGGAGCGATCCGGCGCGGGCCGTTTCATTTTCGACCGAAGGACATATCCGCCCATGTCGCTCGATACGCTCAAGAACGCGCTGCCCGACTACGCGAAGGACCAGAAGCTCAATCTCGGAAGCCTCGCCGCCGAGCCGGCGCTGACGCAGCAGCAGCGCGCCGGCACGTTCATCGCCGCGGCTCTCGCCTCTCGCAACGCCATGGTCACCGCCGCCGTGGTGGCGGAGTTCGGCCCCCAGCTTTCGCCCGAGGCGCTGAGCGCGGCCAAGGCGGCCGCCTCGGTGATGGCGATGAACAACGTCTACTACCGCTTCACGCATCTGGTCGGCGGCGACTACGCAACCATGCCGGCGAAGCTGCGCATGAACGTGATGGCGCGGCCGGGCGTGGATAAGGTGGATTTCGAGCTGTGGTCGCTCGCCGTCTCCGCCATCAACGGATGCGGCATGTGCATGGAAGCGCATGAGAAGGTGGTGCGCGACGGCGGGCTGACCGCCGAGCAGGTGCAGGCCGCGGTCCGCATCGCCGCCGTGGTGCACGCAACCGCCGCAACGCTCGACGGCGAAGCCGCCCTTGCCGCCTCCGCACCCGCCGCGCTGGCGGCCTGATCCACACACTTCCGCACGCTCCGCATTTCCGCGCAGCACGCAGCCCGCCGGCCATCGGCGGGCTGCAGCGGACCCCCATTTCATTTGAAGCAGCCATGTATTCATTTCCGTTTAACAGATCGCAGTCACACTCGGGCCCGGACACCAATGGCCGTGCCATGCCCCCAGCGCTCACCCGCGAAGCGCTTCTGGCCTTTGCCTTCGCGAACGCCGACCTGCTGATCGAGACCGATATCGCGGGCACCGTCCTGTTCGCGGCCGGCCCCGCGTCCCGACGCGAGGCCGCGATCGCGGACAAGCTCGTGGGCACCGAGATCAGCGCCCTGCTGCATGAGCGTGATCGCCAGATCTGGCCCACGCTCTGCGCGCGCCTGCTCGCCTCCGGCCGGTTGCCGTCAACCGTGGTGCGGCTCGCGGATCCGGCCGAACCAGCCCGCACGCTCGCCGGGGTCCGCCTGTCGGGCGCGCCGGTCCGGCTGTGCTTCACCCTCGGCCGGCTGCCTGTCCAGCCCGACCGGCCGACGACGCTGGCGCTCGACGGGCTCGCCCGCGCCGCGGAGGGCGCGACGCGGGGTGGCGGCACGGCGACGCTCGGCATGATCGAACTGTCGGGCTGGGATCGCGCCGTCGATGCGATGGGCTCCGAATGCGCGGCCGACCTCGCCGCCCGGCTTGCCGAGATGATCGCCAACGATGCCCGGGCCTCGGCCGCCGCGGGTGCCGGCCGCTTCGGCGTCCTCGCCAATGACGGGCAGGAACTGGCTGCGATCACCGCCCGTCTGGAGACGGCCATTCGCGCCGAGGGACTCGAGATGTCGGCCGCGAGTCTGCTCCTTCATCTCGAACCGATGGGCCTGACACCCGAACAGACGATACGGACACTGCGCTTCGCGCTCGACCGCTTCGCCGATGGCGGGGCGGAGCGGCTTGCGCAGAGCGGCCTCGCCGACGACCTCGACGGCTTCGTGCGCGAGGCGGCGGAGCGCGCGCGCACGCTTCGCCGCGCCATCGAGGATCGCAACTTCCGCCTCGTCTTCCAGCCGGTGGTGAACCTGAAGGACGGCGCGGTGCATCACCACGAGGCGCTGCTGCGCACGCCGCCATCCAACGACAGGCTGCTGCGCGACAGCCAGGATTTCGTGCTGCTCGCCGAAACCCTGGGTCTTGCCGAGATCCTGGACAGGGCCGTTCTGGAGACCGCCGCGGATACGGCGATCGCCGCTCCCGGCCTGCGCATCGCGGTCAACATCTCCGGCGTGTCGGTGCAGTCGGCAAGCTTCCGCGCATATGTCTGCGCACTGCTGCGCGATCGGCCGGGACTCGCGCCGCGGCTGCTGATCGAGCTGACGGAGACGGCGGCGGTCACCGAACTGGATTCCGCCGGAGAGACGATGCAGCTCTTCCGGCGCAACGGCGTGTCGGTCTGCCTCGACGATTTCGGCGCCGGCGCCGCCGCCTTCCGCTACCTGCGCGAGTTCCCGGTCGACTTCGTCAAGATCGACGGCAGCTATGTCGGCGCCGCGGTGGCGCGCGAGCGCGACCGCAGCCTGCTCGCCGGCATGGTCGAGATCGCAAGCGCCGCCGGCGCACGCATCATCGCCGAACGTATCGAGCACAGGGCGGAAGCCGAGCTGATGCGCAGCCTCGGCGTCGCCCTGGGCCAAGGCTATCTGTTCGGCCGCCCTGCCCCGCTGCCGCTGATGTCGCCGCGCGGCATCGCCATGCCGCCGTGGGGATCGGACTACCCCCCGTATCCCATGGTCCGCGGCAGCCACAGGGCGATGCCCGGCGCGTAGATCAGCGCGGCGATCCCCACTGCCAGCATCAGCATGTAGGGCATGATCGAGCGGTTCACCTCGCTCAGCGGCGCGCCGGTGATCGCCTTGATCACCACGAGGTTCAAGGCCACCGGCGGGCTGATCAGCGCCATCTCAAGGTTCAGCGTCAGCAGCACGCCGTACCAGACCGGATCGATGTCCAGCGCGTGCATCACCGGCTGTATCACCGGCATGGTGACCAGGATGATCGAGAAGCTCTCCAGTACCAGCCCCAGTATGAAGACCAGCACCATCACCGCGATCAGGAAGCCGGTACGCCCGATCCCCCAGCTCACGACCAGCTCGGCGAGCTGCTGGGGGATGCGCAGTTTGGTGAGCATGTAGCCGTAGACCGCCGCGCCGACGATGATCATCAGCAGCATCGCAGTGGTGCGCGCAGCATCCTCCACCCCCTGCCAGAGGTCCCGCAGGGTGACGGCGCGATAGACGAGCGCGGTGATCGCAAGCGCATAAAGCGTGCCGGTGCCCGCCGCCTCGGTGGCGGTGAAGACGCCGAGATAGATGCCGCCGAGCACGAAAGCCGGCAGCGACAACGCCCACAGGCTGCGCGAGATCGTGCGCGCATCGGCCCGCGGCAACTCCTCATCGGCGGAGATCGTCGGGCGGCCTTCGGTCGCCATGCAGTACAGGGCGAACATCGCCGCCATCAGCAGGCCGGGAATGAGGCCGGCGGCGAACAGCGCGCCGACGCTGGTCTCGGTCACATAGGCGTACAGCACCATCGGCGCCGAGGGCGGGATCAGGATGCCGAGCGTGCCGCCACCGGCCACCACCCCGAACGCGCCCTTGCGCGACATGCCGTAGCGCAGCATCTGCGGGATCGCGATCTTGCCCACGGTCAGCGCGGTCGCGACCGAAGAGCCGGAGATCGCCGCGAAGATGGTGCAGGCGATCACGGTGGCGATGCCCACGCCGCCCCGCACGCGCTTCAGCAGCGCGAAGGCGGCCGCGTACAGGTCGTCCACCACGCGGCCGCGCACCATCACATGCGCCATCAGCATGAACAGCGGGATCGCGACGAGCAGGTAGCCGTCAAGCTGGTTGAAGACCTGCTCGCCGAGTGCTGCGACCGTGCCCTCGGTGGCCCACAGCACCCCGAGCGAAAGCAGGAACAGCCCCGTGAAGATGGGCAGGCCGAGATAGAGCAGCACGATCAGTGCCGCGAGAAGCAGAAGGAAGGTCATTCGCGTGCAAGCAGGTCGCGCGGCGTGTCGTTGGGCGTATCAGGCAGATGCTCCGGCCGCCCGCCGCGCAGCATGGTCAGCGCCTGCGCGGCCGCGACCACCAGCAGCAGCGCGGCGCCGACGGGGATCAGGAGCTGCGGCCACCAGAGCGGCACATCCTCCAGGTTCGTGCCCATCCCGATCATGCGGGAGAAGGATACGGTCTCCCACCCTTCGATCAGCAGGATCGCGGCGACGACCAGAACGGAGAGGATGCCGGCCATGAACATCAGGCGCGCGGTGCGCATGCTCACGCGCCCCACCGGCACGTCCACGCCGATATGCTCGAAGCGTCGCTGCGCTTCCGGCGCGGCGAGCATCACCACGGCCACGACGAGCCAGCCGGCCACGTGGTCGATCCACGCGATCGGCATGGCCAGCACGTAGCGGGCGAAGACGCCGATGCAGATCAGCGCGAAGCAGACGACCAGCGCGACCCCGCTGAGCGCGACCGCCACGCGCGCCAGCAAGGCCGCGAGGCGGTTCACAGCTTGTCCAGCAGCTCGATGATCCTCGCCCCACCTTCGGGCGCGCTGCGCAGGAAGGCATCGACCACGGGCTTCTGCATCTGCGCCTTCCACGACGCGATGCCGGCCGCATCCAGTTCCGTGACCGTCATGCCGCGGGAACGCAGTTCGCCGGTCGCGGCGGCGGCCGTCTCCTCGGTCAGCCCGATCGCGTTCGTCTCCGCCTTGCGCGCCGCCTGCTCCAGCGCCTGAAGCTGCGCCGGGTTCAGCGACTGCAGCCAGCGCGGGTTCACGAAGATATGCGTGTAGGCGGTGATGTAGGGCGCGACCGTGCCGAACTTCTGGAACTCGTAGTAGCGGCGCGACACGGCGGCCGACACGTCGGTGATGCCGGCATCCAGCACGCCCGACTGCAGAGCGCCGGGCACTTCCGGCCCCGGCGTGGCGAGAGCTGCCGCGCCCACCGCCGTCAGCGCATGGTCTGTCAGCGGATTGAGCCCGCGTACCTTCAGCCCGCGGAAATCCTCCGTGGTGAGGATCGGCTTGCGGTTGGAGGTGATGATGCTCATCCGCGTCGTGAACAGCCAGGCGAGGTTGGTCACGCCCTTCTTCGCGATCAGCGACTCGAGGAACTTCGCCGCGTCGCTGCCCACGAAGCGCTGGATCTTCGGCAGGTCGGTGGACAGGAAGGGGATCGTCATCCCCGACATCTCGGGCAGCGTGTTGCCCCAGTTGAAGTTGACGAGGCCCGCGGCCTCGAAGGCGCCGCGCGCGACGCCCGGGAAATTCTCGGCCACCTTGGCGAGCTGCTCGGCCGGGAAGACCTGCACCTGGATGCCGGCATTGCGCGCGTTCACATCCTCGGCGAAGGCCGCGATCGCCTTGGCGATGTGGTGCGCCGGCGGGAACTGGTGCGACAGGCGCATCGTTGCGCCCTGCGCGCGGGCCGGCATGGCGGCGAGGATTGCGGGCGCGGCGAGTACGGAGCGACGGCGGATCATGGCATTTCCCCCTACGGCGTTCGCGCGTTTGTCGCGGGCGGCGCAGGCGGCGTCAACGATGCTCCGCACTCAGGGCATATGCGCGCCGCCGTTCACGTGCAGCGTCTGCCCCGTCATGTAGCGCGCGGCGGGTCCCAGGAGGAACAGCACCGGGCCGGCCACGTCGTCGGCCATGACCATGCGGCCGAGCGGCACCAGCACGTCCTCGTCCCCGCTGACATCCGGCGCCACGCAGTTCACCCGCACGGACGGGGCGGCCTCCAGCGCCAGGGTGCGGGTCAGGGCGATCATCCCGGTGCGGGCGGCGGAACAGGGCCGGTGCATCGACCGCCCGTCGGTCCCCAGGCAGGAGGTGGCCAGCACCAGCGCCGGATCGCGGCCGCGGCGAAGCAGCGGCAGCACCCGGCGCGCGACCAGGAAGGTGCTGCGCAGGTTGCCGGTCACGACGCTCTGCCAGCTCTCCGGAGAGGCGGCCTCGTCGAGATCGCGCCGGCAGGCCACGCCGGACAGCATCACGCAGGCATCCAGCGCCCGCCAGTCGGCGAGCTGGGCGAAGGCCGCGGCGACCGAGGCGGCGTCGGTCGGGTCGAGGGCGATGCAGCGTGCGCTCTCCGGCGGCAATGCGCCGGCCAGCGCGTCGGGAAGATCGAAGACAGCGACGCTCGCCCCCTCCGCAGCGAGTGCACTCACGACCGCGCGGCCGATGGTGCGCGTCCCGCCGATCACAGCGATGCGGGTACCCGCTCCAGGCGCAAGGCGCCACCGGTCCATCCAGAAAGCCTCAACATTTTCGTTCTATGCGACAGCTTAGCCGCTGCGTTGAACGTGTCGCAACATGTCCCACTACATGTGCTGGTTGCGTCGCACCGGACTGTACGCATCGAGCGAAATTTGCGCGCGTCCCTCCGCCAGAAGTTGCGCGAGCAGCAACCCTGCGTAGGGCCCCATGGTCAATCCACCCGCGCCAAGCCCGTTTGCGATGCAGAGTCCGTCGATCCCCGGCACGCGTCCGAGCAGCGGCTTGCTGTCGGGACCCATGGGGCGCAGCCCGACTCGCAGCTCATGGAGCGTCGCGGCCGCGAGTCCGGGTGCGGCTTCCAGCCCCTGCTGCAGCACCTGCATCACGCCGCCGGCGGTCAGCCGGCCGTCGAAGCCCGAGCCCGTCTCCCGCGTGGCGCCGATGACAACGCGGGAGTCATCGAAAGCCAGCAGGTAGTGCGGGCTCATCGGCAGCAGTACCGGCCAGCGCGACGTGTCCTGCCCGGGCAGGCGCAGGTGCAGGATCTGCCCGCGCTGCGGCTCCACCGCGAGCGTCACCCCCAGCGGCGCGAGCAGCGGCGGCGCCCAGGCACCGGCGGCGAGCACCACCTCGTCACCGTCGATAAGCGCGTCGGCGGTCTTCACGCCGGTGACACGCGTGCCGTCGCCGGCGAGCGCGGTAACGGCTGCCTCGAGGACCCGCGCGCCGCGCTTCTCCGTCGCCCGGCGCATCGCGGCGGCGAGCAGCCGCCCGTCCACGCGCGCCGCGCCTTCGATGTGCAGGGCCGGCGTGTCCGGACGCAGCGGCGGGAACATCGCCCGCGCCTCCGCCGGCGAGAGATGGCTGAGCGCTCCGGCTTCCGGTGCCTCGGCAAGGCGGGCGCGGATGTGCGGTTCCATCTCCGCCAGCGTGGCGTCGCTGCCGTCGATGCACAGCGCGCCCACGCGGCGGTAGCTGAGATCGGTCTGCCCGTCCTCGGCCAGATGCGCGACCAGCTCCGGATAGTAGCGCGCGCCACCGGCCGAAAGGCGATACCAGTCCGGATCCGTCAGCCGCGAGGCCCAGGGGCAGATGATGCCTGCGCCCGCGGCGGTGGCGCGGCCTTCCATCATCGGATCGACGATCACCACCTCCGCGCCCGCGCGCGCCAGATGATAGGCGGCACTCGCACCGAACACGCCTGCCCCGACAACGACGACCCGCATGAAGCTGCCTTTCAGGTTGCGGCCTCATGGTTCTGCGCGGCGGTGCGATTGTAAACCTTGCCGACAGACACGTTCGCGGCGAGGGTTTCGTATCCCTACAGGAGAGCCGCCCTTGCGCCGTCTTCCCCTCGCCGTCGCACTGCTCGCCGCCTGCACCACCGCGCAGGCGCAGCGCCTGACCATCGGTGCGGCCGCGCCCGCCACCTCGCTCGATCCGCACTTCTACAACTCGTCGCCGACCACCAACGTCGCCTCGCATTTCTTCGAGATGCTGGTGGC